>JAJFKI010000081.1 GCA_021773295.1 Gammaproteobacteria bacterium | reverse complement strand
TAGGCATTCGAATTTCTCAAAAACCGTTTTCACTCAATCATCGAGTGCTCTCAATTCCTTTCTATATGATTTACGAACTCCCGCGCTTGCTTAAATCGCTATGACAGAAGGGAGTAAGTGCCGAGGAATCCTCACAAATGTATCGCAATTATCCGAACCAATCAGTAATGGGTGTCGATAAAAAAAGTTCGAGCTCAATCCCGCCGGTGCCGACTAATAAGATACGATAAGGGTTAAATAATTTTTTAAATTGCGCTAAGCCGCTTGGTGCTTCACGTTTTTTACCACTTTTTACTTCTATGGCAACCAGCTTATCACCGTATTTTAAAATAAAATCCACTTCTTGTTGGCGCTCGCGCCAATAATACACGTCTATGAAATTTCCTCGGGATTGATTAAGAAGATAAGCACCGATGGCTGATTCCACCAAGCGACCCCAGTATTCTCGGTTTTCTTGTGCTTGTTCAAATTGATAATGGGCGTTAGCGCTGAGTAACGCTGTATTTAGCGTCATCAATTTAGGACTTGATGCTCGTCGTCTAACGCTTTGCCCAGCATACTTTTCGATACCGGCTAACATACCAGCACCTTGTAATAATTTAAGATAATGGGCCAAGGTTGTTGTGTTACCAGCATCTTGTAATTGACCCTGCATTTTTTGGTACGACAGAATTTGTCCTGAGTATTCGCAGCCTAGATAGAATAATCTTCTTAACAAGGCTGGTTTTTCAACGCGAGTCAGTAAAAGAATATCTCTTGAAATGGTCGTCTCAACTAAGGAATTTAAAATATAATTTTTCCAGCGCAACTCATCATCAATTAAATCTGCCGCACCTGGATAACCACCAAAGTAAATAAATTGCTCCAACGTCCAATTAAAAGCTGCATGCATTTCTTGGTAAGTCCAATGAGTTACCGGAATGACTTCAAAGCGGCCGGCCAAACTCTCCGTTAAGCCTTGCTCCATTAATAAAGGGGAAGAACCTAAGAGGATGACTTTTATATTTGTTTTCTCGCGCGTGTCTTTGTCCCAACAAAGCTTTACAACGTCAGACCAACCTTTTATTTTCTGGATTTCATCGAGGATCAAAATCGCGCTTTCGCTAGCTTGCTGCTTTAGCTTAAAGCGCACCGTTTCCCACTGTTGTTCAACCCACGTTAAATCTTGCAGCGTGACACCATCAGCCGTGGCATAGTGCACCAAACCATCTAATTCTGCTTCAATTTGCTCAGAAATCGTGGTTTTTCCCACTTGCCTCGGCCCAATTAACACTTGGATGAACTTTCGTGGGTCTTTTACTTGGCCTCTAACTGTTTGAAATATCTTGCGTTTATACAATTACTTAATGCCTTATGTGAATTACTCAATACTTTGAGTAATTTTACTCAATATTCTGAGTAAATCAAGGAAAGCATGCAAACAATTCTCTGCTCTTCAAAAAGTAGAGGGGTCAGGTGGTGAATTACCCGATCTATCGATTAACTTCGAGTAATTCACCACCTGACCCCTTTATCCTGTTTACCCATATCTGAACCCTCATTTCTTTGGTTACCTTTAATATGAGTCAACGTTTAGGATTTAGCCGCGCTCCGGTTACATTTAATTTGAGTCAATACGAGCTGAACGGTTTTTTTGCCATTTCAATATATTTATGTATAATTCGTAGTCGATTATTGGTGCTTTTGCGCCCTGCCGTGAAAGGACAGTTTTTTATCCTATATGTAAAAATTTGGAGGTTGTATGACTAGAGAAAATATTGCGATAAGAGTATTGATTGGGACAATGGCTTTAGGTTTACTAATTATGTTTCTAGCCTTGGTGATTGGGCCGATTGCAGATGTTTCATTATATGATGGCTTTGGCCTCGCTATGATGATAACAGGAGCGTCCTTGTTAGCTACACCTATGGCAGGACTAGCGTTTACGTTACCTTTAATGTTGGTATACGCAAAATGTAGGAAACTTCCTGCTTCAGAATCATCAGCTAGCCCTTCGAAATCTTCTTACAAATTAGCTCCACAAGAGGAAGAGGGTGTTGCTGCTGGACTATCAAGCGAAGATAAGCCAACAAGCACACCATTAAGCCAAGCGGCATTATTGAGTAATATTGGTAGCTTTCCATTACCTGGAGACGTTGATATTGAGTCTGGTGCTCCTGTCGTCAGTGAAGGCGCGGGTGCGAGCCACTACATTGCGAGACATTTGTAAGTAACCCGACAGCTTGTTTGTGCCAGCAAAAATACGGCAAGATCTCTTAATAACTTTATTTATAACAATCGAATATACTCAAATAAGATTTGTATCTTACACAATCCTGCATCACCAACTAAACTAACATGTAAATTTGATGAGTTACCCGTGGATTTTACATGTTTAGAAATTTATCCTTTAAAATCAATAAATTACTTGCTATGTTTCCGGCCATTGTGCTACTTGGTGCACGGCAAAGTGGTAAAACTACGCTTTCACAGGTGACCCTACCCCATAAACTAGACCATGCATTTTAGAGAAATCTGACTGTCATGCTGATCAATCTGATCCTGGCAATGGTATCTTGCAAACTCATTAGGTGTCAAATTATTCAGCGAACTGTGCGGCCTGAATTCATTATAATCTTGTCGCCACGCTTCGATCTTTTCTCTCGCATCTTGCAGTGATAAAAACCAATTTGTCAAAATCGTACCAGATCGTGCCAATTTTTACGAATCGTACCACATCACACCAAATTCTCAATAAATGATAATTTAGGCTTGGATTATGGAGCATGATCTACTTGAACCTAGAAATGTGCACATTTGAAGAAAATGAGGGGTTAAAATATTTGAATACATCAAGGAAAACCACAAAAACTGTATAATTAATTGACAAACCTAAGGTGTCTGATACAATGTACCATCATTTTAACAAATGTAGCTTTGGCCGCACTGGCTAAGGTGTTGAGATAACTGAATGGTATAGAGGTATTTATTATGGCTAACGCTCCCCAGGAGTCCTTCAAAAGCGTTGATGAGAATAAGGTTTGCTTGACTGATGAGGCACACAAATACTTAGATTCCCTCTTTTATGGCATGCGCATTGTAGGCCAGGAGAGAACAAAACCCGAAGAATATTTACTTGAAATAAAACAAGGTGCTGAGCGTGAAGGTAAATGCCTTATTATCAACGATCATACTAATTATCAAAGTCTACTCTTTAGCGCCGCATGTCGTAAAAATATTACATGTTTCCGCCTTCTAATACAGCTAGCTAAGGACTCGGGTGTCTCCGTTGATCTAAATCAAGTGTGTGGTGAGCAAACCCTCATCGCTATTGCTGCGCACAATAATGATAGTGAACTGTTTGATTTACTTTTACAGCTTGGTGCTAATAAATACGTTGATTACTATTGTGCTTTATTTCGTGTTGCTGATGATGAAAATAACCCTGAACTGATTCATAAACTCATGTTATTCGGCGCGGATCCCAACATAAAAGCTGCGACGACCGATGACAGTACAGCGCTTCATCAGGCTGCCGTGATGTACAATCTTGAAAATTTCTGTATGCTGCTCGCTCACCCCCAAATTAATCCCAATATTACTGATAAGTATGATAACAACGTATTAGAACAGCTTACCGGCTGTTATGGACCAAAACATGATAAAGCAAGCTTTGTCACAATGTGCACATTGTTAAGTTTGAAAGGTGCTACCGGCGTAGAGTGCCTACCACAGCCATTACAAACAACGTTAAATACGTTTATAACGCCGTTTAATGATCAGAAAAATTATTGCAAAACAAAAAGTGATAAAGATGCAAGAAACGTCATTGTTCCACCGCTTATTAATTTTTGTTTGCTGGTCATTGCTAAAGAAAAAATTGATTATGATTTCTTGCCTGAAGCACTATTTAATTTTGTACCCGTTTCACCGAACGTCGCAACTAATTGCTTGGGTATGAAAGAAAGTGAGCTCTCATCACTTGTCCCCTCTATTTACTAGCAAGTGGTAATCGCGTTAATTCAGGCACTAAAACCTACCATTAGCCTATTCAAACAGTTAAGTGAAGTACTTCACTTTATTTAAATACCCCCCATCCTAGCCTTCCCCCGCAAGGGGGGAAGGAACTGGAGAGCTCGCTTTTTCATCTGTGGTGGTACAGCTCTATGTTGATGTAGAAACAGTTCTGAAACTTGCTAACTCTTTGTAAGCGCTTTTCTGATCCCTTCCGCATAGGCAGGATCCGCTTTTTCGAAGTGGGTTAATTGTCTTTCGATGATGTCTTGAGGTACGCCTTGCATGGCTGCGGCGATGTTATTAAACAAACGCTGCTTTTGTTCGTCATCAAAGAGGCGGAATAAATTGCCTGCTTGTGTGTAGTCATCATTGCCTTCGCGGTGATTGTATCTATCAGCGTCGCCATCTAATTTTAACGGTGGTTCCCGGTAGGAGGTGTCTTCCGCTGCGCCATTGACACTGTTGGGCTCATAGTAAGCGTCATCATTACCAGTGATTTCGCCAAAGCTTCTCATAGCACCGTCTCGGTGATAATGATGCACGGGGCATTTTGGTTTGTTAACCGGGAGTGACTCGTAATGTGTGCCTAAGCGATACCGATGGGCATCAGCGTAAGAAAAAATCCTTGCTTGTAACATTTTATCGGGAGAAAAACTGATGCCGGGGACGATGTTTGAAGGGGATAAGGCTAAGTTTTCAATTTCAGCGAAGTAATTATCTGGGTTGCGATTGAGTTCCATCACCCCCACGTCAATTAAAGGAAAACCCGCATGGGGCCAGACTTTGGTTAAATCAAACGGGTTATAAGATGATTGCTGCGCTTGCGACTCGGTCATGACTTGAATTTTCATATCCCATTTGGGAAAGTCACCTTGCTCTATCGTACCAAATAACGCTTCTTGATAACTTTCACGACTTTTACCGATGACGTCTTCACTTTCAGCGTTCGTATAAAACTTATGTCCCTGTTGAGTTTTAAAATGAAACTTTACCCAAACCCGTTCGTTGTCAGCATTAATTAAACTAAAGGTATGCGAACCGTAACCATTCATAAACATAGGGGCTTGCGGAATCCCGCGATCACTCATCAAGATAGTAATTTGATGTAAGCTTTCCGGGCTTAAAGACCAAAAATCCCACATGGCGGCAGGGCTTCTTAAATTTGTTTTTGGATGGCGTTTTTGCGTGTGAATAAAGTCTGGAAATTTTAAAGGATCTCGTATAAAAAACACAGGCGTGTTATTGCCCACCAAGTCCCAATTGCCTTCTTCAGTATAAAACTTAATAGCAAAACCTCTAACATCTCTTTCAGCATCCGCTGCACCTAACTCGCCAGCCACTGTTGAAAAACGTACGATCAGATCGCAGCTAGCACCGGGTTGTAATACTTTAGCTTTGGTGTATTTGGAAATGTCATTAGCAACAGTAAAGGTACCATAAGCTCCCCAGCCTTTTGCATGAACCACTCGCTCTGGAATGCGCTCTCGATTTTGATGTGCAAGTTTTTCGATGAGATGTACATCTTGTAATAACACAGGGCCTTGTGGACCTGCCGTTAGTGAGTTTTGGTTATCACCAATTGGATTACCTGCGCTGGTTGTTAATGTTGGTTTGTTTTTCATGATTTCCATATCGCTATTTTATGTGTTCTAAAATCCCGTCTAATTCGTCTAAATTGTTGTAGTGGACAACAAGTTTTCCTTTACCCTTATTACTGTGTTCTACCACAACTTTAGCGCCCAGTTTTTCTGATAAGTTATCCTGGAGTAGGCGAACGTCTGGGTCAATACTTTTTTGTAAGTTTAATTTGCTAACTGGAGACTGGATATCTTTGACTAAGCGTTCAGTTTCGCGAACGGATAAGCCTTTGGCAACAACCGTGCGAGCGGCTTGGGTTTGTTGGGGGCCGTCTAGTGCTAATAACACTTTAGCGTGGCCTAGTTCTAAATCACTACGTTCGAGTAAGGTTCTAACTTCTGGGTTTAAACTCATTAAGCGTAATAAGTTAGTCACGCTTGCTCGGGATTTGCCGAGTGCGGTTGCCACTTCTTGATGTGTCATATCTAAATCGTCAATTAAACGTTGGATGGCGGTGGCTTCTTCAATGGGGTTTAAGTTTTCTCGCTGAATATTTTCAATCAGCGCCAAGGCCATGGTGGTTTCATCAGACACATTCTTAATAACGGCAGGGATAGTATCAAGCTCGGCGATTTGGGTGGCACGCCAACGACGTTCACCAGCAATGATTTCATAACGATCGGGCGCAATGTTACGCACGACGATGGGTTGCAATACACCTTGTGCTTTTATGGATAAGGCTAACTCTTCTAGCGCAGCTACATCCATGTCTTTTCGCGGTTGATATTTACCGCGTTGAATCACATCCACGGGCAATATGGCTAATTGACTCTGTGTGGGCATTACACTAGTGGCTTCGACCGTTTCACTCACCATGGAGGAAATGTCTGTACTTAATAAATCACCTAAATTTCTACCTAATCCGCGTTTCTTTGCCATGATAAATCCTGTTTACTCCACCCTTTCTAATTGAATTTCTTCCCTAACAGTTCTAGTTTCGGTGTTGTTTTTACGTAATAATTCACCGGCTAGCATTAAATAAGCTTGCGCGCCTGCTGATTTGCGATCATACACTAAGGCTGGTTGTCCAAAGCTAGGCGCTTCTGCTAAACGCACGTTTCTTGGGATCACCGTACTATAAAGTTTATCGCCAAAATATTGATGTAATTGATCGGACACATCTGAAGATAAGCGATTACGACTGTCATACATCGTGCGTAACACACCTTCGATGCTTAAGCTTGGATTGACGCTTTGGCGCAACTGATCGATGGTGTTTAATAAATCCGACAAACCTTCTAGCGCATAATATTCACATTGCATCGGCACGATGACACCCTTTGCGGCCACTAATCCGTTAATAGTTAACATGTTTAAGGCCGGTGGGCAGTCAATGAAAATAAAATCAAACTGACTGGCAACCTTGGCTAAGGCGTTTTTTAAACGAAACTCCCGCTCGGTTAATTTCACTAAATTAATTTCTGCCGTGGTCAGCATATTGTTAGCAGGCAATAAACGATAACCCGTGTGTTCAGGTTTGATAATAGCTTTGTTGATATCGGCATTGTCTAGTAACACTTCGGTGACAGAAGTTTCAATGTCTTGTTTATTGCAACCACTGCCCATGGTGGCATTACCTTGTGGATCCAAATCCACCAACAACACCTGCTTTTTGGCAGCAGCCACGGAGGCTGCTAAGTTGACGCAAGACGTGGTTTTACCAACGCCCCCTTTTTGATTAGCTAATGCGATTATTTTACCCACAGTTATTCCCCTTGTGTTGTGAGCGCATAACGACAACATGTCGATTCGAGTCTAGCAATGGCACCGTTAAGGATTGATGACTCACAGCAACATCCTTGGGTAAGGCGGCGACTTCTTCCTCTGGGTATATCCCTTTCATCGCCAGCACTTGGCCATTTTCCAGTAACAGCTGAGCGCCATTGTGCCATATTGCGGCCAACGTGCCAAAAGCTCTTGCCAGGATTGTATCGTATCGCCCGGAGAATTGGTAAGCTTCGATGCGAGAATATTGAGTTTCGACATTTTTTAAGGATAATTCCGTCGCCACGTGTTTAAGAAAGGTAATTCGTTTGCCATTGCTGTCTAATAAATCGAAGTGTTTGTCTGAGTAACAAATGGCTAATGGGATCCCCGGTAAGCCGGCGCCAGTGCCAATATCCAAGATACGTTTGCCCTTGATAAGTGGTGCAATGGCTAAACTATCCAATAAATGCTTCACGACCATGTCGCGCAAATCGCGGACTGCGGTTAAATTATAAACTCGGTTCCATTTTTGTAACAAGTACAAATACTCAAGTAAAGCTTGCTGTTGCGCTGGCGATAGAGTGATAGGTAAGCTGTCTAAGCCACGTTGTAAAACGTCAAGCAATTCAGCCTCAAGCACTTTTGTCATACCAACCACGCTTTTTCAAATGCACCAGCAATAATGACACGGCCGCCGGCGTCACCCCCGGAATGCGAGAAGCCTTGCCGATGGTTTCGGGTTTGACATTGGCGAGCTTTTCTTTAACTTCACAGGATAAGCCTTTGATGTGTTGATAATCCAAACTGTTAGGGATTTGCAGGGCTTCATTACGTCTTAGTTTGGCGATTTCATCCAATTGGCGTTCGATGTAGCCTGCATACTTGGCTTGAATCTCCACTTGTTCTGCGGCTTTGGCGTCATCAACGCCGGGGCCAATGCTTGGCAATTGCATTAAGGCTTGATAATTTAATTCTGGGCGCGTTAGTAAGTCCAGGGCTTTAAAGTCGCGCGATAAGGCTTGACCTAATTGCTTGGCCAATTGCATACCAGCTGAACTGTCCGGCTGCACAACTAGCTTCGCTAAGCGTTGTTGTTCTTCATTGATGATCTGTTGTTTGCGGCTAAAGGCTTGCCATTGTTCATCACCAACCAGACCAAGTTCTCGGCCTTTCGCCGTTAAACGAATATCGGCATTGTCTTCGCGCAGCACTAAACGATACTCGGCACGCGATGTAAACATGCGGTAGGGCTCTTGGGTACCCAGAGTAGTCAAGTCATCAATTAACACCCCTATGTAGGCTTCATCCCGCCTTGGTGACCAAGCAGGGCGGTTTAGCACTAAGTTTGCTGCATTTAAGCCGGCAATTAAACCTTGGGCACCCGCTTCTTCATACCCCGTCGTACCATTAATTTGCCCGGCGAAGAAAAGGCCGGCTAAATGGTTTGTTTCAAGGGATGCTTTTAAATCTCTGGGATCGAAAAAGTCATATTCAATGGCATAGCCTGGGCGCGTGATATGGGCATCAGCAAAACCTTTGATGGCGCGCACGTATTGTAATTGCACGTCATAGGGTAAGCTGGTGGAAATGCCATTCGGATAAACTTCGTGAGTATTTAAACCTTCTGGCTCGATGAAAATTTGATGCGAGCTTTTGTCAGCAAAACGCACGATCTTATCTTCAATAGAGGGGCAATACCTTGGGCCAACACCTTCAATCGTGCCAGCATACATGGCTGATAAGTGTAAATTACGCCTAATGATGTCATGGGTTTTGGGGGTAGTGTGAGTGATATGACAATGCACTTGTTGAGGATGACAATCCGCCTGGCTCATAAATGAAAAGACCGGGCGCGGCGTGTCGCCAGGTTGTACATCTAATTGACTGTAATCGATGGTGCGGCCATCAATCCTCGGCGGTGTGCCCGTTTTTAATCGGTCCACCAGAAAGGGTAACGCTCTTAATCGTTTAGCCAAGGCATTCGCCGGTGGACAGCCCGCCCTGCCGCCTTGATATTGGCTATTGCCGATATGAATGTTACCACCCAAAAAGGTGCCAACGGTTAATACTACGGCTTTTGCTCTGACTTTCAAGCCCATTTGCGTCATCACACCAACGACTTGGTCATTTTCGACGATTAAATCATCCACACCTTGTTGGAATAGCGTCAAATTGGCTTGGTTTTCCACGCAATGGCGGATGGCCTGTTTATAAAGTTGCCTATCGGCTTGGGCCCGGGTCGCCCTGACGGCTGGTCCTTTACTGCTGTTTAAGGTGCGAATATGAATAGCGGCCTGATCAGCGGCGCGAGCCATGGCGCCACCTAAGGCGTCGATTTCTTTAACTAAATGGCCTTTGCCAATACCACCAATGGCGGGGTTGCAAGACATTTGGCCAATTGTTTCGATATTATGGGTCAATAACAGTGTATCCGCGCCCACACGCGCTGCAGCCAAGGCGGCTTCAGTGCCTGCATGGCCGCCACCCACAATAATCACATCATAGATTTTATTTAAATCCATCATTTCACCAGGTTTGTTTAAAATTTGGCTGATTATAGCAGGTTTTTACTGAGAAGTAGCCGTCTGGAGGTGTTTTTACTTCCCTATGCAAAAACTTGAGAAAATACGTCCTAATAAATCATCCGTGGTAAATTCACCGGTGATTTCATCGAGGGCTTTTTGGGCTTGGCGTAAGTCTTCTGCGAGTAATTCGCCAGCTTTGGCTAAGGCTAATTGATCTTGTCCTAATGCTAAAAATTCTCTGGCGCGCTTTAAGGCGTCCAAATGACGAGAGCGTGCAATGAAGCCTCCTTCCAAATTGGTTTTGGCGCCAACGCATTCTTTTAAGTGTTGGCGTAAATGCTCAATGCCTTGATTATGTTTGATAGCCATAGTGATGACGCAGAGTTCTTTTTCATATCGCATACCAATAGCTTCGCCCGTTAAGTCCGCCTTATTACGAATCACGGTGACTTGTTTATCACTTAAATCTAATTCATTAAAGTCAGGCCATAATTTTTCAGGGCAGACTTCTTCGGTGTCGCGACCATCTACAACAAGTAGTACTTGATCGGCATCAACAACTTGTTGCCAGGCGCGCTTAACACCTTCCAACTCAACGGGATCATCAGTATGACGCAAACCGGCCGTGTCAATAATATGTAAGGGAATACCTTCAATTAAAATATGTTCTTTGAGCACATCTCTTGTTGTACCTGGAATTTCGGTAATGATTGCTGACTCACGTCCGCTTAATCGATTTAGTAAACTGGATTTTCCCGCGTTAGGTTTTCCAGCAATGACCACCGTCATCCCTTCGCGTAATAAACTACCCTGCCTTACCGTTATTAGCACGTCATCTAAATCTTCTATGAGTTCTATTAAATCATTAGCGACTTTGTCATCACCTAAGAAATCAATTTCCTCTTCAGGGAAATCAATCGCTGCTTCTACATACATTCTTAATTGAATAATATCTTCAACCAGTTCGTGAATTTTTTTTGAGAAATCACCCTGTAAAGAGCGAATGGCGCAACGTGCTGCACGCTCGGACGATGAATCAATTAAATCAGCAATCGCCTCTGCTTGTGTTAAGTCAATTTTATCGTTTAAAAAAGCACGCTCACTAAACTCGCCAGGTTTAGCAATACGGGCGCCGTGATCGATAGTACATTGTAATAAACGCTCCATCACCACAGGTCCACCATGACCTTGCAACTCAACCACATCTTCTCCTGTAAAAGAATTTGGATTAGGGAAGTAAATCACTAAGCCAATATCGATGACTTCTTTATTAGAATCAAGAAAATTATGATATTCCGCGGTTCGTGCTTGAGGTGTTGCTTCAATAATTTTTTCAGTGATTGTTAAGGCGCTTGGCCCGCTAAGACGAATGACACCAATCCCACCGCGCCCAGCTGGTGTTGCCTGAGCGGCAATGGTGTCGATAGTATTTCCAGGTTCTGTTTCTTCATTCATGATAACTTGGCTCCATAAAACACGAGGGGCTCCTCTTTGGCTTTTTGGATCTTCGCCACCGGGTCAAGCTCGGTGGTTTCAACTTTGGCCGTGAGGATGACCGCAGGGACACCATCCCTCGCCTATGTCTTTGCTGTTTTCTTTTTATAAGACTTTTGCGCTGATTGTTTATCGTGTTTATTCATCACATACCATTGCTGCAAGATGGATAAAGTATTATTGGTAATCCAATACAAAACTAAACCTGCAGGAAAGTTTAAGAATATAACCGTAAACACGATCGGTAATAGCATAAAGATTTTTGCTTGTGTGGGATCCGGTGGTGGTGGGTTTAGTTTTTGTTGGATGAACATCGAAGCACCCATGATTAAAGGCAAGATATAATAGGGATCTTTGATTGATAAGTCTTGTATCCAAAAGAAAAATGGCGCTTGGCGTAATTGAACACTTTCCACTAACACCCAATACAAAGCGATGAAAAATGGAATTTGAACAAGCATCGGCAAGCACCCCCCTAATGGGTTTACTTTTTCTTTGCGATATAATTCCATCGTCGCTTGGCTGAGTTTTTGTTTGTCGTCACTGTAGCGTTCTTTAACCGCTTCAATTTTTGGTTGTAGTTTTCGCATGTTTGCCATGGAACGATAACTTGTGGCGGATAATTTATAAAAGAGCAATTTAATTAAAAACGTAACTAAGATAATAGCAACGCCCCAATTACCAACAAAGTTATGAATTTTTTGCATCACCCAGAAAATAGGCTCTGATAACCACCAGAGAAACCCATAATCAACGGTTAAACCTAAGTTTGGTGCAATACTATTGAGCGCGCTGCCTGACGCCGGCCCAATGTAAATTTTACTATTGAGTGTTTTAGTCTCTCCCGCAGCCACATTAAACACAGGACTGATGCTACCAATCGTGAATAAGTCATCACTTAATTTTCTCGTGTAAAATTGATTATTAGCATCTTGTATTGGAATCCAAGCGCTTAAAAAGTAATGCTGTTGCATCGCAATCCAACCGCCAAGGGTCGTAATATCCACGTCTTCTTTGCGCATATCTTTAAAGCTAACTTTTTTGTACGGTTTATCTTGTGTAGACATCGAGCTACCAAAATAAGAAGAAACTTGGAATCCTTTCTTCGCCGATATTGGCGTATCCATACGAATAAGTTGATTATATAAATTCGCTTTTAAATTACTACCTGATTGGTTATCAATGATATACGTCACACCAACATCATATTGCCCACGATTAAAGGTAAACACTTTAGATAGCTTAACGCCACGCTCAGTTGTACGCGTCAAAATCACTTTTAGTGTGTCTTGGTTTCTTGTTAATTTATAGTTGGCTTGAGTCGTACTAAATAATGGTAATTGTTTTAATTGTTTTTGATTGTTGGGGATAACAGCACTTTGCGCCAAGTAGCGATATTTTTCAGTGTCATTGAATAAGATAACTGGCTTATTAGGTTTACTGATTGATTCAGGAAATTTAAGCAAGCTTGAATAAATTAAACTGCCACCCTTTAAATTTATTTTCACTCTGAGTACATCAGTTCTAACTCTGATAACATGTTCTTCAGACGCACTCGTGATTAAATCTTTGTTAGGGCTGGCAACGGTTTGTCTATCGGAAACCATTGTTTTACTATCTTTCGCTTGTGGAAAACCCATTGTGGTTGTTTGCTGGCTTGATTGTGTTGCAGCAGCTGCCGTTTGATCTGCTGAGTGATCCTCATTCCACGCTTGAAATAAGAAAAAGCCAATAATCGCTAATGCGATAACAAGTATTAATCTACGCTGTTCCATAATTACCTATTTGTTTAACTCTAGTTCTGGTACGGGATCGAGCCCACCGGGGTGCCACGGATGACAGCGGCTAATGCGCTTCACCCCCAGCCACGAGCCCCGCACTATACCATATTTTTTAATAGCGATCTGCGTATAGTGAGAACACGTTGGGGAATAACGACAATGCGGCCCGAGCAGTGGACTAATCGTGTGTTGATAAATCCAAATTAAGCCGATGAAAGCTTGGCGAATTTTTTGTTTAAGTCGTTCCATAAGTGTTCCAAGTCTTGAAATAACACGGCGTTTTCGGGCAAGGTTTTACCTTTATGGGCCAAGACTACCACATCAATTGTGGGCAACGCTATTTGTTTAAGACGAAAGCTTTCTCGAATAATACGCTTAACGCGATTACGCTGAGTCGCTTTGCGATACGCTTTTTTGGCAACAATAATCCCGAGCCGAGGATGGTTTTCTTGATTAGATTTTGCAAGTAACAAAAAAAAATGACCAGAAACACGCACAGCGCGCCCAGTCATTACCCGTGCAAATTGAGCTTTAGTCTTTAGCTTGTACTTCACTCAACTAAACAGTTAAGTTATGGCGCCCTTTAGCACGACGACGCGCTAATATTTTACGACCATTTTTAGTACTCATACGTGCTCTAAAGCCATGTGTACGTTTTCTTTTGATGTTACTTGGTTGAAATGTTCGTTTCATTTCTATATTCCGTGCATATATTTTACAAAGAGGCGTGAATGATAGGGAGGTAACGGATAAAAGTCAATACCAGCGAGTGGAAAAGGGCAATTGGGCTTTTGAAAGTCGATATCTAATAATAAAATATTATTAAATATATTATATATAGTAGTTATATTTAGTCCTGTGGATAATTAGCATAAGTCTATATTTTTATTATAAAACAATTAGTTATGATGGTTTTTGCTTGGGTGTTACTAGATGTAGATCCACTTCATGGGGTGTGCATCAATATTGGATAACTCACCCCCTCCTAGTTATACCCTCATTTGCACACATGATCTGATCGGGGTATTCATCAATTTATTAACAGGATTACGCGTTTACCCCTATCAAACAATGTAATGGTGATTTGCAAATCGCCCTGTTGGAACAGCAATAAAGTAAATTAAAAGCACAGAATATTTTTCCACCAATAGACTGACACTAAGAAAACACTTTTTGAAATACCTCACTTCTTCATCAATAAACAATAAATTGAACAATCCATCAAACTTACTAACAACACTAACTATAAAAACATATTAAATATTTAATTTATTATAGTTATTATTAGTCTTCGCCGATCTTGTGTATAAGTCTAATTTGTTTATATATTTCAACAAATTAAAGAAAGTAAAACCGTGTGCGTATCCAGCTCAACCCCTTTGATCATCCTGTTTACAGATCTTGAATAACTCACCACCCCCTTAAAATCACACAAACCATCGACAACTTATGATCGGGGTTATAAAGTACTTATCACCAATTTTATAAACTAATAATCGATCACAAAAGATTAAAAACTCCACAAATTTATCCTCTCCCAAAACTAACAAACAGCCGAATAAGAAGTTATCAACCCCCAATAAAAAAATATTTTTTCACGATGAACTCTCCGTCTTTTTATTTGTTAAGAGGGGGTAGTGTAAACTGTAAGCAGCAGGGATGCTGCTTCCAAGCCTACAGGGATGTATTCACGGCGTGTTTACACTACCCCCTCTTAACAAACAAAAAGACATTATCCCGAGCCAAAAAATTTATTAACAAACTTGTGGATAACTTCTTTAGAGAGGTATACACTGGCGAAACCTTTAAATTTTAATGTTAAAAAACAAACAGTAAAAGGTTATCCAATGTCAGTAAACACGCTATGGGAACAGTGTCTTACCTATCTAGAGAATGAGTTTCTCAACGCCAATACACCACAGCAATTTAATACTTGGATTCGGCCACTACAAGCGACCGATAACAAGGGTGAGCTCGTTTTATTGGCGCCAAACCGTTTCGTTTTGGATTGGGTAAAAGAACACTTTATTGAAAAAATTAATAATGCGATTGCAGCTTTATCCACAACAAGTCCCCCCCCCACGGTTGCCTTTGAAATAGGCTCCATGAGTGCAGCGCCAAAAATACAAGCAGTGACAAATGTTGCGGCGACATCTAGCGCAACAGGGCAGCAAAATAGAGAAACAACCGCAGAACAAAACAATTATCAAAGCAATATTAATCGTAATTTTAATTTCGAGACCTTTGTTGAAGGTAAGTCTAACCAATTAGCACTAGCAGCGGCGAAACAAGTGGGCAATGAACCCGGAGGCCCCAATAATCCTTTATTAATTTATGGCGGTGTTGGTTTGGGTAAAACGCACTTAATGCATGCCTCGGGTTTACAACTTTTAGCCAACGACCCGAGTGCAAAAGTCTTGTATTTACACTCAGAACGATTTGTGGCGGAAATGGTAAGAGCCCTACAAACCAACAAGATGAACGAATTTAAACACTTTTACCGACAAGTTAACGCACTTTTGATTGATGATATCCAATTTTTTGCCGGTAAAGATCGAACGCAAGAAGAGTTTTTCCACACCTTTAATGCCCTGTTTGAAAGACAACAACAAATCATTTTGACCTGTGATCGTTATCCCAAAGAAATCAGTGGCATGGAAGAACGCTTGAAGTCTCGTATGGGCTGGGGATTGACCGTTGCCGTCGAACCGCCAGAATTAGAAACGCGAGTCGCTATTTTAATGAGCAAAGCGCAGCAATTTAACATTGAACTTGCTTATGAAGTGGCCTTTTTTGTTGCGAAACGGATTCGATCTAATGTGCGCGAATTAGAAGGCGCTTTAAAACGAGTCATTGCTAATTCAAAATTCACGGGTCATGCCATTACCTTGGAGTTTGTGAAAGAATCTTTGAAAGATTTGTTGTATCTGCAAGACAAATTGGTCTCCATTGATAATATTATTAAAACCGTGGCAGAGTATTACAAAATCAAAGTATCTGATATCTTATCGCAGCGACGTAATCGCTCGGTAGCAAGGCCGCGACAAATGGCGATGGCGTTATCAAAAGAGTTAACGAACCATAGCTTGCCGGAAATTGGCGATGCCTTTGGTGGTAGAGATCACACCACGGTATTACATGCTTGTCGCAAAATGAAAGAATTAGTTGAATCCAGCATGGATGTTGCGGAAGATTATAAAAATCTCAACCGGATATTGACGACGTAAGAGGGATTGATGGTGATACGATTAACGCGAGAGCAATTGTTACGGCCATTACAACAAGTAATCGGCGTAGTAGAGAGACGGCAAACATTACCAATTTTATCAACCATTCTGTTTCGCCAGGAAAATAGTAAGCTTCACCTTACCGGAACGGACATGGAGCTGGAATTGATGAGCTCTATCGCGATAGAGCAATTAGGCGATCATCAATTCACCGTGCCGGGTCGGAAGTTGATGGATATCTGTCGCACCTTGCCAGAGCATGCGGAAATAGAGATTTCCAATAATAAACAAGAAGTTATCGTTAAGTCAGCCCGTAGTAAATTTAAGTTATTGAGCTTAAATCCTGAAGATTTTCCTGCCATTGAAGAAGAAGTGCCTCTGTTAGAGTGCGCGATTTCAGCCAAGCAATTGGATTATTTATTACAACATACCCTGTACGCCATGGCACAACAGGATGTTAGGTTTTACCTAAATGGTATGTTGTTTGATTTTTCTGGTAAACAACTCAATACCGTTGCTATCGATGGACATCGGATGGCATATTCTGAACAAACCGTTACCGATGCGGAATTAGTAGCTACTAAAATTATCTTGCCACGTAAGGGGGTGAGTGAATTATCACGCTTGCTTTCAGAGTTGGATGAAAGTCTAGTGATTAAGATCACTAAAAATCATTTTCAGATATGTACCGAAAGTGTACAGCTTACGTCGAAGTTGATCGATGGCAAGTACCCTGACTATCGCTTAGTGATGCCGAAACAATGCGATAACACTATGATTTCAAATAAGAAATTATTACAACAAGCCTTAGCCAGAGCCGCTATCTTATCCAATGAAAAGTTTAAGGGTATCTCCTTCGAGTTATCGGAGAATAAATTAACGTTAATTGCCACGAATGCAGAGCAAGAGTTAGCTGAAGAAACGGTTGAGGTGGATTATAATGGCCAAGACACGGCAATAGGTTTTAATGGTGGCTATCTACAAGATGCTTTATCGGCGATTAATGGTGATAAGGTCCGTTTTAGTTTCTCGGCAGCTGGAGGAAGCGTATTAATCGAGGATTTGCAGGATGAAAATAGTTTCCATGTCATCATGCCTATGCGCTTATAAGCTCCAATGATCATTCAGACCGTTGATATTAGCCATCTCAGAAATATAAACAGTGCTCAGTTACAGCTTTTACCCACGATTAATGTTGTTTGTGGCGAGAATGGTAGTGGTAAAACCAGCTTATTAGAGGCAATTTTCTTATTAACCCATGGCCGATCCTTCAGAAGCCGTAAAATCGATCGCATCATTAGCCACGAACAGCAGCAATTATTGGTGCGAGGGCGGTTAATAGAGGCTGAAAAGCACCTAGATATCGCTATTCAGCGCACAATTGATGGTAAATCTCGCTTAAAAATCGCCAACGAAGAAGTAAAAAGCTTCGCAGAGCTCGTAAAACATTATCCTGTATTGCTAATAAACCCAGATAGTTACCGAATTTTAGAAAATGGACCGAAATATCGGCGCCAATTTTTAGATTGGGGATTGTTCCACGTGGAACACAGTTTTTATTCCTTGTGGCAGCGCTATCACCGAGTGTTAAAACAACGTAATCATAGTTTGAAACAAAGAGTAGGCACATTAGCCATTAAAGCCTGGGATCAAGAGCTTATAAGCACGGCGGAGGCGATTGATGGCTTGCGACAGCGGTATTTACAGGCGTATGAGGCGGAGTTTGAGCCTATATTAAAGCGCTTTTTGCCCGCTCATGGCCTTTCATTGCAATATCGCCGTGGATGGTCGCAAAAACACAGTTTAGAAGACTTATTACAACAGTCTTTGCCCAAGGATAGAGAGCAGGGCTATAGCACTTATGGGCCTCATCGCGCTGATTTACAAATAAGGGTAGGGCAGCACCAGGCCCATGAAGTCTTATCCCGTGGGCAGCAAAAGTTATTAATCTTTGCCTTACGCATAGCACAGGGCCGATTATTGCAGCAAAGCACCGGCAAGGCTTGTGGTTATCTCATTGATGATATGCCGGCTGAGCTTGATAAGCGCCATCAACAGGTTGTCATGGACTTAATTCATCAACAACAAGCTCAAATCGTGCTGACAGGCGTGGATGACACAATTTTTACAAGTTTGTTAAAAGAAATACCCTATAAAATGTTCCACATGGAACATGGAATGCTAAAAGAGTGTTATAATAGCGCCACAATTAAGGGGTTATCCCCATCGTGCTTCGAAATGCGAGATTTATGACGCGGGGCGAATTCCCCCCCCCACTCTAACAGCTACAAACATACGAGGATAAAACTTAGGAATGACCATGAACACTGAAACATCTTATGATTCATCGAAAATTAAAGTCTTAAAAGGTTTAGACGCAGTCAGAAAGCGCCCAGGTATGTATATTGGCGATACGGATGATGGCACCGGCCTGCATCATATGGTGTTTGAAGTAGTCGACAACTCAATCGATGAAGCCCTCGCTGGTCATTGTAACCAAATTTTCGTTATTATTCATGAAGATAACTCTGTCACTGTTAAAGATAATGGCCGAGGTATTCCCGTTGATATCCATACCGAAGAAAACCGTTCTGCCGCTGAAGTCATCATGACGGTATTACACGCCGGCGGTAAATTTGATGATAACTCTTATAAAGTCTCCGGCGGTTTACATGGTGTGGGTGTGTCTGTGGTAAATGCCTTATCCGAAGCGCTTACCTTAACCATTCGTCGGGAAGGCGGTATTCATCAACAAGAATATCACTTGGGCGTACCGCAAGCGCCATTAAAGCGCATTGGCGACGCCGAGAAAAAGGGAACGGAAATCACCTTTAAACCTAGTCTGGAAATCTTTACCAATGCGATATTCCATTACGATATCCTCGCTAAGCGCTTAAGAGAATTATCTTTTTTAAACCCAGGTGTTTGTATTGAACTAGTGGATGAGCGCGACAGTAAAAAAGAAGTCTTTGAGTATGAGGGCGGTATTCGCTCTTTCGTAGAACATTTAAATCGCAATAAAAACCCACTCCATAATCAAGTCTTTAACTTCACCGATACTAAAAACGATATCCAAGTGGATTTAGCCATGCAGTGGAACGACGGTTTCCAAGAAAATATTTTTTGTTATACCAATAATATTCCGCAACGTGATGGCGGAGCCCACCTCGCTGGTTTCAAAGCGGCGTTAACACGAACCGTGAACAGTTATATCGAAAAAGAAGGCTTAGCGAAAAAATCAAAAGTCTCAACAACGGGAGATGATTCACGAGAAGGTTTAACCGCTGTATTATCGGTAAAAGTGCCCGATCCAAAGTTTTCATCGCAAACGAAAGATAAATTAGTGTCATCGGAAGTAAAACCAGCGGTTGAATCTTCGGTGGCAGAAAAACTCAATGATTACTTATTAGAAAATCCCAAAGTGGCAAAAACCATTGTGGGTAAAGTCATTGATGCCGCTAGAGCAAGAGAAGCAGCACGTAAAGCGCGTGAAATGACGCGACGTAAAGGTGCGCTAGATATTGCGGGTTTACCCGGTAAATTAGCTGATTGTCAGGAAAAAGATCCGGCCCTTTCTGAATTGTTTTTAGTTGAGGGTGATTCTGCGGGTGGTTCGGCAAAACAAGGTCGCGCTCGTCGTACGCAAGCCATCTTGCCCCTTAAAGGTAAAAACCTTAACGTTGAAAAGGCACGTTACGATAAAATGTTGTCGTCACAAGAAGTAGGCACACTGATTACCGCCTTAGGCTGCGGTATCGGTAAAGATGAATATGAGCCGGATAAATTACGTTACCATCACATCATTATCATGACTGACGCCGATGTGGATGGTTCTCACATTCGAACGCTATTATTAACGTTCTTTTACCGGCAAATGCCAGAGCTCATAGAGCGCGGTCATATTTACATTGCACAACCACCGCTTTACAAAGTGAAGAAAGGTAAACAAGAGCAATACATCAAAGACGATGAAGAGTTAAATCAATATTTATTGCAATTAGCGGTGGATAAAGCTGTGTTGCATCCAGCAGCAGATACGCCTCCAATTACGGGCGTGCCCTTAGAAAATTTAATGAAAGAGTATTACCAAGCGGTCAATAGCGTTGAGCGTCTCTCTCGCGCCTACCCACGTTTCATGTTAACGCAACTCATGCATTACGCGGCGTTCCCCATGGAACAAGCGGGTGATGAGGCAGTGATGACGCGTTGGTGTGAAGGCTTACAAGCGAAGTTTGAAGCAAACCAGCACAACGGTGAAGTCTTCCTCGCCGAGATGAAGTTTAATGAAGAGTTAGAACGATACCAGTTGAATATTACTCAAACGGCTCATGGTATAGATACGGTTTATCTTTTGGGTAATGAATTCTTGGTAAACAGAGACTATAGGAATATTGTCAGTTTTGGTAACCAAATAGCGAGCTTAATTGGTGAAGGCGCCGCTATTGAGCGTGGTGATAAACGCATGGCTGTTGAAGGCTTTGCGCAAGCGATGGAATGGTTGATGCAAGAAGCAAAACGAGGACAAAATATTCAACGGTACAAAGGGTTAGGTGAAATGAATCCGGGTCAATTGTGGGAAACAACCATGGATCCTGAGACGCGCCGCATGTTGCAAGTAACCATTGAGGATGCGGTCGCAGCTGATCAAATCTTTACAACATTGATGGGTGATCAGGTTGAACCGCGGCGGCAGTTCATTGAAGAGAATGCCCTGTTGGCTGGGAATATTGATGTCTGATTTGGTAAATTTTTTGATCGAGCGAGGGCCTTATTTTGTGGGCAACAGGGCCTTTGTAAACACGCCGTGAATACGTCCCTGTAGGCTTGGAAGCGGCATCCCTGCCGCTTACAGTTTACAAAGGCCCTGCTGCCCACAAAATAAGGCGTCGAGATCAGACATCATCGTTGGTGGTGTGTGGGTGATGGGAAGGAATAGAAGCCACCGCGCCCTGCCTACTTCGTCATCTTTAACGGCGATGGGTGTATAAAATGCTTTCCGAATATATAACATACATACAATCTCTTTGTGATAAGCGGATGGATTTATCGCTGGAGCGAATTCGTGACGTTGCTAGGCGTATGAGACTAGACAAACCAAGTTGTCCTGTTATCACCGTGGGTGGTACTAATGGTAAAGGATCAACCGTGGTGGTTATGGAACATGTCTTAACTGAGTGCGGGTATCGAGTTGGTACATTTACTTCTCCTCATATTATTAAACAAACAGAGCTCATACGAATTAATAACAATGATATTAGCGAAGCACAGCTTTGTGTGGTATTAAGCGAAATCGATAAAGCGCGCGGAAAAATCGTCTTAACAGAATTTGAATTCATGACGTTAGCCGCCTTGTGGTTATTTCAACAAGAAAACGTAGACTATATTATTTTAGAAGTTGGACTCGGGGGACGTGATGATGCGGTTAATATTATTGATCCTACGTTAGCAATCATCACTAACATCGAATTAGATCATGGCCAATGGCTGGGGAATGATCGTGAATCTATTGCTGCTATTAAAGCAGGTATTTTTCGTGAAGGCATAACGGCTATCGTAGGCGATTGCAATCCACCACTTTCATTACTGAATCACGCAAAGGCGTTAAGCGTTAATTTAAAGTTAATCGGTTGCGATTTTGATTATCAAAAAAATGAAAACCATTGGTGTTGGCAAAGTGATACAACAACATTAAACTGCCTCCCCGTTCCAAAACTTATCATCGATAACGTTGCTGTTGCCATCATGGCGTTACAACAATTAATAAACATCGATAAAGAGAACTTATATCAAAGCATACACTCAACCTTAAAAACCATTCACCTACCAGGCCGCTGGCAAATCAAGACATCACCTTGCTTGCAAATTTTGGATGTCGCTCATAACCCTGCCGCCGCAAAACAACTCGCTATGAAATTAAAAACTTTCAACAAAACAGCAAAGGTGACAGCAATTTTCAGTATGTTCGCCGATAAAGCCATCGCGGATACCTTAAAACCGTTAGCTAATATCGTTGATGAATGGCACATAGCGCCCATGAATCACCCTCGCGCTGCCTCCCTCATGCAATTATCAAATGCTTTTCAGGATAATACTATTAAGAAAGTAACCACCCATAATACCCTACAAACCGCGCACCAATACGTACAGCAACACCTTAAGGAGCAGGACATTTTGCTTATTTTTGGATCGTTCCAAGTCTTAGCAGAGATCTCTCCTTAATAGACATTAAAACCATGAAATTTGTAACAAAAATTACAAATTTCGCCAAAATTTGCAATATTTCCGACAAATTTCATTAAAACTCTTTGAATTACCCACAAATTTCGCCTATATTTGCAATATGACATTTATTAACCGAATCATACAGTCCAAGCTAAGTCGCACGCTTTCGCGGGGTAAAAGCATCCTATTATTAGGCCCAAGGCAAACGGGTAAAACCACCTTACTCGACAGCCAAGTTGAGTCAGATTTGACGTACTCATTTATCAAGCCAGAGCTGCGCCGAGAATTTGAAACGAACCCAGAAAAACTGGTGAGTGAAATAAAAGCGTTTATTCAGTTAGAAAAACCTGATCACAAACCTGTGGTCTTGATTGATGAAGTTCAAAAGGTACCGGGTATTATGGATCCTGTGCAAGATGCTATCGATCAAGGGTTAGCATTATTCGTATTAACGGGTTCTTCAGCAAGAAAGTTAAAACATAATAAAGAACATATTGAGATTAATTTACTACCTGGGCGAGTCATTGAGTTACGGATGGATGCACTAAGCATTTTAGAAATCCCGAACCACCTACCTGAGCTTGAAGACTTATTATTAAATGGTAGTCTACCTGAAGTGATTCAGCAGACAAGCCAACAAGATAAAGAAGAATTACTCACATCCTATGTCAATATTTATTTAGAAGAAGAAATTCGCGTAGAAGCCGTCGTTAGAAATCTTGCTAGCTTTTCCAGGTTTTTAACCTATGCTGCAGTTGATGCAGGCTCACAGGCTAATATCAATAAATTGTCCGAGGAAATCGGTGTTGCCAGGCATACTATTTATGAATACTATCAAATTCTCTTAGATTGCTTAGTGGCTGATAGAATAGAGCCAATTACCAATGTAACTACACGTCGCCGCTTATCCAAATCACCAAAATATTTATTCTTTGACATGGGGATCCGGCGTATTGCAGCAGGGGAAGGATTACGCTTGCCAGAAAAATATTACGGTGAATTATTCGAGCAATTCATCGGGATAGAGTTGCTTAAACTCATTCGTCTTTATGCACCACAAGCAAAGCTGCGTTACTGGCATGATCATAATGGCCCAGAAGTAGATTACGTGATTGAATATAATCGCCAGTATCTACCCATAGAAGTGAAATACACAACCGCGCCATCAAAAGGAGACGCGCGTCATTTATTGAAATTCATGAATGAATATGATTGCGTCAAACCTGCTTATGTGGTTTGTAGAACAGCGCGACCTATGGCGTTGTATGATGATGTGTTGGCTGTAGGGTGGGGGAAATTAATAGAGCTAATCCGCGATTTTTTATCTGAACCATAGCCTATGAATAATTGCTGCTACCTTCTAACAGCCATGCCCAAATTGGCATAATATGCACCGTATACTGTTTACCTTCGTGTTTTATAGCTTCATCTTTAAATTCGTCTTTAGTAATGATTGTCCCCTCGCCTAACCCGTACGTTTTCATCGCCTCTAGTAATCCTGAAAATTCTCGCTCTTTTGTGTCAGGGTTTTCTAAACTCATGGTGACTTGAATGGCCGTGTTTATATCCAGTCCTTCACGTAACACGAAATCACATTCTTTCTTCTCATGATGATAATAGACATCATGCCCACGCCGCTTTAATTCCAAGAAAACAATATTTTCTAATAAGCGCCCTTCATCGTTGCTAAACCGAAATCCAACGGCATACGCTAGTGCTTGATCTACAAAATAAACTTTTTTTGCATATTGAATTTGTTTTTTTAATGAAAAATCAAATCGGTTTACGAAGTAACATAAAAAGCTATCTTGAATGTAGGCACAATAATCAGAAACCGTTGTTGCACTGGAGAGCCCCAGCATTTTTTTCAACGCATTGAAAGAGCACTCTTTGCCAAGGTTGCTTGCTAAGTAATAAACGAGTGAGCGGATGGCTTGGGGATTCTTTATGCCATGGCGCACGATAATGTCTCTATAAAGAATATTTTGGTAAAGGCTTTGCAAGTATTCAATGTTGTTTGCTTCTAAGTATTCGGGCAAGCCACCTTCATGTAAAAAATCATTGAATAACCCTTTTAACACACCTTTTTGTACCGTTGTTAGATTACCTTGTTTAAGTTCGCTTTGATTTTTATAGTTGAGATATTCTTTAAAAGAGAAAGGATAAATATTGATTTCGATATGGCGCCCCGTTAAGCGGGTACCTAATTCTGCACTTAACATTGAGGCATTAGAGCCCGTGATATAAACCTTATTACCTTGATCGTGTAAGCGCCTAACAAAACGCTCCCACTCTTTAATATTTTGAATTTCGTCAAAGTAAAACGTTTTTTGTGGGCCATACATTTCCACAAATAGTTCATACAGTGTTTGGAAGTCTTCTAACTTGAAATTTGCTAAGCGATCATCGTCAAAATTAATGGCATAATCTTTTTCTTCACACTCATCACGCAACTGCCCTAACAAAATTGACTTCCCCGCACGCCGCAACCCAGACAAAATGAGCACCTGTTTAGCGCGTTTTAGCGGCGTTAAATCTTTATAAATAGATCTCGTAATAAGCGTCTTAGGCGCGGGGGCTTCACGTTGATCATTGATCACTGCTTGTAACGTGCGTTTGTCCATATCACAACCTTTCCATTAGTAATGGAAACTAAGTATAGTAGGTTTCTATTAGTAATGGAAACTTTACCTTAAAAGTTTCCAGTAGCAATGGAGGCTTTTTGGGGTATGTTTCCATTTGAAATGGATAGCGGTGTTAACCTATTGATAATTAAGGAATGTTTTTTGATGTGACGGGGTTGAGGTTAAGAGCCATTAGCCAGTGCGTACACGCTATTACTTCTCCTTACACTTCATTACTTCACTTCCCAGAGGGCCTTTGCCTATAATAATTTCAATGTTTGACTCATACACGTTAAACCAGACTTTACGAGAGCTTTTTTGTGCATAACCGTTGAAATTGACAAAAATAGAGAACATTTGCACAAAAAGCTTGCAAAAAAAGACACATTTGTGTAGAATATGGCCAAGCAGATAGTCAGATTGGATAAATGACAGAGATTGTACGAAAAGTATAAGGACTATCCAGATCGTACACAAAGATATTAGAGGTTATAGATATTATGAAAGAGAAAAGTAGTAAACCAGGTAGCAATGGTAGTAATTTTTCACTGTTACCTGATGGAAGACAAAACACGAGTGCAATGGTTGCAAGTTCCAGCTCCAGTGCTAGTTCAAGCTCGAAGACTGCGCATGAACAAGTCGCAGAAACATTAGACAAACAATTTATCTCCTTAACAAGTGTTAGCGGTCCAAGCTCTTCATCATCATCTTTTTCTAATTCTGCTCACCAAACATTAAACAAAGCACAAGTGAATTTATTAGCATGGTTAGAAGGATTGACTCACGTGGTTGAGAACATTACAGAGTTTCCAAAAGACAGCGGAAAATTTAAAGTCTTGTTTAAAAAAGCAGCCAAGAATTCAGAATTAGCACTACTTTTAAAACTAAATTTTGGGTTTGAAAAAACAAAAGGTATCCTCAAAAGAGGAAGCCGAGCTCCGTTTAAAGCAGCCTACGAACAACGTCACATCATGTTAACAGAGACTAATACACCAAGCGAAGTGTACCCCTTTTTAAGCATTTTAACGGAAATGCCTTATGCAAGAAGTGGTACGGATGAAAGTATTTTGAGGCACTTGAGTAGTTTTTTAAAAGAAGAAACAATAGTTAATTTTGCCAAATTACTTTATGGACCACTTTTAGATCGTATGGTGAGCCAAAGTGATTATCACAAAGAACCTTTTTTGTTTTCTCTTAACAAAAAAAATATTGGTATTTTTTATAGTTTATTTTCAATGATTAACGAGGATACGCGCAATCAAATAATGATGGACAAAAAATATGGTGGTGAACGTGTCGCTAAGATGTTTTTTGATAACAATGAAGGTGAAAATTTAAAATTCATATTTAACCATCTCAGCGTGTCAGTTTTATATACGCTGCTTGATGAATTAGAAGACGTAGATATGTCAACATATCCACCTAGGGTTACCGGACAAGCATCCATTGAGCCTAATGCTGAAAAAGTACAATTAGTTATTTCGATATTTGAGCGATTGGTATCAGAAAAAGCAGAAGAGTTGCAAAGTGATGAGGACGTGAATGAGTTATTTACTCTCCTTAAAAGCTCGGATGAAGTGGACTTATCTGTATGTCCACCAAGACTAGACGCACCCACAAATGCTTTTCCTGAAAACTCAACGAGTGATAATGAATTTGACTATTCATCTGATGACGAATCTGAAGATACAGCTACTTCTGCTAGCAGCTCGAGTGTAACATCAGAAAAAGACAATGCTGAGGAACGACGAAAAAATCTTGAGGTCAGGGTAACGCTGGTAGCTTTTTCTAAGTTGTTATCAACCTTGACGCCACGTCAAGTAGTGGGAAGCGAGCGCAAATTCGGACAAGGGCTATTAAGTTATTATGCTGCATATGTTTGTTCGCCTAAAAATCTCGAGAAAATTTTACAGCAAGTAGAACCCGATTTTTTTCTTGCACCGGTAAGCTTTTTAAAAGGGTTGTCAGTACTTGAGGTGTCTCTAGAAAATAATTCATCCGACTTTCTCGAAGCTTATATTAATAATTTAACCCCAAAGTCTCTTCTTAGACTGTTGTTAAATGAGAAAAGTAGCTTTATAAAAGCTATCGCGCAAGAAAAACACAAGAAAAACCTAAAACTAGTTTTTAGAGCAATACTGAAAGAGTTCAACTATCAGGCTGTGATTCTTTTGCTAAACGGGACCTTTTATAAACGTAAAGAAAGTGCGACAACTAAAGAAGAGGTCGAAGCTGAACATAATTCAATTTCGAGAACACTTATGAAAGTAGCCTTCGATGAGTCAATGATAATTGCTGATTTAACTCCAGAAGATATAAGATCAGAAGTAAAACATAAACATCGTACAGACGAAGAAGCTAAAAATACAGCAAAATTATTTGAGGGCCTAAGTTTTATAGGAATTTTTTCGAATATAAATGATGTGAGTGAAGTTGCTGCTGATAGTAGTTCAAGTGCTAGCAGCTCTTCAAGCTCAAGCAGCTCATGTACTAGCGAGTCAAATTGCGCATCCTCGTCTAGCAACGTTAGTGCACCACTAATCCTGGCAAAGTAAATTAACCGTTAAACGCCGCAACCTTCAAACCGTTGCGGTGTTTTAACCACGAACCCAAAGTCGCTTATGCATTGCCACGGCTCTAGCATTAACAGACACATCATGCACGCGAAGATAATCGACTCCTTGATTAAACAACTCAACCGTACCAATCGCTGTTTCTAAATCTCTTTCCTTTGCTGTAACACCAGAAATAATAGAGTGGAAGGATTTGCGCGAATGGCCTGCGAGCATTTCACAGCCTAAATCTTTAAACGCATGGGCACGTTGTAGTAATGCAATGCTTTGTTCGTGGGTTTTACCAAAGCCGATGCCCATGTCAAAAATTACCCGTGATACATCTATCCCCTGTTGTTGCAAGCGTTGTAATTTAGCGTCGCCCCATTGGTATACTTGTTTAATCGGATCTTCATCTAATAAAAGTGTATCATCCTGTGTCGGCGGGAAAGACAAGCTATGCATACACACCAGCTTAACGGCTGCATCGCGCACCACGTTAACCATGTTAGCATCACTAAATCCCGTTACGTCATTAATCCAATCAACACCTTGATTAATTGCACTCTCGGCAACGTCATAATGACGCGTATCAACGCTAATATAGGGCTTAAACATTTCTTTTGACCACTTAGCCTTTAACGCGGCTAACACAGGCTCCAAGCGTTGCCACTCTTGTTGCGGTGTTATGGCTTGGCTCTCATAAGGCCGTGTTGATTCAGCACCTATATCAATAATTTCAGCCCCGCTCGTAAATAACTGCGTTGCTCTGGCCACCGCTTTTTCAACAGAATTAAACTCGCCACCATCAGAAAAAGAATCCGGCGTAATATTTAAAACGCCGACAAAGCGCGGCCCTTCTAATCGGTAAGGCACTTGTTGAGTTCGAAAGGGCGCCCTACCCTCAAAGCGCGTTCCCCAGCCTTGAACTAAGTTCCGCGGATAATTCCAATGAGGATGAACATCCAACAAAGGCCACAAGGCAAAAGGACGTTGCAATAATTGTTTATGGGGTGTGGTTAAGGCCTCTGTTTTAATCTCACGATCATGAAACAATAAAATATCAATATCAATAACTCGCGGTGCCCACCTATCGGCTCGCTCGCGCCCCACTTGCTTTTCAATATATTTTACCTGTTGCAATAAATCTTCAGGCGCGAGTTGAGTCTCGCATGCCACGGCCGCATTAAAATAAAACTGATCCCACCCCGGCTGTGGGTTATCCGGCAATTGCGCATCAGATTGATACACCGGCGACACATACTTGACGCTAATGTCTTGATGCCCCTCAAGAAAGCTTAACGCTTGGCGCAAATAACCAAGCCGGTTCCCAATATTACTCCCCAAGCCTAAAATAACCATATGATGCCCTATCAAGCGTTAATCTGGCGCATAGTTTAACAAATTAAGGCCATATCTCAAGCAATTATGCCCTACGCAAGAATCGGTTTTCCGATTCCTGCGAATTCAAATTGGGGGCTATTACCCTACGCAGGAATCGGAAAACCGATTCTTGCGTAGGGTAGAAAAATGGACACAGATCCTTTCATAAGGAGAGGCGCAGACTTACAAACGCTGGGTGATTTATTAAAGAAAAAATCAGCAAGCTTATCGCCGTAATGCATGATAAAGAGTGTTGCGTATTCTTTAGTGGCTTTTCCGAGGAGATGGGCTGGAAGAGGGGCTTTGACCAGATTTAGCCTCACCTTCGGTCGATTGCCTACCCTGTGTAACAGAAGAAGTAGCAGTCGGGTCAGGGTTTTCTGCAGTCTCTCTGGCTACAGATGAGCTAGCGCTGGCTGCGGCTTTAGTTCCTTTGTTCAAGAATTCTTGACGCCGGATAAGCCCCTTGATTAATAAACCGCAATGCGGCCCGTTTTTACTAATCTTTCTAAGTGCAGTGATAGCCGTTTCCATATTTTCGGGGTTATCTAAAACATTTAATACGCTTTTTATAAGCTTAACTTGCGCAGAGGTTTCATGATCGAAAAATCCAAGCCTAGCAGTTTTTGTCGTGGGAATTTGTGATAAGAATTGATGTATCCAAAAGGAAGGATCTTCTACTACCTTTGAAATATTTCGCGTAACAACACCCTGCCAGATAGTCTTAATACCGGCTGGTTTTGAAAAAAACGTATTAAGCTCATTAAGTTTATATCCCTGCATATCAAGAAATGTAATGAGTGTTTCTAATAGTCTATCATTAATGGGGTTTTGTTTTGCAAATACAGCAGCAGCACTAGTCTTGACCCAATTTATAATTTTATTTTTTTGTTGATTGTTTAAACCCCATGTCAGCAATGTATTAAGGCTGCGGTTACTGTGATTATCCACAGCATGGCTTAGTAAGCCACCTATATCAGGGATGTTTAAATTTGGTATCCCATTGAGATCCTTTAAAAAGCGATCTAACATAGCGGCAGAGTCATCTTCAATTAATGCTTCGATCGCATAGGTGTGATCGGGAGAATACTCTGCCGGTATGTTTAATCTTTGTAGATAGAAGGAGATAAATTTATCGAATAAAAAAACTTTATGAGCGTTGTCAAGCTCGGGCATCTTATTCTTCTTTTCCAGTTTACACAGGAGTTTGTAGATGTCCTTAAAATCTTCATCAGTCAGTTTAGTTTTTTCTAAAAGTTTGACAATAGCCGTCCACTCTTCAGGATCGCCAGAACTGGGTTGATACCACCTTTTAGGCTTAAAAATTTTCTTTAAGCCGGTCAAAGTGTAGGTTTGCGATACCCCTTGAACTCCGAGTGTAGCTGAGCGCTGTTGTGAATAATGATAGTCTCTGTATAGAAATCGCGTGAGATAGGAAAATCCAGCATCTGTTTTTGCATTGGTTGTTACTGCTTTGATAAATTTGTGTTTATCTTTGTTTTTGGGATCCTTATTGTAATCATTAAGGACTTTGCGCAAATCAAAAATATTTTTTTCATTTTTGTTATCCGCAAGTGTGGCACCGACCAGAATAAACTTTGCTTTATCATTGGAATACAAGCTCGTACTTCGTGTGTATTCACTGATATCTTTAAGATCTATCCCTTTTGTCATATCTGTTAGGAACAAGCTATAATCAGCACCAGCAATCGTAGCATTAGTATTTGGCCCGCCTAATCTATAAGAACAAGAAAAATTAACCGTGGTGTTGTCAATGGTGTGGGAAAAAGCTGTTTTTTCAGTGAGCGTTATCGTTGAACTCCATGCTGGGTCATAAACATCATCTTTTAATCGTAAGATAAATTGATTTAAAATAGCCTTATCTGAATACACGACTGTAATATTAATCGTTGGTGGGGTTTGCTCTTTTTGCGGGGTTCGCTCTTTGCCATCTTCAGCACTCATACAAAACGCCTCATTATCATTTACAATGTCTTATTTTCTATAGTATAAGTGGCCAAGATTAATGGAACCTTAATGGGTTTGTGATAACGATGCGTGGAAGAGGTAAGTATCAGTTTTTATTCGGTTTTAAGAGGAGTGCTTATTGTAAAAAAATCGATTTTTAAATGATTTTTTGAGGAATTTCGATAGCAGCAGTCCGATTTCATACAATAGCCATAATGGTACGGCCAGTAGGATTTGTGACACTACATCTGGTGGTGTGAGTAGCATGCCAAGTACAAAAGCCCCGATGATAACATACGGGCGCCAGCTGCGTAGTTTGTCTAGGCTGACAATACCGCTGATGGTTAATATAATCACGGCCATTGGCATTTCAAAGGCTATCCCAAAGGCGAATAAGAGTTTTAATACAAAACCAAGGTAGTGGGCCATATCCGGTAACACTTTAATATAGCCTGGCACGATGCTCATTAAAAAGTTGTAAATCAAAGGTAGAATTAGGTAATAACAAAACGCTAAGCCTAAGTAAAACAAAAATAGCGTTGCTAAAAAACTATAAAGCATGAAGCGTTTTTCAGTTTGATAAAGCCCTGGTGCGATGAAGCGCCAGAATTGATAAAACATGAAAGGTACGGCTAAAAACAAACTACCATAAATGCTTAATTTAATCGGCACTAAGATTGGCGCGGTTAGGGTGGTAGCAATCAATTGACTGCCATTGGGGAGTTTTTGCATGAGCGGCATGGCTAAGTATTGATAAAGGTAGTGGGAGCAACTAAATAATATCGCGAATAAAACCGCAAAAGCTATTAGGCTACTAATCAATGATCGCCGTAATAATATTAAATGATTAATCGTGTCGCTGTTCTTTGCCATCTGCTTCCATGCTTTGTTGTTTTTCTTGGCTTTCCCTTTCCGCCTCGATTTGAATTTGCTTATTTACAGCGGTGGTTAAAGACGTCGATAAGTTTTTAAGATAACGAAACCAGCGACCAATATTGCACGCGACTTTGGGTACATTTTCAGGCTTAATGATGACAAGTGCCACGATAATGATGACTAAGATTTCCCAGAAACTGATATCAATCATTTTTCGGTTCGACGTCGTTATTCGTGTCTTCGTTTATGCCTTGGCGAAAGCTGTTGATACCTTTCGCTAAGTCTTTGGCAATGCCAACAATGCGCTTGCTGCCAAATAATAGAACGACTAATAATAAGATGATTGCTATTGATCCAGGTCCTATGCTACTCAATCCCATGACATGACTCCTTGCTATGGTTTACTGCGAGGCCATGCGGCAATGACTAATGCCAACACACCCGCCCCACCAATATACCATGTGCTCTCGCTTAAAGTGAAATTAGGATGCAATAAATTATGACTGAGTAAATAACTGACGACACCCGCGGCTAATAGAGTAATACCTATCCCAAAGAACGCCCCATTATTTTTCTTAGTCTCGATGTGGCGGCGATCGATAATGGTCCTGGTGGTAGACCTTGGTTGTTGTAAGCGTTGGTACGCGAGCTCGGGTATTTCGGGTAATTTTTCTAAAATGTAAGGCAATTGTCGGCGAATTTTTTGCAGCATAGCTTTAGGGCCAATTTTTTTCTGGATCCATTCTTCGAGAAATGGTTTTGCCGTTTGCCATAGATCAAGTTCGGGGTATAAACGTCGCCCTAACCCTTCAATGTGTAATAAGGTTTTTTGTAATAAGATTAATTGTGGTTGAACTTCCATGTGAAAGCGTTTTCCCACTTGGAATAATCGTAATAATAAACTACCAAAAGAAATGTCTTTCAACGGCCTTTCAAAAATGGGTTCACACACGGTGCGAATGGCCGACTCAAAGTCTGTGACTCTAGTGTCTGCTGGGATCCAGCCAGATTCCAAGTGTAATTCTGCAATGCGCTGATAATCACGCTGGAAAAACGCCAACATGTTTTCCGCTAAATAACGCTGATCGGATTTACTCAAAGTGCCAACGATGCCATAATCCACGGCGATGTATTGTGGGGAACGAGGGGTTTTATAAGACACAAAAATATTGCCAGGGTGCATGTCAGCGTGGAAAAAACTATCACGAAATACTTGGGTGAAAAAGATTTCCACACCACGCTCCGCCAATTTTTTCATGTCTACATTGTAATCTCGTAAGGTTTGAATATCTGCCACAGGGATCCCATGGATGCGCTCCATCACCATAACTTGTTCACGCGTTAAATCCCAGTAAATTTCAGGAATATACAGTAACTCTGAATCTTGAAAATTGCGCCGCAATTGCGAGCCATTAGCCGCTTCTCTTGTTAAATCCAATTCATTTAAAATGGTTTTTTCAAATTCTTCGACCACTTCTATAGCATGTAAACGTCGGCCTAACGTCCAATATTTTTCGGCCAACCCCGCAATTGAATACAATAAGCCAAGATCGCGCCGGATAGTTTTAACAATATTGGGGCGCCTGACTTTTACCACCACGGAGTCGCCATTTTGTAAGGTAGCGGCATGTACTTGTGCAATCGACGCAGAGGCTAAGGGCGTTTTATCAAACTCAGCAAATACTTTATCAAGAGAAAAGCCATACACTTGTTCAATGATTTTTTCAGCGCCGCTAAAGGGAGGCACTTCATCTTGTAGTTTTTCTAATTCATCAACAATGTCTTGTGGGATGGCATCGGGACGTGTTGATAGTGTTTGCCCGAATTTTACAAAGATAGGTCCAAGTTCTTCTAAGGCTAAACGCAAGCGTTTGCCAATAGAGGCGTTTTTATCCCGCAACCAAAACCAAGGATTGAAATATTTGATAAATCGTATCGGTGCAAAAAAACGAGTCGCTAACACAATTTCATCTAAACCATGTTTCGCTAACACGTAATTGATTTTAATTAATCTAAAAAATTGCCCCATTCGGTTCATGTATTATCCTTTGGCTGTAACTTAGCAACCCGAGCCGTTAACCTATCTAAGCTAGCGCGTGTTTCATCAACATCACTCATAAAATCATCGATTTCATGGCGTGATGGAAAATTTCCAATTTCATGCTGCACGTACTCACCAAGATTACTGGCAAAGGTATCGCAAGTGTCTTGCCCCCACTGTTTGGTGCCCCTGAAAAAATTACCGATACCATTCGCCAGAGGATCGCCAATGATTTTCGCTAAGTGCTCTTCCCAGTCGATGTCTAATTGTTCAAATATTTCATTAAACTGCTGTGCCACATGGGTATTACCCGTAATGGTCACATGGCCGCCAAGAATGCTAGCGCTTTGATTCTCAGAACATTTCATGGCGAGTAGAGAAAAAGGTGAACCACTGATGGTAGCGTCAGGTGTGCCGGGAAAATCATCAAGAATATCTACTTGTTGTTTCGTAAAAAAGTAATAGAGGGTCAAACCAAGCCCCTCGACCGATATCGCCACGACTTTCCCAAGCAAAGGCGCCAATAATTCATCACGATTATGGGCTAACCCAAGATACTGGTTCATGGCCGTTTGTAAGCCTGATAAGGCAATTGATAACATGATGCTTTCCTTTTGGACAGTTAACACAACTGTCATGCAAAAATGATTCCACATTTTACCTTTACTAAGGGGTTTGGGGAAGTGATAAGATGACTAGCCAGCAAATGCTGGTTGAGGCGATGAAGGTTTTTTCCTTGCGTTTTTCGCCTTAATATCTACGGTAAAATTTAAACCAGCTCGGTCAAGGATATCTTGTAATGCTAACCGAAGGAATTGTTCTTCAGAGTATCCGAGCTTCTTGGCATAGCCCGCGGCGAGCTTAGGACTGATGACTTTGCGATCATGTTCTAAATCACATAAGTGCTGTCGAGAAATAGTGAGTTTTTCAGCAAACTTCACTTGTGTCATTTCATCAGCACTGCGGATGGCCCATAATAATTTACCCAGCGTTAACTTCCCGCCCGTCATTTTTTCTAGGCTTTTTAAAGAATTTTTCGTCATTTTGCTGTCAATACTCATGCTTATTTACCTCGATAACTTCAATAAATTTCACCCGTTCATTCTTTTCAATAACGTAGATAGCTCGATATGCTTTGCTGAGGCGAATCGACCGCTGGCTCTTGCGCTTTCCTTGTAAAGGCTCATCATGATAGCCGGGTATTTTCATCACATGCTTAAGCCCATTATGGCCAATCGCTTCTAGCCATGCTTGCAGTTTAACCTTTATATGTAAAGGTACTCGCTTTAAGTCCTTTTTTGCCCCACGTGATAGCTTGGCATTAAATATATCATGTTTATCATAAGTGTACACCATATTTGTGTACCTTTCCTGTGAAAGTTAGTTTCGAACAGTATATTTATGCGTTTAAGAATTATCAAGATATATTTTTAAGTGAGTTGTGTCTATGCCGGAAAGTCGGGTAATTCTAGTTGCCTTAATGCCCGGGTAAACGTAGGCAAGCCCTCATCAGCGTTTAAATTAGCGTTGTCTGCTTCAATTTTTTCACGAGCCTCACCATAATCTAACCAGTTTACAGAAGCTGTATAGGCTTGTGCTTGATCCATCACCTTCACGTAGATTCTAAAATTTTCATCTCGTGATGCTAGTCTTAATCCATTCAAATAATTATCGCGGTGAACGGATGGGATCATAATTTTGTAATCACCATGCTGAACGAGCTCTGCATTCATCATCAGGCGAGAAAGTCGACCATTGCCATCATCAAAAGGATGTACTTCACTGATTAAAAATTGCATGAATAATGCTTTTTCCATACCTGGGTTTAAGAGTTTATAACGCTCAAAGCCTTGGTATAAAGTCCCGGTAGTATCTTCAGGAGAAACGAAATAAGTATTACCTGCTTTATTAGGTTTTATTTTAAATTCACCTGGACGTTTTTCAGGACGCTCTTTCATTAAAATAGCGTGTCTATTTTGTAAGATCTCAATCAAGCCACCGGCAGTTTCTGGTGTGATGCACATTTCAGAATAGTCATTGCTAAGATTAAAACTAGATAATACATCGTGACTATCTGCATGACGGTTATAAATTTCTTGCCCTTTAAAGACAATGTCTTCTGCTTCATCAATAATAAATTCGGTACCTTCAATAAAATTTGAAAAGTAAGCCTCATAAAAGCTAAGATTTTTAAAGCTTATGCGGTTGTATTGATAAGATCTTGATAGAAAATTACATCTTTTTAAATAAAGCACAAGGGTATCAAACAGCCTTATTCGGTTTTCATCAAAAGGTCTTTGTTGAACAATTGCTTTAGCATAATCTGTTATTAATAGATCTTCTTTAGCGTGAGTAGAAAGTAAAGCGCTGATTAAATTATTCAATTTTTTAAAGGCGGGCATATAATTAAGATCCACAGCAATTTTTTTTGCGTCATCTCGTAGTTGATTTAAATGTGCTTTACCGCGTAAATGTAATTCTTTTCCAAGTATGCGTTCAACGTTGCTTATACCAATAGTTTTTACTTTTTTATACTGAGCACCTCTCACAGTGCTTAAGTTTTCGAGTAGTGTGCGTGGCAAACTGCTTCTGGCGAGGTTTGGCAAGACTTGTTCGTGATATTTTTTTTTATCCCCTTTATAAATTTTGATAATCAAGCCAGGCAGGTTGATGGTTTTGGCATAAGAGCTGGTTACAAAAACAATGAACTTGTTTTTAAACGTGGTGGGCTTTAGTTCAATGGCAGTGCGGTAACTAAGGATACCCTCGGGTACGGTTTGAGCAACGATATCCATCCAGTTATTGAGAATGAGTTCTTCAATAGAGGATTTTAAGTCATCAGAGTATATACCCCTGCACAACTTTCGCAGCTGTTTATCTTTATAGCGCTTCGATAGTTGCTTGGCCTGGTTTGTGTTTTTTGCGATATATAGCATATTAACCCCGATTTTTGGTAATATATTTTGCAAATAAGCGAATTATAGCACAGTATATGCAGTATTATGCGAATAACAGCACAATATAAGCCAAAAAAGCGAATTTTAGCATAGTATAAGACGTTAAATGCGAATTCTGGCACACTATAAGTGGAGTTTTGCGAATTTTAGCATCGTTTAAATGGCAGACTAGCTAGTCTATCGTTGATTCAAAAATGTGTTATGATTGCGCTCCATTTAAAAAGAGAGCAGTCATTATGAAAAAAATAATCCGAATTATTTCATTGAGTTTTGTGGTAGGTGCCCTATTTTCTCCTTTGGCCTTTGGGCAATCTATTCAGTTCAAACCGCCTAAAACTCAGCAACAAGCCATTGATGCCTTGTCCGCCTCATTGCAAGGTCAAGACAAGAGTCAACAAAAGAAGTTAGCGAAACGTTTTCTAGGGAATTACTTTACCCCGTGGAAAATCATGCAGCCAGGTTTTCATCAGCGGCTCCGTGATAAGGTGCAAGGAAAAGTTGACAGTTTGCAGCAAAGAGCAAGTTGGGATGCACATAACAAACCGCATCAAACCGCTTGGTGGCAGCAACTGAAAACTAACATGAATTTAAGCGCACTAGATGATGATACGCAAAAGGCGATCGTTGTGAATAATAGTTTCCTAAGAATGATACCAACTCGGTCACCTATTTTTAATGATGTTCAAAAGCCAGAGCAAGGGCGCCCCATGGATAGCAATCGACAATCTAACTTATGGATTGGTACGCCCGTTAGAATCGTCCACACGTCAAAAGATGATGCTTGGGTCTTGGTACAAACACCATGGTCCTATGGATGGTTACCCGTTAATGATATTGCATACGTCGACAAAACCTTCATTAAACAATGGCGCAAGCAAATGTTTGTCGCTGTTACCAAAAATAATCAATCCGTGTATGACACCAATGGAGAGTTTAGATTTAAAACCCATCGCGGCATGCTATTTCCATTAGATGCTTATGGCAAAGATGGTTACCAAGTCTTAATCCCCCTCGAAAACGCCAAACGCCAAGCAGTCATAGGCAGTGGCGCCATTCATATGTTTTATGCGAGTGTGTTTCCGAATTACAGCTTATAACCACGATGAATGGCCACGATACCACCTGTTAAATTATGATAGCGGGTGCGCTCAAAACCGGCGGTTTGCATCATTTGTTGTAGGGTTTTTTGACTGGGGTGCATGCGGATGGACTCGGCGAGGTATTGATAGCTGTCGCTATCCTTTGCGACTTTTTTGCCGAGCCAAGGCAGGATTTTAAAAGAGTACATGTCGTAGAGTTTGTTTAAACCGGGTACGACGGGTTTTGAAAACTCTAGCACCAGTAACTGTCCGCCGGGTTTTAATACGCGAAAAATTTCACGCAATGCTTTTTCTTTATTGGTCACATTACGCAAGCCAAAGGCCATGGTGACGCAGTGAAAGTGATTGTCAGGAAAGGGTAAGCTCTCAGCATTGGCTTGTACGTAATCTACATTTTTTAAAAAGCCTTTATCAATGACTCTATCGCGTCCGATGCTGAGCATGGAGCTGTTGATGTCGGATAAAATCACTTGGCCCTCATCACCGACTTTGTCTGCTAACTTAATGGCAAGATCGCCCGTCCCTCCGGCTAAGTCTAACACCCGTTGCCCTGGCTTAACGCCGGTAAAATGAATCGCAATTAATTTCCACAAACGGTGAACACCGAAGGACATGAAGTCATTCATGATATCGTACTGTTCGGCGACAGAATGAAATACACCGGCGACTTTTTTGTGTTTTTCAGTCACTGCGACTTGTTGGTAGCCAAAGTGAGTGGTTTTATCGTCGGTTTTTTTAGGGTTCTCTTGATTCACCGGCTTGCTCCAAACGCGTTAAATACTGTTGCCAGTAAGTTTCTTGGTTGATACAAAGTTCATAGAGTTTATCCCAGGAATAAATACCCGTACCATGACCATCATCAAACAAGAGTTTAACGGCGTAATTTCCCACGGGTTCAATGGCGGTGACGTTAACGTTTTTTTTGCCGGTTTGCAAAATACCCGGGCCACCATGTCCTTGAACTTCAGCCGAGGGTGAATAAACCCGTAAATATTCACAGCTTAAAGAAAAGTGTTTATCGTTATCAAAACTAATGTGCAATTCTTTTGATTTTTGCAGCAATTTTATTTCTGTGGGGATTGGTATATCTTCCATCATCAAACTGCGCTATAAAATGAAGTGGCTTAAGTCTTGATCTTGAGCTAAATGTTTTAAATGTTTATCCACATACTTTGCATCAATCTTGATGGTTTGACCAGATTGATCAGACGCTTCAAAAGAAATTGTTTCTAACAGCCGTTCTAAGACCGTATGCAAACGTCTGGCGCCAATGTTTTCTGCGGTTTCATTCACTTGCCATGAAATTTCAGCGATACGTGTGATAGCATTATCGGTAAATTCGAGTTTTAAATCTTCAACACCAACCAGGGCGATGTATTGCTCTGTTAACGATGCATCGGGCTCACGCAGGATTCGTTCAAAATCCTCAGCGGACAAGGCATTTAATTCCACACGAATCGGCAAGCGGCCTTGTAATTCAGGAATTAAGTCGGAAGGTCTTGACAAGTGAAAGGCGCCAGAGGCAATAAATAAAATATGATTCGTGTTTACTAAGCCATATTTCGTTGACACGGAGCTGCCTTCAATTAAAGGTAGTAAGTCACGCTGCACCCCTTCACGTGAAATATCAATACCGCTGGAGTGATCACTACGGCGACACACTTTATCAATTTCATCAATAAAGATAATGCCATTTTGCTCAACAGCTAATAGCGCTTTCGTTTTCATTTCTTCTTCATTAATTAATTTCGCAGCCTCTTCTTCTTGCAATATTTTCATTGCTTGCTTGATGAGCATTTTTCGTGTTTTCGTTTTATCGGTGCTTAAGTTTTGAAAAATACTTTGTAATTGGCTGGTCATTTCTTCCATGCCAGGAGGTGCCATGATTTCAACGCCAATGGGTGTGGTGGCAATGTCGATTTCAATTTCTTGATCATCCATTTCACCTTCGCGTAATTTTTTACGAAACATTTGTCTAGCATCAGAGTCACTTTTTTTCTCGGTGGTTTCACTGAAAGGATCTTTAGCCTCTGGTAATAAAATATCAAGAATGCGATCCTCAGCAGCATCTTCTGCTAAGTGTTTTACTTTTTCTGTTTCAAGTTCGCGAGTAATTTTCATCGAGGCATCTACTAAGTCTCGCACCATTTGTTCAACGTCACGGCCCACATAACCGACTTCAGTAAATTTCGTTGCTTCGACTTTAATGAAGGGTGCATTGGCTAAGCGCGCTAAGCGTCTCGCAATTTCTGTTTTACCAACACCGGTTGGTCCAATCATTAAAATGTTTTTAGGGGTAATTTCGTTACTGAGTTCAGGATTCACTTTCATCACTTGCATTCGGCGCCAGCGGTTTCTAAGAGCAATGGCAACGGAACGTTTCGCATCGTCTTGACCAATGATGTGTTTATTTAACTCTTGTACAATTTCTCTGGGTGTCATTTCCGACATAATGTTATCTCTTATTTCTCGTCTAACTCTTCTATCACTAAATTGGAATTAGTGTAGATACAAATATCAGCGGCAATGTTTAAACTCTTAGTGACAATTTGCTTCGCGCCTAATTTCGTATTATCCAGCAAAGCGCGCGCAGCAGATTGAGCGAAGGGGCCACCGGAACCAATAGCAATTAAGTTGTCTTCAGGCTCAACCACATCACCGTTACCGGTGATTATCAATGATGTTTCTTTATCGGCAACGGCCAATAACGCCTCTAAGCGCCTTAACATACGATCGGTTCGCCAATCTTTTGCTAATTCAACGGCGGAGCGGGTTAAATGACCTTGATACATTTCCAATTTTGCTTCAAAACGTTCGAACAGGGTGAAGGCATCAGCGGTACCGCCGGCAAAGCCAGCAATGACTTGATCTTTATAAAGCCGCCTAACTTTGCGGGCATTGCCCTTCATAACGGTGTTACCCATGGTGACTTGGCCATCGCCGCCAATGACGACTTTGCCTCCGCGTCGGACCGATAAAATCGTAGTACCTCTAAATTGTTCCAAATGGAGATCCTCATGTGATTGTGATGAGTCTAATGTATAGATGTTTGAGAAAATTTCAACCGCAGAACCCGTTAAAATTCAATCGTTTTGACAGCCCTTTTGGCCCACCCACCGTCATCCTCGGCCTTGAGCCGAGGACCCAGGATCTAAAAAAGACTTTTATTACCTGAAGTTAGCTCTTTTTCTTGCTAATAAAGCCATTAACCCCATGAGATCTGAGCTTTTTGTTATCGTGTTTAGCCTTGGTCAGGGAAGAATAAGGGCCGATAATCACTCGATACCAAGTCTGGCCTTTCATTTTTGAGCGTTTAATGGTGGGTTGATAACTATCTAAGAGTAGGCGTCCTTTGAAATTATCCGCATCAGTGGCGCTTAAAAAAGAGGCTAATTGGATGTAATATCTTCCCGTAACCTTATGTTTTACAACTTCTTTGTGATGCTGTAATGGTTTTGGTAAAACGACTTTTTTTTCGGCTTGCACTACCGGCGCCGCTTTAGAGGCTGCTTGCGTTGGTTTAAGAGGTCGAGGCCCGTCCTCTGGTAAGACGTCATAAAAATCAAATTTAGGCTTGTTGACAATTTTTTTGGCAGTTGGTGGGGGAGTTTTTGCTACGATGTTCTCGTGTTTATCTAAATCGAGTAATCGAATGGCTTGTTGTTCATGATTTTCTACCGGGGCCCCGCTTGGGTGTAATTGTTGATAGTGTTGCAAACGCAAAAACGCTAAACCTGCTACGAAACAAATCACCGCCAACAAACACGTCAGCCATAGCCATCGTGGCCTATTATCATCCTTTGCCGTCTTATCCATTGGCGTTGCCGCTTGTTTGTTGGCGTAGTCTTTTCGCATATCTCTCACATTGCGTTGGGTGCAGACACGTTTAGTAAACCAAGCCCACTGGCCAAGACAATTTTACAGGCCATTGCTAATGATAATCTTGCATTACGCAATGCTGCGTCATCAATCAAAAATTGATGAGCATTATAATAACTATGAAAGTGATTCGCTAGCTCTCTTAAATAATGTGCCAGTAAATGAGGTTCATAATTTCTGGCAGCGGATAATAACATTTCTGGATACTTCGCCAAACAAGTCACTAAATTTTTCTCATGCGGTTCTAACAATAAACCAATCTTTTCCAAACCAGCTTTTTGATCCCAATCTAATTTCTTTTCTAGTAATTGATTGAAGACACTGCAAATTCTAGCGTGGGCATATTGAATATAATAAACGGGATTCTCATTAGTTTGTGATGCGGCGAGTTTTAAATCGAAATCCATGTGTTGTTCGGCTTTTCGCATGACATAGAAAAAGCGCGCAGCATCAGCCCCCACTTCTTCACATAAATCTTTTAAAGTGACGAAGGAACCGCTGCGAGTAGACATTTGCACACGCTCATCGCCGCGCCAGAGAAGGGCGAATTGTACGGTGATAAAATCAAATTGTTCTTCACGTATTCCAAGGGCTAACATGGAAGCTTTAATTCGCGGGATGTAACCATGATGATCGGCGCCGAAAATATCAATGATTTTGTCTGTGCCTCGCTCGAACTTATCAAAGTGATAAGCAATATCAGAGGCGAAATAAGTGGGTACACCATTCTTTCGTACCAATACGCGATCTTTCTCATCGCCAAAAGACGTGGCGTCAAACCAGAGGTTGCCGTCTTTTTCATAAGTGTGGCTGCAGAGTTTTTCGATGGTTTTTTCTATCGCTTTAACATCAAACAGTCGGCGTTCTGAGTACCAATGCTCGAAAGTAACATTAAAGTTTGCTAAGTCTTCTTTAATACCTTTTAATACGTGTTGCAAGCCATGTTGATGAATGCATAAGTAACCACTGTCACCCAGTAATTCCTTTGCTTTTTCGATTAAGCCGTCGATGTGCGCTTCTTTGTCTCCTCCGCTACCATCGTTTTCATCGGCGGGTAAATCCTTTGTAAAGATTTTTTCAGCAGACAAGTGAAAAGCATCACCGTGTTTTTTTTCAATATCAGCAGCGATTTCTAAGACATAGTCACCATGATAACCATTGCTAGGGAAAGGAAAATTCTCCCTGCGATGTTGCAAGTATCTTAGCCAAATACTCGTGGCCAAGATATCCATTTGTCGGCCGGCATCATTAACATAATATTCTTTATGCACATCAAAGCCGACAGCGCTGAGAATATTTGCCAGACTAGCACCAATGGCTGCGCCACGACCATGGCCAACATGTAATGGTCCGGTAGGATTAGCAGACACGAATTCTATTAAGAGTTTTTTATGATTGCCGATATTGGTTTGTCCGTATAGTTGGCCACTATCGAGAATTTCTTCGACAACACCATGTTGGGCGATGTTACTGAGATGAAAATTAATAAATCCAGGGCCAGCGATTTCTGTTTTTTTGATAAAATGAGTGTCTGGTAGGTGCTCTACAATTAATTGCGCAAAATCTCGCGGCTTTAATTGAACTTGTTTGCAATTAATTAATGCGATATTACTGGCAAAATCACCATGAGAGGCATCACGCGTGTGTTCAATTTGGATATTAACATCCGTCATCGCCGGGATTTTTTCGGCTTTGGTTAGTTCCTCTACAGCGCTTTGCAAGATTTTTTTAATTCGATTTTTCATTGATGGTACTATACACTCCTCGTGACTCAAACTGTGATTTTCTGTCGGGTACTTTTTGTTCCCTTTGACGGTAAAGCACTGAGGCTATTGTGCCTTTTTTCTCCGCAAATAGGAAGAGCAATGTTTCTTGGAGCGTTATTAATAGTCGTTGGACTCGCTGGCCTTATTTGGGGGGGCGATAAGTTTGTACGGGGGGCGGCGGCCTTTGCCCGCAACCTTGGTGTGTCTTCTTTATTGATTGGCTTGACCATTGTTGCTTTTGGCACGTCGGCACCGGAGATTTTTGTGTCGATTGTTGCATCGATCAAAGGTAATCCAGGAATTGCGGTGGGTAATGCCATTGGTTCTAATATTACTAATGTCGGCTTGGTCATTGGTTTGACGGCAATCTTGATCCCGATCCGAATTAATTCTGGCGTAATTAAATATGAATTTCCCGTTCTGCTCTTGATTATGACAGCGGTGTTAGTGTTGATTTGGGATGGGCGTTTGACGCGAGTTGATGGCGTCGTTATGTTATTGGGTATGGTGGTGTTGGTATATTGGTTCTGTGTGATGGGCGCCAAACGCAAAACCACTGACATTTTAGCTCAAGAATATGAGCAGGAAATTCCAGCGCATATGCCAACGCGCACGGCCGTGATTTGGATTATTATCGGTTGTATTTTATTGCCCGTCAGTTCAGCTATTTTTGTCGAAGGGGCTATTCTTATTGCAAAAATCTTAAGCGTGTCGGATACCATCATCGGTTTAACCATTGCTGCCATTGGCACCAGCCTTCCAGAGTTATTCGCCTCCTTAATGGGTGCTTGGCGCAATGAGCCTGATATTGCTTTGGGGAATGTGTTGGGCTCAAACATGTTTAACTTACTCGCGGTCCTCGGCTTCCCGGGTTTGATTCATCCAACATGGATAGACGGTGCTATTTACACGCGGGATTACCCTGTCATGGTATTGCTCACCATAACCTTATACATCATGTGCATCGGCAAAAAACGCGAAATTGGTCGGGTCAAAGGTAGTGTGTTATTAATCGCCTATATTAGTTATTTATCATATTTGGTCTTCAGTGTCATTTAACCTAGAAACGCCATGTGCAACGTTGCCGTGAAGTCATTGGCAAATTTGAGGAACATAAGCATAGCCTACCCAGCTACTCAACGAACAAACCATCATGAAACTTGTTTATGGAGCATTGCTGTAAATTTCTCGGCTGACATAGGTTTGGCAAAATAATAACCCTGACCGTAAGAACAGCCATGCTGACGTAAAAAATCTGCCTGAGCCTTCGTCTCAATGCCTTCTGCAATCACGTTTAAATTTAAAGCATCAGCTAACGCAAGGATCCCCCGGACAATTGCTTGACTTGAGGCGCTTTTCTCTAAATCTTGAACAAAGCTTTTATCAATTTTTAGTGAATTCAGTGGCAGCTCTTTCAAGTAGCTTAAGGATGAATAACCTGTACCAAAATCATCAATCGCTACACAAACCCCAATATTAGCAAACGCTTGAAAGATATCTTTCATTCTTTCAATATTACTCATGACAGCCGTTTCGGTTAATTCAAAGGTAACCATGTTCGGATTTGTCTGGTACTGCGCCATGAGATCTGTTAGGTGATGAGTAACATGTTTAATAGATTGATGCTCAAACTGAAGCGGTGATAAATTAATCGATAGCATAAATTGCGGATTGAACAAGCTCGGAAATTGCTGTTGCCACTGTTGCCACTGTCGGAAACTTTGTGTCACCACCCACTCACTAATCGGCGTTATCAGCTGAGTTTCTTCGGCAATCGGTATAAAGACATCTGGAGCAATGTAGCCTTGCCGAGGATGCTGCCAACGAATTAACGCTTCACAACCGACAATCTGGCCAGACACGATGTTAATTTGAGGTTGATAGACTAAGGAAAATTCCCCTTTTTTGACGGCATTTCGCATATCATTTTCTAGCGCAACAATTCGCTGAATGTCTTGATTAAGGCTGTCAGTATAATATTCCACATAGTTCCTCCCTTTTGCTTTCGCTCGATACAAGGCTTGATCACTATGTTGTATGAGCTCATCAGCGCTAACAGCAGGAGCATCTTCAAGTACCGTTACAACCCCCATACTCAGGGTTGTAATACACTCTCGTCCTTCAATCATGAAAGGTTGTTGAAACTGGGTTAACAGGCGTGTTGTCAGGTGGTGAATCTTCCGTGCAGATTGCGAAAAATCCACCAAAATGACAAACTCATCCCCCCCCACACGAGCAATAAAATCTGATGGGCGTAATACTTGCTGAAATCGAATCGCTGCTTGTTGTAATAATATGTCTCCTACCGCATGTCCCAGAGTATCATTAATTTTCTTGAAGTGATCTAAGTCAATATAGATTAAGACTATCGACGAAATAGTTTTTCGTTTTATTTGATCAAGGGTTTCTTCCAACTTTCGTTTCAGAGCACGTCGATTAGGCAAATTCGTTAGCATATCTAAATGCGCAATGTATCGCAATTTTTGTTGGGCTTTTTTAAGATCAGTGATATCAACGATGGTGCCAATAAATCCCAACACAACGCCGTTTTCAATCTCTGGCGAGCAGTGACATTGGATCCAGATAATATTATTCATTGCTGTACGCAGCCGGCCTTCAACTTGAAAAGCCGTACCATTTTGGATGCCTTGTCGCCAAGCGAGTTGCATAGCTTGCTTATCTTCTTCGAATAAGCAGCGAGTCCAACCACCCTCTAATAAAGCCTTTTCCAAAAAGCCAGTGAGCTGGCACAATTGCTGATTGACATAGAGGCATTGCCCCTTGGTATTGGTTTTAAACATGCCCGCATGAGTCGAGTTGATTAACTGCTCATGCAAGGCTTCCTGGGCTTGTTGCTCTTTAGCGGCGCGATATTCTAGCACTGCGCGGTCAACAGTGTTCGCCAAACGAACTAAGTTATCCTTTAAGACATAATCAATCGCACCAGCTCGAATCAGGCCCACGGCCTGCTCGTCACCGATTGCTCCTGAAACAATGATGGCCGGAGCGTCTGACAGGGCAAACAACTGTTTCAAAGCGCCAAGAACACTATGTTCAGGGATTTGACAATCAATCAATACCACATCAAAAACCTGTTGTTCAAGCTGTTGTTGAAAGGCTAGCTTGTCCTCAACAAGCGTAATCGTGCCACAAAAACCCGCTGCCTCTAAAGCGGCTTTCACTAACTTGGCATCATTGATATCATCCTCAAGGTGAAGAACACGGTAGTTTTTTTTCATCACGTTATTCTACTTCAGCTTCGTAATGGTGGGGGTGTATTGACCATCAGCCAAAATATCCCCACTTCTTTAATGGCCACAGAAAACTCCTCAAAGCTCACAGGCTTAACAACATAGGCGTTAACCCCTAACTCATAACTGCGGATCAAATCTTGCTCCTCGCGTGACGAGGTGAGCATAACCACCGGAATATGTTTCAACCGATCACTACTTCGCACTTCCTGTAAAACCTCTAATCCTCCTTTTCTGGGCAGTTTTAAGTCCAGTAATATAACCGCCGGGAGATTATCAGTTCTGTCTTGATAATTCTCTCGTCGGTATAAGTAATCGATGGCCTCTACTCCATCGTTAACTCGTTGAATATGGTTAGCAATGTTGTGCTCGGTTAAAGTAACCATCATTAACTCAGCATCATTATCATCATCTTCGACTAATAAGATTTCTTTTTTGCTTTCATTGGTCATGTCAAATATTCCTCGTGTTTAGGTAAAGTAAAGTAAATGGTTGCTCCTTGGTTGAGTGTGCTGCTTGCTGAGACTGAACCTCCATGGCGCTGTATAATTTTGGCCACATTCGCAAGTCCTATCCCGGTCCCCTCAAATTCCGACGATTTATGCAATCGCTGAAAGACATCAAAGATTTTATCAGCATACTCAGGGTCAAAACCAACGCCATTATCGGTCACAGAAAATTTATAAAAGCCATCGCTATCTTGAGCATTAAATTGGATTATGGCCTTTTTTCTGGGTTGGGTAAATTTAATTGCATTCACTAGTAGGTTAGTGATCACAAGCCGCATTAGCTCTTTGTCTGCATAAACTACTGGCAATGAGTCTTTATTAACGACTATATCGCGATCTTGACATAAAGTGGATAGCTCTTCTTCCACTTCGCTGATTAACTCTGCCAAAGGAAAGGTGACTTTGTTAAGAGCGAGTCGACCTGTTCTTGAAAACTGCAGCAAATCATCAATCAATGTACCCAATTTGATGACCGCATTGCTAATGACAGTGACGTAGTGTTTCCCTTCATCATCCAACTGGCTGTTGCTATTTTTTTTCAACAAATCAATAAAGCCACTAATATGCCGTAGAGGAGATCGTAAATCGTGGGACACCGAATAACTAAAAGCTTCTAACTCTTTATTCGAAGCTTCAAGTTCTGCCGTGCGTAATTTGAGTGCTTGCTCAATTTTTTTTCGCACTGTCATATCTGCTGTTATATCTCTAAAGCTCACAACAGCACCTACCAATTGACCATTATCAAAAATGGGCCGACTTTTATATGCTACAGGAAAACTCGTGCCATTCTTTCGCCAAAAGACTTCTGTGTTGACTTTGTGGGTTTGGCCATCACTAAATGCAGCATAAATGGGACATTTTTCTCGAGGATAGGGAGTGCCATCGGGATAACTATGATGGATGAGCGCATGCTGGGGCTGATTCAATAGTTCATCCGGCGAATAACCTAACATACTTGCTGCCGCAGCATTTACAAACGTTGTCTTGCCTTGATTATCTAAGCCATAAATACCATCTCCGGCCGATTCTAAGATCAAGGCGGTCTGCTGCTTACAGGTTTTTAAGGTTTGCCAAAACTGCAACAACGTAGCGATTGTGAATGCTAATACCAACCCAAGTACCAAGATCGCCGCCGGCATCCATGATAACGCCTGATTAAGCAATTGCTTCGTTGGCCATAGTGTTAATGTAAAGGGATAGCCATTGATGTAAATAACAAACTGTTGTTGCCATTGGCGTTGCTGGCTCGTGTTTAGATGAAAGGGGTGTTGATAGACAAGTTGCTGGCGATATGTCCAGCTTAAATGAGTTAGCTGTCGGGTGACGGGGGTAGCCGCTTTTTGCAATAACATTTGATAATCATAAAAGACGACGAAATATCCCTCTAGTTTGCCAGCATGCTGCAGTGGGAAAATCATCCAGCTACCAAAATAGCGATAATTAAGCCTTTTGGGTGCTAATACAATAGGCTGTAAGGAGCGCTGACTGCGCTTAAGCTCCTGCGGTAGTGAAAGGTTTAATGATTGTAAAAGATCAGTGGCATCTTGCCCCTCTCTTGCCTGAAACCAACGAAGCTTTCCTTGGGGTGTTAAGACGGCAAACAAGATCTCTGCCGGATTGTGCTCCAAGTAAGCTTTAGCGTCCCTTGTCCAAAGGGCAGGCGCAGTTACTTGATGATCCTTCCTACGATTTACCATACGTTGTAGTGCGTTTTTTTGCAATGACAAGATAGATTGAACACGGCTTTCCAAATGGGGTGCTAGCCTGGCTATGGTTTGAATGACGCCGTGTCGCTCTTTCTCTGCCAGATATCCCCAGAGCACTATAGAACCCAGCGCCATTATAGAAAAAAGTATCAGGGGAGCACGATCATAATGCCTCCCCTCTTGTTTTAACGTATCATGGAGCAGGCATAATGCTGAAGTACTCCAAAGTAAGAAAGCGACCGAGGTATGCACCGCCATCCGCGTAAGATTGCCCCAACTATAGGCTGTGGAGATCTCAAAAAAATAGCCCGCTAACGCAATGCTGCTTAACAAACTTATCATCAAGATAATGAGCTGAAGGTACAAATATTTATTTTTTATATTAACGCTTGATGCAAAGAGCACCATCACAATACCCGCCAGGGTAAAGCACAATGCGGTGTTAGGGGCCATTCGTCCTGGGTGAGACGTCTCTATGATCACATAGTGGGTCATCAATAATTGGTCAACCCCTAAATTTATCCCCGAGATATATTCCAGTAAGGTTAGCATGCCCAATAAAGCGACAACAACACCTAAACATAGACCAACCATCCTCAGACGGTTATCAAGAAAAAGGATTAATAGCAAGAAACCTAGGCCACACAGCAAAAAGCCCAACGCGGTATTAAACTGCATGGGCACAAAATAAGGCAATACTTGGATAAGTACAACGGTATGGGTAAACCAACCGACGATAACAACTAGACCGACGAGTGTGACTATACTCGCCAACAAAATAGAGAAGTAGTAGCTTCCTGTGTAGCGCCTATTCGGTAACAATCATAGCCCCCTGCATGATTATTGTTCTTAATTGTCCATAACTAATAATTATAGTCAACACCAAATCATTAACCAGGGTGAACTCTATTGGGTAATGCGCCAGTCTCCTATTTAGTAGTAGAATCAAGTGCCTATCATACGGCACTCGCGATCTTAATTTTGTTCTAAAAACAACCTGTCAAGATTTTCTGCTACTAAACAAAAATCGCCTGAATTTCGCATTTTGAATCACGAGGAGTATAGTTGCTTTGTCACGAAACAAAAATTGCACGAGCTGGTTTTGTTTTTCAAATTTTATACAATGACTTCACTGCAACGTTGCACATGGCGTAAATTAGGAAAATAGTATGGAAAACACAAGTAATGAAAATGGACTTTCTCAAAGGGCCTTTATTCCCGCTGAAGTTTCTCTGCCTGAATTAACCATCAAAGCAATTGTTATTTCAATTTTTCTGACGGCTATCTTAGCGGGTGCTAATGCATTTTTGGGTATGAAGGTGGGTATGACGGTTTCTGCATCGATTCCAGCCGCAGTCATTTCCATGGGGATTCTACGTTTTTTTAAAACCCATAACGTGTTAGAAATTAATATTTCGCAAACGGCAGCCTCAGCGGGTGAAGCGCTGGCAGCAGGCATGGTGTTTACTATGCCCGCTTTAATTATTATCCGTTATTGGACGCATTTTAATTATTGGCATACGGCGACGATCGCAGCGCTTGGGGGTGTGTTAGGCGTTTTGTTTTCCATACCTTTGCGAAAAGTGTTGCTCGCCGATAAAACCTTACATTTTCCAGAAGGCACGGCGATAGGTAATGTGTTAAAAGCCAGTGCCAGTGATGATATGCCCTTGAAAGAATTAGTCATGGGTGGTAGTGCCGGTGCAGTAATTAGCCTGTGTGAAAGTGGCTTTAAGCTTATTGCTAGTGATATTCAATTTTGGATACAGCGCGGTACGGCGATTTTTGGTTTTGGTGTTGGTTTTGATGCGGCCTTGATTGGTGCGGGCTATATTATTGGTGTTAATGTGTGTGTGGCAATTTTCTTAGGGATCGTGCTTGGCTGGATTATAGGCGTGCCATTGTTAGCAGTTACTTATGGTTATGATGCGAGTTTATCTTATAGCAAAATTGCATTTTCATTATGGGCAGATCATATTCGCTACATGGGTCTGGGCGTGATGATTGTCGGTGGTTTTTGGGCGGTGATGACGATGTTTAAGCCTATGTATGATGGTTTAAAAGTTTCTATTAAAGCACTGGGTAACGGAGGCACGAAAAACACAATTATTTTAAGAACGGATAGAGACATGCCTATTAATGTTGTGGGCTGGGGTGTTTTGCTTTTATTGATACCGTTTTATTTTTTATTAAATCATTTTACTGATACACAAATTTTGCATTTATCATCAACCTTACTGTCAGGCACTAACGTGGTAAGTCTGTTAATGATTTTAGTAGGCGGTTTTGCAATTGCTTCAATTTGTGCTTACTTCGCAGGGTTGGTGGGGTCATCCACAAATCCATTGTCGAGTTTGTCGTTGATTGGTTTGATTTGCATTTCTTTGCTATTAGCCTTTATGTTCAGTAGTCATTTTAATTTAAACAGTCGTAATGCTCAGTCCATTGCCATCGCGGCAATTGCTATCATCATTACCGCCATAGTGGCAGGCACGGCAGCCATTAGTAATGACACGATTCAAGATTTAAAAGCCGGGCAAATGGTAGGCGCGACACCCTGGAAGCAGCAAGTGATGTTAGTGCTTGGGGTTGTCGTTGCTTCTTTTGTTATTCCTTACGTTTTGCAATTATTATTTGACGCTTATGGTATTGCTAATGTCTTTCCTCGCCCCGGCATGGATCCCTCTCAAGCTTTGTTAGCACCACAAGCCGGTTTAATGGCAGCAGCAGTAGAAGCGATTTTTACTCATAGTATGAATTGGTTGATGATAGGAATAGGTGGCGCGATTGCTGTTATCACCTTAGTCGCTGATCGCTTTTTAATGAAATATAATCTGCGATTGCCCGTGTTGGCAGTTGGGATCGGCATTTATTTACCCGTCACTACCACAACGTCATTAATTCTCGGCGGCGTGATGGCTTACTTAGTGGATCGTAATATCAAGAAAAAGAAAGCCAGGGCAAAAAACGTCGCTAATTATGAAAACATGAGCCGCCAAAAAGCCTTACTCCTCGCCAGTGGTTTAGTGGCGGGTGCTGCCTTGATGGGCGTATTACTCGCCATCCCCTTTGCCATAGAGGGTACCACCAATGCCTTGCGCCTCATGTCCAAGGATGCGGTCATTTCGAAAGTATTAGGCATTGCCGTCATTTTGGGGCTTGGTTACCTGTTTTCTAACTGCGCCAGCGTCAAAAACAAAGTTGATTAGAATCAATTGGTTATATTATTTTGTTCATATATATATGAACATCTTTATCTAAAATGTTTGATGACACTTGGAAGTGGGCAGGACAGTTTAGAAAAACAGAAAAGAATATTGGCGTTGCGCCGTCAGTGATAAATATTGAGTTAAAAAAGTTGATGGATGATACATGTTATCAACTTGAAAACAAGATCTACTCTATTGACGAAATTGCTTACCGCTTTCATCATCGTTTAGTCAGTATTCATCCTTTTGCAAATGGCAACGGTCGGCATGCACGCTTAATGACTGATTTAATACTGATACAAAAAAACAAACCAAGATTCACTTGGGGTAAGCAACGTTTGATAACCGAAGGTTCTAATACAGAGCAATACATACAATCGCTTCGCAGGGCGGACAAGCGTGACTATACCCATCGTACTTCAAAATGCGAGATTTATGCCGCGGTGATTTTTGTCCCCAGGACCCGTTTGAAACGCAGATAATAGCCATTCTATTGGCAAGTTTCAAACGGCTCCTGGGAACAAAAAGCGTCCGGCAGAAAATCGCATTTTGAGGTACGATGGGTATATACAGCTCTATCGTTATTTGTTCGATCTTGATTTAATAAAGAAAACCAAATAAATAAAGCGGGATAACATCATTATATCCCTGCAGTAGGCGATCTTTAACTAAGAACTTTTTGCCTTGATGGTTTTGTAATTGTTTCCAGGTTTTATTATTGCCACCGACTTCAAAGATAATGTCATTAATTTGAAAATCACCTACTTTTGGATAATAGGCTGTGAGCCCTGCCCCCATGATAGATTGCAAGAATGCAAGTTCACGTTGTGTGCCTTTATTTAACGGCGTTGAAAGAATCGTATTTATAGTGCTGAGTAGAGTTGTGTTGTCTAAATAAACTTTACTTGGTTTTGTGAGTAATTGATTTCCTTGAGCCATAGGAAAAAGCATTTTTACCATACCGGTTCGCTGTAAAATTTTCAAATAATGATCGACTGTTTTGTTATCAATTCCTAAATGTTTTGCGATATTATTTGTACTAACAGTTCCGGGTGGCATACCGGCAAGAAAATTTATAATACGTTTGAAATGTGTAAGATTAGATGTTTTCAGTGGATAGAAATTAGCAATATCTTCATAAATGGTTTTATCGATAACATTGATCAATGCATCATAAAGGTTATCACGACTTTCGAAGATAATAGGGTAATAACCGAATGATAAGTAATCTTCGAAGTAACGAGATAGGGTTGCGACTTGGGATAATTGTGCTGCAATTTTTTTATGGTCGACGATGAGATCTTCAAAGCTAACAGCAGGAAATTGAAATCCTGCTTCAATATTTAAATATTCACGAAAAGACATGCCGGGCAAGTGTAATAGTTTGGCACGCCGAGACAAATCATAAGTGCCTTCAATCAAATCAATACTCGAACTACCGGAAAAAATGACACGTACCTTTGGAAATGAGTCATAAATATTTTTTAATTCTTGACTCCAGTTAGCGTATTTATGAATTTCATCAATGAAAAAAATATGGGTATTGTGTTCTAAGTAGAGTTGATTGACGAACGCTAAAATAGAGGTTTCATTGAAGAAGGTATTATCTGCTGAAAAGTAAAAAACGGAATCACTGTCATATAAATGCTCTTTAATATATTGCAGCATAAGCGTGGTTTTACCAACACCTCTTGGGCCAATGATGCCCAATAAGCGCTGATCTAAGCCTAGTTTTTCATATAGGTAACGGTGGGTCTTGGTATCAACATCAGCTATAAGGCGGTGATAACTTTGCCATAAAAACTCGCTCATTTGGATTATACTCCAGGTAATTTATGGATAATTTGGAGTATAGTCTAATGTTTTAAATAAATAAAGTAAAAACAATGGAGTATACCCCCGTTAATATGTGTATTATCTGGAGTATACTCCTGTTTTTTTAGTTTAAGCCAGAGTGTCTGAGCAAAGCATCTATATTGGGCTCTCGGCCGCGGAATGCTCTGAAGGCATCTGCGGCATCTTTTGAGCCACCGACTTCCAGGATATTGTGCAAGAATGAACGCCCTGTTGCGTGATCGAAAATGCCTCTTTCTTCGAATTTAGAAAATGCATCTGCCGATAATACTTCAGCCCATTTATAACTGTAGTAACCAGCAGCATAGCCACCGGCAAAAATATGGGAAAAACTGTGTTGGAAACGGTTGCTTGCGGGCACTTGGTATGCAGCCACATCAGCGCGTACTTCATCTAATATTTCTTGCACCCTAGCGCCATGGTTAAGGTTGTATTCTGTGTGCATACGAAAATCGAAAATACCAAATTCTAATTGCCTAACCATTTGCATCGCGGATTGGAAATTTTTCGCAGCAATCATTTTTTCAAATAAATCGTCGGGAATGGGGTTAGCTGTTTCGTAATGACCAGAGATTAAACTTAAAGCTTCTTTGTCCCAGCACCAGTTTTCTAAGAACTGGCTGGGTAACTCTACTGCATCCCAAGCGACATTACTGGTGCCGGCAATATCGGCGTAATCCACTTTCGTTAAAATGCCGTGCAGCACATGGCCAAATTCGTGAAATAACGTAATGACTTCATCATGGGCGAGCAATGCTTGTTTGCCACTACTCGCTGATGCAAAGTTACACGTTAAAAAGGCAACGGGGATATTAATGCTACCTTCAGGCTTTTTGAAACGAGAATGGCATTGATCCATCCAAGCACCACCACGCTTGCCTGGTCTGGCATAAAGATCCATAAACACTTTGCCACGCAATAAATCATTTTCATCATAAACTTCGAATAATTTAACGTCTTTATGCCAAGTATCAAACTCATCGATTTCTTCAAACTTAATGCCAAACAAACGTTCTGTTACTGCAAATAAACCTTTAATGACGTTGGTTTCTGGGAAATAAGGTCTTAGCATTTCTTTTGAAATGGCATAACGGTGTTGTCTTAGTTTTTCACTGACATAGGGAATATCCCAGGGTTGTATCTCAAAAAGATGGCAATGCTCTTTAGCAAAGTCACACAGTTGGGAGTATTCTTTTTTAGAGTAATCCTTAGAACGCTGCGCTAATTTATTAAGAAAGTCTAAAACCTCTTTTGGATCTTTTGCCATTTTGGGGGCTAAAGATAATTCAGAAAAATTTTCAAAACCAAGTAAACCAGCCTCTTCATGACGCAGCCTAAGAATATCCTCAATAATGTTGCTATTGTCCCACTTGCTAGCATTAGGGCCTTGATCAGAAGCGCGCGCCGTATAAGCATGATAAATAGTTTCACGTAACTCTGGTGAATCTGCATAGGTAATCACCGCTAAATAAGATGGAAATTCCAAATTAAAAATCCAGCCAGATTTATTGTTACTTTGTGCTAATTTTTTAGCGGTGGCAACGGCATGCTCTGGGATACCAGCAATGTCATCTTCATTCGTTAAGTGAATATTCCAAGCATCCGTGGCATCTAATATATTATTTTCAAATTTAGAATGTAGCTGTGATAATTGCTGCTGAATGTCTTTGAAACGTTGTTTATCTTCATCAGGCAAGGCAACGCCCGATAATTTAAAATCACGTAGTGCTAATTCTAATAATTTTTTCTGTGCGCCGGTGTAATGTTCATACTCAGAGTGTTTCGTTAAACTTTCATAAGCACGAAATAATGTTTCATTCTGCCCCAGCTCGGTATAGTATTCAGAAATTTTTTCAAGACAGTTATCATGAGCCTTACGCCAGTCATCTTGGCTATTAACACTATTTAAATGCCTTACTGGCGACCAAGCCCTAGCAAACATATCTTCTAACTGTTGCAATGGCGTTATTAATGTATCCCAAGTAAACGTTTCTTGCTGGAGCAGTTTATCAATTTCAGCACGATTATATGTGAGAATATGTTCAATCGCAGGTTCAATGTGTTTAGCTTGGATGTGGCTAAATAAAGGTAAGTCGGTTCTTTTTAAAAGCGGATTGTTATTCATGTTAGGCTCCCTTCGTACGATGGATAGAGTGTATAGTCGACAGACACACAAGTCCAATTGTAAATACGGCTATTTTTACCTATACTCCAAAATAGACGCGTCCAATTTGGAATATAGGTAAAAATAGCCGTGAAAAGATACTTGTACGAATATATTTATAATGACCTGAAAAACAAGATGGTTTTTGTTGGTGGCCCACGCCAAGTTGGCAAAACGACCATGGCCAAAGCCATCTGGAAAGAGTATTTTGACAAAGGTGAGTACCTTAACTGGGACGTCAGCGCGGATCGTAAATCTATATTTAAGAATCAATGGTCCTCTGATAGTAGCTTGGTTATTTTTGACGAATTACATAAGTATCCTCGGTGGAAACAATGGATAAAAGGTGTTTATGACAGTAAGCCTGAAAACCAACAGTATATTGTTACTGGATCTGCAAGGCTTGATACGTATCGTCGAGGTGGGGACTCGCTCATGGGGCGTTATCATTATTGGCGTTTGCACCCTTTAACATTAGATGAATATCCTGTAAATATGAAGACCGATGACGTCTTCCAACGTTTAATGACGCTAGGTGGGTTTCCCGAGCCATTCTTAATGGGCGATCAACGCGAGGCAAGGCGTTGGCGCAAAGAACGTTTTGATAGAATCTTAAAAGAAGATATTCGAGATTTAGAATCAATTCGAAATATTCAATTGCTCTACTTATTTGTTGATGCCTTGCGTGAACGAGTCTGTAGTAATATAACGTTATCGAATTTAGCAGAAGATATTCAAATTGCGCCTAAAACAGCGAGCTCTTGGCTGTCGCTCATCGAAAGAATGTATATAGCATTTGCCATTTACCCTCTAACAAAAAATGTTCCAAGAGCCATTCAGAAACCTCCAAAAGTTTATTTTTACGATAATGCAGATGTTGCAAGCAATAATGAAGCAAGGATTGAAAATTTAGTAGCGACGCATTTGCTAAAGCGTCTTCATTTTATGGAAGATTATCTAGGCTATCGTTGTTCAATGCATTACATTAGAGATAAGGATGGCAGAGAAGTTGATTTTGTGACGGTAATAGAAGGTAAGGTTCATGAATTAATAGAGGTAAAATATAAAAACACGACGATTTCAAGCTCTTTGAAATATTATAAGGAAAAATTAAAACCTGAAAAAACCATACAGCTGGTTGCAGAGTTAAGTAGACCCTTTGATAAGGAAGGTATTCAAGTGATAAACCCTTGTGATTATTTTACAAAAGGTCCTTGGGAGAATCCAGAACAATAGAGAGTGTATTCATAATGACAAAACATTACGACTTGATTTGTATCGGTGGCGGCAGTGGTGGTATTGCTACGGCGAATCGCGCGGCAATGCATGGCGCCAAGGTATTAGTGATTGAAAAACACTTGTTGGGTGGAACCTGCGTGAATGTAGGTTGTGTGCCAAAGAAAGTCATGTGGTACGCCAGCCATCTTGCGCACAGTATGGCATTGGCGAAAGACTATGGTTTTCAGGTGCCGCCGATAACTCATGATTGGCAAACCTTAGTTAAAAATCGTGAGCATTATATCGAAACCATTCGCAAAAATTATGTGAAGTATTTCAAACAGAATGGCGTTGAATGTGTTCATGGCAACGCTCACTTCGTTGATAAAAACACAATTAATATTAATGATGAGCAAGCTGTGACGGCAGACAACATTGTTATTGCCACCGGTGGTTATCCTGTTGTTCCCAATATTCCCGGTGCTGAACATGGCATTACCTCGGATGGGTTCTTTGAATTAAAACGTTGTCCTAAAAAATCTTTGGTGGTGGGTGCGGGTTATATTTCGGTAGAGTTAGCGGGTATGTTGCATCACTTAGGTTGCGAGACTACCTTGATGGTTCGCAAACATAAACCACTTCGCAATTTTGAGCCGCTAATGAGTGATACCTTAGTTGAACTCATGGCGCAGCAGCAGCTAACCTTATTGACTGAGCACGTGCCAAAAGCAGTTACTAAAGAAGCTGATGGGACACTGTCGGTCGCATGTGAAAATGGAAAAGTGGTGAGTGGTTTTGATACCTTAATTTGGGCGGTGGGACGAGCGCCTTCATCAAAAACATTGCAGTTGGAAAAAGCAGGGGTGGTTGCCGATGAGAAAGGGTATGTGCGCACCGATGATTATCAAAACACAAAGGTTGATGGCATTTATGCGCTTGGTGATATTTGTGGCCGCCAAGAATTAACCCCAGTGGCAATAGCTGCGGGTCGGCGTTTAGCCATGCGTTTGTTTGCTAACCAGCCCGATTCACATTTAGAGTATCGTAATATTCCCACCGTGGTATTTAGTCACCCACCCATTGGTACCGTAGGTTTAACGGAGCCAGAAGCCGTTGCAGAATATGGTGAAAATAATATTAAAGTATATACCACACGTTTTACTGCAATGTTAACTGCTATTACCCAACATCGCGAGCCCACGGTCATGAAACTTATTGTTATGGGCGTGGAGGAAAAAGTCGTAGGTTGTCATTTAATCGGTGAGGGTGCAGATGAAATACTACAAGGCTTTGCGGTGGCTATTAATATGGGCGCCACAAAAGCGGACTTAGATAACACGGTTGCCATTCATCCCACGAGTGCCGAAGAGTTAGTGACCATGCGTTAAGAGAGGATAGTATGATACGTTCATTTCAAGATAAACAACCCGAGATTGCTGCATCAACCTTCGTTGATGAAACTGCTGTTGTCATTGGTGATGTCAGTATTGGCGAACATTGTTCTATTTGGCCGAACACCGTCATTCGTGGTGATGTGAATCGGATTGTCATCGGTAACTACAGCAATATCCAAGACAATTCAGTTTGTCACGTCAATCATGACGCCGCCCATAATCCTGGTGGCGATCCACTGAGTGTTGGCGACTATGTCACAGTAGGACATCGTGCCTTATTACACGCATGCACCATTCATGATGAATGCATGATTGGCATGGGTGCTATCGTCATGGATAAAGCGGTCATTGAGCCGTTTGTCGTTGTGGGCGCCGGCAGCATGGTAACCATCGGCAAAGTATTAAAAAGCGGATACCTTTATCATGGCAGTCCAGCAAAGCAAGTAAGAGCTCTAACAGAAGAAGAAAAAGCGTATTTAAAATATAGCGCAGAACACTATGCCAGGCTTAAGGATTTATATTAAAAAAGTTGAGTCGTGGGTGAAGGCTTAATTTTCTGGCGGGGCTTATCGTAAACACGCTGTAAATACATCCCTGTACGCTCTGAAGTGGCATCCCTGCCACTTCAGGTTTACGATAAGCCCCGCCAGAAAATTAAGCGTTGAGAGCTTCACGTTTTTAATTCTCAGTAAAGTGCTTGTTGTCTGAAAAAGAAGATATTAATGAATTGATACTCTTTATTCCCTCCCCCTTGTGGGTTGAGGGTTAGAGGGGGGGTTAACGATAAACTTTCAGTAGTGGTGCTGTATCAGGCTTTACCCCGCGCCATAAAAAAAAGATTTCGGCACCTTGCTCGATAAGCATGCCGATGCCGTCGGCGAGTTGTTTTGTGTTTTGACGTTTTGCCCATTCAAGAAACGGTGTGCCATGTTTGCTGTACATCATGTCGTAGCATAGCGTTGGTGGAATAGTTTGGTTGGGAAGCGGTGGTAATTCGTTAGCGATGGAGGCTGCTGTGCCATTGATGATGATGTCAAAGCGTTTACCTATTAAATCTTGATAGCCGCAGCCAGTGACGTCCCCTTCTTTTGAAAACTCTAAAGCAAGTAGTTCGGCTTTTTCTACTGTTCGATTCGCGATAATTATTTCTTTTGGCTGAGTGTTTAAAATCGGTTGCAATGCACCACGCACTGCGCCACCTGCACCCATGATTAAAATGTTTTTATTATTAAGTGACACGTTCAAGTTATTTTGAATATCATTCACCAAGCCAATGCCATCGGTATTAACGCCGATGAGTTTTTTTTCTTGACTTATAATAATGTTATTAACAGCCCTGGCTTTTTGTGCAAATTCATTCACTTCGTCAACTAAGTTATAGGCTCGTTGTTTAAAAGGTAGGGTAATGCTCAACCCTTTGCCGCCTTCATTGATAAATGCTTGTATGGCTTGAGGGAAGTGATCGTTATCCACTAAACGTTTTTCAAAATTAATCACTTGTTGACATTGTTTAGCAAAGGCTTGATGAATCAAAGGGGATAAACTATGCTCGATAGGGTTTCCCATAACGGCATAGAGATCAATGGCTTGTGTCAAAGGCTTACTCCTGTTACAGTTTTCGGCGTGGAGGTGGCAATGTATGATTTTATCCTGAATTCAAGGATAGGCAAGTTGGGATTTATTACGGATGATAACAAGCTCATTAAAATCAATTTCTTAGCGGAGACTGTTGATGTATTCAATCAGGATTCTCTGTTGGCCCAAAAAACGGGTCGACAGCTGCAGGCTTATTTGCAAAATGGCAAACCACTGATAGGCTTAAATTATGAATTAAAAGGAACACCTTATCAATTAAAGGTATGGCGGCGTTTGCAAACCATCCCTTATGGGCAAACGATTACCTACGGTAAACTGGCAAAGGAATTAAGTAGTAGTGCTCAAGCCATTGGCAATGCTTGTCGTGCGAACCCATTGCCACTGATTGTGCCGTGTCATCGCGTTTTGGCAGCCAATGGATTAGGCGGCTTTGCCGGCGAAACCACAGGACACCTGTGTAATATCAAAGCCCAGCTGTTAGCCTTAGAGGAAAAATACAGCCGAAAGTCAGCATAGCCATAAAATTTTTTAAAGGGCGAGAGTATAAAAATCAACAACTTAAAGGGTATAAAAAATTAATTTTGCCTAATAATTTGCTATGATTGGTAAAATAATATATAACTACAGCGATAAATTGAACAGAGATCCATAACGCTATGTCAAAAAAAAGAGCACAAGTCGTCATAGAACCTAGATACCCTGATGAGGTGCAAGCAGATTTATTGAGGCAGTTCACTAATGCCTTATTAAACCCACATGCACTTCAATCAGATTCCAAACAATCGCTCCGGCCTGCTATTCAAATCATTTTGGAAGATGTAAGTATCTTTTTTGAGACTGAAATCTGTGCTAGTGGTGCTTGGCTCGCTGCCTTGCGAGCGCAATCGATTAGTAGAGTTGAACAAAATCGAACACAGACATTTTTTGGTTTTAGTGAAGATGATGTTGTGACCCATGACATGCTTATCCTATTTGCCACTTACTTGAAAATTATCTTTGACTATTATGATGGATTGGCAGAAAAATTTTTAGGTCCTGAACCAACAAAAGACGACGTGTTACACCGGAGTATCCAAACGCAAGTTGAAGTAATACAACACTTATTCAGAGATACGCTGAGGCCAATTTTAATAAACCATATCAAGAGAGAAACACTATTCCCCCTATCGACTGACTCCCCTCTAATCCTTGAATTGAATAAATGTGCTAGAGGCTTAATACCAAGTAACATGCAAGTTATTACTATTGATGACTGTCTAACGCCAATCGATTTGGTTGATGATGAAGACGAGGATGATGAAGACGATTACATTACCTTAGGTACAAACACGATTGCGGCAAGTTCATCATCAAGTGTGCCGCATATTGAAACGCCACCCGTTAAAACTTTATCCTCTACTGAAGAAGATGAACTTTCTGGATCAGAGGGTAACGCAGATGAGGAAGGCCACACTGCGACGACTTCTAGCATTAAAGCCGAAGAATTCCCCGCATTGGATGACGCATTAAAAATGGCAATTGAAGACTTAGCGGTCCACTTGCAAGAAGGTGAAGAAAAGCCAAGTGACCAAAAAGTATTAGAAACATTTAATGAGGGTATCGTTAAATTAGTAAAAAATCAACTTGAACGTAAGCGATGGGACTATCCACATCACAGCCACCGCTACAATGAAATAACGTCGACTTATGAGACGGTAAAAAAATTCTATGAACATAATAACGCTTATGCAACAGATAGGCATTTATCACGAAAAGATGTGCAGCGCTCCATGCTACGGTTTTGTAATGAAATGCGCAGCTTTGAACAAACGGTTTTAACAGAAGAACGCTCTTGGTGGAAACGCCTTAAAACCACGATATCCGATAAATGGAAAAAATTATTCAATCCACGGGCAGCGAAAAATTATAGCCGCGCAACCATTGCCAATGATGCTGTCGATTATACGATGGAATGTCGTTGGTTTAATGCTGCTGTGTCAAAGAGAGACCAAGCCACAAGACATCAGCGTCGTACCGCTGATATTGCTTCACAAATTAAAGCGATAATTAATAGTTATGATCCAAAAATTAATGGTGATGACCAAAGAGTATTGTCTGAAATTGATACTAGTTTACAAGAGCTCCCAAAGGCTGTTTCAGATGAGCTCACTCAACTCACTATACCTGCTATTATGGACGCATTCCCTGGTCATTTTGATAAAAGCACGCGGGAGTTATTAGGTTCCATCCTTCTTAAAAATGGAGAGTCTTCTCATGCAGATGCAGCAAGAGAGCTCAACACAGCACTGCAGATTGAAGAGGCATGGAAATCCCCTCAATTGTCATTTAGTAGACTAAGATCTCAATAGGTATCAATCGGATCCACATCCACAGACCAGCGAATGCTATACTCTTTTTTGATGCCATCAATTTTTTTAACGACCTGAAGTAAATGATCGTGTAGTTTTTTCCTGTTGGTAGATTGCAATAATAATTGTGCGCGGTGACGTCCTGCACGTTTTGACATGGGTGCAGGTATTGGGCCGAGGACGTGGACCTTATCTTCACTGTCTAAATTTTTTAATTGTCGTAAAAAGTGCTCAGCAACGTCAGGTTTATGACTATCGGCGCGTAATAAAGCTTGGAAGGCAAAGGGCGGCAAAGCGGCGCTTTGTCGCAGTTGTAATTCTTCTTTAGCAAAGCCAAGGTAACCTCCAGAGAGTAACAATTGCAAGCTTGGGTGCTCAGGGTTTCTAGTTTGAATCATCACATGACCGGGATGCTCGGCGCGCCCTGCTCTGCCGGCCACTTGAATGAGCAATTGCGCCATGCGTTCGCCACTTCGAAAATCCGCACTAAAAAAACCACTGTCGGCATTGATGACAACGACTAGGGTAACTTTGGGAAAATGATGGCCCTTGGCAATCATTTGTGTGCCTAATAATAGTTGCTGTTGGCCGCTATGAATGGTTTCTAAGAGTTCATTCAGTGCGCCTTTGCGCCGAGTGGTATCGCGATCAATGCGGCAAATGCCGGTACCCGGAAATAAACTTTCTAAATGATGCTCAATGCGCTCCGTGCCTAGGCCCAGTGGGATAACATTATCACCCTGACACTTAGGACACTGTTGTGGCACGTTACGTGCTCTGTCGCAATGATGACAGTGTAAATGCCGGGGTGACAAGTGCAAAGTCATACGCGCATCGCAGTGTTTGCACTCGGCCAACCAGCCGCATTCATGACACATCAAGGTTGGCGCAAAGCCGCGGCGATTTAAAAATAATAACACTTGTGCTTTAGCAGCGATGTGTTGTTTGATGGCATCAATGACTTTTGGCGCAAGACCAGCATACAAGGCTTGACGACGAATATCGATTAATTCGTAACTCGGCGCCTTAGCATGACCGGCACGTTGTCGTAACCGTAGGTGATGGTATTTATTACGTTGTACATTGGCCAAGGTTTCAAAAGCAGGCGTGGCAGAGCCCATTAATATAGGTATATTTAATCGCTTTGCGCGCACCATGGCTAAGTCTCTGGCAGAATAGCGAAAGCTGTCTTGCTGTTTAAAAGAAGCATCATGGGATTCATCAATAATGATCAAACCTAAGTGTTCAAAAGGTGCAAAAATAGCTGATCGCGTGCCAATGACTAGTCGTGCGTCGCCATTTTTCGCTGCCCGCCAATTTAAATAACGCTGCTTGTCGGTTAAATTGGAATGCATGACGACGATGCGAGTATCAAAACGTTGCGAAAAACGTGTCAATGTTTGAGGTGTTAAACCAATTTCTGGAACTAGCACTAATACCTGTTGCTGTTGTTGTAAAACCTTAGCAATACATTGCAAATACACTTCAGTTTTACCACTGCCGGTGACGCCGTCTAGAATAAACGCTTGAAATTCACCAAGCGCTTTTGTTACCTGTTGTAGCGCGTCTGATTGTTCTTGATTGAGTGTCAAGCCAGCTTGTTTGGTTTGATGAGTGTAGTGTTGCCTTATAGTTTTGCGTTGAATATAATGTTTTTGGGCGAGCGCGTTAATAATCGCGGTACTAAAGCCGGCGTCAATTAAATATTGTTTACTAACACCTTTCTCAAGTTGCTGGAGGTGCTGATAAAGCGCCGCTTGTTTTTTTGCGCGCCCCATATCTGTTGGCGTAACATCAGGATTAATGAACCAGCGATAATCCTGCGTATCAGGTAAAGTAAGATCTTTACGTAGCACAATCGGTAACATTTGAAAAACCACATCGCCAATGGGATGTTGATAATAATCACAGGCCCATTTCGCCAAGCTAATTAATTCCGGGGTGAGAACAGGCGTGTCATCTAAAAGCTTAATAGCTTGTTTTAACTTTTCCAAAGGAAAATCACTGTGACTATCAATTGCTAAAATTACCCCAACAATTTTTTTATTCTGCCAAGGAATTAACACGCGCATGCCAACACAGGCATGCTCCAGCATACCCGTAGCCGGCAAGTAATCAAACCTCTTGCGCAAGGGTGTAGCAACCGCGATGTGTAATATACCCATCGTACCTCAAAATGCGATTTTCTGCCGGGTGCTTTTTTGCCCCCCAGGGCTCGTTTAAAACTTGCCAATAGGATAGCTATTACCTGCGTTTTAAACAAGCCCTGGGAACAAGAATCACCGGTCAGTTAAGAGGGCGGTTCTCGAACCGCCCCTACATTTTTTACGCAGTATGAGCTGTAATGGGTATGTACCCTGAGATATCGACACGCTAAAACCCCGTCTATGAGGAAGGGTTAGGGCAAAAAAACAACAATCTAGCGAAAGTGTCGGGCTTCTGATAAACTTGCTACTGGATTGGCAACACACAAGGGAGTCAGCAAATGGAAGCAAGCACCGCCACACCCTCATCATGGGATATCGCTAAACGAGTTTATTGTCTTTTTACCACATCATTTTTTCAAGTTATTCCTTACTTAATATTAGGTCTCGTGGTGTCAGTATTTATCGGCATGATAGTTTCTGCAATTCTTTTCGGTATTATCGGGATCAGTGATGTGCGCGCCTTAAATCAACTCACAGCATCCCAACATTACACCACCCTCTTTTTTGCTTTCCTAGGCGCTATCTTAGCAAATCTTCCGATTATCTTTTTTAACAATGCCATTATTCAAAAAGTTTGGGCCATTATTCATAAGCGCTCTCCATTGCAAAAACACTTTTGGCGAGTCGCAGCTGATAAAACCTTCCCCGTTTTATTTGCTTACATATTGCTAGAAATTATTTTGTTAGGGACTAACTTTATTGCAGGATGGTTAACCTCGATCATTGGGGTTACCTTCATTGATTTCCTCATTGTCTTAGCTGCTGTTCTTCTCAACATCTTTTTTGTGTTAAAACTATTATTTTGGCCAGTAGCAATCTTGTTAGAAGAAAAAAAAGTCATGAATGCCATGTGGCGCAGTTGGCAATTGAGCGGTGACAACCTTTGGAAAATGATCGGTGTATTTTTCTTCGCTATTTTAATACCTACTATTATTTTAGGTTCATTGGCTGTGTCGACAGCGATGTTGGCATTACCGTTTTTCACCATTTTGATTGCCCTTGGCAGCGTGCTAGCCATGCCAACCTTAGGGTTCACCGCATTATGTATTCTTTTCCAAACGCTTTCTAAAGATACCTTGCAACCAGAGGATACAACAGAATGAGTGATGATTATCAAAACGTAAAGGTTGATTTAGATGATGCGGGCATGTTAATGCTTACTTTAAGTCGACCTGAAAAATTAAATGCACTCAATGAAACCACCCTAACAGAGCTCAGACGAATTTTAATGAGTGCGAAAAAAGATGATGCCGTCAAAGGCTTGCTCATTACGGGTGAAGGTAAAGCCTTTTGTGCTGGTGCTGATATCAACCGCTTGGCAGAAGTGAATGCCCTCACGGGAAAACGTTTCGCAGAGCAAGGACAAATGGTGTTTAATTTGCTGGAGAACTTAAGCAAGCCATCTGTTATTGCCATTAATGGTTACGCCTTTGGCGGTGGCTGTGAATTAGCGATGGCAGGCACCCTAAGAGTTGCCGCAGACACTGTACAACTCGGTCAACCAGAAATAAAACTAGGCGTCATTCCTGGTTATGGTGGAACCCAACGCTTAAGCCGCTTAGTAGGCAAAGGCCGGGCCTTAGAGTTATGTTTAACAGGTCGCAATATAACAGCCATGGAGGCTTTAAACTGGGGGTTGGTTAATCAAGTCACCAGTAGCGACAACTTAATCAAAGACAGCAAAGCCTTATTAGCTTCTATCATCTGCATGGCCCCGGCTGCCATCAAAGCAACCTTAGAGGTTATTCACCAAGGCAGCGACTTAAGCCTACACGACGCCCAAAAAATAGAAGCCGCCCACTTCGGCCTAGTCTGTTCCACTAAAGACAAATCCGAAGGCGTCACCGCATTCCTAGAAAAACGAAAAGCAAATTTCACAGGGACCTAATAAATACCATGCTTAGCACAAACATGTATGATTACGTCAGTTTTCGAAGCGCCCCGACAATTAGGCTTTAAAGTCGATTAGCTCAATGGACGCTTCTGGAATGTCATACTCCAATAAATTTTTGGCGACCCGCACAAAACGTTCTTTGTTATCCGTTGCTAAAAACGTTAAGTGAGCATCCCTGTCAGCATCACATAGTAAGTTATATTTTTCTAGAACTTGCGCAACAGTTTCAGCGGTGGTGCTGGCAGAATCAACAATGCTAATGTCGGTTGCCAGAGCTTTTCTTATTGCGGGTAGCATGGCAGGAAAGTGAGTACATCCTAAGACTAAACAATCAGAGGAGCGAGCATTTTCAAATAAAGGCGTTAAGTAATGCTGTGCCGTGCGCTCTGGAATGTCACCCTCTATCCAACCTTCTTCTGCTAATGCTACAAATAAAGGACAACTCTTGCCAATGACCGACGCTTTTGGGTTAAAGGTTAAGATTGCTTTTTCATAGGCTTGATGATGAATGGTAGCCTCTGTTGCGATAACTGCAATATGACCACTTGCACTTGCTTGCACCGCCGCTCTAGCGCCAGGTTCAATGACGCCGATGACAGGAATATCAGGAAAGGTTTGTTGCAATCTAGGCAAGGCATGGGCAGACGCCGTGTTACACGCCACTACTAATAATTTAATGCCAAAATTTACTAACTGCTGACAGGCTTGCAAGGAATAATTAATCACAGTGTTCGCACTCTTCGTGCCATAAGGCAAGCGAGCCGTATCGCCTAAATAAAGAAATGACTCATTGGGTAAGTGTTGCCTTAGCGCCTGCAGCACTGTCAGACCACCGACACCTGAATCAAAAACACCAATGGGTAAGTTGTTTGTCTTTCTCATGATATACTTCCTAGCAGACTAAAAGACAATTCTATACCAATCGCACCCCAAAATGCGATTTTCTGTCGGGTGCTTTTTGGGGCACGATGGGTACACCAAAAAAAGGAGTGTGGATGATCACAAATAACGATGACATTTTATTGAGTGAGCTCGAGGGCAAAGCGGGCAATATTGGTTTGGTAACCATCAACCGTCCCCAGGCTTTAAATGCCTTGACCCATGAAATGTGTATTATCATGCGCCAACAATTAGAACAATGGGCTAAGGATAAACACATAAAATGTGTCGTCGTGCGTGGCAGTGGCGACAAAGCCTTTTGTGCCGGGGGTGACATTCGTCGAATCTATGAGTTAGGCAAAGAGAAAAATTTTCAGCAAGCTGAGCAATTCTTTTTCGATGAGTATCGTAATAACTTCACCATTGGTAACTATGAAAAACCGTATATTGCTTTAATGGATGGTATCACCATGGGTGGCGGTGTTGGTATTTCGCTGCATGGGAGTCATCGAGTTGTCACTGAGCGTACTTTATTTGCAATGCCAGAAACAGGGATTGGTTTTTTCCCGGATGTGGGTGGGTCACATTTTCTTTCTCGCTGTGAGGGTGAGCTCGGTACATTCTTAGCGTTAACGGGTACCAGGCTCAGTGCTGCTAGTTTGGTTGACGCTGGTATGGCGGATTATATTGTCCCTAGTTATCATCTAGAAGAACTCATTGCAGCATTGACTGACAAAGACATCAAATCAAAGCAGCATGTGGCTGAGTTAATAACAGGCTTTGCAGCGCCGACAGAGCCCTCATCACTATTAAAAACCCATCGAGGCGTTATTGAAGAATGTTTTGTGTTTGATGAAATCGGATTAATCTTCCAGACCTTAGATAAACACAATAGCGAGTGGTCAAATGATATTTTAGAAGGCTTACAACAAAAATCACCACTCAGCTTACACGTAACATTACGCCAAATTCGTACCGGTGTCAGTATGAATTTAGCAGAGTGTTTGAGGATGGAATATTGTTTAAGCCAGCATTTTCTACGCAGTCATGACTTTTATGAAGGCATTCGTGCACAATTGGTTGATAAAGATAAATCACCACAATGGTCAGCAAACAGTATCGATGCTATTACACCTGAAGACGTCGACGCGTTTTTCACGGCGATAGATGGCAATGAGTTAGTGCTATAAGCAAAATTGTAGCGGCGGTTTGCTGAGCGCCCTGTTAAACCAACAACAAGTGCAGTTCCGACAGGGCGGCTCCCGAACCGCCCCTATATTTTTTACGCAGCATAGGCCAGTATGCTGTATTCACGAGGCGTAAATTATCTCACACGCTGCCAGCGTTGTGTGCGGCCTAAGGCTGAAATCCCGAAGTAACCTCTTACTTCTAAGGTACTTCCTCTCACTTTTAAATTAGACTTATAGACTTTCCCTGTTTTGGGATCGAGAATACGGCCGCCTGACCAACCACTACCACTTTTCTTGTAACCCCACATCACCATCATGCCTTGGATGGGCTTACCTTTTAATTTGCCGGGGCATTTACTACAGACTGTAGTAGTCGCACCTGGTAGTAGTTTAACTACCCGACCTTGCAGGGTGCCCCCAGCGGGATAAATGGAAATGATACTTTTTGGTTTTCCGCTTTTATCATCAATCGTGCGCCATTTACCAACAGGTGACGCCGCCAATGCTGTGCTAGAAGCAAAGATCAAAAGCGTACCGATTAAGATGAACGGTTTGATTAAAGTTAACATAACACTAATTCCTTCTATTTATTGGGAATGCACCCTAACTATAGTTGCTGTTTTGTCTAATAAACACACAAAATAAAACGTTAATCAAAACTTTTTGGGGAATTTGTAAGAATTGGCAAGAATATTGAAAATAAATTCTTGCATTTATTGTTAGTTTTAAAAAGTAGTATTACAATGATTAGTCAAAGCGCTTAATGTTTTCTTAAGGAATATGTGTTCAACATTGAGATTGCGTTAAGGAAAAGGGCTTGTATGCCTATATTAATTAAAAGGGAGTTTTAGGGTCATGGTGACAAATAGATTCAAACTTAAAGCCATTACTTTCGGGTTAGCCGCTTCACTCTGTGCCATTTCTGGCAGTGCTTATGCCTCTGCGTTCAATTTATGGGAATATAACGGTGTGGCTATTGGTAATTATAATGCCGGCGGCGCGGCCATTGCGGAAGATGCAAGCACAGGCTTCACGAATCCGGCGGGTTTAGTGAGACTACCCCATGCGCAGATCGTGATCTCCGGTGATCCCGTGCTGACTAAAAGCAGTTTTAAAGGGTATGCATGTGGTGGTTTAGTTGGACCCGTAACAACATCCACAGGTGCCGTAATCTCAAATGCTTGTTTGCTTAGCCGAGTTCGCAGTGATGATGGCGGTGGTTTTGGCTTTGTTCCAGCGACACATGTTTCGTTACCCATCACTGATAGATGGTTTGCAGGCCTTAGCTTGACTGGGCCTTTTGGCTTGAAAACAGATTATGGTCGTACTAAGCCGGTAAAATACAGTGCGACTAAATCAGAAATTTTTAGTATTAACATCAATCCTAATGTTGCCTTCAAAATTAATGATCACTGGTCAGTAGGCGCTGGTTTTGATGCTTTATGGCTCGATGCTGTGCTTGATCAGTCAATCAATTTATTTCCTCAAAACGTGACACTAACACCCCTAGTGCCTCCAATACCTTTTACCGTTAATTCAACCATGGATTCACAAGCTGAAAACCATGCGGATGATTGGGGCTATGGATGGAATGCCGGTGTTTTATGGCAACGCGATGAAAATACTCGCGTTGGGTTGAGCTATCGTTCACATATCGTGGTGAAACCATCCGGTACCAGTAAACTCAATGGTCCAGGTGCTGTCTCCTTACGAACTACCAGAGCGAAGACAACTATTGATCTACCTGGATTAGCCATGTTGAGTGGCTATTATAAGTTTAATCCACAGTGGGCTGCGATGGCGACAGTGTCCTATACGCAATGGAGCTCAATACAAAAAATCGTATTGAAAAATACGGTAACGCCTAATCCTACGGCGCCGTTTACCGTTCTGTCAGGTCCTGGCCAACCTGTTCCTGCAGCAAGCTTTACGATGCAAATTAACCCAGCGATAAATAACGTAACCTTACCGCAAAAATTCCGCAACACATGGCGGGCTTCAGCGGGTATAGATTATATGCCAACTGAAAAATGGCGTGTCAGAATGGGTGGTGGTTTTGATCAAACGCCAATTAAAACAAAACATAGAACAGTGCGCTTACCCGATGCGAACCGTTGGGCACTTGCCATCGGTGGTGGTTATACCATCAACGAATATATGCGTGTAGACGCTGGTTATGAGCATATTTGGCAAGGTGATGGCAAAATCAACCAAGCAAATTCAATCTCAATGACTCAAGGCAAGGTGCATAACTCCGGTGATGTACTTGGTTTCCAAGGTACCTTAACCTTTGTCTAAATCGAGATAAAATCTCAATGTGTAAGGGCGCCTTTTGGCGCCCTTTTTATTCATCCTCATCGGGATGCTCGTGTGTTTCCACATTCAAGCGAATGATCAATTTGTCAGCTTGGCGGAGCGTTGCTGCCAAAGATGTGCTGATGGCAAAAAAGCATTTATAAAAAAGCTCTCTGTCTTTATGATAAGCCATCATGATTTTTTCAAAAGGAGTTCTCAGTAATAAGGCTGGCTCACGCGCATAGCACGTCGCAGAGCGCGGGCTTTTATCGATGAGGGACATATGACCGAATATATTTCCAGGCCCCAAAACACCTAACTTAGACAAATGGGTATCTTTGCGAAGAGACACTTGAATAGCGCCTTGAATGATAATGTAGCAGCAATCCGAGACTTCACCCTCCTCAAAAATAAGAGAATGTCTGGGATAACTGTGACATTTCAAGTAGTGTAGCAAACGTCCCATTTCAGCTTGTGTAAGTGCCGAAAAAGCGGGCAAGGAACGTAAAAAATTTTCATCCTTCTTGGTGGTTTTCACGATTTCAGGATTAGGCACACGCCGTAATTCTGATAGACTGCTTAATTTAATATCTGATAACTTGCCACCAACTTTAGCATTTATATCACGCAAACGGCTACAGACCATTTCCATAATGGCCAATGAAATCTTGTAAGCAACTTTTGGAAAACCAAGTTTTAATACTGAAAAATATTTTGAATCGAGAAAGAAGCACTCAGTATCTTCTGTAGCAATAACGTTGGCAGAGGGCGCCCCACCTTCGATTAAAGTAATTTCGCCAAAGGCATCACTGTCAGATAATTTCGCCACAGTTGCACTGACATCGCCAGGCAGTTTAACACTAACAAGCACACTACCTTTTTTAATAATATACATACCACTACCACCATAGCCTTGCTGCATGATGGACGCGCCTTTTTCAAAGCCGACGGTTTCCATAAAGTTGCCAACCAAGTCAACTTCATCTAAGTGTAGATAACAAAATATTTTGTACCGACTCAATATTTTTTTCGTATCACTTCTTAACATTGTCCTACACTGGCCACTGATGAACAGGAAGACCTTTGTGTTGCATCTCAATGTATGTTTTTACTAAGGCCATCAAATCCTTATTATGAAGATCAGCAAATTGTCGCTGCCAAATGCTTCCTGTTTGATGTTTTAAAATCCTTTGCTTAATAATATCCAGATAAAACTCAATATCAGAGGTTTTTATATTAAGCATTTCTAACCCTTTATGTGCTGCAGGAATAATTTCGTTGAGCAAGATATCACTGGCTGGGAGTGTTTGGTTCTTATACCAATGAAGTTGGCAATCAAGTCCACTCCTTGCGGCATTATAAAAGTTTTCTTTTGCTTTTTGGAAGGGTAGTTGTGCTTCTGGTGGCGTTGCTTGGGTTGATAATACTTCTAGCGCGCCGCAGAATAAAGCGGCATTGGCGATCATATCTGTTATGGTTGGCCCAGCGGGTAATACGCGATACTCGATACGCAAATGGGGTGAACTCATGTCAGACACGTCGATGATTGGTCTAATCCATCTGTGCACAGTTCCATTTTGTAATCGCACATGCCACAAAGGTTCATTACTTTCTTCGGGCTTACTAGCAACCACCAATGGTGGATAGTATAAATTATCATGGAACAGCTCAAACAGACATTCGTTAATATAACCATCACCTATCGATACTCGTTGCTTATACTCGTCCTGACCAGGAGTGCCGAGCATTTGTTCGAATAAAGGAATGCGAGTTTCTTCCCACAGTTCTTTATTCAATAAGAAAGGTGAATTACTGCCAACAGCAAGCATGAGACCAGACAAAATCATCGAAGAATTATAATATCGCACAGACTCATCTAACCCTACCCGCAAATGAATTTGAAAAGCAGAAGTGGCACCCATTAACGCGACACTATTTTTATAAATATCTAAATGTTCTTTGGACTCAATGTCAATATGAATGGGCACGTGATGGCGATATTTTGCTAAGTGCTCATTGATAGCGGAGTAACGTTCCAATTCGGTGAGTGTGTTAAAGGTAAAGTCTTCAGCGCGCCCCGTGGGCAGCGTGCCAATGTTAATGGCATGTAAGCCTTTCTTAGCCGCGTGCGCTTCGCATAATTTCCAATACCTCGTTAAATTTTTGCAAGCTTTTGTTAAGGCATCATTTTCTAAATTACAATAATTAGCATTGATTTCTAAAGAGGGTTTGCAAACCTCAGGCACGACCGCATCACAATGCAGCGATTGAATAAAGCTTAAATTCCTTTGCGCCGGCAGCATCTTTTTATTGAGAATACTAAACTCCAACTCGAAACCAATTTGTTTAGGGTTCTGGGTAAACATTTTTTGTCTAAACCAGTCCTCTAATAATTGAGTTTCATCGATGAGTCTTTTGGTAAAGTCTGATGGGTTGCTGTTAATTTTACCATCAGAATCAATTTGTTTGCCCATACAACGTTGGCCCCTCATAACTGAAACACTCCTATTCTCAGCTTAGTACAAATTTCCAAAAACATGCGGCGACCACATGCGTCCAATAATTAATGATATATTAGGCTCTGTATAACACTGTTAGCCCTGAGCAAACGCATGGTGAGCTGCTCAGCAATAGACTGGTGAAACAGCGCGGCCAAGCCAGGGTGCTCTGTGGTCATTAACGCTAAACTGGCCTTGTCAATGTAATAAAGCTTCGATTCTTCGACGCTGTAGACAGAGGCAGAGCGGCTCCCTTTCGAATATACGGCCATTTCGCCAATAATCGTGCCTTTGCTAACGGTGCTAATACGATGCCTTTCGCCATCAGGATTCGTGTGGATAATTTCCAGTTTGCCACTTTCCACAAAATATAAAGTATCGGCCGCATCACCTTGGGAAAATAAGCGTGAGTTTTCCGGTAGTGCCAGTGGTTTAAAATAATTGACAATGGTACGACGGTCTTTTTGATCGGGGAAGATATGTTCTAAGTGCCTTACCCAAGATAAATCAATTTTGTGGCGAGTTTCGTAGGCATTAATAATTTTTGTTTCACACCACTCTAAAGCATGATCTAAGTCGCGAAAAAATAAGTAGGGATACCTTTCAAAGTCGATATGATGTTGCATCGATTGGATCAAGTGTTTTGATAAACCAGATAAGATAAGTGTCACATTTCTTTTTCGGCAAATATTATAAAGCTTGATAAAGCTATTCGCAGTTGAACTATCAGCACCTTGTACTTCATAGTAGTCGAGTATCAAGTATTTCAGCGGCAAATGTGAGGTACTGTAGAGTCGCGTAACGGATAAATCAAGGATCGTTTTGGTATTACCAAAAAACAGATACCCCTGTAACTGAATAATAAAAACCGAGTCACCTTCTTTTGACAAAAGCGTTTGGATTGTTAAGTTTCGTTCAACATTGCTATGCAGTAAAGCAGCACTGGCGGCGCGACGAATAATCTTCACCCGGCTATATTGCATGACAAAAATAAATAATGAGAACACTAAACCCGCCGCAATGCCCGCAAGAAAGTTGTCAACGGCGATGATAATAAAGATTACAAAGATTACTAAGTATTCCCATTTATTGAAACTAATTATGGTAGTAATCAGCCACTCGTAGAGTAAGCTTATGCCAAAATAAAATAATAAACCACTAAAAATAAATTTTGGGAGAATAGAAACAACCTGAACCCCAACGAATAAAACAGCGATACAACAAATCGTGCCTATAACACTTACAAGTCTAGACTTTGCGCCGAGCTCAAAGTTAAGCGCTGAAAGAGAAAATGCTTGGTACCCAACAGCGCCACCACCCAACAAGGTGCCGATTAAGTTTCCAAGTCCGGTATAATTTAATTCTTTGTCAAAATTAATATTGTAACGCGTTGCGACTTCTACGCCACCCGCGTTTAGTAATACTGCAATAGGCGTTAACACAACAATGGAGACGATGTTCCCCCATTGCGATGCAATCACATGCCAATCAATACCATGAAAGAGTTTAAGCGTAGGCAATACTAGCAAGCCCCCCTTGGGGAAGGGGCCTAACATATAGCCTCTGCTTTCGGCCGCCGCAATCGATAAACCCATTGTTTTTATCGTGGCGTAGAAGATAATAAGGCCAATAATAATCGTCATGGGCATCAGTAGTGGATGGGAAACTTTTTTTTGTAAGATAAACATTAGCAAACCAAAAGCAACGCCAGGTACCCACAAAGCCAGCATTTTGTCGGATGTAAATTGCATAAGATTATTGATATGCAAAGCGTGATTAGTTGTTACCGCAAAAGAACCGACGATGATTAACCAACCCGTCCCCGCTAAAAATCCTCCGATAACAGGATAAGGTACAAATCGAACCATGTTGCCTAATCTAAACAATCCCAGTAACAACAAGACCAAACTAGTTATCATGCCCGTAATTAAAATAGCGCAGTAAAAGGTTGGCAGCAACGCTTGAGAATGACCCTGGGCGACTAATTCACTGGCAATACCGGCACCAATCAAGCCATACAAAATAGCTGGCTTATCTTGAGTCATGCTAACGGCTAAGGGGAAGCTACCGATTAAGGCTAGTATGAGATAAAGAGATATAGTGCTTATCATCACAATACTAATACCCCTTAGGATGAAGAGGTGTAACTGCCCACTAAAAATTAATGAGGCGAAGGAAATACAGACGACAATGACGATAGAGCCCTGGAGGACGCCGAGAATAGTGTCATTAAACAAATCACTGATTTTATATTGAGACCAAAATTTTCTACTGGCAATGCTTTCACTGTACATGTTGAAATCTTATTCCGTTATCCTGGCGCTATCCGTTTGTAGGATTATCCTAGAAACAGCGGCAGCAATCTACCATCAGGCTGAGTCAAAAGGATTTTTTTTATATTAGAGGGAGCAAAGCAGGTATGTTTCTAAGCCAAGCCTTTGAAATATCTAGCAAATCAAAGGAAATTTTCGATAAATCATGTAAACCGACTAGAATTAAAGAAAAACCTCGGATTACTATATGACAGAACAGGACCAACAAGCGCTGATTGAGCTGCTTAAAAAGAATTCTCTTTTTGAGGGGCTGTCCGATGAGCAACTATTAGGGTTCTTACCCATGATCAGCACCTTGTCCTATGCCTCTGGCGATTACATCATGCAAGAGGGTGAAACAACCGAGGGTTTATACATCATAAAAGAAGGCGTCGTTGAAATCGTTAAAAAAAGCAGCGATGCTTCTAAAACACAAATCTTTACTCGAAAATCAGAGGACACCATCGGCGAGATGAGTCTGGTAGACAGTGCTCCGAGGTCTGCGTCTGTCCAAGCACTCGTCCCGACGGTGGTGGTTATGATTAATGTAAAAGATTTAAAGACCCTGCACCAGCAGGGAGTGCAGACTTATTCCCAAGTTGTGACGAATTTATTAAGAATACTAGTCAATTATGTGCGTTCCACCAGTGAAATCACGGTGGAAGCGATAACGGATAAGAAAAAACAACTAAAAACCAATGAAGGGCTGCAAACAGAGTTAAGCCATGCCAATCGGCGTTTAGAAATGGCCATAAGTTTTGCCCTAGCGGTGGCAATGTTGGCGCTTTACTGCTTTATTACTGTGTTGGTATACAACAGTGGTCTTTCTTTTATCGTTAAATTAATGGTAGCGGCACCGTTAGCGTTAGTCTTTGGTTATTTCACCTTATCCATTATTGAAAAGAAAGTAGGTCACATGTCCCGATTTGGCTTGCGCTTTAATTATTCCATGCGCTCAGTGACTGAGTCCTTGCTGCTGAGCTTGGGCTTAATCATATTTGTCACTGTCTTAAAGTGGTTATTTTTGGTCATCGGGCAGCAGTGGCAGTTGTGGGACTTCAGTTTTATTGGATATAAAGTATCACAGGCCAGCGAGGCCAATACCATCCTATTAAATATTACAATAATCGTTTCTTTTTGTGTGCTAGCATTTTTCCAAGAATTGTTTGCTAGAGGCATTTTGCTGAGCACGATCGAGAAAATATTTTTTGGACATTATGTGAAGCTAATCGCAATCATCACGTCAGCGATAATATTTTCAGCTTTATATACACATTTTGATTATTACACCATGGCATTGATGATCATTCCCTATATTTGTTGGGGATTCCTTTTTACGAGGCAGCGCTCAATTGTGGGGGTGGCATTATCTCATGCCATTGTTGGATTATGGATACTCTACTTCTTAGGAGGCATAGGACACAGTGGTTTATTATTTAGTTTGTAGAGAGTTTACGGAAATGCAATGAAATTACTATTTTTAGGTACAGGATCAGCATTTACAACTGGGGCAGATAATTATCACTCCAATATGGTGTTGTTCTCGCCTGGAGGTAGTAAATTACTCATCGATTGCGGTTCTGATGCCAGACTCTCCTTACAAGAGCAAGGCTTAACCTATAAAGACATTCAACACGTTTATATTAGCCATTTACATGGGGACCATGCGGGTGGCTTAGAATGGCTCGGTTTCACTCATAAATTTGACCCAACTATGGGTAGGCCAAGCCTATACATTGATGATAGTTTAACGAAACAATTATGGAATCAAGTATTAGCCGGCGGTATGCGCTCATTGCAAGGTGAAATTGCGAGCCTATCGTCTTTTTTCGATGTACAAGAAGTTAATGCCAACGGTCTTTTCATGTGGGACAATTTAAAGTTTAGAACCATACAAACGGTGCATGTCATGGACGGTTTTAAAATTGTCCCAAGCTTTGGATTAATATTTGAGGTATCAGGCAAAAAGATTTTTTTAACCACTGATACACAATTTGCGCCATCACAAATCAATGACTTTTATGACGCTGCCGATTTGATTTTCCATGATTGCGAAACAGCACGATTCAAAAGTGGCGTCCATGCTCATTACACGGAATTAAGCACGCTCAGCCCTGAGGTGAAAAGAAAAATGTGGTTATACCATTACAATCCACATAATCCTTATGATGCAGTAGCAGATGGCTTTAAAGGCTTTGTTGTTAAGGGTCAAGAATTCGATTTCACCGATGAAAACATTTATTAAGTTTAAACCTACTTCAAAATGCGATATTTATGCACTGAGGGAGCGACACTTTTTAAGCGAGTTATGTCCGTGAATTTGGGCTTTAAGCCCCCCACGCTGTCATCCCGGTTTAAGGCCGGAACGACGTGGCTTGGGAAAACCGCATTTTCATCATACACTAAATGAAAATATCGGTGATATTAATGTTTATCTCGTTGTGATCACGCTTGCTTGCAATCATCAGAGAGTATTCTGGTACTTCAATCCATGTGGTGGTATCACTGGTGAGTGGTTCTGAGGAAATAATAACACTGTGTTTTTTATCACCCCCCGACATTTTATATTCGTCACCGTATTTCCCGTATTTTTCGCCGTAGGTATACCATAAGCTATGGTAAAGTAAGTGGGCCCGCTCATAGCTAACAGGATAACAGCCGAAATCAAACACGTAACGCGTGACTATCAGGAACTCACCGTTAGTAATGAATAAATTGGCCGGCGAGGAGATTGCGATTTTATGTTCGGCGCGTATTTTTTTGATGATATCAAACGTTTTGAAAATAGCTTCAGTTACTTTTCTGGCATCTAACTCATCTTCTGGGGTTTCAAGTTGTGACATTAACAAAGCATACAACCACTCGCTATCAGTAGTACCAAGAATATTGGTGGCATATTCATGCTTGATGTATGGTAGCAAGCTAAATTTCATTTTATTAAACATAGCGAGTTGACCATTGTGAGCGAGTGAGAGTTTATGATTAGGAAATAAAAAAGGATGGGCATTTTGTTGTAATACCAACTCCGTTTCACTATAGCCCACGCCGCGCACATGGGCCAAGAGGCAGTCTGTATGCGCTTTTTCCGAAAAGCGTTTAAGGTTGATGTCAAAAAAAGGCAAATTCGGGGTTCTATACAAAAACGGCCTTTCTGGCGCAAATGAATTTTTATCCCATAGTGCCATACCAAAGCCAGCCAAGTTTTGAATGTACCTCATCATTAGAGGATCATAGGCTTGCTTAATCAACGAATTATCAGGCTTATAGAGTAAATCGTCGAGTGGTATTTGTTGACCGAAATACGTCAAGGCCCGACACATAGACAGTCTCCTCTATCTGTATTTATTCTTTATTGCTACGTTATAGTTTAGCATCAAAATCAGTTAATTTTTTGCTAAGGGGGTGGAACTGGGGATGTGGATAGAATTTTGGCAGGGAAATGGTATAATGCTTTTTTTCCTTCTCCCCTGCGGGGGAGGGCGTAGGGTGAGGAGTCCAAATGAGTCAGTTTCCGAATCTTAGAATGCGTAGAAGACGTTATGATGAGCGAGTTAGGCAGTTAGTTAGAGAAACTCGTTTGAGTGTCAGTGATTTTGTGTTGCCATTGTTTATTAAGCATGGTGAAGGCGTGCGTTGCCCGATTGCGAGTATGCCTGGGCATTGTCAGTGGTCTTTGGATCAATTACCACAAGAGATTGACGCGATTACGGCACGAGGGATTGATAAGGTTTTACTGTTTGGAATTCCAGAACATAAAGATGAGCGAGGTAGTCATAGCCTATCAGATACAGGTATTATTCAACAAGCGATTCGTACGATTAAAGAAGTCGCACCACAGTTACTTATTATCAGTGATGTGTGTTTTTGTGAATATACCTCTCATGGGCATTGCGGTGTCCTCAATAATACTGATGGTACCGGTGACGTTGATAACGACGCAACGATTGAGTTACTAGGACAACAAGCGGTTAGCTTAGCAAAAGCTGGCACCAACATCATTGCTCCTAGTGCTAACATGGACGGCATGGTGCAAGCCATTCGCAATGCGCTAGATGACGCGTCTTTTGAAAACACACCCATCATGAGTTATGCGGTAAAATACGCCTCCGCCTTTTACGGGCCATTTCGCGATGCAGCAGAAGGTGCGCCCCAATTTGGCTGCCGCAAAACCTACCAAATGGACGTTGCTAATGGCAATGAAGCATTATTAGAAGCGACGTTAGACGTCAAGGAAGGCGCCGACATGTTCATCGTCAAACCGGCCCATACTTACTTAGACATCATCCATCAAGTTAAACAACACTTTCCCAGCATGCCTCTAGGCGCTTACCACGTCAGTGGCGAATACGCCATGATCAAAGCTGCCGCCGAAAAGGGCTGGCTTGATGAAAAGACCGCAATGCTAGAGGCATTAACTGCCATCAAGCGTGCCGGCGCAGACTTCATCATCACCTATGCCGCCAAGGAAGTCGCAGAGTCACTCCGCTAAAACCTGGAAAAATGATGGTGGAAACAGCAAAAAACAATGAAATTTGCTGTTTGCGGTTGCAAAAATCAATATTTCTGCCTATTCTTTAGAAAAAATGATGTTAAAAACATCAAAAATCATGGAAAAATGATGTTATGTACAGCAGAAATCTAGAATTGCCGCTAAATGAAGAAAATAGCCTATTCCTGTTTGGCCCCCGTGGGACGGGTAAAACCAAGTGGATTAAATCTCATTTAGAAAATGACGTTTATCTTGATTTATTGGATTTTAGTCTCTATCGTGAATTAAAGGCTAATCCCAGCCGTCTATCAAAATTAATCCCCCCTAATTACCAAGACTGGGTAGTGATTGATGAAGTACAAGAAGTGCCAGAATTATTAAATGAAGTGCACCGATTAATTGAAGCAAAGCACTATAAATTTTTACTAACCGGTTCAAGCGCTAGAAAGCTACGCCGTAAAGGCACCAACCTATTAGCAGGCAGAGCACTGCGTTATCACATGCACCCTTTAATTTTTCAAGAATTGGGAGAAGATTTCTCCTTAGAACATGCTTTGAGTTTAGGCTTGTTACCCGCAACGTTTAGTAAATCGAATCCTAGTAAATATATTGAAACCTATGTTGAAACATACCTTAGAGAAGAAGTGCTACAAGAAGGTTTAACACGTAACATCGGTGCATTTGCCCATTTTTTAGAAGTGGCTAGCTTCTCACAAGGTACGACGATAAACATGTCTGAAATTGCAAGAGAGCTAGGAATAGACAGGCAGGTGGTTGCTAATTACTTTTCGATTTTAGAAGATATGCTGTTATCCATCCGTGTTCCGGTCTTTTCAAGACGCGCAAAAAGAAAATTAGTCGCACACCCAAAATTTTATTATTTTGACGTGGGCGTTTATAAAAGCCTACGACCAAAAGGCCCATTAGATACTGCAGCTGAACTAAATGGCGCGGCTCTTGAAACTTTATTTTTACAATCAATACGAGCGGTCAATGATTATAATGAGTTAGGATACGCGATTCATTATTGGCGAACCAACACTGGTGTGGAGGTTGATTTTGTGTTATACGGGGAACATGGCTTACATGCCTTTGAAATCAAACACGCCAGCAGAGTAACACCTAGAATGCTACGCAGTTTAAGAACCTTCAAGCAGGACTACCCTCCAGCAACTCTCTATTTAATTTACCAAGGCAATCATGTTGAGTATCATGGTGATATTACGGTGTTACCCATTGAGGTTGCACTAAAGCAGCTACCGGATTTATTAACTTAACAATCCCCAAACAAAGCCTGCAAGATTGCAAGCGTGGCACATGCTGCGGTTTCAGTGCGTAGGATCCTAGGGCCTAGCGACACTTTTGAAAATTGTTGTTGTTGGCATTGAGTGATGTCATTATCACTAAGTCCACCTTCGGGGCCGATAAGTAACCTTATGCGCTTGCCGGGACTTGATATTTGTTTTATTGATGTCTTTGCACTTGGTGCGAGCATTAAAGAGGTGTCATAGTCATTACGCGTCAGCCATTCATTGAATGGCATTGCAGGATGTAATACGGATAATCGATTTCTGCCACATTGTTCAGTAGCGCTAATTATAATTTTTTGCCAGTGTTGTTTTTTCTTTTCCAACTGAGCGGCATTGATTTTAACAGTACAATGATCAGTAATAACCGGAGTGATTTCACTAACGCCTAATTCCACCGATTTTTGAATCGCATAATCCATACGATCCCCTTTCGAGAGACCTTGGCCTAAGTGAATATGTAGCGGTGATTCATGATCATCAGGAAGAAAATCATTCAGAGAAACGCGACATAAGCGCTTACTGATTTCAATGATGCTAGCGCGATACTCCCCACCCTCACCATTAAAAATAAAAAGCTCATCACCCATTTTGCTACGCAAGACATTGGCGACATGATGAGTCGCACTCGTACTTAAACTTATTTCACCGCCCTTTTCTAGGGCGGTCTCTTGATAAATACGAATGCGACCCATGGTGATTAGTAGCGGTAATGATCAGGCTTATAAGGACCCGCGGCATCAACGCTAATGTATTTAGCTTGCTCAGGGGATAAAGTCGTTAAGTGAGCACCGATTCGATCTAAGTGCAAACGTGCCACTTTTTCATCTAATGCTTTAGGCAAGACATAAACTTTATTTTCATAATTGCCATGGTGTTGCCATAATTCAATTTGTGCCAATACTTGGTTAGTGAAAGAGTTAGACATCACAAAGCTTGGGTGACCCGTGGCACAGCCTAAATTTACTAAGCGTCCTCTTGCTAATAAAATGATACGCTTTCCGTCAGGGAAGATCACATGATCCACTTGCGGCTTAATGTTATCCCATTGATAGTTTTCTAAGGATTCAATATCAATTTCATTATCGAAGTGACCAATATTACAAACAATGGCTTGGTTTTTCATTTGTTGCATGTGCTTATGCTCAATCACATGGAAGTTACCAGTGGCGGTCACAAAGATATCGGCTTTATCGGTGATGTCATCAATGGTCACCACACGAAAGCCTTCCATTGCTGCTTGCAGGGCACAAATGGGATCGATTTCAGTGATATAAACCGTAGCCCCCAAGCCTTTCAACGCTTGAGCACACCCTTTACCAACATCACCATAACCTAACACCACAGCCACTTTACCCGCGATCATCACATCGGTAGCACGCTTGATGCCATCCATTAATGATTCACGGCAACCGTATAAGTTGTCAAATTTAGATTTAGTCACAGAGTCATTCACATTGAGTGCGGGGATTTTTAAACTACCTTCTTTCGCCATTTCATATAAACGATGTACACCCGTAGTGGTTTCTTCAGACACCCCTTTGATGTCAGCTAATAATGCTGGGTGTTTTTCATGAATAAATTGCGTCAAGTCACCGCCATCATCCAATAAAATGTTTGGCTTCCAATCATTTGGCCCAGAAATAGTTTGCTCGATGCACCACCAGTACTCTTCTTCCGTTTCACCTTTCCAAGCAAACACAGGAATACTGCACTCAGCCATGGCAGCTGCCGCATGATCTTGCGTGGAATAAATATTACAAGAAGACCAACGCACTTGTGCGCCCAAGGCAACCAAGGTTTCAATTAATACAGCTGTTTGGATGGTCATGTGTAAGCAACCAACAATACGCGCACCTTTTAAGGGTTGCTTAGCACCATATTCTTTTCTTAATGCCATAAGGCCAGGCATTTCCGTTTCAGCAATCGCGATTTCTTTACGTCCCCACTGGGCAAGGGATAAATCCGCTACTTTAAAATCTTCAGTTGTTGTCATGGTATCAAGTGCCTCTACAGTCATGGTTAAGTTTCCTTATATGTTGATTTTCTTTTTAATTTCTTTTGCTTTATCCGTTTTCTCCCAAGTAAACTCAGCTTCTTCTCGCCCAAAGTGACCATAGGTCGCAGTAGGTAAGTAAATTGGTCTCACTAAATCAAGCATACGGATAATGCCAGAAGGCGTTAATTCAAAGTGATCTTTGACCAACTGGATAATATCTTGATTAGGGATCTTATTGGTGCCAAAGGCATTCACACTAATGCTCGTGGGCTCTGGGATTCCAATGGCATAAGATATTTGGATTTCTAATTGATCAGCAACCCCTGCGGCTACTAAGTTTTTCGCAATATAACGGCCCGCATAAGCGGCAGAGCGATCGACCTTAGAAGGATCCTTACCAGAGAAACAGCCACCACCGTGATGCGCTCTACCACCATAAGTGTCGACAATAATTTTACGGCCCGTTAAACCGCAATCCCCTAAGGGACCTCCAATTACGAAGCGCCCTGTTGGATTAATTAAATATTTAGTATGGCCATTGATCCATTCTGCAGGAATTACCGGACGAATGACTTCTTCAATCATGGCTTCTCTTAAGTCATCCAATGAAATGTCTGGATCATGCTGCGTGGATAACACAATGGTATCAATGTCTACAGGCTTATTATGTTTGTCATAGCGAAAAGTAACTTGCGATTTCGCATCGGGACGCAGCCACGGCAATGTACCTTCTTTACGTAACTTCGCTTGTTGCTTAACGATACGGTGGGCATAAGTAATTGGCGCTGGCATTAACACATCTGTTTCATTACAAGCATAACCAAACATCAAACCTTGATCCCCGGCACCGAGTTCATGGTCTAAATCCACACCCATGGCGATATCCGCTGATTGTTTACCTATGCTAGTTAACACGGCACAAGATTCCCAGTCAAAGCCCATGTCAGAATGATCATAACCAATTTTTTTAATGATCCCTCGGGCAATGGACTCAATATCCACCCAAGCATCGGTACTGATTTCACCAGCCACTAATACCATGCCGGTTTTTACTAAACTCTCACAGGCAACCCTAGCCAGCTTGTCTTGCTTTAAAATGGCATCTAACACGGCATCAGAAATTTGATCCGCAATTTTATCAGGGTGCCCCTCGGACACAGATTCGGAAGTAAACAGGGTATATTCGCTCATTTTTTTCTCACCACATCGCAATTATTGTAAATTAGGTTGGCTATAGTACTAAAGTTTGCCCAGCTTGCCTAGGGCGAATTTACGGAGGTAGGAGGAGCATATAGATCGAACGGTGCTCATTTACGATTTTTATTTGATGATCAATCGCATCTGCGAGACAATATAGCGCTTTTAACTTGAGCCGAGGCTTAATATTAGGCAATATGCGTCACTTTCAAACAGAAAAACTGTTTTATATCAACAAGTTGCACGGATGGCATTTTGGGTGGCAAATAGACGGAGTCTAGCTGATTAGCCGCTATTCCATAAGAATAGCAAAAAATTTGATTCATTCAGCGGAGAAAAGTAACTTATGTTTACTAGACGAGAACTCGCCAACGCCATCCGTGCCCTCAGTATGGATGCCGTACAAAAGGCAAATTCAGGTCATCCCGGCATGCCCATGGGCATGGCAGATATCGCCGAAGTGCTGTGGAATGATTATTTAAACCATGATCCCAAGCAACCCTCCTGGCCCAACCGTGATCGCTTCGTTTTATCCAACGGTCATGGCTCCATGTTGCAATATTCTTTGTTACATCTAACTGGTTATGATGTCAGCATTGAAGATTTAAAAAATTTCAGACAACTTAATTCAAAAACACCAGGGCACCCAGAGTATGGCCACACGCCAGGTGTTGAAACCACGACGGGCCCCTTGGGCCAAGGCTTAGCTGCAGCGGTGGGCATGGCTATCGCTGAAAAAGTTTTAGCGAGCCAATTTAATCAAGAAGGCCATGACATCGTTGATCACTACACTTATGTTTGCGCTGGTGATGGTTGCATGATGGAAGGGATTTCTCATGAAGCCTGTTCACTTGCTGGTGTATTAGGTCTAGGTAAACTCATCGTATTCTATGATGATAATGATATTTCGATTGACGGTGATGTGAATGGCTGGTTTCAAGATGATACCAGCAAGCGTTTCGAAGCCTATCAATGGCATGTGGTTAAAGCCGACGGCCATGATTCTGAGTCAATCATTAAAGCGATTAATGAAGCAAGAGCCGTGACTGATAAACCCAGCCTCATTTGTTGTAAAACCGTTATTGGTTATGGTGCACCGAATGCTGCAGGTAGTGAAGGCTGTCATGGTGCTCCCTTGGGTGAGGAAGAAATTACAGCTGCGCGCGCTGCATTGAAATGGACGTATCCTGCTTTTCAAATTCCGGATGATATTTATAATGCTTGGGATGCTTGTAAAAAAGGGGCTGAAAAATCTATTGCTTGGCAAGCCAAGTTTGAAAAATACCAACAAGCGTTTCCAGAATTAGCCGCAGAATTTTTGCGTCGGATTAAAGGGCAATTACCCGATGGCTGGGCAAACCTTGCAGAAGACTTTATTCATGAAACGGAACAAGAACAATCCGACACCGCCACGCGCAAAGCATCACTGGCTTGCTTAAATCAATTTGGTCCAGTGTTACCGGAAATGTTAGGTGGCTCTGCGGATTTAACGGGTTCTAACTTAACGCTGTGGAAAGGCTCTGTGGTTATCAGTAAAGAGCATAGTGAGGGTAACTATATTCACTATGGCGTGCGTGAGTTTGCCATGACGGCGATTTGTAATGGTATTGCCTTATATGGTGGCTTTATACCTTATTGTGGCACGTTCTTAGTGTTTTCTGATTATGCGCGAAACGCTGTGCGCTTAGCTGCAATGATGCAACAACGAGTTGTGTTAGTGTATACCCATGACTCTATTGGTTTAGGTGAAGATGGACCCACGCATCAACCGGTAGAACACGCAGCTATGTTACGCTTAACGCCGAACATGTCGGTATGGCGCCCTTGTGATGCGACGGAAACAGCCGTTGCTTGGCGTGCGGCCTTGGAACGCATCAATGGCCCTACCAGTTTATTATTATCGCGCCAAACTCTGGTGCATCAAGCGCGTAGTAAAGATGTTCTTAAACAAGTCGCCAGAGGCGGTTATATCTTATCAGATGGAATGGCAACGCCTGATGCTATCCTCATTGCGACAGGTTCTGAAGTGGAATTAGCGATGGCAGCGAGTAAGGTGTTGCAAGATAAAGGTTATCAAATCCGCGTGGTGTCAATGCCATCGACGGACGTGTTTGATAGCCAAGATAAACAATATCGTAAAGCAGTGCTGCCAGACAAGGTGAAAGCACGCGTCGCAATAGAAGCTGCCAGTAAAGATTATTGGTACAAATATGTGGGTTTTGAAGGTGCCGTGATTGGCTTGAGTCGCTTCGGTCATTCTGCGCCCTTTAAAGATGCCTACAAAGCATTAGGATTTACAGTGGAGAATGTCGTGGAGACAGTGATGAATTTAGTTAACAATAATGCGAAAACCGCATGTTTAGCCGGGGGTGATTAATGGCAATTAAAGTAGCAATTAGTGGTTATGGTCGAATTGGTAGAAACGTGCTGCGCGCACTCTATGAGTCACATCGTAACAAAGAAATCCAAGTGGTCGCGATTAATGATTTAGGCTCTCTCCCAACCAATGCCATGTTGACGCAATTTGACTCCACCCATGGAAGATTCCCAGGTGACGTAAAAATAGAAGGCGAACACTTAAGTATTAATGGCGATATGATTAAAGTGTACCAACAACGTAACCCACAGGATTTGCCCTGGGGTGAGTTAGGCATTGATGTCGTTTTAGAATGTACCGGCTTTTTTGCTAGCCGTGATAAAGCTAGCTTGCATTTGCAAGCCGGGGCAAAGAAAGTCTTAATTTCAGCGCCAGCCAAAGGCGATGTGGATGCAACCATTGTCTATGGCGTGAATCATCAAGTATTAAAAGCCAGTGATGCCGTGGTGTCTAACGCATCCTGCACGACTAACTGCTTATCACCAGTTGCTAAAGTATTGTATGATGCAATTGGCATTGAAAAAGGCTTTATGACAACCATTCATGCCTTCACTAATGATCAAAAACTTGTGGACTCGACCCATGCGGATATCCGTCGCGCACGCTCTGCTGTTTCTTCAATAATCCCTACTAAAACGGGTGCAGCAAAAGCCGTAGGTTTAGTCTTACCAGAGCTTGCAGGAAAATTACATGGTGTTGCCGTGCGAGTGCCAACCATCAATGTGTCTTTAGTGGATTTAACCTTTGTTGCGAGTAAAGATACTTCAGTTGAAGAAGTCAACGAGTTAATGACAGCAGCAGCTGCAAAAGGGCCTTTGAAAGGTGTACTCGCAGTGAATGAGTTACCCTTAGTGTCCATCGACTTTAACCATAATGTTCACTCTTCAATTTTCGATTTAACCGAAACGAGAGTGAATGGTAACTTAATTAACGTATTTGCGTGGTATGACAATGAGTGGGGCTTTTCCAACCGCATGTTAGATACCACCGTTGCCATGATGAATGCATAAATTTTTGCAGCAAAAGGAGTTAATATGTCACTGATTTCAATGTCAGAGTTAGATTTAAAGAATAAGCACGTTATTTTACGAGAAGACTTTAATGTGCCTTATGATGCTGCTGGCAACATTACCAGTGATGCTCGCCTGTGCGCTGCACTGCCATCGATTCAACAAGCATTAAATGCTGGCGCAAGCGTTATTTTACTGTCACATTGCGGTCGCCCTGAAGAAGGTGTGTTTGATGAAAAATTATCATTAGCACCGGTATCCGTCAGGTTAAGTGAACTATTGCAACGCCCCGTTCGTTTTGAAAAAGATTGGTTAGAAGGCGTCAGTCTTAAGAAAGGTGAAGTGGTGCTTTGTGAAAATGTACGCTTCAATGTTGGCGAAAAAGACAACGACGAAGGCTTAGCACGCAAAATGGCTCAGCTTGGGGATGTCTTTGTCATGGATGCCTTTGCTTGTGTGCACCGCGCCCAAGCCTCGACGCATGGCATTGCCTGCTTTGCACCAACAGCCGTGGCGGGGCCATTACTGATTGCTGAAGTAGAAGCGCTGAGTAATGCTTTAGAAAATCCAAAGCATCCACTTATTGCTGTCGTTGGTGGCTCTAAAGTTTCAACAAAACTAACGGTTTTAAAATCATTACTAAAACACGTGGATCAACTTATCGTCGGCGGCGGTATTGCAAATACCTTATTAGCTGCAGCCGGCCACCCAGTGGGTCAATCACATTATGAGCCTGATTTAATCGATGAAGCCAAAGCCTTAATGCAGTTAGCGAAAGACAATGATGCAGTCATACCGCTACCAAAAGATGTTTTAGTAGCGGGGTCTTTTGATAGTAACGCCAAAGCGAGCATGCGTCCCGTGGCGAAAGTCAAAGAAAACGAAATGATTTTAGATATCGGTCCACAAACCATTCCTTATTACTGCAGTATCATCAGCCAAGCCAATACCATCATTTGGAATGGCCCTGTGGGAGTTTTTGAATTTCCAAATTTTTCTGAGGGAACAAAAGCTCTTACCGATGCCATTGCCATGAACCCAGGCTTTAGCGTTGCTGGTGGTGGTGATACTATAGCGGCCATCGAGATGTTTGGTGCCGCCGATAAGATTTCTTACATTTCAACGGGTGGCGGCGCATTTTTAGAATTACTAGAAGGTAAGCCCTTACCTGCAGTCGAAGTATTACAACAACGAGCACAGGATATTGCTTCCTAACTGAGAGCACCATATTATGTCAAACACTTATCGTAGAACAAAAATTATTGCCACACTAGGTCCGAGCACCGATCGAAATGATGTCTTAGAGGATTTAATTAAAAAAGGGGTGAACCTTGTTAGATTGAACTTTTCTCATGGCGAACCGGCCGATCACGAAAAGCGCGTGCTAGCAGTGCGTGAAGTCTCTTTGAAACTGGGTGTTGAAGTGGGCGTGTTAGCTGACTTACAAGGTCCGAAAATTAGGATTGCTAAATTTGAGCAAGATGCTGTCGAGTTAAATTCAGGTGACAGTTTTACCCTAGATGCCAACATGAATGTTGATGCAGGAACTCGGCAGGGAGTTGGTATTGATTATAAAGAATTGCCGCAAGATGTAATCGCTGGCGATACCTTACTGTTAGACGATGGTCGAATTGTTTTTACCGTTAAAGAAGTCAGTGGTGATAAGATTCACTGTGAAGTGGTACATGGCGGTACATTGTCAAATAATAAAGGCATTAATCGTTTAGGGGGTGGTTTATCCGCAGATGCCTTAACGGATAAAGACAGAGAGGATTTAAAAACGGCAGTGAGTTTAGGCGCAGATTATATTGCCATATCCTTCCCCCGTTGTGCTAAAGATGTGGAGCAGGCTAAAGCCCTAGTCAAAGAAGTAGGCTCTCGCGCTGGTATTATTTCTAAAATTGAACGAGCAGAAGCGATTACCGCCATCGATGAAATTATTGAAGCCTCTGCCGCTATCATGGTAGCACGCGGTGACTTAGGTGTTGAAATCGGTGATGCTGAGTTACCATCCATTCAAAAATCTATTATTCATAAATGTCGTGCCGCAGATAAAGCCGTGATTACGGCAACGCAAATGATGGAAACCATGATTCATAATGCCATTCCTACTCGAGCAGAAGTGTTTGATGTGGCAAATGCGGTATTAGATGGTACCGATGCTGTGATGTTATCGGCGGAAACAGCGACGGGGGATGATCCTGCACGAGTCATTGCTGCCATGTCACGAATTTGCAAAGGTGCAGAACGCAACCGAGTGTCACAAGTGTCACGGCATCGTTTAGAGTGTACCTTCAATGATGTTGATGAAGCCATTGCCATGGCTACCATGTACACGGCGAATCATATGAATATTGCTGCTATTATCGCATTAACAGAGTCCGGCTCAACGCCACTATGGATGTCACGCATTCGTTCTGGCATTCCCATTTATGGTTTATCCCGCCACGTTGGCTCTCGTCGCAAAATGACGTTATACCGCGGTGTGTATCCCTTAGCCTTTGATGTTACTACGCTAAAGCGCGAACAAGTCAATGCTAAAGCAATTGAAGTGTTACAAGCACTTGGTATCGTCAAAGAAGGTGACAATGTTATTTTGACGCGCGGTGATTACATGGGGGTTCACGGCGGCACGAACACTATGAAGATCCTGCAAGTCGGAAAAGTATCTTAGTTATCAATCAGATCGCAAGGTTTCGATTGGATCAAGTTGCGAGGCTTGATAGGCGGGGTAAAAGCCAAAGAAAATTCCCACGGCAAATGAGACGAAAAATCCAACCACTGGTGGTAAGGCATAAAAAGTAAAGGTCCAGTTAGCGAGATAGGCAATCATAAAGGAAATGATAATGCCGGTTATAACGCCGAGTAGGCCGCCGAACAAGGCTAAAGTGATAGATTCGATTAAGAATAGCGTTTGAATATCACGTTGGCGTGCGCCTACGGCCATACGGATACCGATTTCTTTGCGGCGCTCGACCACGGAAACTAGCATGATATTCATAACGCCGATGCCACCGACGAATAATGATATTCCACCAATCAATCCTAACAATAAGGTTAAGGTTTTTCGTTGAGAAGTCATGCTATTAATGATTTGCTGCGGGCTACGGAAAAATAAATTTTCACCAGGGATACGCTGCTGCACTATTCGTTTAATTGTGCTCTCAATTTGTTTAAAGTCAGCCTCTGGATTTAACAACAGTACAATATTATTAATTTGGGTGTTTTTATATATTATTTTTGAGGCAGGAATGCTGATAATCACTGAACTATTCACATCTTGATTAAAAAACGAATTCTCAGCCCATTGGTCTGCAACACCAACAATGGTAAAAAAGTTTTTGCCAATTTGTAATTGCTTGCCGATAGGATTAAAGCCGCCAAGTTTTTTAATTTGTTGGAACAGTTTATCTCCTATCACACAATAAAAATTATTTTGATCCAAAGGTGAAATAAAACGCCCTCGAGCCATGTCGATTTTAATCACATCTTGTAAAGATTGCGTGGTTCCAATAATACTGCCCTTTAGCTTATTACCAGCAAAGGCGAGTGATTGGAAAGCCAAAGTATAAGGTGCAATTTCTTTAATAGAAGGGATAGCATTTTTAATATCATTAATGTCATTGAGATTAAGTTCTAACACAGTGCCAGAGCTTTCACTGGAACCGCCTGATTGATACATATTAATCGATAATAAATCTGTACCTAATTTTTTAAATTGCTCCAGCGCATGTTCTGTGGCTAATTGACCACTAGACACTAACGCGACCACCGATCCTGTACCCACTAAAATACCCAAGATAGCCAGAAAGGAGCGCAGCTTTGCACCGGTTAGATTAAAAAAAGCTTCTTTGATTTGCTGTACAAGATCCATGGTCGCTGTATGTAACTCCTAAGTTTGACTGACAATATCGCCGTCATGTATGCGAATAACACGTTTACATTGTTCGGCGACGTGATTATCATGCGTAATAATAATGGTGCTTACTCCTTCGTCATCATTTAATTCTTTGAAAATATTCATCACTTCCTGACCGATTTTAGAATCCAAGGCACCGGTTGGCTCATCAGCTAGGATGATGGTTGGGTGCCCAACGAGTGCTCTAGCAATGGCTACACGCTGTTGTTGTCCACCCGATAATTGATTAGGGTGGTGACTGGCAAATTCTTTCATGCTGACTCTATCTAGCATTTTCAGAGCTTTTGCAAAACGTTCTTTCGCCGGCGTGCCGCGATAAAGCAAAGGCAAAGAGACATTTTGAATAGCCGTTAAACGTGGCAATAAGAAAAAAGATTGAAACACAAAGCCGATGGTTTCATTGCGAATAATGGCTCTATCATCTCCCGTGAGCTGTGCAACATCACGTCCGTTCAACAAGTAATTGCCGCTGTCAGGATTATCTAATAAGCCAATAATATTCATTAATGTAGATTTGCCGGAACCGGAGGAACCGACAATAGACAATAAGTCACCCTTATTCACTTGAAAGTCAACATGCTTGAGTGCTTCCACAAAATGTGTGCCTATTTGGTAGGTTTTGCGGATGCTTTTCATTTCAATTATGGTAGACAATCACATCTCCTACGTTTAAACCGCTTTTAATGACCACAGAATCTATCATTGTAATACCGGGGATGACGGTGACTTCACGCGTCTTGCCTTTTTTATCTTTAACAGTGACGACACTAGCGCCACCTTTTTCTGTCACGGCCTTTAGCGGCACAGTGATAACCCCGGGCTTTTGTATTTTAATGGCTACTTTTGCCGTCATACCAACGTGTATGGTTTGCTTGTCTTGCGCTGATACACTAGGCACGTCAATGGTGACTGGGAATTGCGGCAAGCCGCCACTTTGGGTTTGCGCTTGTGCATCGACCTGCGATACATGTCCTTTTAAATTAATATTCGAGAATGCGGGCCCAGTCACATCAGCTTGCTGCCCTACTTTGATTTGATTAATATTAATTTCATTGACTTGCACATCGATTTTAAATCCTTTTAAATCACCAATACCCACTAATACTTGCCCTACCTTGATTTGTGAACCTTCAGCAATTGGTTTACTACCGCCTCCATTGCTAGAATCACCGGAAGGCATTAACGCAACACCAGCCTTAGGCGCATGAATACGGATGTAATTTTTTGAAGTTAGTAGTAATTGTTTAATGATATCGGGTGTGATTTTTTTAATTTTTAATAATTCTTCATAAATCCCTAATTGCTTCGAAATCTTAATGATTTTATATTCTGCTTGCATTAAGGCAATGAAGGAATCTTTTTTATCGTTGGAAGCTTGCTCAAAGTCATCATAGGCAATGAACTTTAAATGCCATAATTCTTCGGAAGCTTTGTATTTACGAACTTTGGTTTTATAGTCAGAGTCTGCTTTGAGATAACCAGAGATGGCATCGGCAAAATCTGTTTGTAATTTATCTGATAGCAGTGTAAATAATTTTTGCCCACGCTTAATTCGGTTGCCGTATGAAAAATATTTATCTTCAATCGTGCCATCAATAGGGCTGATAACTGAGCTGGTTTTTAAAGGTTTTATAGCGCCACTAAAGTAAAGTACTTTAGTCATGGTTTTCTTTTTAACCGTATAAGTTTTTAACTCGCCTGCTTGTTCATCTTCTTTTTTTCCGCCACAGTGAGTTAGCACGAATGACATTAAGACAATAAAAAAAAGTTTGATCAGTGTTTTGTTAATCATTAATACCTCACTTCAATATGATATTTGCCTAACAAGGTTCCCGTGTCTACATATAACTGTGTTATAGAGTTTAAATAACGAATTTTTGCGGTAATTAATTGACCTCGTTGGTCTAATAGATTTTTCAACTGTTGATTGACTTCAAAAGTAGACTGCATACCCAGTTTGTACTTTGCATTCAGTATTCGTTGATTTTGCTCCGCAAGTTTTACTGAATTAATGGCTAGTTGAACCTGTTTGTAATTAGAGCGTGCATTAGTGACATCATTAATAATGCTATTCATCAAGCTTCGCTGTGCAGCAGCTAAGCTTATTTTTGATTCCGCAAGAGTGGACTGAGCACTAATAACAGCAGACTTTAAATTAAAATCTTGAATAGGCACTGTCAACAAAAAGCCAACACCCGTGGTTGTATTATAATTATTACTCAGACTAGCAAAACCCTGGTTAGGGCCCGTTGTAGTACCGTTACCTGTATTGAGGTTTACTGTCGCATCTAATTGTATCCGCATATTGTCACGTGCAATGAGCAAAAGCCGTTCATTTTGTCGCACCTGTAGTTTTGCGGTTAAGTACGTCGGGTTGTTTTCCAAGGCGATACCATATAAAGCTTTTGAGTTGAGCTTCACCTGTTTTAAATCCTTAACATCCTCAGGTACACTAAAGTTAACTTGTGGCTGTAAGCCAATGTTGTTGACCAGTTGCAGTTTATTTAAAACAACTTGGTTTTTACTACTCTCAAGTGTTACTTCTTGGCTCGTATAATCTGATTGTGCCTGGATAATATCCGATGGTGCTTTACGCCCGGCTTTGATCAGCGCTTTGACAGATCGTAGCGTATCCTCATAATTCTCTAAACCAATCTCACTGGTTTTAACATCATATTGTGAGCCAATAAGATTTCGGTAATCATTGATAATACCACCCACTTCTGAAATGAGCGTATTTTTTAATGAGAGTTTATTTGCAACTTCTTGATCAACCGCATTGTAATAAGGTGCGAGCGTTACTGCAGTACCGAATCCGCGCATGATGGGTTGAGTGATTGTCAAGTTTAAGCCAGGGTTGTAAGTACCAATGGTAGTGGGGTTATTCATTTGTAATGCATAATTACCACCATAATGATTATTCAAAGAAACCGTTGGTGATACATTGCTAAGATCAGTTCCGGAACTTTCGCCATTGGCACGAGTTTGGCTGGCATTGTATGCTGCGGTTAAAGCATATTGTACTTCAAATTCATTCGCTGCTGCACGCAAACTAAATTTTTGTGAAATACGATCGATTTCACTATTTTGGATACTGGTGTTGTAGCGCAGCGCGAGGAGGATGGCTTCCTCTAAGGATAATTTTTTGGGTACGCCTTCAGAGAATAATAAATTACTCGCGGCAAGACAAGACAGTGCGACACTGCATCCGGCGAGAAAAAGTCCAATTTTTATAAGTATGGTTTTCATCATTGTTATAGTTGTGATTATTAGCCTTCCTTGAATAACAAACTATTATCGCTCGAATAAGTAAATAATACTACCGGGTACGAGAAGATTAAAGCGATGCTCAGCGTGGGCACTCTGAGCTTTATGGGCTGCTCAAATGTATTCCCTCCCCCCCTTTTGCGGAGGAGGCTTAGGATGGGGGGTGAAGGCAAACACAACACCAAACACCGCTCGTATCCAATTGATTTAAAAGAATATTTAAAATCTTTAATCAACGCTTAATCTACATTGACTATACTTTTATCAAAATTTTTTATACTTAATTATAAGGATGGATTGTGGTTGCTGAGATTAAGCAGGAACAAGAGAAAGAGGCATTGCTAGATGACTTGATGGAAGATTGTTGCCCAAAAGAGTTTACAAAAGTGCAAGCTCAACTATTAAGAGGCATTCTAGCGGCTTTTGTGTTTGAAGGTGAGTATTTAATCGCACAGTCAAAAACAATGGAACGTCAGTTCCATATTGCAGATAATTTTATGGATAGGGTTGGCGTATCTCATCCTAATCCACGTCATTGGGTGATGCTAGAGACCTTAGATTACTTATTACAAACGCAGTTAACACTTGAGAAGACACATGCAAGTAAGCCTTGAAGATAAACAGTATTTACAAAAGCTACAAACCGTAAAAGAACAATTCGAAGCGTATAAAACCACATTTATGAACAATGAAGTCTATTGGCAAAAGCAATTACATGATGATCCACAAGCACTGTATAAATTTCATATGCTGCGTAATGCCATGAAATTGATTTATAGCATGCCAAAGCGTAAACCCTCAGAATTGTCTGAACAAATTATTAAAAAAGTTAAACATGTGTTAAGCCTCGGGCCAGAATATCCCTACCGTCGTCGCTGCGTGATGATTTGCAATATTCATGGTGTTAACCAACACAAATTAGAAAAGCGTCATGGTATGAATTGGAATAAAAGAATTTACCGCCGTTTAACTTATGTAGAAATTGAGCATCCTACGCTTGATGATGCTGATGTTATTATTAATAATTTCATCCGCTTGAAAAGAGGTTTATTGCATTTTGACAGTCGAGATTTGGTGTTAATGCAATGGCCCAAAAAACAATTATCAAAAGAAGAAATTATCGTTGTTCGTAAATATTTAAAAACGGTCATGCAAATAATAAAATCACATGTCATAGCAGTCTGCAATAATCCCGCTGATGTACCTTTAGAAATCTTGTATTACATCAATACATTGATGAAAGATACCGAAAGAGACACAAAAAGCTTTCAAGCATTGAATGAGCGCTTACAAAAAGTTAAAAAAGAATGGGTGATCCCGGATTCATATTTACAAAGTGAATGATGCTGCTTTTGACCACCCTTCTCTAAGGCTGAAACTTAAACGGTATGCCAATGGTTTCCTTTTTAGTTTTCGCCGCTACCATTGCCATCCATTGTTGCTGTGGATTTTCAGTTTTATGAAGCTGTGCTGTCCCTTCATAATGAATACCATCAGTGGTGCTTAAGTCAACTTTCTTATTCTGTTCTTTTGTTTTTAACGCTAATAAATAAATTGAAACTTTCTCTGCTTTTAGATTCTTTATCTTAACCGTCATTTTAATCGGCTGATTAATAGGTATAGTCTTCGGGCTAATAGCAAAGGTAATAATAATATTATCTGGTAAGGTAACCGTACAAGGCGCCTTGTGCAAATCACATTTACTCTGTTGGCTAGCTGCAGGTTTAGCATAATAATGATGCCAAATTTGATAGACAAAATTAGCGATTAAAAAGAACACCACAATGCCGCCAATGATGGCTAGTTTTTTACGGGCGGAGATTCGTTGCTCATTGGTAATAGGGGTCTTATCTGCCATGGGCTGTTACTCCTTTATCATTTGCCAATAGTAATAAATCTGCCGGACGTTGGGCAAATAAACCATTGGTGACAACACCAGTGATATTATTAATGGTTTCTTCCAATTTAATAGGTTCATGAATTGTTAAGTGATAAACATCTAAAATGATATTACCATTATCCGTGACAAAACCACGGCGATACTCTGGTTCACCACCAAGCTTCACCAACTCTCTAGCGACATAACTGCGAGCCATTGGGATGACTTCTACCGGCAAAGGAAACTCTCCCAAAACATTCACAGCCTTTGATGCATCGGCAATACATAACATTTTACTAGCAACCGCTGCCACGATTTTTTCACGAGTGAGAGCGCCGCCGCCGCCTTTGATCATTTGCAAGTGTGGGTTAATTTCGTCGGCACCGTCTACATACAGATGTACGTTTGAAACCGTATTTAAGTCATACACTGGGATGTTTAATGCTTTTAAGCGTTTAGTAGATGCTTCAGAGCTCGCTATTGTTCCTTCTATTTTTTGTTTTACTCCAGCGAGGGCGTCAATAAAATAATTAACGGTAGAACCGGTGCCAACGCCAACAATCATATCATCGTTAATATGTTCAATCGCAGCGTGTGCTGCGGCTTTCTTTAATTCATCTTGGGTCATGCTTCTCTCCAGACTAAATAATAACTGACTTGGCCAATAACTTTTTTGCGGATCGTATGCCAATTTTCAGGAGTTGGCAACTGAGTTAAACCACGCTCAGCTTCAATATAGATATAAGTACTTTGTGCCAACAAATCACTTTGTTCTAGCCAGCTGCAAGTAGGCTCTAGTAAATTTTGATTAAACGGTGGGTCCAAAAAAACAATGTCAAAGGGTTTGCCATCAGAAATAAATTCTTTAGTGGCATTTAGCTGTAAAATCTCAGCCTCGGCCTCAAGCTGTATAAGGGTTTGTTGCAAATGCTTAATGACAACAGCTTCATTATCAACAAAGGTAACATGACTAGCACCGCGCGACAGTGCTTCAAAACCGAGAATGCCACTGCCAGCAAATAAATCTAAGCAATGTGCCTCCTGAATAATGGGCGCGAGCCAATTAAATAATGTTTCACGCGTACGATCAGACGTAGGACGTAAGCCTTTTAAATCGGGTACGGCAATTTTTCGACTGCGCCAACGCCCAGCGATTACCCGCACTTGTCCTTGGTTATACGTGCTTGGCATTACTTTGCGTACTGCTGGGACCAACCGTGACCGTGATAAAATCATTAGGTTGTAAATGTTTTTGGAACGCTGTTTTGATTTGCCCAAGCGTAATGGCTGCAATATTATCTCGATACGTGTCTAGGAAATTTAGCGGTAATTGATAAAATGCGATCATAGCAACATTATTTAAAATAGCGGCATTGCTATCTAAGCCTAAGGGGAAACTACCGATCAAATGTTTTTTTGCGGTAGTTAACTCTCGTTGCGTTGGGCCATCTTGCACGAATTTATCGACAATCGCATTTACTACCGTTATTGCTTCATCACTTTTTTGATTTTTTGTTTGCAGGCTAATTACAAAAGGTCCTTTTTCTTTCATCAGTATAAACTGACTATACACAAAATATGTTAAACCCTTGTCTTGACGGATGGCTTTAAATAACCTGGAGGTTAATGGCCCACCACCTAAGATATAATTACCAACTTTTAAAGGGAAGTAATCGGGCGTAGAGCGACTCACACCAAGCTCGCCAATACGAATAGAGGTTTGGCTAGAAGGATAATTTACAACTTGCGTCACTTTTTTCGTAGTAGGGGGTTTAGAGATTGCACTACCAATCACTTTGCCAACAGATAGGCGCCCAACTGTTTTTTCCGCAATGTCAGCGGCTTTGGCTTTATTAATATTACCAACAATAACCATGATGGCATTATTGCCAACATAATATTTTTTATAAAATTGGTAAATTTGCTGAGGTGTTATTTTGTTAATGCTTTGTTTAGTGCCCAGTGGGTTATGAGCATAAGGCGTATTGCCATATACTTTTTTGTAAAAAGCAATTGAAGCTATACTGCCGGGTGTTTCCTGTTGTTGCTTTATGGCTTGTAAAATTTGGTTTTTAATTCGATTATAATTCTTTTCAGGTAACTTCGGATCGACGAGCACATCAGAAAATAACTTAACCGCAGGACCTAGCAATGCTGGGCGGCTAAGACTACGTAAATTGATGCTGGCCATATCACGAGAGGCGTCCACACTAAAATTAGCGCCTACTTCCGCAAAGCCATTCGCAATATCATTGGCCGATGATTTAGAGGTCCCCTCGGCAAAACTACTGTTAGTAAAAGTAGCCAAACCAAAGGCTTGTTGATCTTGAGCAGAGCCAGCGTTGAAGATAACACTTAAATCAACGATAGGCAGCTGGTCTAAATAAACGTAATAAATGTTAGCGCCATTTTTTAATGTCCAATGTTCTATCTTGAGAACAGCTTCGGTTTTTTCTGCTTTCTTTTGAGTAGCTGTTAATGTTGGTTTGGTATCCTTTTTGGCGGTCTGTGCTAATGTTATATTTATAGAAAAACAACATACAGTGAGCAATAAAAAAAGTTTTTTCATATTAGCCTCTTACTTCCTTTTTCTTCGTGTTCTGTGTTTTAGTTTTTTCGCCAGTCACAATTTTTTCTGGCGTTAATACCGCAATCGTTGCTTCATTTTGTACTAAGTATTTTTTAGCAACGTCTAGTACTTGTTTTGCAGTGACTTGTTCTATTTGTCGGTAATAATTATCTGCTTCTTCCCAAGGCAAGCCGACGACAGCTAAGCTACCGATATCATAAGCTTGCGCACTGATGGAATCACGTTTATAGGTTTTATTAGCAATGAGTTTTGTTTTCACTCGTGATAATTCTTTTTCTGTGACAGGTGTCGTTTGCAATTGTTTTACTTGATCAAAAAACGCTTGTTTTAATTGCGCGACGCTGTTACCTTGTGCCGGAATCCCCGCGAATAAGAATAATCCTGGCAAGCGACTATAGAGTGAATAACCGACATCTGCTGTGGTAGCAATTTCTTTACCACGAATTAAATTTTTTGATAAGCGTGAACTATCGTCTTGGCTTAAGATGGCAGCCAGCACTTCTAAGGCATATGGTTCAAAGCTTTTTGGCTCTGTGGTGTGAGCCGGAGCATTGTAACCAATTAATAAAAACGGCAACTTCGCGGGCATTTTTACATTTACTAATTTTTGCCCTAAGGCTTTGATGATACCGTGGCTTTTAACGGTGGGCAGTGTTTGTGGTTTTAAAGGGCCAAAATATTGTTGTGCCAACTGATACACTTTCTCGGGGTCGACATCACCCACAACCACCACCACGGTATTATTTGGCGCATACCACGTGTTATACCAATTACGTAAATCCTCCAATTTCATATTATTCAAATCTGACATCCAACCGACCACGGGTTGATAGTAAGGATTACCAAGAAACGCAGCAGCATTGAAACGTTCGATAGTCGTACTTTGTGGATCATTTTCAGTACGCATGCGACGCTCATTAATGACCACTTGTTTTTCTTTATCGTAATTTTTTTGTTGCAAACTTAAATTACGCATGCGATCAGATTCGAGTTTAAAACTCAACGATAATTTATCATTGGCAAGTTTTTGATAATACATGGTGAAATCAGCCGTGGTCATAGCATTCATCTTGCCGCCGTTTTCATCGATGAGTCTGGTCAATACACCTTCAGGATATTTTGACGTGCCTTGGAACATCATGTGTTCTAGCATGTGAGAAATACCAGTAATACCATCGGGCTCATAACTGCCCCCGACTTTGTACCACACCTCTGATATCAACACAGGTGCTCTGAGATCTTTTTTAACGATCAACTGCAAACCATTAGGAAGGGTATACGTATGAACATTTTTATCCGCACCGGTGGGCTTTTTTCCTGGGGCAGCATAAAGATTAATGCTGAAAACTAAACTTATCAACAAGATGAGTGTTTTGTACATTTAAGGTTCCTTCATTTCATAGTGCGATAAGTTTGATTATCCTAGAAACGGCCGTTAAACGCGAACTTTTTGTGTCGAACATTCAGGTCCAAGCTTAAGGACGACGGAGGTGGCCCTTTATGCTACAATCCCCGCCATGAATAATTTGACACAAGATTTGAACGAAGCGCAACAAGCCGCGGTCACGGCTCCCTGTGGGCATAAATTAGTCCTCGCCGGTGCCGGTTCTGGGAAAACGCGGGTGTTAGTGCACCGAATTGCATGGTTGTTGCAAGTGGAAAATGCATCGCCTCATAATATTTTAGCGGTAACTTTTACCAATAAAGCGGCAGCAGAAATGCGTGGGCGGATTGAGCAATTGTTAGGGTACTCTGCACGTTCGATGTGGATTGGAACCTTTCATGGTTTGGCGCATCGTCTGTTGCGCACCCATTGGCAAGAGGCCGGTTTAAAAGAAAATTTCCAAATTTTAGACAGCGAAGATCAATACCGACTTGTGCGGCGCACCTTAAAAACCTTGAACTTAGATGAAAAACAATGGTCGCCGAAAAACATTCAATGGTTTATCAATGGTCAAAAAGATGCGGGTTTGAGGCCGGAACACATCGATGATAACGGTGATATTGTCACCAAGACTTTGGTAAAAGTATATCAAGCTTATGAGGCTGCCTGTACCCAAGGTGGCTTGGTGGACTTTGCGGAATTATTATTACGCAGCCATGAGTTATGGTTGCACTGCCCTGATGTATTGACTCATTATCAACAACGCTTTGGGCATATCTTAGTGGACGAGTTCCAAGACACCAACCCGATTCAATATGCCTGGGTGCGTTTGCTTGCTGGCAACCAGGGCCATGTAATGATTGTGGGTGATGATGATCAATCCATTTATGGTTGGCGTGGAGCCAAGGTAGAAAATCTTCATCGCTTTATTCAAGACTTCCCCACAGCGCAAACCATTCGCTTAGAACAAAATTATCGTTCCACCAATACCATTCTCAGCGCGGCCAATGCCATGATTGCCAATAACTCATCACGTATGGGTAAAAATCTTTGGTCCGAGGGTCAAGCTGGTGAGCCCATTGCCTTGTATGGTGGCTTTAATGAAATTGATGAAGCCCGCTTTGTCGCGAGTCAAGTTGGTCACTGGGCAGAACAGGGTAATGCGCGGCGCGAGATTGCCGTGTTGTATCGCTCCAATGCACAATCGCGGGCACTGGAAGAAGCCTTAATACAAGCACGCATTCCTTATCGCGTGTATGGCGGTCTGCGTTTCTTCGAACGAGCGGAAATTAAAGACGCTTTGGCATACCTACGTTTATTGATTAATCGAGATGACGACGCTGCTTTTGAACGAGTAGTGAATTTGCCAACCCGTGGTATTGGTGAACGTACTCTAATGGAAGTTAGAAGCCTGGCCAGAGACAGGCAAGTCTCCATGTGGCAAGCTTCCATAGACGTCATAAAACAACAAGCCTTATCAGCCAGGGCCACCAATGCATTGCAAGCATTTTTAGATTTAATGAATGAATTGGCTGCCACGACACAAGATTTAGAGCTCGGCGATATGACCGATCAAATTTTGGTAGGCAGTGGTGTGTTGGACCATCACCGTAAAGACAAAACAGAAAAAGGCCGCTCTCGCGTTGAAAACTTAGAAGAATTAATCCAAGCGGCAAATCAATTCGAACCGGATCCTGATCAAGACATTGTCTCCCCACTGGCCGCATTTTTAGCCCACGTGGCTTTAGAGAGTGGTGAATCGCAAGCTGATCCATTCAGTGATTGCGTACAATTAATGACGATGCACTCGGCTAAGGGTTTGGAATTTCCTTTTGTGATTATTTGCGGTATGGAAGAAGGCTTATTTCCCCATTATTTGTCGGAAGAGGATCCACTGAAATTAGAAGAAGAACGGCGTTTGTTTTACGTCGGCATGACCCGCGCCATGCGACGTTTATTATTAACCTACGCCGAAGTGCGCCGCTTACATGGCAGTGAACGTTATCATCGTCCTTCTCGTTTTCTTAAAGAAGTGCCCGCAGAGTATGTACAAGAAGTCAAACTGCGATCACAAAATCGGTCACGCTATTCTTCTAAACCCGCAGCTGCGCCTGTGAGCGTCAGTCCACAAAATGATTTAGGCTTATCCCTAGGCCAACGTGTACAACACAGTGTTTTTGGTGATGGCACCATTTTAAACTTCGAAGGCCAGGGCCAGCATACTCGCGTACATGTAAATTTTGACCACGAAGGCAGCAAGTGGCTAGTGGCAGCGTATGCGAATTTAATGCCGGCATAACCTTCTTATGTATGTTCACGAATTATTCCTCCCCCCGCCTTGCCGGGGAGGCTTTATCTTCGCTCCTATAATCGGTATAGTTAATTAAAGCACACAAGATCACAAGGAGAGTTATCGTGGTTTATGTTCCAGAGCGAGATTTAAGCATTTTAGAAACCTTACGTTATAGTTTAACTTTATGGAAGAAAGCGTTTCCTGCAACCATAATAATGGCGTTGTTTGTGGCTTGTATCAATGTCTTGCCCCATACACTTCATCCCAAGGGTGCAGGTGCACTGGTGTATCATTTGCCTAGTGAAACCCAATGGAACCTTTGGCTTTATATCATTTTGCAATTTATTTTTTCTGTGATTTTTTATGGTGCTATGTATCACCAAATCATGGCGGTTAAGGGTGGGAAAGATATATCAGTAACGGCTTCCATCCTACGCAGCTTTAAAAAATCACCAAAATTAATTTTAGGAAGTCTATTGTTTTCATTGATCTTAATACTCGGCTTGGCGTTATTGATGCTACCAGGGTTATTCATTATGGTCGCTTTATACTTTTTTATCCCTTTTATTATGTTGGATGAAGGCGGCATTTGGGTAAACTTTACCTTATCCTATCGCATGGTAGTGCCCCATTGGTGGCGCAGTGCATTATTTATTTTTGGTGGTATGGCACTAACAGCCGGGCTATGGATACTCGCGGCAGATTTAGCATCGCCTTTATTAAAGCTGCAACACGAGGGTGGGATCCCTTGGTCAATGGGATCAATGATCGCTATGATTCTAATACTAACCATCATGGTGCCATGGCTATTGAGTTTATACACAGTCCATATTTACGATTTACTCAACCGTCATGAACATGATTATGCCGAACATTTGAAAGCGGTGGCGCCATGATCGCCGTCATCGCGGCTCAAGGCCGGGATAACGACGCGGGGAGACCAAGCCAGAGTGATGGAAAAAACCCGCAAAAAATGTGTCGATTACTCAGCCTGTAAAGAGGAGAGAATACACTTAGGTGGTATTAGTGTTTAATATAGCGGACTTCGTCACATTTCTTAGTAACTCAATTTCATCACGCTCACTATTCAACGGCGGACACCAATAAATTGTTTTATCTAGTGGTCGCAGCAACACACCCAGCTCAACGGCACGCCGACAAATGGCGGCCGCATCTGTTGCACGCCCACTCGCCACATCAGCCGCAACGATGCCCCCGATACCGCGGATGTTTGTTAATTGTCCGGTGTTATTGGCAATAAGCATCATGTTATCAAGCAATAAGGCTTCTAAATCTAATACCTGTTGATAAATATTTTCATCTTCTAAGGTTTGTAAACACGCTAAAGCAATATTCGCCGCCAATGGGTTGCCGCTGAAAGTATGAGAATGCCAAAAGCCTTCCCGTCTTTCTACAAATAAATCATAAAGTGTTTCTTTAATTAGTACTGCACTAAAAGGCATCCATCCAGAGGTTAAACCTTTTGATAATAAAACAAAGTCAGGAATAATATCGGCATGCTGGCACGCCAATGGTAAACCCGTACGGCCAAGGCCCGTCATGATTTCATCTGCAATCAAATGTACGTCGTGTTGTTTGCACCAATGACGTAAGCGTCGTAACAAGTCAGCAGAATAAACTTGCATCCCAGCGGCGCCTTGCACGATAGGTTCCACCACTAATGCCGTTGCTGTTGTTGCCAAGCTTTGTAATTGTTTTTCTAATGGTGGCCATTCGGCACTGCAATCGTTCCACTTGGGATCATGTCGACCTTGTACATAGGGCAAGGGGCCAATGAAATGAGTTTCAAATAAAATATCCGCATAAGGCGCTTTATATTTTCCTAGATCACTAATGCTGAGCGCGCCACAGGTTTCACCATGATAAGCCTGTTGCAGGGCGATAAATGTATTGCGCTTGGTATTACCCGCTAGTTGCCGCGCATGTAAACTCAGCTTCATCGCAATTTCTACGGCGCATGAACCATCACCAGCGAAAAAAACTTTATTTAATCCAGGCATCAGTATTGATAATTTTTCAGCCAAGCTTTCTAAGGTTTTGCAGCTGGTATTGGCATGGATGGCATGTTCATAGCGGTTGGCCTGTTGCAATAATGCGGCTTTGAGTCTGGGATGATTATGACCAAGATTCTTACACCACCAACTGCTAATTCCATCAAGAATTTTTTCCCCATTCTCTAAAAATAGGTAACTTCCTTTGGCATGTTCAATCATTAGCGGAGGTTCTTGTGTTTGAGTAAAAGGCTGTCCACAAGGATACCAGATGTTACGTGAGTCAAGCATAATTCAAATATTTTTTATCCTACAAGTAGCAGTTACACCCAAAGTTCGCGTTTAACCGCCGTTTCTAGGTTTAACAGCCCCTCCAAGAATGATAGTTAGTTGACAATAATTGGCTAGAGACTATCATTGGCTGTTCCGAGGAGCAAGAAAAGAAGTAATAAGAATGGAAAACCTATGGAATAAAGAAAACGTGGAGCAGCGCTATGATTTACCATTTATGGATTTGCTGTTTCAAGCGCAAGGTGTGCACAGAGAACACTTTGATCCCAACCAGATGCAGTTGAGCTCACTCTTTAGCATCAAAACTGGCGCCTGCCCTGAAGATTGCAAATATTGTGCGCAAAGCGGGCATTTTAAAACTAAATTGAAAAAAGAAAAATTATTACCCTTTGACTTCGTGCTGGCACAAGCTAAAGCTGCGAAGGCAGCCGGCGCCACGCGTTTTTGTATGGGCGCTGCATGGCGTTCACCACCGAAAAAGGATTTACCAAAAGTGTGTGAAATGATTGGCGCGGTTAAAGACTTAGGTCTTGAAACCTGTGTGACTTTAGGTATGCTCGATGTAGAAGCCACGCAGGCATTAAAGGATGCAGGACTCGATTACTATAATCATAACCTGGATACGTCACCGGAATATTATAAAAAAATTATTTCGACACGTACTTACCAAGATCGTATTGATACGCTCAACCGTGTGCACCAAGCCGGGATTAAAACATGCTGTGGCGGGATTGTGGGCATGGGGGAGAGTAAAGACGACAGAATTAACTTCCTTTTGGAATTGAGCAAACTAGACACACCACCAGCAAGTATTCCAATTAATAAATTGGCGCCCATCGAGGGCACACCCTTAGGTGAAACACCGCCAATTGATGATTTTGAAATCGTGCGTATCATTGCTGTGACTCGCATCATGTTTCCTAAATCACATGTGCGTTTGACGGCCGGGCGTGATACTTTGTCTGAGGCAGTGCAAACGCTTTGCTTTTTTGCCGGTGCAAATTCCATCTTTTTTGGTGAGGAAGGCAAACTGTTTGCTTCTTCGAATCCAGAGTCGGATCAAGATCATATTTTATTTGATAAGCTAGGAATGACGGTTGAAGCAGTCGACGTTGCTTGAAGATATTAAACAACAAGGTTTATATCGACAACATCATGTGATTAGCGAAAGACAACATACGCAGGTGAAAATTAACCAAAAAAATTGCATTAATTTTTGCAGTAATGATTATTTAAGCCTGAGTATGTTATCGGAATTAAAACAAGCGACCATAGATGCTGTGAATACTTATGGCGTTGGTAGCGGCGCTTCTCCCTGGATGTCGGGTTATAGTGTACTCCATCAACAAGCAGAACAGACATTTGCTGAATTTATGCAACGTGACAAAGCCATTTTGTTTAACAGTGGTTTTACCGCAAATATAGGGCTGATGGCGGCGCTGTTTGATAAAACCCACACGGTAGCGATGGATAAATTTAACCATGCTTCATTAATCGATGGTTTAAAGTTATCGGGCGCTAAGCATTTGCGTTACCGCCACAATGACATGCAGCATTTACGTCAGCGAATCAACGGCGAATTAAAAGGTCTTGTCACTGAAGGCGTATTCAGTATGCAAGGAACGATAGCGGATTTGAAAACACTAGCAGACATTAGCCATGAGCATCAAGCGTTATTGATCGTTGATGACGCCCATGGTGTTGGTGTTTTAGGGGGGGGCTTAGGGACCGTGGCTCACTGCGGACTAACGCAGAAACAAGTACCTCTGCTGGTATGCCCTCTAGGTAAAGCATTCGCGGCGCAAGGTGCAGTGATTGCTGGGCAAGCAGATTGGGTTGACTTAGTGTTACAAAAAGCGAGGAGCTACTGTTACTCTACTGCCATTCCTCCCATGCTGGCAGCAGCCAGTATGGCATCGTTACAAGTGTTACAGCAGCAAAGCTGGCGGCGTGAAAAGTTGCTTGAGTTGATTGAATACTTTCAGCAATGTGCGGATGAGTTGCAATTAAATTGTTTGCCTTCGGTGACACCGATTCAGAGTATTATGATTGGTGATAATGAAATCGCATTACAGCTTAGTGAGCAATTATTGCAGCGAGGTTTTTTTCTCAAAGCGATTCGGCCGCCGACGGTACCTAAGGGCACGGCACGTTTACGAGTGACGCTAAATACGGATCATACGCCAGAACAAATAAAATCATTATTACAAACGGTAACGCACTGTTATGACTCTTTATTGTGAACAACTAGGCCAAGGACAATCATTGGTATTACTTCATGGTTGGGGTTTTCATACTAAAGTGTGGGCACCCTTTCTTCCCAAATTAACAACAAGCTTTCGAGTCAGCTTAATTGATTTACCAGGCTTTGGTATGAGTGACGCATTATCTTATCCAATGATGTCGGCACAATGGATTGATTCAATTGCAACGCATATCCCTGAAGGCGCTATTATCTTAGGATGGTCACTGGGTGGTTTAGTCGCAACGCAGTTAGCAGTAATTTATCCTAAAAAAGTATCAAGCGTTATTCATATGGCATCAACGCCTAAATTTATGGCGGGTGATACCTGGGCGGGAATCGCACCAGAGGTCTTACAAGCCTTTGAACAAGCCATTGAAACTAACCCTAGAAAAGGCATTCAACAATTTTGTCGTTGGCTAGCGCCAGATTTAAAACAACGGGCCTTGTATAAAGCTCTTTTAAATATTGCAATGGTTCACAGTGATAAACTTGATATTTTATTAGAAGCATTAAAGGTGTTAAAAAATACGGACATGCGGCAAGCGCAGCTTGATTTAGAAATGCCACAATTATTTATTGATGGCAATCAAGATCCTTTAGTCCCCTATCAAAAAAAGGGAAACAATCATGTGTTAATTAGTGACGCCGGTCATGTGCCCTTTTTGACACACCCACAACAGTGTTTGCAAGCGATGCAGGAGTTTTGTTATGTCGCTCGTTAAACGACACATTGCACAGCGTTTTGATCAAGCTGCAAATAGTTACGATCAATATGCCGTGATTCAATATCAAATTGCGAAAGCTTTATTTGAACTATGCGATCCTTGGTATGAAACTGTGGTTGATCTGGGTGCGGGTAGTGGCTTCATGGCCAATTTAATGCAAGTGAATTATCCGAATATCATTTTGCTAGATATTTCTTATCAATTATTATCATTAACTAATGAATTTCACCAACAAAAAATCCAGGGTGATTTTGAAAAGCTGCCTATCATTGATAAAGCAACAAACGCCATTGTTAGTAATATGGCGCTGCAGTGGTCGGATAACGTTATAAAGAGTTTAAGTGAATGCCATCGTGTGCTAAAGGACGAAGGCCACCTTTATTTAAGCATGCCAATCGAAGGAACTTTTTGCGAATTACATCAAGCTTGCGAGCATGTCGGTGCAAATGTAAAACAATTTTTGGGCTTGGGTGACATCACAGCGCTATTAGAACAAAACGGTTTTGAAATAGTACTAAGTCAACAAGATTATTGGCAGGCTTGTTTTCAAAACTTGCGCCATTTGTTAAAATCTATCAAAGCCACAGGGGTATCGTATACACCTAGTACGGTTAATAAAACCTTACGTGGCAAATATTTTTTAAGAGACATTGAATATTTTTACCAAGCTTTACGAACAGTGCAAGGCTTGTTACCTTTAACCTATCAAATTGGCTTTATCAAGGCGGTGAAACGATGAGTAAAAAAATCTTTATTACGGGGACCGATACCGATGTTGGCAAGACCTATGTCACGCTGAAGCTATTACAGCATTACCAGCAACAAGGGCTTAATGCCTTTGGTTTAAAACCCGTGGCTGCTGGCTGCAAGCGCACAGATGATGGTTTAAGAAACGGGGATGCAGAACTCATACGCGCTGTGATGAAGGATGAGTTACCCTATGACATGGTCAATTCCTTCGCCTACGAAGAACCTTTAGCGCCTAATATTCTCGCGCAAAATCAATTAAGTGCGCAAAATGTCATAGACAGTGTCGCTTGGATAGAACAAAGCTCCGCCGATGTTATTTTAATTGAAGGCGCTGGTGGTTGGTTATTACCTTTAAACACCAAAGAAACTATGGCAGATGTAGTGAGGGCGATGGATCTCTCCGTAATCTTAGTTGTTGGTTTAAGGCTGGGTTGTCTGAATCATACCTTGTTAACCTACAACAGTGTCAAATCTATGAACGTTAAATTTGAAGGCTGGATAGCCAATGAAATTGATCCCAACATGCGGGCTAAGCAAGAAAACATTGATACGATTACAGCCATGCTGGGGCAGGAGCCTCTCTACCGTTATCCATATGCTTGACTCCGAGTGTTCGACACTTCTCGCTTCCTCAGCCCCTAAGGTGGGAAGGAACAAATCGTGGGGACACGTCAGTTCGAGGCGTCCCCATTGATTACTAGCCACTAGAATAGGCAGTAAAGCTCTAACTCTTATTCTTCTCAGTCTTACCAGTACGTACGCGTTGGATTAAACCGCTGAGTACTTCTTCATTGGTCGAACCAGGAATTAAGAAAGGTTTTTTCTTGCCATTGGCAGTGCCATTGGTGCTGGCGACGACAAAAGCAGGGGTACCCATTAATTGTAATTGCTGCGCTAATTCTTTATTTTCTTTTAATTCTGCTGAAATTTTACTGTCTTGCATGTCTTTTTGTAATTGTTTGACATTCAAGCTAACTTTCTTCGCAATGTCTAACACCTTTTGCTTGGTTAAAGGATTAGTCGCTTCAAGTAGGGCGTCATTAAATTGCGCAAACTTGCCTTGCTTGGCGGATGCTAATGCGGCTTGACCGGCGAACACAGATTGTGGACCAAAGATAGGGAAGAGTTTAAAGACCACGCGGACATTAGGATCCTTTTTAATAACGGCATCAATCACTTCACGCATGTCTTTACAGTGAGGACATTGCGGATCATAAAATTCAACAACCGTGATATCACCCTGTGGATTCCCTAAGACGGGACTTTGGGAATTATGCAATAAATCTTTAGCAATGCTTGGAATCATTTGTTGCGCTTTTTGTTCCATTTGCTTCATCGCTTGCTGCTGTTGTTGTTGCAGTTTTTGCGATACTTGAATCAAGATTTGTGGATTGCTAAGCAAATAATCGTGCACGACTTTTTGTACTTGTTGTTTTTGATTGTCGGTTAATGGCTTGTCCGCAGCCATGGCGGGAGAAATAGTAGCGAGGGCTATAGCAGCACTCACACCCAATACACTGGCAATTTTCGTTAATTTCACAATAAAACCCTCGTTGTAACAATAAATAGAAGTATCAATCTAACATGTTCTGACTTATCTTGTGAAGTGCCATATCTTGTAGAGGCATTTTGCAAAGTGCACTCACATTAGATACGTACCAATGGGGGGGTATAATGCATGGAGAAACTCGCCTAAATCTCGCATCTTGGAGTGTGATTGGTATATAATACCCTCCTCTTATGGGCACTGTCAGCTGGAACACTGAAAAAATGGCAAAAATAGATACATTTCAGGCACTCATCTTTTCTCTGCAACAATATTGGTCAGAGCAAGGCTGTGTGATCTTGCAGCCATTGGATATTGAAGTGGGTGCCGGTACCTTTCATGCGGGGACGTTTTTACGATCCATTGGGCCTGAGCCATGGCGTTGTGCCTATGTACAACCTTCCCGTCGTCCGACCGATGGGCGCTATGGTGAAAACCCCAACCGCGTGCAGCACTTTTATCAATTCCAAGTGATTTTAAAACCTTCGCCGATGAACATCCAAGAACTCTATCTGGACTCACTCAAACACGTGGGAATCGATCCCTTATTACATGACATCCGTTTCGTCGAAGACAATTGGGAATCACCTACCTTAGGTGCGTGGGGTTTAGGTTGGGAAGTATGGCAAGATGGCATGGAAATTTCTCAATTCACGTATTTCCAACAAGTCGGTGGTTTAGATTGCAAACCCGTAACGGGTGAATTGACATATGGCTTAGAGCGCATCGCCATGTATTTGCAGGGTAAAGACAGCATTTTTGATATCGTATGGACGAATACACCGGATGGCCCGGTTACTTACGGTGACGTGTTTCATCAAAACGAAGTAGAAATGTCGACGTACAATTTTGATTACGCCAATGTGCCTGAGTTATTTAATCAATTTGATAGTTGCGAGCGGGAAAGTCAGCGTTTGATCGAAGCTAAATTATCTTTACCTGCTTATGAGCAAGTATTAAAAGCATCTCATATTTTTAATTTATTAGACGCGCGCCATGCCATTTCTGTCACAGAGCGACAACGTTATATCTTGCGTGTACGAAATTTAGCGCGCAGTGTCGCCGAGAGTTATTATCAAGCACGCGAAGCCCTAGGCTTTCCTCTGGTGAAAAATGCAGGAATTAAACTCGATGGCTAAAAATGAAAACTGTTTAATTGAAATAGGTGTTGAAGAGTTACCTCCCGTAAGGTTAAAGCGTTTAATGACAGCGTTTAAAGAGTTAACAGAAAAGCAATTAGAGCAACAAGGCTTTGAATATCAAGATATCATTGCTTACGCTACACCGAGACGCTTAAGTTTGTGGATAAAACAATTACAACAACAAACCGCAGCGAAAGAAATGGAACGACGCGGCCCTGGGGTTAAAGCTGCCTTTGATGATGCAGGCAAACCTACCCCTGCGTGTGTTGGCTTTGCTAAATCCTGCGGTTGTGAAGTGGATGAATTAGAAAGAGTGCAAACCGATAAAGGTGAATGGTTAATTCATCGCTTTACCCAAACGGGTAAGACCATACAAGAACATTTGCCATCCTTAGTCAATAACGCTTTAAATAAATTACCCATTGCCAAACGCATGCGCTGGTCGGACTTGAAAACAGAATTCGTCAGACCCGTTCATTGGGTAGTTTTATTATATGGTAGCGAAACCATCGAAGGTGAAGTGTTAGGTGTTAAAACTGGCAAAAACAGTTACGGTCATCGTTTTCATCATCCTAAGGCTATTACTTTGGGCAATGCCGATGAGTATTTAGAAAAATTACGTAAGGCATATGTACTTGCTTGCCCCAATGAACGACAAACTACGATTAAACAACAAGTCATGGACTTAGCAAAAAAACATCACTGCAAGGCAGTGATTGATGACGCTTTATTAGATGAAGTGACGGCCTTAGTGGAGTGGCCGGTGGCATTGCTGGGCGAATTTTCTGAAGACTTTTTGCAATTGCCACCCGAAGTACTAATCATCGCGATGAAATCCCATCAACGTTATTTTCATTTACTGGATAAACAAGATAAATTGGCGGCGAAGTTTATCACCGTGAGCAACATTGAAAGCATTGAGCCGCAGCAAGTAGTGATTGGCAATCAGCGCGTGATAAACGCACGACTATCCGATGCACAATTCTTTTATGAACAAGATTTAAAGCACAGCCTAGAAACATTTTTAGAGCAAGAAAAAAATGTCGTATTCCAAGCAAAGCTTGGTAACCTTTATGAAAAGTCCGAGCGTATAGCCAAGCTAGCTAAAACTATCGCCGCAGAAATTAATTGCGATCAAGATCAAGCAGAACGTGCTGGCATGTTGTGTAAAGCAGACTTAATGTGTGACATGGTGGGTGAATTTCCCGAGTTGCAAGGTGTGATGGGGCGTGACTATGCCAAGCATCATCATGAGCAAGATGCCATTGCTATTACCATGGAACAGCATTATTGGCCGAAATTCTCAGGGGATAAATTACCGGATAATGCGGTGAGTCAAGCGGTGGCTTTGGCGGATAGAATCGATACAATAGTGGGAATTATTGGTATTGGTTTAAAACCAACAGGCGAAAAAGATCCCTTTGCTCTACGTAGAGCAGCCTTGGGAATTTTACGAATCATGATTGAAGGCAGTTTATTGTTGGACTTAAAACAACTACTGTTAATAGCGTCACAAGCTTATCCAAGTCTTAGTAATAAAGACATCGTTGATGAAGCTTTTGATTACATTATGGAACGTTTGAAAACGTGGTATGCGGACAGGGGCGTTAGCAGTGATGTTTTTGCAGCAGTGATTGCCAGACAACCAACATATCCTTTAGACTTTGATAAGCGCATAAAAGCAGTGACGGAATTTAGACGATTACCGGAAGCACAAGCATTAGCGGCGGCCAATAAACGCGTGATGCGTTTGTTAACTAAACAAACAAATGGTCATAAGCTTAAAGACATCGATAATAATTTGTTTGAAAATGATGCTGAGAAAGATTTAGTAGCATTATTAGCAGTGAAACAAAAAGAAGTATCACCGCTGTATGAAAAAGCGCAATACCAACAAGCTTTAAGTAGCCTAGCTTCATTACGTGACTCTGTTGATCGCTTTTTTGATGAAGTGATGGTGATGGTAGATGATGAAAAGCTGCGTAATAATCGTTTAGCGATTTTAGAAAACTTAAATCAATTATTTTTACAAGTAGCGGATATTTCCTTATTACAATGAACCCTATATTAACCGAAAAAAAATTAGTTATTTTAGATAGAGACGGTGTCATTAACCGGGAGTCGCCTGACTTTATTAAATCGCCTGAAGAATGGATCCCGATTCCAGGCAGTTTAGAAGCGATTGCCGCATTAACGGCAAAAGATATTCGTATTGCCATTGCCACCAATCAATCTGGTGTAGCAAGGGGTTTGTATGATGAAGCGATGCTAAAAAATATTCACCAAACGATGCTAGACCAAGTGACAGCTCAGGGCGGGAAAATTGATTATATTAGCTATTGTCCTCACCATCCAGATGAAGGTTGCGATTGCCGTAAACCAAAAACCTTATTACTAGATAGAATCAGTGAACATTTTTCAGTAGCGTTAAGCGGTGTGCCGTTCATCGGCGACAGTGAAAAAGATGTATTAGCAGGTGTTAAGAAAGGCTGTCACGTGATGTTATTACAAACCGGTTATGGCAATGCCACCCGTGAGAAGCTACCGCAGGATATGGATATCCCAATCTATAAAAACTTACAAGCCGCTGTTGCGGCTTTATTAGCGTGAGTAAAAGAGGATTGTATGGCCATTAAAACATTTCCAGTCGTGTTAAAAGACATTAAACAATTAACGCCGAATACGCGGCATATGGTGTTTACAAGAGCAGATAATGAAACCTTAGACTTTATTCCAGGTCAATTTATTTCGGCTCACTTCGAGCATGAAGGTAAAGAGTTGCGGCGTAGTTATAGTATCGCCACTATCATGGGTGAATCCACCGATATTGAATTTGCAATTTCTTATTATAAAGACGGACCGGCGTCAGAATTGTTTTTTCACTCTGAGCCCGGCGCAGAGTTTGTCTTCAGTGGTCCTTATGGACGCTTAATTTTGCGAGATGAGCAACCCAAACGCTATGTATTTATCGCCACTGGTACTGGCGTGACACCTTACCGCTCAATGTTACCGCAATTGCATGAGCGATTATCTAGTGAAGATTTGCAAGTAATCGTATTGCTTGGCGTGCAACGGCGTAATGATCAACTTTACACTGATGACTTTTTAAAATTTTCCAATGATCATCCTAATTTTGAATTCAGGATCCATTATTCCCGTGAAAAGGATATCGAATTGGCATCACATGAGCGCCTTGGTTACGTACAAACGGCCTTCGATGAGTTACAAACTAACCCAGAAACTGACATCATCTATTTGTGCGGAAACCCGTACATGATTGATGACAGTTTTGCTCTGCTAAAAGAACAAGGCTTTGCGGTGAAGCAAGTGCGACGTGAGAAGTATGTATCTTGATGATAGTCTTGGATGAGGTTTATCTTTAAAATTTCATTTATGCAATGAAGCGTTTGCGAGCGCTAAAGCTTGAGCCAACCATGGTGTATAGTTCGACGGATGTTGTGCTAAGGCCTTTGTTAAATTAGTTAAGGTTTGCCAACGATAATCGGCGACTTCTTCTGGATTTATCTTAATGGCACTGCCATCGTATTCAGCAATTAAGACATGATCCAATTCGTGCTCCGTTAAACCATTATCAAAAGGCGCTTGATAAATAAAGTGACCAATGTTTTTTAACTTAAGATTTAATCCCATTTCTTCACGCAATCGCCGCTCTCCCGCTGCAATGACGGTTTCACCAGGTATGGGGTGGGAGCAGCAAGTATTCGTCCACAAGCCACCACAGTGATATTTGTTGAATTGCCGTTGCTGCATCAACAATTCGACTTGGCCATCCATGTTGCGGTAAACAAACACAGAAAAAGCCCGATGCAATAAGGCCTTACGGTGCACCTCTAACTTTTCCCCAACGCCAATTTCTTGATCTTGCTCATCAACAAGAATAATAGTGTTATTCATAAAACAATAATCCGCTGAACTTTTGTGCTAGTTTATCTTATTCAACGGTTGGATGCTAGGGGTGAGTCTGTGCTATAATATGGCACATTTTTTAGCAGTTCCCTCTCGTGTGGGGGGGGGTATTTAAAGTATTTGGAGTCATCTATGGATATGCCACAATGTGCTGCGGTGCCGATGCAAACCATTGGCCCGCTTAAGGTTATTGGTGATGAGATTAATACTGAGGTGATGGTGCCGCTTGCGACTTATGAGAGTCCTTTGTGGCCCTCGACTAATCGCGGAGCCAAAGTGTCACGCCAATGCGGTGGCATTCGTACCACAATCATCGATGAACGGATGACGCGGTCCGTATTACTAGAAGCTCCTTCGGCACTTGAGTGTCGACAAGTCGTCACGGATATGCCGCAGCATCTAGCTATGCTCAATCAAGCCATTCATCAGCAAAGCCGCTTCACCCAATTGATCGATTTTCACAGCCAGATTGTTGGCAAGCTATTGTATTTGCGTTTGGAATTTACTACAGGCGATGCCTCTGGGCATAACATGACGACACAAGCAGCGGATATTGCGATTCAATGTTTATTGAAACAGTACGATTTTTTGAAATACGTATCGGTATCAGCAAATTATTGTACCGATAAAAAGCCCACGGCAGTGAATGGTATATTGGGACGAGGGAAATATGTGGTGAGTGAACTGTTAATTCCTCGTGATATTTGTCAAAGCACGTTAAAAACCACGCCAGAAAAAATCGTCGATTTAAACATTAAGAAAAATTTAATCGGTACGAATTTAGCCGGCGGTATTCGCACGGCCAATGCCCACTATGCCAATATGCTGCTCGCTTTCTATTTAGCGACAGGACAAGATGCAGCAAATATTGTAGAAGGCTCTCAAGGCATTGTGCATTGTGAAGTGCAAGAGGGTGATTTGTATTTTTCAGTGACGGTACCTAATTTAATTGTAGGAACGGTTGGTAATGGTAAGCACTTAGAATTCGTGCGTCATAATATGACGTTATTGGGTTGTGATGTTGAAGCGGCTGCGCAGCAAAATGCTCGTCGTTTAGCGGCGATTGCAGCGGCAACGGTATTTTGTGGTGAATTATCCTTAATGGCCGCACAAACTAATCCTGGAGAATTGATGCGAGCACACCGTGAATTTGAACGAAAAAAAGAAGCAGAGCTAGCAGTATCATGAAAGCTATTGCCCCAGGGAAATTAATTTTATCCGGTGAACATGCCGTAGTGCATGGTCAGCCAGCGATTGCGATGGCAGTGGACCGTTATGCGACAGCTTCAGTAAAACAGCATGCGAGATCGCTCGTGTCTTTTGATTTGTTAAACATTAAATATCATAAAGATCACTCCATCAGCGCGTTGCGCGCGTTGAAAAATCAATTACTGGAAAACTATGAAGCCTTTCAAAAAGGTGAAAAAGGCATTAAAGATGTGTTGAAGTTACCAATGGAATTAACGCAATTTGCCGTGACAAATTTTTTAGATAAACTTAATCACAAGCTAACCTCCGGCATGCAAATAAAAACGCACTCTGAAATTCCCATCGGTTGTGGTCTGGGCTCTTCAGCTGCGACCATATTAGCCTCAATACATGCCATGGCCAATCATTTAAACATTGAGTTGAGTGAAGAATCTTATTTAAACCATGGTTTAGAGGCAGAAAATTTACAACATGGTCGTTCCAGTGGGATTGATTTACGCGTGAGTTATCACGGTGGTTGTTTGCAATATCATAATGGTACAGTTGATAAATTACAGCCACCAAAATTTCCTATTTATTTAGTCAATACAGGCTCACCAAAAAGTAATACCGGGGAATGTGTGTCCCATGTGAAACAGGTTATTAGTGAAGAATTGCTGACAGAGTTTGCTAAAGTCACGACAGCCTTTAAACAAGGTTTATTAGAAAATGATATTGCCAACGTGCAACAAGCCATTAAAAACAATCACCAACTATTGGTAAAAATTGGTGTCGTGCCTGAAGCCATTCAATCATTTATTTCAATGTTAGAACAACAAGGCTGTGCCGCAAAACTTTGTGGCGCGGGGGCTGTGCACGGCGATAAAGGCGGTGCATTGATGATTGTGTCAGAACAAGATCCTACGGCTTTTTGTGAGACAAAGTCTTATCATTGTGAGCTCATTCACTGTGATACTGATGGTTTAAGAATCGCATCATGAGTTTCACGGCAAAAGCACCCGGTAGCATTATGCTATTTGGTGAACACGCCGTGTTACATGGTGAGCCTGCCATTGTTGCTGCGGTGGATAGTTATATCACTGTCAGCTTATTGCCAAGGCACGATCAAAAACTCATGATTTATTCCGATCAATTCGATGAATATCAAGCTGACTTATCCACTGTGGCTATCATGCCGCCTTATCATTTTATTCTTGCAGCCATTGAACACTTCAAAACAGAAATCCCATCAGGTTTTGAACTACATATTCAATCCGACTTTTTACCCACCATTGGTTTAGGATCCTCAGCCGCAGTCACTGTGGCAAGTTTAACCGCCATTTTACAGTGGTTAGACAAACCAATGACAAAACAGGACTTGGCCTTATTGGTAAGAAAGATTATCAGAGACCAACAAGGCATCGCCTCTGGTGCGGATGTGATGGCCAGTGTCTATGGTGGCGTAATTTATTATGAAACCGAGCCCATGAAAATAGAACGCCTGGGGTTATTGCCAGATATCGTTTTATGTTACGTCGGCTATAAAACAAAAACCGTCGATGTTATTGCTAAGATCAAAACCTTAGAAAATGAGAACCCAAGCTTTTACCAAGAACAGTACCAATTAATGGGACAGTGCGTTCGCCAAGCAAAAGACAGCATCAAACAGCAAGACTGGAAAACCCTAGGCGAGTTAATGAATCAATACTATGAGCTACAACGTGCTATTGGCACCAGCGACAACACCATAGCAGCACTGATCACCGCAATGCGTGCTGAGCCAACGATCTTAGGCGCAAAAATCTCAGGCTCTGGCTTAGGTGATTGCATTATCGGTTTAGGACAGTTACCAGATACATGGCAACAGCAGCTAGAGGAGCATGATAATGCAAAACTGATCTCAGTAGACTTAAAAGAATAAAATTGATATGTTTGTTGAATATTTGGAATTAAATCATGAAGAATAAGTGTGATGTCATTAAAGATTTACTACAGTCAAAACAGATTTCTTTTCCAAAAGAAGAGGTTTTGGTTTTTGCACCCAGTAATATCGCACTGGTAAAGTATTGGGGAAAACGTGATACGGAATTAAACTTACCGCAGACATCAAGTTTGTCAGTCACCATTCCTAAAAAGGGTGCCAATACACGATTAAAGTTAATCGATGCCGAACAAGATCATATTATTTTAAATGGCGAAGCGCTTGATGCTAAACACCCCTTTGCTATAAAGGCCGCCGACTATTTAACTTTATTTAGACCCATCACAAAACGTTTTTATCAAGTTAATAGTGACAGTAATATTCCGATTGCTGCAGGTCTTGCGTCTTCTGCGAGTGGTTTTGCGGCATTGGTAATGGCGTTAAATGAGTTGCATCAGTGGCAACTTGGCCTAGAAGAACAATCCATTCTCGCACGCATGGGCAGTGGTAGTGCTTGTCGCTCTTTTTGGCCAGGCTTTGTTGAGTGGCACAAAGGGCAAAATGATGATGGTATGGACTCCCATGGCGAACCCTTTAATGTCCCATGGCCAGACTTATGTTTAGGTGTTTCATTAGTGAGTGAACAAATCAAACCAGTCAGTTCACGAGATGGGATGAATCGCACGACGCAAACCTCACCCTTTTACCCAGCATGGCCCAACAAAGTCGAACAAGATTTAGAAAACATTAAACAAGCCATTTATGACAAAAACTTTCATCGTTTCGGCCAAGTGGTGGAATCAAATGCCCTCGCCATGCATGCCACCATGATGTCTGCTTGGCCACCAATACTTTATTGGTTACCCGAAACCGTTGAACACATGCACCGCGTATGGCAACTTCGGCAACAAGGCATTGGTATCTATTTCACACAAGATGCAGGTCCTAATTTGAAATTTCTTTTTATGAAACAACAGATTGGCGATATACAAAAGCAGTTTCCAATGCTTGAGGTGGTAGCCTTATTTTCCAAGCAATGAATTAATAAAGCCCCTTAATTCAAAAATAAATGATTTATTTGTTGCCATGCTGAATGAGAATAATTATCATTGGTTCATTATTTCATTTTGGGGAACCAAAGAGCATCATGGCGCTACCTGTCTATGAATTGGTCGAATTATCGGGGGTCGCTCTAGGGGCGGGCTTCATGTCGGCTATGACAGGGGGGAGTGGTATGGTTGTCTTACCCGCCCTTTTGATGGCTGGCGTGCCTCCTCATCACGCCCTTGGCACCAATAAGCTCTATACAACTGGCAGCTTATTAACTGCCGCCATGGCTTATATTCGTCGCGGCTTATTTAATCCAATCTTATGGGGCATGATTATCCTTGCCACCTTATTGGGGGCCCTCGTCGGAGCCGTCATGGTGCAATTAATCAATAAAGAAATATTAACGAAAGTATTGCCGCTATTTATCATGGCCGTGTCACTTTATTTTTTCTTTAATAAGTCGATGATTGAGCGCAACAAACAGACTCACCCAAGCTCGCCGCCGAAAAAAAAGCGTGACTTTGCTTATGGATCATTACTCGGTTTGTACTCAGGATTTTTTGGTGCTGGTACCGGCTCTTTCACCACAGCCATTGGTATTTCCGTTTTTAAAATGAGTTTATTAGAAGCATCAGCTATGTCGCGCTTTTTATGTTTTGTCGCAAACTTGGTCGGCTTAATGACTTTCATGGCGTTACGACGAGTCGACTACGGTTTGGGTATTGATTTATTAATCTTTGGTTCTATCGGTGCTTACTTTGGCGCTAAATTAACGACAAAAATGAGTTGCCCCCTATTGCGCATTATCATCATCGCAAGTTCTGGCATCATGGGTCTTATACTTTTTTATAAGGCTTGGTTTGCATGATTGAAAATACGATAGACATGGGATCTGCTGTTAGCAATAAGCGATTCTTATTATTTGTAGTACTGATGGCGTCCGGGCTTGTTTTGTTAGGGATTTGCATGACAGCTTCCATGGCTAGCGGGCCAATTATGATCCCTTTAAAGCATGCTTTTGCCTTATTACTGCATCATGATCAATCGGTCGATAATACGATTTTATATTCCTCACGTTTGCCAAGAACCTTGATTGGCGCATTGGCGGGTGCTGCTTTTGCAGTTTCTGGTGCTATTATGCAAGGTATTAGTCGCAACCCTTTGGCTTGTCCTAGTTTATTAGGGATTAATCAAGGTGCGGCGCTATGTATTATTGTGATGTTGTTATTTTTTCCCACGATTAGCACGGCTCTATTTATCCCATTTGCATTTATGGGAGGAATCCTTGCTGCATTGCTAATCTATAGCATTACGGCAACGGCAGGCTTATCACCATTGCGCTTGGCGTTAGCGGGGATTATTGTCAATGCGTTATTTCATGCTGTCTCAAGAGGCTTATTACTATTATTTCCTGACGAAGCGCAAGCGACCGTGTTTAGTATCATGGGATCATTAGCAGGGCGTAGTTGGATGCATTTCAACATGGTCTTGCCTTGGATACTCATCGGTTTAATCTTAAGTTGTTTTTGTTATCGACAATTAAATGTATTGTGCTTAGGAGATGATGAAGCACAAGGTCTTGGTTTATCCGCGCAAACAACGCAATTTATTTTAATGGGGATTGCCGTGATGTTAGCGGCAGCAGCCGTGAGCGTGGTGGGGCCTGTACCTTTTATTGGTTTAATCATTCCCAGCGCTATTCGTTATTTTATGCCAGATTATAAATATTTAATTCCATTGTCGATGGTGTTTGGTGCTTTATTATTAGTGTTTGCCGACACATTGATTCGTTTGATCAATCCCGTGGTTGAAATTCCTGTGGGTATCATTGCTGCCCTTTTGGGCGGGCCTTTCTTTGTCATCATAGCGAGGAGCCAAGCGAAGGGAGGCGCTACATAATGTTACTGCAAAAGCAAAGCAAGGTGTTTGCCGCATTATTATTAAGTTTAATTGTTTTTTCAATGTGGGATTTAATGGTTGGTCAAGTGCATGTGTCATGGCTGCAATTATTACATTGGAAAACCTTGAATCACTCACAATCCTTGGCTCTGTTTGAATTAAGATTACCCCGTTTATTGGTGGCGGGTTTTAGCGGTGCTTTGTTCGCGGCGTCAGGGACTATTTTACAAACAGTGATGCGCAACCCATTAGCAGCGCCGGATATTGTTGGGGTGACTGCAGGTGCATCAATAATAGCGGTGGCAGCGTTACTGTTTTTTCCCAACCTTTCGAATATGGGAATTGCGTGGCTAGCATGTTTTGGTGCACTTGCAGGTTTTTCTTTAACGTTTTTATTTGCCCGGGTAAATGGTGATGTAGCGCCGACACGTTTGGCATTAACGGGTGTTGCTATTGGCACGACCTTGTTAGCAGGAGAACATTTTTTATTATTAATTTTACCGGTAGACATTGGATCCTCATTAAATTTTATTGCTGGCAGTGTCTATGGCGCTAATTGGCAACGCGCACTTGCGATTACGCCGTGGGCGCTTATTTTTTTAGGGGTTACTTTATTTTTAGGACGAGCATTGGATTTATTAGCACTGCAGGATGATACAAGTATTGGCATTGGTTTTAATGTGAAACATATGCGGATGCTATTGTTATTGCTCGCGGTTATTTTAGCGGGGCTTGGTGTGACGGGTGCTGGTATCTTAGGATTTGTAGGATTAATTGCGCCACAAATTGCACGGTTGATTGTTGGTGCGAAGCATCAAGTGATTTTGCCAGCAGCGATGGTCGTTGGAGCTTTGTTAGTGATTTTGGCGGATACATTAGGGCGGGTGATAGTGCCGCCAGCTGAATTACCAGCGGGGATTATTACGACGATTATTGGAGCGCCTTATTTTATTTATTTGTTAATTCGTTTTAGTAAGTGAGGTTTTAGCATGAAGCAAATGCAAATTTATTCTCAGTCCCTTGAGCGTAAACACGCCGTAAACCCATCCCTGGAGGCTCTGTAACGGCATCCATGCCGTTAAAGGTTTACGCTCAAGGGACTGAGAATAAATTTGCGTCAAGTTAATCACCACAATGATGGTGATAAATAATGTAGGGGTGCTCAGACGCGCCCTTAAGAACGTCATAGTGAACGACTTTATTACCGAGGAACATAAATGTCAGAAATAACTTTACGACAAGTGTCAGTAGACTTTGATAAAGTGAATATTATTAATCAGCTGGACTTAGATTTGCAGCAAGGAAAAGTGACCACCATTGTTGGCCCGAATGGATCGGGGAAGTCTACGGTGTTGAAGACCATGTCGCGAATTTTAAAGCCTACTAGTGGCACGGTGTTATTGGATGGTGAAGCGATTCATCGGATGAAGAGTAAATACTTGGCGAAGCAATTGGCGGTGTTGCCGCAGCATAGTCATGCGCCGGAGCATATGACGGTATTAGAGCTGGTGTGGTTAGGTCGTTATCCACATCAATCATTATTTCGTGGGCGTTGTGAAAAAGATGAGGCGGCGGTGAAACGGGCCTTGAAGCAAACAGATATGTTAGATTTATCCCATGCGCGTTTAGATGATTTGTCGGGTGGGCAGCAGCAAAGGGCTTGGATAGCCATGGCCTTGGCGCAAGATACGCCTTATTTATTACTGGACGAGCCGACAACATTTTTGGATATGGCGCATCAATTAGAAACTTTGGAATTAATTCGGCGATTGAATCGTCAGTGCAATAAAACTATCGTGATGGTGTTACATGATGTTAATCTAGCGGCGCGCTATTCTGATGAATTGATTTTATTGAATCAAGGCGCCGTGATGGCACAAGGTAAACCAGCAGATGTTTTGACTGAATCGTTACTGCAAGACTTATTTAACATAAAAGTCAGAATCCTCATGGACTCTCATACTGGGACACCTTATTTCATCCCTTATTGTTGTTGTAGTGAAGAGGTATAGTTACATCCAGCGATTCGCCTTCGGCAATGATTGTTTCTCAAGTGGCATGGGTTTATCTGCAAGCAAGCCATTCTTTAACGTCTGTTTAATGATTTCCCGTGACGATAAAATGCCGGGCGATTGCACCCAGAGTGCTCTATCTGCAATATAAACACGATTATTTTTCACAGCGTTTAATTGTTGCCAAAGCAGCGATTTTTGCCAGCGCTTTAATGGTTTTGTATTACCATCTGTTAGCAACACGACGATGGCGTCAGGATTAATGGCTAGTAAACCTTCTAACGTAATGGTTTGCACTAATTCACCGTGTTGTGATGGCAGTGCATAAGAGCGTCCCAGCATATTGAAAAATTTAGCGATATAACTATTACTGGTAAAACTTTTTATTAAACCATCCGGGAATAAATTTACCACTAAAATAGGACCAGCATTTTTGTTCGTGTGAGCTTTAGCATGGTTAATAAGATTATGCTGCTTCGCTAAGATTTTTTTTGCTATTTGCTGATGGCCTGTGGCTTTAGCGATGGTCATAAAACTTTGCTCGACTTGTGGGTAACTAACTCGCAGTGAATCGAGTAACAAGGTCGGTGCGATTTTTTTTAATTGTGGATAAATTGATTTGTCGCGGGCGCTATCGGCGATGATCAAATCAGGTTTGCAATTAATCAATGCTTCTAAGTTAGGATGTTCACGACTACCCACTTGTGGTATTTGACGTAAACTAGGATTTATTTTTAATAAATATCCTGGCCCAAGGCGATTAAAAATCCCACCCACATCTTCACTGACGGTAATGCAGGCAGGTTGAATCCCCAGCGCCGTTAAATAATCCGTTAATGAAATTTCCAAGGCAGCAATTCGTTTCGGTGGTGTATCGATAGTAACAGTACCCTTGGTATCGCTCACAGTCACCGCACAGCAAAGTGTGCTGAAGGCTAGCAGTAATAATAAGTAATATTTCTTCATGGAATTAGCAGGTCTCAAATAAGAATAGTTCTCATGCAGCGCAGTTTAGCTTAGCGTTATAAGGCTGTCAAACGTTCTAGGGTATAGGAAAACAAATGGTAACCGCTAAGCCATGGCTAGGTAGGTTGTTTAAAAAAATGATGCCGTCGTGATCGTTAATGATGTCATGGACAATGGCTAGGCCTAAGCCGCAGCCGCCCTTTTTCGGGCTGCGGGAACTATCCACGCGATAAAAAGGGGTAAAAACTTTTGTTAACTGATCTTCAGGAATACCGGGACCATTATCGGCGATTTTGACTTTAATGTCAGAATCTGTTTTTTCTAATTCGACACAAACTTGGGTAGCATAACTCACAGCATTGTTAATGATATTACTAAAGGCGCGTTTTATTGCGAGTGGGCGTGCATGAAAAGCGAGTCGCTGACAATCGCTTTTAAAAGAAACGTAGTTACCAAGATCGGCTTGATCATCACACAGGGTTTGCAATAAGGCAACTAAATCTAAATCCACTTGTGCTTCCTGGCGAGACGCATCTTTTGTGAACGTTAAAATTTGTTCGATCATATGTTCCATTTCTTCAATGTCGGTAATGGACTCTTTCACCAAGTTCTTATCTTTAACAAATTGCGTGCGTAATCTTAAACGAGTCAAAGGTGTACGTAAGTCGTGAGAAATAGCAGCGAGCATGGTATTTCTGTCTTGCAGTAATTGTATAATGCGATGTTGCATTTGATTCATGGCATCAGCAGTTTCTTTAACGATAGCAGGACCATACTCCACGATGGGCTCAGGCCTTAGTTGTACCCCGAGGCGTTCGGCGGCGGCTTTAAATTTATGAAGTGGCGCCGTGAAGCGTTCAATATACCACGCAAAAAACAGCAAAATCCCCGCGACAAAAAACTCCAAAATCAAAATCACGAGCTGCAGTAAATAATGTGCCGGTGTTGGTCTGAATTCGAAATTAGCCCAACGGCCATCATCAAGTTGCACGGAAATATGGCCGGCATTAAAATTCTTTTCAACAATTTTTTTAATCACATAATAATTTTCTGAGTCACTTTTAATGGACGATAATGGCTCGATAGTCACATCGACGGAAAAGTCATGGATTTCTGACACTTTGGCAATCAGCCGGGTTTTTTCGATGGGAGAGGCGCGCATAATGCGTAGGGTATCGACGATTTGATCCATAATACGAATTTTATAATCTTCAAGGCGTCGTTCATAGTTATAAACATAATAGGATGTTGCCAGCAATAGTTGAATTAAAATTATTGAAGCGAGTAGGATCAGGATGAACTTCCCTGAAAACTTAATTTTACATTTCAACTTGTTCCACTCCCATGGCAAACATATACCCGCCACCACGAATGGTTTTTATGATTTGAGGATTTTTTGGATCATCCCCCAGTTTTTGCCGAATACGACTGATACGTACATCGATGCTGCGGTCAAAGGGCCCCGCTTCACGGTTTTCAATAGCATCCAATAAGAAGTCCCGTGATAAGACTCGTTGCGCATGGGTAACTAAAGCCTCTAATAAACGATATTCGCCATCAGTTAAACTTACTTCTAAACTATCCGGCGAAAGCAACCGTCGCTGCGGTTGATCCAGACGCCAGCCATTGAAGACATAGTGAATATTACTACTGGTATGACTGATGATAGATCGGCGAAAAATGGCTTTAATCCGGGCGAGTAATTCCCGCGGATTAAAAGGTTTAGTTAAGTAGTCATCGGCACCGATTTCAATCCCAAGAATTCTATCAGTTTCTTCACTGACGGCTGTCAGCATAATAATTGGAATGAGGCAATTCTGTGCGCGCAATTTACGACACAGTTCAAAACCATCATCGCCCGGCATCATTACATCCAATACAATTAAATCGATTTTTTTATTTTTGAGAATAGCAAACAATTGTTTGCCATTGCCGGCGCTAGAAACGGTGTAATTATATTCTTCCAAGAATTGCTTCATCAAATCCGTAATTTTTGGGTCGTCATCTACGATTAATATATGCTTATTATCTATCATGTCGTATCCTCAGGATTTTTTCTTATGATAGACAGATCTTCGCTCAATAGGAAGTCTATCACTGTAAATAAATGTAACAAGCTCTCTAAAATCCCGCGAAAAGCATTGGAATTGGGGGGTGTTTAGGGCAAACTTGTCGGAAATACACATAAAGGACAGATTTGAAACAGTATGACAGCCAATATTTTAGAAACTATCTTAGAACATAAGCGAGCAGAAATCAGTGCGAAAAAAGCAAAGATAGCACTGGATGTGTTAAAAGCTAAGACCAAAGACTTGCCGCCCTGCCGTGATTTTGTGGGTGCTCTGCGTCAAAAGATCACACAAAAACAAGCAGCCGTGATTGCAGAAGTCAAAAAAGCCTCTCCTAGCAAAGGTGTTATCAAAGCCGATTTTGATCCACTTACCATCGCAACGCATTATGAAAAAAATGGCGCTAGCTGTATTTCCGTGTTAACCGATGAAAAATTTTTTCAAGGACACGATGATTATTTAATGGCAATTAAACACGTTGTGCCATTACCCTTACTACGCAAAGACTTTATCATCGATGAATACCAAGTTTATGAGTCAAGAGCGTTAGGGGCCGATTGTATTTTATTAATCGTCGCAGCCCTAACAGATGAGCAATTGATCGCGTATAGCGAATTGGCAGAGCAGTTAGGCATGGCCGTGCTGGTTGAGTCTCATGATAAAGAAGAATTGCAGCGAGCTTTAGCGTTGCCAAGCCCACTGATGGGCATTAATAATCGAGATTTAAAAACCTTTCATACCGATATTCAAACTACGATTAATCTATTAGGCAACATCCCAGCAGAAAAACTCGTGATTTCAGAAAGTGGCATCAGTTCGCAACAAGCGATGGAACGCCTTATGCAACATCATGTTTATGCTTTTCTCATCGGCGAACGTTTAATGCTGGCGAGTTAAATCCTAAACACAGGATTAGTGGCCTTATCATATTCTTCGTGAACGTCTTTAAATCTGCGGTATTCTCTTTTATCCCCCACGGCACGGTAGTTACGAGTGACCACAGCCAAGGTTGTTAAGAGTGGTAAAAACAAGTTAACAAAATCATCAACAGGGATATCAAATTGTAACTCCAGAGTAGCCAGTACAGCTGCCACCCCGGCACCAGAGAAGGAAGGAATAAGGTCTAAATCAAACAGGATATGACATAAGCAAGCACAGCTTATCATCGCTAATAGGGCACGTAGTTTTGCGCCTATAAAATCCCCACATTTTTGTAGCTTATCTTTAGGTAGCAAGGGTGTACTTTCATCAGCTTCATTGATGGCTGCAACGTCAACGGGCTCTTGGATAACTACCTGTTTTTCCCAACGCTTTATACTTTTCTTGCTATACCGGCGCTCAATGGAATTGGCGATTCCTAATAGCGTGGGAGGGAAGGAGGTTGTCACAAAGGCGTCCGTTAATTTTAAGTAGTCGGTCTCTAGGGCAATGGGTCTGAGAAAGAAATAATAGGGCAAGATTAAGATAAGTGCCACAAAGATATATTTACAAATATCAATCCCAAATTTCCAAACATTATAGTCTACGCGTGTTAACTCATAGGTCCATTTAGGGACGGGTACTTTGCTAAAATCAAAGACGACGTTAGGCTCCTCAGCTTCAGGCATCCCAATGGCAACATAAGGATCACCGCTAGAAAAATCGCTCTCAGAGCTAGAATCATCAGTAGATCTCGGCGACACCAGCGGTATGTTAATCAAGGGGCGAGTGTTTCTTTTTGGAGATGGGCTACTAGCAAAAGGCTGAGTTCTATCCGACAGCCAATCTTCAGGGCTATTACTGCTGCCAGCTTCAGAGCCATCAGAATTCACAGGGCTAATGCCCACCAACTCCTGACTATCTGGATCTATAATTTCAAATCTATCATACATTACTGTAACCTCAATCTATGTAATCACGTTAACTATTTTATTTTAAGCTGGGTACGATCTGCTCCCTAGCTTGGTGCACCGCCGCAAAAGGTGAACCACTTAAGCCCTCACCAATTCTGGCTAGTAGCACAAAGAATATGGTGACGGCCGCTGCCGTGATCGCACTGCTTGCCAAGACGGGTAATTCAGCATCATCTGCAAACGCTGCTGCTGCTGCAGTACCACCGACACCACCAGCCGCGAAAGGCGCGGCTAAGCCCGTTAGTACAAAGTTAATAAAAAAAGCAAACCCACTCGGAAACACAGTGCCCCATACGCGTTTAGACCAAAATGGAATGACGTTGCGGTGAGGGATTAAGTCTGCTTCTTCATTATCTTCATCCACCTCAAGCTCGACAGTATCTTTGTCAAATTCATCACCCACCAAGACGGTGCGTTCAAAGTTCAACATGTCGTAGGCTACATATGATTTTTCAACGATCGTTAGGGCTGTCATCACAATATCGGTTACCACGGTGAGCACAATCCCTGCGAGGAATTGCTCATAGGATTCTTTTTCTATGATTTGTTCAACCCAAAGATTGAAGAAAGAGAAAATAGCGATAAACGTGATGAGTGCTTTAGTGATGTCTATACCGAACTTCGGCCAGTTCGTGAAATTGTCTTCACTTAAATAGCCAGCCGTCTTTGGCCAGCGTCCCCACAAATCAGTATCCATAGTATACTCTCTGCTTTGAACGACAGCAGGAACCTGTACCGTGACAGTGCTAGGTTGATTAACGGTACCGTAGGTTATTGAAGATTTGGCAGAAGAACCAAAATCTATATCATTCTCAGAACTGTCGCTTGATGATGATGCAGCCGTTGACATTTCTTTAGCGACATCTAACACAAAAACGTCATCATCAACTAATTCCTGACCCATAGTAACCCCCTTGTTATTCGTTAAATAAGATATTTCGTCGATTGCTGGGATTAGCCCTGAATGTCAGCTGAATTCATGAATTTTAGCATTAAGAAAGCAGTTATTTGCAAGGTAATCTCAGTCAATTGTCGGACTATTGTACCAAAATATACACATTTATCCACAAAAATTTTATTTTTTTATAAGCTTGTTTGCTAGCAAAAAACCATGAGCCACTTGCTGGGGTGAGTGTTGTTTCACATCAACTTGATAATTCAAGGCTTGTATGGTGCGATTGTCGATTAAACCCGCTAAAGGCCGCAACGACTGAGCAATTTTTGGGTATTTGTCGAGTGTTGCTTGGCGAATCACAGGGGCAGCATCGTAGGGGGGGAATAAATGCTTATTATCGTTTAAGACGCGTAACCCATACGCGAGGATACGCCCATCAGTACTAAAGCCAGCAATCACTTGCACTCGCCCCTCTTTGAGTGCATTAAACATTAAGCCAAGATCCATCTCCCTAATGTCTTTAAAGTGCAAATCATACACCCGCTTTAAGCCCGGCATGCCATCTTGGCGCTGCATAAATTCAGAGGCAGCGCCCAGCGTTAATTGCTGCTCGATAGGTACCAAATCACTAATGGTGTTAAGCCCATGTCGCTTGGCAAAAGCTTGTTGTACGATCAACGCTTGGCTATTGTCATAGCCAAAAGGGGGGAGCCAGGTGAGGTTAAATTGTTTCTGGTAAGCTTGTTTCACAAGATTATACAACTGCGAAGAGGTGTAGGGTGTTTTATACTGTCGGCCTAACACAATCAAATAAGCCGTTCCCGTATACTCAGGATAAACATCCACTTCACCACGCAACATGGCAGCTTGATTGATTTGTGTGCTGCCTAAATTAAATTTTCGTTTGACGTTTAAGGCGGTGTGTTGCTCAATCATTTCCGCCATCATCTCGGCAAGGATCATCGATTCCACAAAGTTTTTTGAGGCTACTGTAACGGTGCCTTTTTCTCGCGTGGAGCAATAGGGAATAACCACGATTAAGCACAGGGCAGCTATCACTAAGCTAAGGAATACCTTTCGTTTAAAAGCGCGCTGTTGCTGACTGTTACGTTGCTTCGCAATCATTTTTTCAACCCGGCCAATACCAAAGTCAATCACTAACGCTAATAATGCCGCAGGGACAGCGCCCAATAAAATCAAGCGGGTATTATTCATGGCAAGACCTTGGTTGATAAAATCACCCAAACCACCCGCGCCAATAAACGCCGCTAAGGTTGCAATGCCCACGCCAATCACCGCCGAAGTACGAATACCCGCGATAATGTTTGGCAGAGCTAAAGGCATTTCCACTAACCATAAACGTTGTTTTAAAGTAAACCCTAACCCGCGCGCTGCTTCTAATAAATTCTCCGGTACGCCTTCAAGTCCCGTTAACGTGTTGCGAATAATGGGTAACAAGGCATACAAGGTTAATGCCACTAAGGCGGGCTTAACCCCAATGCCGAATAAAGGTAATAAAAAGGCGAGTAATGCTAAACTTGGAATGGTTTGCAAAATCCCAGCCGTACCTAAAATACTCGGTTTAAATCGTGGTGAGCGCGTTACCCAAATTCCGAGCGGGATGCCAATGATAATTGCCGCCGCCGTTGATAACCCCACTAAATATAACTGCTGCCATAACTTATACCAAAGTTGTTGCTGATGTTCTGATAAAAACGTTATAAGACTGGTTTGCATCATAAGGCGCTGTCCTTCGTTGCAAATAAATCTTTAACAAATGCTGTGGCAGGGGCGTGTAGAATTTCTTGATAAGTACCCATTTGCTGCAAACGTCCCTCATGCATGATGGCAATTTTATCGCCGAGCTTAATCGCTTCCGATAAATCATGAGTCACAAACACAATGGTTTTATGTAAGTCACGATTCAAGCGCAACAACTCGTCTTGTAACTCTTCTCGTGTAATGGCATCGAGTGCGCCAAAGGGTTCATCCATCAATAAAATATTAGGATCGGCCGCCAGTGCTCTGGCCACGCCAACACGTTGCCTTTGTCCGCCAGATAATTCTTCGGGTAAGCGTTGCGCATAAACCTTCGGGTCGAGATTAATCATGTCTAATAGTTCATGGGCGCGTTGCATGCGTTTTTTAATGGGCTGCCCCATGAGCTTCAGCACAATAGCAATATTATCTTCCACCGACATATGCGGAAATAATCCCGTTCCTTGGAATACATACCCCATGCGTCGTCGCAACGCTATCACATCACACGCTAAAATATTCTCCCCATCAATTTCAATGGCGCCTTGGCTTGGCTCAACCAAACGATTAATCATTTTCAAGGTAGTGGTTTTCCCAGAACCGGAAGAACCCAATAAAATGAGAATTTCAGAGGTCTCTATCCTCAATGAGACATCATCAACCACAAAGGTCTTAAGACAATCAAAGGATTTACAAACATGTTTAAGCTGGATCATGCGGATAAAAATTTGCTAAAAAGTGACTATAACATACTCCAATTGTGAACAAAAATTATTAAGACTAGAAAATAAGGCTTTGGCACGACACTATTAAATCTCATGAATTTTAAAATGCTCATGAACCGGCATATTTTCACGAAGTTCATGCAATTGCGCTAAGTCAATTTCTGCCGTTAATACCCCAACGCCGGATTCCATTTCAGCGACTACTCGCCCCCAAGGATCAATAATACAACTGCCGCCAAAGGTAGAGCGCCCCGTATCGTGCTTACCCCACTGACAAGCGCCTAAGACATAACTTAAATTCTCAACAGCCCGTGCTCTGGCGAGCAACTGCCAATGAGCCAAGCCGGTTGTCACCGTAAAGGCTGCAGGGATTGCAAAAAGTTCAACATGATGATTAAACATCACTCTAAACAACTCAGGAAAACGAATATCGTAACAAACAGCCGCACCTAATTTACCAAGGGGTGAATCTAAAATAATGACATCTTCACCGGGTTCAGTCACCGCAGATTCTTGATAACTTTCCTTGCCCGGTGCAATCGTTACATCAAACAAATGAATTTTATCGTAACGTGCCGCTAACTCACCCTTGTCATTATAAATGAGGCAACTGGCACGAACCTTGTTAGGATCCTCACATTGCAATGGAATGGTACCACCCACTAACCAAATACCAAGCGCTTGCGCTTTATCTTGCATAAAGCGTTGAATCGGCCCATCACCTTCGGCTTCTGCCCATTCAACTTTATCCATTTGCCCCATGACCATAGTAGCCCACATTTCCGGCAATACGACTAAGCTAGCGCCTTCCTCTGCCGCTTGTTGCAGTAATGCATCAGCTTGCTGTAAGTTATTTTCTAACCGGTGTGAAGACGTCATTTGTATGACGGCGGCGATATTCGACATGATTTAACTCTCCCTAATGACATCAAACCTACCTTTCGGTACAATTTAGCATGCTAAACTCACCTAAGGAAATGCAAGACTATGAAAAAAGTTGACACAAAAAGACCAAAACCCACCTCTGGCCTGCGTCATATTGCCATCTTTGTGACTCATTTAGAAAAATGTGTGGATTTTTATCAAAAGCTGCTCGGTATGGATGTGGAGTGGCAACCAGATAAAGACAATTATTACCTCACCTCTGGCAATGATAATTTGGCGTTGCATCGCGCGCCTGAAGGATTCAAAGCGGCGAAGCATCAGCGTTTGGATCACATTGGCTTTATTATCGATAGCAAAGAGCAAGTGGACATTTGGTATGACTATTTACGCGATGGCCAAATTGAACTAAAAAGTGTGCCAACCGATCATCGTGATGGTGCGCGCAGTTTTTATTGCCTTGATCCAGATGGCAATACCGTGCAATTGATTTATCACCCACCGCTTTGCACTAAAAAAACGAAGTAAGCTATCATGCGAGCCTTCTCTTTTTTAGATCAAGTGATAGATCACATGGATCAAGTGGTGCGTACGCTGGGCAATGGTGTGAGTGCCATGCGCCCTAACCCTGCAGCGCAGATTGAAGAATCTGATTTATCCGCAAAAGAAAAACGCCATATCGCTGGTTTAATGCGAGTCAATCATGCGGGCGAAATTGCAGCACAAGCCTTGTATCAAGGCCAAGCCTTAACCGCAGCGACCAATGATGTCAAAGAGAACATGCAACAATGCGCCGACGAAGAAGTCGATCACTTAGCGTGGTGTCAACAACGTTTAGCGGAACTCAGTAGCCATACGAGTTACTTAGGCCCCTTGTGGTATTTAGGCGCTTTGTGTATCGGTGTGGCAGCGGGTATCGCGGGCGATAAGTGGAGTTTAGGGTTTGTGGTGGAAACGGAGCATCAAGTGATGCGTCATTTACAAAGACACTTAGAGCAAGTGCCTAAAAAAGATGAAAAGACACACGCTATTATTCAGCAAATGCATAAAGATGAAGCCAGCCATGCCAGTAAAGCCACTGACTCGGGCGCAGCTTTATTACCTTTCCCTATCAAGCGTTTAATGAATTTAACGGCTAAAATTATGACGAAAACGGCGTATTGGGTATAGTTTTTTGTCACTAAAGGGTTTCGTGCGGTGCACCGGATTCGTAATGCGCTATCATTTTCTCTAAGCCTTTCGATCCTGTCTCAATGAGTAAAAATGGAAAAATAGCGTGGATGATGAGCGCGATACCGCAGAACAACATATGCAGGGCAAACCATAAGGCGAAGTAACAATGTTGCCAATAACTTTTGTTAACGGATTTGAGGTGCTGCGTGAAGATATTAGCCATAACAGAGTTCCTTTTTATTGATATACGTTAATCGTACTGCAAGCCTTAAGGGCTGCCAAATTTATTTGATGGAATGCTGAAATTATTTTATGTTATAAATATTGGCAGGTAGACTAAAATATGACACAATAGCGCCCATGGATCTATTGCTGTACGGTAATAGCTCACGTTTTGCGTTTTTTGAGTGCAATTGAGCTTAGCCGCGCAGTATAAATGATGGATCCAGATGCCCTTAGGGGTATGGTAAGTCACTGATTTTATAGCTTTTTAACGGCTCTTGGAAATCGTGATTAGGAAAATGAATACAGCTTTACGATTTTGGAGAGCACTTAAATGAAGAAAATTTACGTTGGCAACCTAGCCTACACTACGAGCGAGCAAGACCTTGAATCACAATTCGGTGAATTCGGTCAAATCACTCACTTGAAATTAATCAAAGATTTTGCAACTGGCAAATCAAAAGGATTCGCATTTGTTGAATTCGAAACCCCAGACCAAGCTCAAGCTGCTTTAGCGATGGATGGCCAAGACTTCCAAGGACGTTCCTTGAAAGTCAGCATTGCTCGCGAACAGCAAGGCGGCGGCCGTCGTGCTGGCGGCGGCGGTGGTGGACGTGGTGGCGATAGCCGCGGCGGACGTTACTAAGCACCGTTCTTAATTGGGGGCTTTAAGGCCCCTCCTAGACCCTCCTCCACTTAGGAGGAGGGAATGGGTTTACCATTTCTAGGATTACCTTTAAAATAACTATCAATGGTTATTGTGCTGGCAGAAAATCGCAGTTTGAAGCACGATGGGTATAGGAATTGCGCAAACGTCCTAATTTGCGCTATTAAATCAAGTAAGAGAGTGAGCATGAGAAAAATTAACTGGCTGAATACCTTTTTCTTAACAGCAACCCCTATTTTAGGCATTTCTGGCACGATATGGCTTATCATGCATGATGCTGTGGCTTGGCAGACAGTAATATTTACTGTGATTCTGTCTTTCGCTACGGGCTTTGGTGTTACTGCGGGTTACCATCGATTGTTTTCGCATCAAACTTATACAGCGCATTGGAGTGTGCGTTTGTTCTTCGCGTTAATTGGCTTAGCGTCCTTTGAGGGCAGTATACTCGAGTGGTGTGCCGATCATCGTCGTCATCATCGTTTCGTTGATACCAATAAAGATCCTTACAATATTAATCAGGGATTTTGGTATGCGCATATTGGGTGGTTGTTGGTTAATGATCCCACCAAGCGTAATTTTAGTAATGTCACGGATTTACAAAACGATCCCATCGTTGCTTTTCAGCATAAATTTAATATCCCAATTTCCATTTTAGTCGGTATTATCATGCCGATGCTGGTGTGTTCATTGTGGTCTGATGTCATTGGTGGTTTTTTCATTGCGGCGATGTTGCGGGTTACCTTGGCACAACACTTCACATTTTGTATTAACTCTGTGTGTCATTTCTTCGGTCACAAAACCTATTCAGAAAAACTAACAGCACGTGATAATTGGTTTACGGCACTGTTCACCTTTGGCGAAGGCTTTCATAACTTTCATCATCAATTTCCGAATGACTTTCGCAATGGTATTCGCTACTTTCATTATGATCCCACTAAGTGGTTAATTTTTGGTTTGTCTAAACTGGGCTTGACTTGGAATTTAAAACGGGTCGAGTTAAAACAAATTGTTTCTGCCAGGATTAATTATTTTGAAAAATGGTTTAGTGTGCGAGAGAGCTGTGCTAAAACGGCGAGTTATTACAGTAAATTTTTCTCCCCTGCGCGCGGTAAAACATTATCGATTCTTATGACCTTAGAGCAAACAGCGAAAGCGTATCAGCAATTCAAAGATAAAAAACTAGCGCAGAACAAATACGTCCATAGTTATCGTTTACGCAAACGCATTTATCGCATGTATTTAAAGCGTCAACAAAAAGCCTTGGCTGAATCAATGACGCAACTATCTAGGATTACTAAACGTTGCCCTGTTTAGGGTTGTCTTTTTTCTTGTAGGTGGGTTCAATACATTTTTGCCGTCCTTCGCTTGTGCCGTTCTTTGCTTGTGGCAGGGGTTACCCCCAATGGCTCGTCGGCCTGGGGCCTCCTGCGCTTGATTTGGGGGTAACCCCTGCCACAAGCAAAGGACTCTGACGTGCGGCACTTTCTGTTTTATTTTTTAAGGGGAATAACATTCATGAAAGCCATGATTCTTGCAGCTGGGCAAGGAGCCAGGATGGGGGCATTGTGTCATGATACACCGAAAGTGTTGCTACCGGTAAAAGGTTTAAGCTTAGTGCAACATCATGTTCAGCAGTTAAAGCATGCCGGTATTACCGACATCATCATTAACGTTTGGCATTTAGCTCAACGAATAAAAACACACTTAGGTGATGGGAGTCAGTTCGGTGTTAACATTCATTATTCAGATGAAGTAGAGCCCTTAGAAACGGGTGGTGGTATTTTAAAGGCCTTGCCCTTGTTAGGCGATGATCCTTTCATCGTTGTCAGCGGCGATTTATGGACACCCTTCCCCTTCGCAAACTTACCTAAACACTTATCCGGCTTAGCCCACATTGTGTTAAACGACACCTTGGCCTTAAACCCAACAGGCGACTTTACGTTGAATGGTGCTCTTATTTCAAATTACGGTACCAACAAATTAAATTTCGCCGGCATTGGCGTCTATCACCCAGGTTTATTCAAAGGCTGTAAACCGGGTAAATTCAAAATGGCACCCCTCATAAGAACGGCTGCAACCCGCGGTTTAGTGAATGGTGAATACTACAGCGGCCCTTGGTTTAACGTCAGTAAACCTGAGATTTACCATCGTATAAAATAGTGTGGCGAGGGGCTGTTAGCAAGTATCAGAGACGATTTTGGCAACATAAGTGAAAATTTAATTAACAGCCGTCTCATAATATTAATATTTTAATAATCAATAGCTTAGGCAGATAGCCCGTTAGTTTTTGCCCATTTTTCACCCTACTTTGCCTTGACAAAATCTGTTCAATAAATTATCATATAACAAAATTTAACCTATTATTAATGTTCTACGGAGATGACAGATTATGGCAGCAGAAACGACAACTATTTTTATTCCTCTTACAGTAAAGCCTACAGGCAGTTCTGTTGGCCCATCGGAGTTGGAAGTTCCTTTTAAACCAACCCTTGAGCAACTGTGCGCTTTAGCTTTTGAAAACATTGCTGAGAAAGTAACGCTTAACTGTCAAGATGGTGGTGTCAAAGTAGGAGCTAGCGTAGGTGCAGCAATGGAAATACGTTGCCATAACTCATATCGTGAACACTATGTTGTGATTGGGGTTTCCATGCCTCAGGATCAACTTACTGAAGCTTCTTGCGTAAAAAAAGGGACTACTATTGAAGCGCATGACATTCTTTCCGTACAAATTGGTGATATCGTTCCTCCTGCTACTGAAAGAAAACCTCTTAATACACGCACAGATGTTTGGCCTTCGATGTTAGGCGAAGGTGTAAGTGACATTCTCAATGACAAATTCGTATTAACGCCGGAATCAGCAGTATTAGTACCCTATGCGTTAGAAGTTAAAAACAGTTATGATAACCGCCCTGCCATTAAATTTCTCGCTAGGGAAAGTAGTCAAGAAAAGGCAACGGCGATTAAGAATGCTATTAACAATGGATCTAATAAAGAAATTCTTGAGGCTTTGAAGATAAACCGTTACGGAGATGGTTTGTCCGAAACTACAACGACTTATAAAAAGGCGATGGCGCTGCTGGAGTCCGTGAGCGGATCCAGAGCAAGTAGTTCGTTTCCCTATAAAAAATAGCTTCAATCATGGCAGGCCCAGCTAAGCTCTGGAATAATTTTGCATTCCAGGATTTCTGCGAAGGCATTTAAGTCTGGGTATTTGTCGATGACGTGCTGGATGTAAGCGAAGGTGCGTGGGATGTCGGCTAAGTAACGGTTATCATTGTCCCGTAACCATTTGCGAACGAAAATGAAACTTGCTTTTAAATGTCGCTGTATGCCGGCAATATCAAACCAGGCACTGTATTGCGCTAAACTGAAGTCAATCGGATGATGTTGCTTTAGATTTTCATAAAAATAACTCATCCATTGTGTTACTTTTTCTTGTGGCCAACTAATATAGCAATCTCGTAGTAAGGACACTAAGTCATAACTGATAGGGCCGATGACGGCGTCTTGAAAATCAATGATGCCGAGTTTTTGATTAGCTTGTACGATGATATTACGGCTGTGATAATCGCGATGCACAAACACTTGCGGTTGCGCTAGCATTTCATCGGTTAACCAAGTGAGTGCAGCATCAACGATCTTATGTTCAATAGGCGATAATGTATTTTCTGAATGTTTTTCCAATACCCAGTGTTTGAAATTGCTTAACTCTGTTGAAATCATTTGCCGATCAAACTTTGGAATATCCCATTCATTATTTTTTGCATTGGCTTGCATTAGGATTAAGTCATCCATGGCTTGTTGATACAAGTCGTCAGCATTGCTGGGATTAATCCTGTGTAACAGTAAGTGATCGCCAAAGTCGGTTAATAGTAAAAACCCTTTTTGTATATCCTCGGCAATGATTTGGGGCACGGGAACCTTTAATTCACGCAAGTGTTTTGCCAAATATACAAAGCTATGAATGGGTTCTTTTTCGGGCGGGGCATCCATGGCGATGAAGGATTGCCCGTTTGTGGTGACACGAAAATAACGACGAAAACTAGCATCCGCCGGCAGCGCCTGCATGTGCACGTCATGATCACTAAGGCAGCTTTTTAACCATGCTGCTAAGGCTGATTGTCTTTGGTTCATCGATGTTTATCCAACTTATATATTTTTAAGAGTAGCTATAGCTAAGTGATCCCGGATTAGGTAACATGCAGTATTTTTCATCAAACAAAATTCAATGAGTTTCAATGGCGGCAAAAAATGGACACAAGTCAAGGCTGTTAAGCTGTGTAGTGATAGGTTTATTATCACCATGCTTGCTTGCTAAGTCTGCACCTTCTTGCCCATCACCCTCCAGTGTAAAAAACATGAATTGTATAACAAATGAAAAACCAAAGGTACACTTGCCTCAAAAAAAGAAATCCAAAACGGCTTCTAGTCCGAACACCAACAAGCCTAACAAAACCATCCATTATGAAAAAGTCGATCCTTACACATTAAACCGCCAACAAATTGCTGATGTCTTAGGGTGGATGAATGATCATTCAGGGTTGAATCGTTGCCGAGGTTATTACGTTGAACCAAATTTATTTTATGGCGAGCAAAGTGGTTTATCCATCACTGAGAGCCCAGTAAACTTGACGGCGGATTATACAAGCTTAGCTTTAGAAGATGTCACTAGTATTGAAGGTAATGTTGTCATTACCCAGCCTGATAGACGTATCACAGCGGATAAAGCGTATATTTATCGCGACGCTAAAACCAATAAATTTTCAACAGCAGATTTGTATGGCAATGTGGTGTTGCGTGAGCCGGGTAAATTTGCCCAGGGGGATAAAGCGCACATTGAGTTACAGTCTCACGGCGGTGTCTTTGATAATGTGTTGTATCGCATTACAGCGGTGTCAACGCCGCCAGAAATACAAACGGATGTCCCCCGTGAAAAAAAATCAACGATTAACATTGACAGCACCGTTGGCTGGGGCATAGCGAAACAATTTGTACGTCAACCGTCAGGCATCATTGTTGTGCATCAAGCGACGTATACCACCTGCCCACCGCCACAACATTTTTGGCAAGTGCGCGCCAAGACATTAACCTTAGATAAAGAAGAAGGTAAAGGCGTAGCCAGAGGCGCATTATTATATTTAAAAAACATGCCAGTGATGTATACGCCTTATTTTAGTTTTCCTTTAGATGATAGACGAAAATCAGGTTTTTTATTTCCTGACTTTGGCACATCATCGCGCTCCGGTTATTTATTTGGAGTGCCCTATTATTTAAACTTAGCACCAAATGTAGATGCTACAGTAGAACCAGAAATCATGTCAGACAGAGGCGTGCAATTTAAAGGCTTATTTCGCTATTTAACCAACAAGAGTCATGGTAATTTGCACGGGACTTATTTGCCGGACGATAGTGAGTTTAAAGACTTTAAACGCTCACAAGAACAAAAACAAATTAATCGTTTGCGTCAAGCAAATCCAAGTTTAAATACACAAAGCAATCAAACGATCATCAGAACTAATCCTTTATTAAGACGTTTGGAGGACACGGGTGATGAGCGTTACTTTGCATCGCTTCAAGATACTCGTGTGTATGGCACCTCTGGTTGGAGTAGTCATATCTGGGCGAATGTCGTGAGTGATGATTATTACTTTAACGATTTTAAAGGCGACCCAGCACAAATTACCGATAATCAACTGATTAATAAAGCCGCGCTATTTTATGGTAGCCAGCATTGGCATTTCACCAGTCGAGTTTTGGGGTATCAAACCTTGCACCCCATCGATAGAACGCCAGTGTCCAATCAATATCGGCGCTTACCACAGTTAATAGTAGACGGTCGCTATCCAGCCTTTTACCGCTCTTTCAATTTTAATCTTGACACAGAATATAATAATTTTACCTATTTAGATGCGCCCGGTCAGACCAGTGCTATGTCACCCTCGATAGGATCACGTACCTATATTGAGCCCGCGCTGAGTATGCATAAATATTGGGTTGCAGGTTTTTTAAAACCAGAAGTTAAATTATCATCGAGTTTTTATAACACGTCGAAAATGAATGTTATTTTTTACAATAGCCAAGGCAATCGAGTACCAGGGCAACAGGGCGGTGATGAATCACGAGTCTTACCGATTGCTGATATAGATATGGGATTATTTTTTGACAGAGACACTCACTGGTTTGGTCACCGTTATACGCAAACATTAGAACCCCGTTTGTTTTATTTATATGTGCCTTATAAAAACCAAGATGATATTCCCGTGTTTGATACGGCAGTAGAGCCTTTTAGTTACAGTCAATTATTTCGCACCAACCGTTTTAATGGCATGGATAGAGTCGGTGATACTAGCCAGTTAACCTTTGCATTATCCTCTCGTTTTTTAGACGGAGAAACGGGCGATGAAAAATTCAAGGCAGGCATTGGTGAAATTTTTTATTTTAAAAAGCGACGCGTCAACTTAAACAATGTTGCTGGGCCTGTAACGCTTGCCAGCGTGGTGCCTAATGACGATTACGTATCGCCTATCGCGGGTGAAATGACGTTTCATATTAATCACGCTTGGCGTTTAGAATCAAATATTGCTTGGGATCCGACCAAGGAGAACAATCTACAAAATGTGAATCCAAACAGTGTGCCAAGTGATGAACGTTTAGTGAATGCTAATGTCAGCCTTAATTATCAGCGGGATAATCATCATATCTTCACCGTTGGTTATTACTATCTGCGCGGGGGTGATCCCATAACCAATCAACAATTTCAAAACAGCACGGCGGCAATTCCAACAGGGAAAGCACCGGTTGCCTCGGATAGCTCGCTTAATAATTTAAGCCAAGGTCAAATCGGTGGCTTGTGGCCTCTTAATCAAAATTGGAAAGGTTATGCTAGCTGGCGCTATGATTTTAGTAAAGATCATGCGCAAACGTATTTCGCTGGCGTAGAATACGATAGTTGTTGTTGGGCGGTGCGTGTTACTGGTGGACGAGACTTTAAATATTTAACCACTACCAATACGCCGGTTTATGATACCACGGTCTATGTGGAGTTTGCCTTGATTGGCCTGGGTGGTATCGATATTTCTAGCCCCTTGCATTTATTACATGATGCTTTCCCCAATTATTATGATCATTTTGGCAACGTTAATTATTATTAGTTTGCTGAATCGGTCAGAATTTAGGATAATACGGCAAAAATCACATCAATGGGAATAAGAATGAAACACCTTAAATGCTACATCACTTTGATATTATTGAGTTTAATCGGCTTACAAACCTTGGCTGTGGCGAAAATACAGTCCACTGTAGAGTTGGATAAAGTCGTCGCCATCGTCAATAAACAAGTGATTTCCAAAACAGAATTAGACAAGCAAGAAACCCTAGTGCGCCGGAATTTAGCATTAAGTAAAACGCCCATCCCAGCCAAAGCGCAATTACGCAAACAAGTGCTGCAGAGTCTTATCAATCAAACCCTAGAAATGCAAATGGCAGAAAAAACTGGGGTCGCAATAAGCGATGCTACAACAGATAATGCAATCCGCAATATTGCAAAGCGACACCAACAAACCCTTAGTCAATTTAAAAAAGACTTAGCGAAAAAAGGCATTGAGTATCCCTATTACCATCAACAAATTAAATATCAACTCACCTTAAATCAATTACTGCGTCAAGAAGTGGCAACGAGGATTTATATTTCCGATGAAGAAGCGGAAAATATTATGAACTCGGTAGCGTATCAACAGCAAAACCACTCCCAGTATCACTTAGAAGATATTTTAATGGCATTGCCTGACGAACCTTCTTCTAAAGAAGTGGCTGCTGCACGCAAAAAAGCAGCACAGATCATGGCACAAGCGAAAAAAGGTAAAAACTTTCAAGAATTAGCCGTAGCAGATTCTAGTGGTCAAGAAGCGTTTAAAGGTGGCGACATGGGATGGCGCCCCTTGGAAGAGTTACCAGAAGTGTTTGCTCTTAAAGTTAAAGCCATGAAAAAAGGTGAAGTAGCAGGTCCGATTCGTACGCCCAATGGTTATCACATTATTAAATTAATTGATGTGAAAGGCATGGCAACCACCCATTATATTGATGAAACCCATGTGCGCCATATTTTATTAATCAAAAATGCTTTGTATAGCGATAAACAAATCAAAGTGAAATTAGCAAAAATGCGCAAACAAATTCAAAAAGGTGCTGATTTCGCAAAACTTGCTGAAAAAAATTCTCAAGATCCCGTGTCAGCATCCAAGGGTGGTGACCTGGGTTGGGTTAAGCCAGGCTTTTTAACACCACCCTTTGAAAAAGCCATGAAGTCATTAAAACCTGGGCACATGAGTCAGCCAGTAGAGACGAAATACGGTTGGCATTTGATTGAAGTCTTAGGTCGTAAAAAAGTAGATGACACGAAAACTTTTCACAAAAATCAAGTGAAGCAAATGATTTATGAAAGAAAATATGATGAGAAATTCCAAAATTGGCTGCAGCAAATGCGCCAAGCCTCCTATGTGAAAATTGTTGATCCGTCATTAAAATGAAACCGATAGCATTTACACTAGGAGAACCAGCTGGCATTGGGCCCGATCTATTGATTCAATGGGCCCAAAAAAAACAGCCCTTTTCCGTATTAGCCATCGGCTGCCCGCAGCACTTAGCCCTGCGAGCGCAGCAATTATCTTTGCCCTTAGACATAAACCTTTGGCAAGGTGGCGATATCCCACCGCACACAGCGTCAACCATTACGCTTTGCCCTATTGCCATAACAGCGCCCGTAGTAGCTGGGCAATTGAACCCTAAACATGGCCAGTATGTGGTTGACATGCTGAGAAAAGCCTGTGACTTGTGTTTGCAGGGGGTAACATGTGGTGTGGTAACAGGCCCAGTGCACAAAGCTAATATCAACGCTGCGGGCATTGCATTTAGTGGGCAAACAGAATTTTTTGCTAAGCAGTGTGGTGTGGATAAGCCGGTGATGATGTTAGCCAATCAACACGTGCGCGTGGCTTTGGTGACGACGCATTTAGCACTGCGAGAAGTCCCTTTACATATTACGACAGAAAATATTGAATCCACAGTGCGTATTGTGCATCAATCATTGCAGCAACAAATGGGTATTGGCGCGCCAAAATTGTTAGTCTGTGGGTTAAACCCTCATGCTGGTGAGGATGGTTATTTGGGACGTGAAGAAATCGACATTATTAATCCCTGTCTCAGGCAGTTACAACAACAAGGCATGGATGTGAGTCTGGCGATGCCAGCAGATACCTTATTTACGCCGCAGTACTTAAAACAGTGTGATGCGGTGATAGCAATGTACCACGATCAAGGTTTGCCGGTGATAAAAAGCATGGGATTTGGGGCGACGGTTAATATTACGCTTGGCTTGCCGATTATACGCGTGTCAGTGGATCATGGAACGGCTTTAAGCCTTGCAGGCAGTGGCAAAGCGAACATTGATAGTTTAGACATGGCATTTCGGTGTTTTGCTTAAATTTATTTTTTCGTGCGAGGGCCTCTTTTTTATCATGAGGGCCATCGTAAACACGCCGTGAACCCATCCCTGGGGACTCTGAAGCGACTTCCTGTCGCTTAAGGTTTACAATGGCCCTCATGATAAAAAAGAGGCGTTGAGATAAAATCATTTTTCATTATCCTAGAAACGGCAGTTAAACGCGAACTTTTGGTGTAACAGATTGATTTGCATGGCGTAATAAAAAATTGTTTACTTCCGGCATTGTATGGCATAAATTTTAGCTTTGTGGTGTGTGCTTAATAGGTGGACGTGATGGCTGATTTAGAAGTTTTGTCTTCAAGTGATAATAGTTTTTTGCGGAGGGTGCCCTCGCCCTGGTTGATGTGGGGGGTGGCGGTTGGCTTTGTATTTTTTCAGTTTTTTATGCAATTGTCCTCTGGGGTGATGCTGGGGCAATTGATTCAGAGCTTTCATACCACTACCTTTGGGGCAGGGTTGCTCATTGGGTCTTTTTATATCGTTTATACCTTATTGCAAGTACCGGCGGGGGTGTTAATTGATAGGTTTGGGCCGCGGCGCTTGTTGACTGGCGGCGCCTTTGTGTGTGCTATCGGGGCCTGGATGTTTGCGGTGAGTCATAGTTTTTTTGATGCGGCTGCTGGCAGAGTGTTGATGGGGATGGGATCCTCCTTTGCCTTTGTGGCATCCATTCATATTTCGGCGAAGTGGTTTTCACTGCGGCGTTTTGGGATGATGGTGGGTTTGGCTGAAACTGTCGGCATGCTAAGTACCTTGTTTGGTAATGTGTATATTGCTCATGTACTTTCAGAAGTGCCTTGGCGACAAACCATGATCGTAGCCTCATGGATTGTGGCACTAATTGGGGTGCTCTGCTTTTTTGTTATTCGAGATGTTAAGCAGACACACACTTTATCAGTGCAAGACTTTATGGATCACATCATGCAAGTGTTCAATTCTGCAAGCATGTGGCTCAATGGCATTTATGCAGGAATTATTTTTAGTTTAATCACGGTATTTGCCAGTTTGTGGTTGTTGCCCTATTTTATGTTGGTCGATCATATTTCTTTAGTGACCGCTACCTTAATCAGCTCAATGATTTACGTGGGTGGCGCTGTGGGTAGTCCTATCATGGGTTTTCTTTATAATTATGTCGCTCATCCGCGTTGGTTGTTATTTTATTGTGCCAATGCGGCGGCATTGATTGTGGCTTATCTTGTGTTTATACCGCCTCATAGCTTAGTGCTGACGGGGATTATCATGTTTGTGTTAGGCTTGTTGGTGAGCAGTTATGTGATTAACTTTGCTTTGGTAAAGGAGTTAGTACCTTCTCATTTGATGAGTACCGGGACGGGCTTTATCAATATGTTGGCAGTCATCACGGCGCCTATTCTGCAGCCGCTATTGGGCTGGATGATTGAGCTTGTTTCTAGGAGGGGGGCATCCGCTGTGGTAGAGGTGCATTATAGCTTAGGCGGCTTTCACTGGGCCTTGGGGATGTTTGTGCCATTGCTGCTACTGGCAGGGGTATTGGCTTTGCTAATTAATAGTTAATCCTTTGGTTTTTTTATGGTATTATTCGGCGAATTTATGTTCAGAGCAGAAACGTTAAACGCTGATAACAGAGAGGCGACGGCAGAGAATTAATTATACATGTGTCGATAATGCTGTCGGCATAACAACGCATACTTTTGCCGTGCTTCCCTATCTACCGATATAGAGGTTATTTTTTATGAGTAATGAAGAACTTAGTGGCGATATTGAGATTACAAGTCAATTACATCAATTATCCGGTCAATCTGATAGTAGTTTATTGTATTGCTTGCACCTAGCAGATGAGACAACAGATCCCAAATTTTTTGTTCGACAAACCAGCGCGTGCATTCGTGATAAAGAAGTGCTTAAGAAGTTTACTGCTCAAGAGACACTTTCTCATAAGGAAGAGCTTGCCCGTCTGGCTAGCCTTCTTAGCCACAAAGAGAATAAGGCGCTAGTGAGGCAAAAAATCAGAGAGGAAAAACAAGCGGCTAAGCGTGATGAGCCTTATCACCGAACTATATTATTTACACAATTGCGCGCGATTATTTATTATGCGCGTTATCAGTCGCTAACCAATAAATCACAAATTAACAATATTGAAGTGCTAGCGAAAGAATTTTTACAAGACTTTTTTAAAATGATTGCGCGGACTCGTTCTCAAGAGAACCCGTATCCAGAATGCTGGATTGAGAGTTGTTTACAAGCATTATTGAAAGTTATGAGTGACTTGTTCGCCGCGAATAATAATGCAACGGCAAAGTTGAGCAATTTTATATTGTCTGAATTAAACAAACAGCATTCTTTGGTAAAAACACTAAAGCCTGCGAATGGCCAGTTGGTTAATGAAATCTATCCCTTTTATGCTGATCTGTTGAGTCGTGCTATCACTTATGTGATTGGTGTTAGGGTAGACCCGGGCTCAGGGCAGTTATTCAAGAAAAAGTTGGTATCCTTTGGCGTTAATACGGTGGCGGCATCGAGTGCTGCTACAGTGATTGATAAATGCATGCCAGAGGATTTTATTGCAGAAAAATTAGTAGAATCTGAGCGCTACTTTGAAAAAATTGTGAAAATTTATCAAGGTGATATGTCAAGAACGGTGACTCCAGCTGAATTATCAGTGATGAATAGTGCTTGTCATCATGCCGCGGCAGTTCTCTTGGATTTAAAACATTCAGGGTTTTGTAAGTTAGTGGATAGCGTCTCGTTTAAATTATTAGAACTTACTAATTTATTTTTACTGTATAAAGTTAGGCTAATGCTTAATCGGAATGAAATGATAGCTATTGTTGAGCGACACGCTATTACAATTCTGGTGTATAGTCAGCATAACAGTCAGTTCCAGCAAAAAAATGAGCAGGTGAAAAAGTTCAACGCCAGGGTTAAACAATTCATTGACTTATTGTGTACTTGTTGTGTAAGTTCTGGAGACTTATCTGTTCTTATTAAATTAAACAGCTCCATTCAACACATGTCACACTGCGTTACGCTATCCTCCTTGGCATCTTCTTCCTCTGCCGCAGTCGATGTGAGGCCAGTAATCAGTTTAAGCTTAGCGGATAATAAGATTAAATTGCCATTGCCGTTAGAGCAAGCACTATCAAATCTGTATGATGATATTCCGTATAACAATTTTCGGCAGTTATTTTTGATTGTTAACAATATGAATCAATACTTTGACTTTTATATGGAACCTGAAAATGCTCAAGGCCGTGCACTCTTTGAAAAAATTAAAGCCCATATGCCGGAATTTTTGCAAAGGCTTTTAGCGCCACGGTCCATGTTGATTTTGCAACTACGCTTAATGACTGCGCTCATCGTTAATGGAGCATTTAAGTTATATGGATCTAACAAGGAACGCTCAAATTGGCAACGTAGCAATGAGTTTTTAGCCTACATAAAAAATAAATGGCCTAAAATCATTCTTGCCCTGCAAATAAAATCCTTCACAAGCACGATTGTGGCGAGTGAGCTAGAAAAAAACATGTTAAGCTTGTTTATCTTTATCGGTGTTAGTTACTACATGGATGAATTTAATGAGGTAAAATTATCATTATTAGCAGCACTTAAGACGCTTAAAGCGTTGCTGGAATCCTATAACTTTAAGGGAACGTATGTCTGGACTTTAGCTACCCGTTTGCAAGTGCAAATCCAACAAAACTTGTCTAAAAACAACACTGAAAGCATTCCATCAGAGATAACTAAAATAAGGGGTAAGGGCGAAAATATAGAACGACGTGCGAAGCTAACGTATGACAATTTCATAGCAAAAGAAAATTTCCCCTTAGAAGCATTGATGAAAGGTAGAACCTGGGAGTACCACCAGCCAGCCCTAGATCACGTGGATTTTTTGGTTAGCATGCATCATTATTTTTCAAGCCTTGATTCATTTAATGATGAACAAACACATATGCTAGAAGAGTACTTAAAAGTTTGTTTAACCATCAGCGTTCAACTACATTGTGCTCAATTTCCTACGACAGCAATTAGCACGATTTATTTTAATTTAAGTTTTTCTTTGATGAGGCGGGTGCTGATTAAACCCATGGTAAGCCCTGTAGCGCAAAAAAGAATATTAGATTACTTTATGGTAAAAACTAATTTAAGCGCAAGTTTAACTGAGCCACAACAACAGATAGCCGAATCATTATTCAATGAAATTAGTTCTAAAGCTGAATCTGACGTGGCAAAAGCGTTAGAGTGCTTCCAATTAGTAAGAGAAGAATATAAACGGGGAATGCAAGGCAAGTCTGATAGCAATGCATCTTTTGCTGCAAGTTCGACTACCCGTTATTCTAAAACCAAGACAAATACACAACGAAAGAAGTGTGTTGAAAGCATCGGAAAAATACAGAGTGAGGGAGCGCCCGCCTGGGCTGGTTTTATAAAACTGTATCGCCAAACGGCACTGATTGATTTGGTAAGAAATTTGTTAGCCTTAAGCGTTATGACGCCCAAAGAGACCATCATCAATAATTCTTACATTAATTTGCAAATGCTTTTGCTACTTAGCATCGTACAAAACTTATTGAAAACATCAATGACAGATAAAAATGAAACACAAGTCTTTAGCCTTATTAGCAAAAATATTTATGCCACATTTAAACAGGCATACAGTAAGCGTCTATACTTTTTTCCAGAAGAAGCGGCCAAGTCAAAACGATTTTTAAAAACCTTATTAGAGCTGCTTGTTAAAAATGAAACCTCGCTACAAATATTCTACATTAATCAATTTACAAATTGTTTTGAAGGTATTAGCTTAGAGCCTATTGCAGGCTTTGAATTAAATACATTGTTCTTAGTCACATTTAATGTTAGTGATGGCATTAACGTTATGGTGCAATTATCAAGCTGGTATAACGAGCTCAATCGGATTGATAACAAACAAAGAGAAGCTGGCTCAGCATTAATCGGGCTGCGGTCCGATGTTGATAAAGCACAAGAAAAGATGCACAGCACGGTTCTATCCTACTATGCAGATCTTTTTAGGCTAAGCATTCTTAACAAACAATTTGACTTCTATTTACAACATTACCGGTTTGAACATTTAAGCGAAAAACTGGTGGAGATTTTAGAGCTGTGCGATGCTGTGCTGAAAAAACCTGAGCCGCTTAAAGCTGCGTTAAATGTTGATGTCTTTATGACTCATTTAACACGTATTGTTTTTGATAAGCTTTTTAAAATACCTCTTGCGCGTTATGATGACGAATTAAAGCAAGTTTTTCAGAAGATAAAAGACAACGTGAATAAGTTGCCAGTATTGCAAGATTACTCAACGCTTAATGTTGCTGAGCGTGTAAATAAGTTTATGAAAGAGGGCGATAGGTACCAAAAAATAAAAAAAGAAAAAGCCACTTTTAACAAACAAAAATCACGTAATAATAAAAAACGTATCACCAAAAAAAATAAACGTCAAAAGAAAGTCTTGCCAAAAGCACAAGAAATCGCTGCAAAGGAGGAAAAAGATCAGCAACAAGCAAAGCAAGAATTACAGCGTCAGCAAAAGCAATTACTCAGAGAAAAACAACGAGAGCAAGATTGCAAATTGCGACAAATAGAGGAAGAGGCGAAAAAATCAGCTTTTTTAATAATTAATAAGAAAGCAGTGATCAAGGAGTTGGGTACACTCGAGAAAGTCCCTGCTTTGACGCCAAAACTACAGACAAAGGCAGCCGCCAGCAGTAGCGAATGTGTCACAGAGCCAAAAGAGGAACCAACTCAACAAAACACGGTTGTTGATGATGCAGACTGTGAATTGCCTGCAATATTGGCAATTGACAGTGAGGGTTCGAGTAGTAGTTCTGCTAGTTCTGATACAAGCCCAGTGGCTTGGGCCTCAAACTCTAGTGAGGCTATACGTGCAGTAGCTAGCCAGCAGAGCGCAAGTGGTAGTTCAGATCCATCGTTACATTCTGCAGGTATTTTGTCATCGAGCTCGTCGTATGGGCCTGTAGTTAAACATCAAGAAGCAGCTTATCATGGTGTTTTAGGGGTATCCCCGAATTCGCACATGCCCTCTGCTGCAGTGAGTCCTGCTTACCCTGCTGCACCTGTGCATACGCCAATGTTTTTCCAAGCGTCAGCTGTGCCGCCACTTCCACCGACATTTTTTCTTGAATATAGTAATACAACAGCGCGCTCCACCAGCGATACTGATTATGTGTTTCAGCGATGTTGTGTTGAATTAGTGAAGCATGCACGTTTTTTATTCCCACTTAATCCTGAAGTGGCCGTATCTATTGGCATTTTTCCAGAAGCACTTGCTCATCCACGTTTGTTAGCAGATGTGAAGCGAGATTATGATCTGTACCATAAACGTGCTGAAGAAGAAAAAAAGAATCAAGCCTTAAAAGAAGTTTTGACCTTGACGAAGGCGTATTTTGCTGCCCGAATGTTTTCAGCACACGTGCAATTAAGTCATGAGCGTGCAACGTTATACCTTTGTGAGGCCAATACCTTGTTGCAAAGGTTTATTAGCGACCGTGCAGATCTGTATACTCGGCCGTTTGTGGTAATGCTGGCCGGTTATATAAATGCTTACCGTGACAACTATAGGCTTTATCAAACGTCACAAGATGAGCTTACTGTAAAGCTACAATAATCAATTGAGTTTAATCCTAATTTTCACGATAATGCCCTAATGAAACACCAAGCAAGAAAACGGTTCGGGCAAAATTTTTTGCAGGACAAGAACATTATCCACAATATTGTGAATAGCCTGCATTTGCAAGCAACGGACAATGTCTTAGAAATAGGGCCAGGCCAAGGCGCGTTAACCTTTGAAATTGCGCCACTGGTGGCGAGCTTAGATGCCTTAGAAATTGATAGGGATTTATATCAGGCACTGTCACAGCAAGCGCCGGCAAATCTTAACGTGCACTTACAAGATGCACTGAAATGTTCGTTGCAAGATTATGTAACATCTTCCGAGCAAGCTTTACGCATTGTTGGTAATCTTCCCTACAATATTTCAACGCCGCTTATTTTTCATTTACTGCAACAAGTGCCCTACATCAAAGACATGCACTTCATGTTGCAAAAAGAAGTGGTGCAACGGATGGCCGCAAGCGTCAATACACCCGAATATGGTCGCTTGAGTGTTATGGTGCAATATTTATGTCGAGTAGAGAATTTATTATTGGTACCGCCAACGGCTTTTTATCCTCAACCAAAAGTGGACTCGGCTATCGTACGCTTGACACCCCACCAAACCCCAATATATCCACCTTGTGATCCCAAGTTATTAGCAGATGTTGTGACTAGAGCCTTTAATCAACGACGCAAAACCATTCGCAATAGTTTAAAAGATCGTGTAAATGATCAACAAATAACTCAATGTGGACTGGATCCACAGCTAAGAGCGCAACAATTAACAGTTGCAAATTTCGTAGAGATAGCTACTATGATCAAATAACGTCGCATGGCGGTACAAGCAACGATCACTTCGGGAATTATTCACCTAACTTGCTGTGAGATCTACCATCAACTTTGCCTAAGAGATGTCTTACACAGATCTGAGACATGATCAAAACTCCTTGTGATCTAAACTGAAAACCATTGAATTTAAAGGGTTTTTTAATTTGAGTTATTTCTGAATTATTATTTTGAGCATAGAACATTCCTATAATTGCACTTGTCAAAGGCGCCATAGTTAACTACTCTTGATATCGTGCATTTAAGGAAAAATGCGTGGGAAGTTGTCCAAGGAATGGGATTGACAAGGATCGTCAATTCAAGGAAAAAATCGGGTAAGGATGCCCAGGGCAAGCTTAGTAAAAGGGTGATTGTTTCAATCACCCTTTTTTAATGCGTGCTATATACTTGCCGCTACTCGCAAAAATTGGTACATTTCCTGGGTAGAAACGCCCAAAGGCACCGATAAGGAAATCAATGATCACCTTCAATCGCATTTTGCAACGCAACCGCTATTTCTTTTTGCTGTTATCTTTAGTTCTATTTTTCATTACTAGCGCAGTGATTGCAGATTTCAACCAAAAGCTTTTTATCTTCGGCATTGTGTTTTCCATCGTCTTAGTGTTTAGCGTTTACATCATTGAGCACAACTTTTTATTATTACTTACAGGCTCAGTTCTTGCTGTAGCTGTGCTATTAAGTAATTACTACAGTATCGTGTTTCACGCAAAACCTGGCTCAAGCTTCATTATGTTTGAATACGGTGTGACAATCATCTTCTTTATCACTGTATCATACTTAACTCTTTCCTCGGTGATGCGTGACAAAATCATTACTTCCAGCACCTTGTATGGCGCAATCTGTAGTTATTTGCTCATCGGTTTAACCTATTCTTTTTGGTATATGCTAATGTACGATTTAAATCCCGCTGCGTTTCACTTACCAGAGCATTTGACAGGCTATAACGCTGACATCAGGCTACAAAATTTTATTTATTACAGTTATGTCACCATGTCTACCTTAGGCTATGGAGATATAACGCCGGTGAGTTACTTAGCAAAAACCACCGCTTGGTTAGAAAGCGTCATTGGCCAAATATATTTAACCGTATGGATAGCGCGTTTAGTGGGCTTGAATATTGCGCATAGAACCATGCAAGTCGAAGGAAAAAAAGATGAAAGATAAACAAAAAGGTTGCCTATTGATACCATTCATAGTGATTGGCCTTGTATTTATAGTGATGGGAATGCTCAGCGCTTGTAGTGAAGAATCACAAGAAAAAATCATAAGACCCGTAAAAACCATGGCCATTGGCGCGGCGCAAAATGAAATCATGCGGCAATTTCCTGGAAAAGTCGTTGCGTCTAATCAAGCGGATTTAGCGTTTCAAGTACCTGGCATTATCAATGTAATGAATGTGCAAGAGGGTGACAGAGTTGAGAAGGGGCAACTGATTGCGCGTTTAGATCAACGTAAATACATTGATGCAGTCAATGAGGCGAAAGCGCGTTATGAACATACGAAAGCGGATTTTCTGCGAGCCTCACAATTGGTGGAAAAAAATTATATTTCTCGCTCAGATCATGATAAGAAAAAATCGGAATACCATGTGGCAAAAGCCAATTACAGCAAGGCACAAAATGATTTAAAAGATACCACTATCGTCGCTCCCTTTAATGGCTTAATCTCCAGGCGTTTCGCTGAAAATTATGAAAATGTCAAAGCGAAGGAAGCCATTGTTAATATCCATGACTATGACACCATTGATGTTACCTTTAATGTTCCTGAGAATGTGGTGATTCATGCGAGGGAAGAGAAAAATCGTAGTGCCACGGTTACTTTTGATTCAGCGCCAAAAAATACCTATGAGGCCAAGATTAAAAAATTCGAGTCAAGAGCTGATGATGAAACACAAACTTATCGAGTCGTTGTATCGCTACCGACACCAACCATTATCACAGTACTGCCTGGAATGACGGCAACAGTCACACTAAAATTGCCCGATTATGAAAGTGGTAAAGAAGGTTTCTATGAAGTACCATCGACGGCCGTGTTTGCGGATGAGAAAAATCAAGCCTTTGTATGGTTACTCAACCAAGGCACGATGACAGTCAGCAAAATCCCTGTAACAATTACCCGTTTGTCCACAGCACATGTAAGGATTACCAAAGGTGTGAATAAGGGTGATGTCATCGTTACTGCGGGGGTGCACAATTTAGACGAAGGTGAAAAAGTTCGTATCCTAGAGAAAAAACGCTGGGAACAATAAAGGAATATTGTTTTGAACATCGCAGAATACTCAATTAAAAAAAATGTGATTACATGGACGATGATCGTTTTGTTCTTAGTGGGCGGTATCATCGCTTACAAAAACATTGGTCGTTTGGAAGATCCAGAATTTACCATTAAATCAGCCTTAGTTTACACGTCTTATCCTGGCGCCTCACCCAAAGAAGTTGAAGAAGAGGTGACGGATAAAATTGAAATTGCCGCCCATGAAATTGGTAAAGTAAAAAAACTAAAATCCTATTCCAGAGCTGGTTTTTCCGAGGTGGAAGTGGTGATTCAAGATAAATATAAAAAAGATGATTTACCGCAAATCTGGGATGAATTGCGCCGTAAGATTAATGATGTGCAACCCGAGTTACCGCCTGGTGCTGGGCCATCGATTGTTTATGATGATTATGGTGACGTTTATGGTATGTATTACGCCGTCGTTGGTGATGGTTTTGATTATAAATCTTTAAAATACTATACAGATACTTTAAAACGAGAGTTATCACTAGTGCCTGGCGTTGGTAAAGTCACTATCTCAGGCATACAAGAACAAGCCATTTTTGTGGATATTTCTCGAGGCAAAATGTCACAATTAGGTATTTCATTGGATCAAATTTATCAAACCCTAGCATCGCAAAATTTGGCGACTTATGCGGGCAATGTAAAAATTGGCAGTGAATACATTCGCATCGTGCCCACGGGTTATGTGGACTCGGTGAAAGACATTGGAAATTTAGTGATTCGCAGTAACACCTCGAAAAAATTATTTCATTTAAGTGATATTGCAACGATTACTCGTGGCTATCAAGAAGTGCAACGGCAAAAAGTTTATTTTAATGGTAATTTTGCATTAACCATGGGTATTTCCGTCGTTTCAGGTGGAAATGTCGTAAAAATTGGTGGGGCGGTTGCTAAGAAAGTTAAAGAGTTGCTGACGGTAATCCCCGTTGGGGTTGAAATTCATCCGATTTATCAGCAACCCGCAGTGGTGACAGAAGCAGTAAATGGGTTTGTGATTAGTTTTATTGAAGCCTTAGCGATTGTGATTATTGTCCTGTTTTTATTTATGGGTGTGCGCAGTGGCTTAATTATTAGTGCGCAATTATTTTTAACGATTTTTGCTACGATCTTTTTTATGTATATTTTTGGCATCAGCTTGGAGCGGATTTCCTTAGGAGCTTTGATCATCGCATTGGGGATGTTGGTGGATAATGCCATCGTGGTGACCGATGGCATGCAAGTGAAGATAGAAGCGGGGGTGGAGCGGCTAAAAGCAGCGGTAGACGTGGTTAATCAGCAACAATGGCCATTGCTTGGGGCAACTGTCATCGGTGTTTTAGCCTTTTCTGGCATTGGTTTATCGCAAGATAGTACGGGTGAATACACCTTGTCATTATTCCTAGTAATTTTGATTAGTTTGTTACTGAGCTGGTGGTTAGCAGTTAGCGTTGGGTCCTTATTTGGTTATCATTATTTGAAAAAGCCAAAGAACATTGTGAAAGATCCTTACGATAAAAAGTTTTTTCACCTATATCGTCACTTATTATCAGCATGTATTAGTCGCCGTTGGCTTACGCTAATCTTGATGGTGGGATTACTTGCGAGTTCAATTTATGCCTTCCAATATGTGAAAGATAGCTTCTTCCCTGATTCCACTACTCCGGTGTTCCTAATCGATTACTGGTTACCACAAGGAACGGATATTCGTGAAAATACCCAACAAATGTTACAAATCCAAAAAGATTTAAGACAAATGGAAGGTATTACTGATGTCACAACAGTTATTGGGACAGGCGCTGATCGTTTTACCTTAGTTTATACGCCTGATAAACCTAATTCATCCTATGGCCAATTCTTGGTGAGAGTGGATGACTACCGAAAAATTGATCGATTAATTCCAGAAGCAAGAAATTATTTAATCAGTCATTTTCCAGATTCTGATCCGAAAATAAAACGCATTAAGTTGGGTCCTGGTGAAGGAGCCAAAGTAGAAGTTAGAGTGAGTGGACCTGATTCAACGGTATTGCGTAAGTTAAGTGAAGACATAAAAAACATAATGAGTGAAATACCTAATACCACAGAAATTCGCGATAATTGGCGCTCAAAAGAAAAGGTTCTCGTCCCAGATTATTCAGAAACGCAAGCGCGGTTGACTGGGATTACTCGCCGTAATTTAAGTGAGGCATTAGAAACGGCTTTCACGGGCACCCAAGTTGGGGTTTATCGTGAAGGCACGGAATTGATTCCTATCGTTTCTAGACCACCGGATAATGAGCGTCTCGATATTAATAATATCGATGATTTACAAATTTGGAGTCCGCTGTTAAAGCAAACTGTGCCCTTAGGGCAAGTGGTGTCGAGTTTCATGACCCAATGGGAAGATGCCTTGATTTGGCGTTACAACCGACGCCCAACCATCACAGTCGCTTGTGAACCTTTATCTGGCCCTGCCAGTGTGATTATGAGTGCCTTAGCACCAAAAATAAAAGACTTAAAATTACCGCCAGGTTATAGGTTGGAATGGGGCGGAGAATATGAAAGCTCTACGGATGCGCAATCGGCCTTAGTGACAGGTTTAATCATTAGTTTCTTAATGATGTTCTTAATTATTATTTTCTTGTTTAATGGCATTAAACAAGCGGTGATGATTTGGTTATGTGTGCCTTTATCCTTCATCGGTGTGTCTTTTGGTTTATTGATCACACGCGCAGAATTTGGCTTTATGGCTTTATTAGGTTTTTTAAGTTTAACAGGGATGCTGATCAAAAATGCCATTGTATTGTTGGATGAAATTCAATTACAAATATCTGAAGGCAAAGAACCCTATCATGCAATTTTAGACGCTGCTATTAGTCGTTTTCGCCCGGTAGTGTTAGCGGCCTTAACCACCGTTTTAGGTATGATTCCTTTATTGCCTGATATATTTTTCCGTGCCATGGCGGTGGTGATAATGTTCGGTTTGAGTTTTGCCACGGTATTAACGTTACTAATTATTCCGACACTTTATACCATCTTTTACAAAATTCCATCCCCATCTGCTGCTTAAGGGACAGCATATTTTTGTCGCCCCCGCACCAAGCAGGGGGCATTATTTTATGGTTTAATCGTCTTTAATTGCCCATTCCTAAACTCCAACACTAAGGGTTGGCGATAGTTGCCGTAATTATAGGTCCAAACGTCGATTTTTTCCTTGCTTTGGGCGCTATTGGTGGGGTTAGCATGGCTTGTGGTCACGCCAGAAGGGTTTCCACAGGCTAACATTACGTTGCTACTCGAACTGCCAATGCTGATGGTACGGCCTGTTTGGCATTGGTTTGTAGTTTTCACTGGGCGACCATCGACACTGATATCCGTGACTTTATCACCGGCTATTTTAAGGGTTACCATGGGGCCGCTTTTGTCGATATTGGTGGTGATAGTACCGGTGCTTTTATTGGTATTGGTCACAAGTTTTTGATTGCTATACGTCCAGAATTGCACGGTGTTGTCTTGTTGCGAACTAGCTTCTTTTTTGGCGGCTGTGCTTGGTTGGCCACAGGATTGGATAACTTTTTCTTCGGTATCTCCAACATTGATATAACCGTTATAGCCATTGCCGGAGCAAAAATAAGCGTAAGAAGGAAAGCTTACGAATAAGCCAATAAAGCTAATGAGGTATAACCTAGAAACGGCAGTTAAACGCGAATTTTCGGTGTAACAGAGGGATTTAATTGCTGTTTTTAGGTTTAATAGCCGCTTGAAGTTTTTTGAGTGCATTGTTTTCTATCTGCCTAATTCGTTCTGGTGATACATCGTATTCCCTGGCCAATTCATGCAGTGTTTTCTTTTTATCTTGCAAGCGTCTTGCTGCCAAGATGTCACGACTGCGTTGGTCGAGTTCTTCTAAGGCAGTATATAAGGATTCTTTACCATGATCCATCCAATCTTCGTTAGCTACTAATAGAGCAGGATCGGCACTTTTATCTTCTAAATAATGGGCGGGTGCATAAGCCATGTCACCATCATCATCGGTGTAACCATCAAAAGCGGCATCATGGGCATTTAAGCGCGCTTCCATTACCATCACTTCTTCGGGTTTGACTCCTAGATCTTTGGCGACGGCGTTGACTTCTTCTTGGCTGAACCAGCCTAAGCGTTTTTTAGCATTTCTTAAATTAAAGAACAATTTACGTTGTGCTTTGGTGGTTGCGATTTTCACTACGCGCCAATTGCGAATGATGAATTCATGCATTTCAGCTTTGATCCAATGCACCGCAAAGGAAACTAAGCGCACACCAAAAGCAGGATCAAAACGTTTAACGGCTTTCATCAAACCGAGATTACCTTCTTGAATCAAATCTTCAACGGGCAAACCATAGCCGCGATAACCCATGGCAACTTTCACCACGAAACGTAAGTGAGCCATGACGAGTTGGCGCGCTGCTTCAATATCGCCAGTTTCATAAAAACGGGTGGTTAGTTCACGCTCTTCTTCCAACGTCAACATAGGAATTTGATTAGCAGATTGGATATAGGAATCTAAATTGCCCGTCGGCAATGCCATCGTGTATGTTTGTAACGCGTTGTTCATCTGTAACTACCAACCTCGTTCAATATTTAAACTACCGCAATTTTAGCACTCTTTTGGGTAGAGTGCTAATATATAGAGGAATTTTTTTAAATTTCCTTGTATTTCAATGAGTTAAGGTTGATGTTTGTTTGGGGTTCCCCCACCCTACACTGGAGTCGGTTTTTAAGCTAGACTAAACCTTTAGCTTATTGATTCCAAAGGAAAAATCATGAACAAAAAATATGTGTCCTTACTGGCCTTATTTATCACCTTTATTACTCCCATGGCCAAGGCTGCTACTATCAGCCTCGCTTTTCCCACCAATTGCCAACGGGGGAAAACCTGCTTTATTGCCATCGATAAAAGAACCAATAGTACGGACATTATTTTAAATACCGAGCAAGAAATGCAAAAAGGCGTCAATGTCTTAGCGGCAGCACCGGGAAAAGTGGTGAAGGTTAATAATGATTATTCGGGCGACAAAGTGAGCCAAACACAGCCACAAGATCCTTGTGGCAACGAAGTCGTGGTTCAACATGATAATGGTTGGGTGACTCAGTATTGCCACTTAAAGCAAAATAGCATTGCCGTAACACCTAATCAGCAAGTGCAAAACCAACAAATCCTGGGGCAAGTGGGTGAAACTGGGGTAACGGTAACTCCAAAGTTAAGCTTCATTGTCTTAGAAAATGGTATTGTTAGAAATCCTTTTCAAGAAAAACTGTGGGCCAAGACACTGGCTTATCAACCTTTTGGTTTAATTGATATGGGCGTTACCAATAAACCAACAACGCTAGATGTCACTAGTGACACGGCGCCCAAACAACGGCAATTTACGATTCAAGATAAACAAGTGGTTGCATGGGTACGAGTGTATGGCGTGCAAAAAGGGGATAAACAGCGTTTTACGTTTTATATGCCGAATGGTAAAGTCTACTTCAAACCACAAGAGTCGTCCATCACTGGTAACTACCCACAATGGTTTTCAACAGCTAGTTTTGGCATTGGCCGTGCCATCCCGCCACAATATTTTGGTGACTGGAAAGTGGTTTATGAGTTAAAACGCGGTAAGAAAGTTTGGACGAAGTTAGGTGAGTCAACGTTCAGTGTCGGCTAAAGGCACCTTTAAGAGCACTTTTAAGCTTTCTTCGCTTGACTCATTTCTTCTTCGACATCTTGATAAAAATTGGCGTCTTTAATCAGTGCTTTTATTTCTGGTGTGAAGAGGTGGGGATAATGAGTCATATAAACTTTAATTAATAAAGACACTGGCATGTCATCAAAACCACCATAATCATGTAAATATTCCATGTGTCTATCACCGGCTTGATTAAACGCATGCAAGATAGAATCTGCGGCACCATCAAATGCCAAGGGTTCCACGCCGAATTTTTCACAAAGTTCAATATTAAACACCGGCGTTGCTTTGACCCATTTATCATGGATATAAATCAGTGTATAGCCATGCATGCGGTAGACATTTGTTCTTAAAAGCTCATTTAATCGTTTGGTGGCGAGATGATTTTTTACATCAGCAAAGCCAATGCGAGCCGGAAAGCCTAGAGCCCTGGCGCAAGCGCAAAATAAGATGGTTTTAGGAATACAAAAGGATTCTAAATTTTTAACGGTGGTACTGGCTTTAAAAATATCGAGTTGATAGTTGACACAATAAGGGTTGTAATAAATCTTATCGCGCACAACATAATAGAGCTTAATAAGCTTTTCTTTAGGCGTATCGTTAGGACTTGTGTGTTCTTTTATAAAGTTTTGTACGAGGCTAGTTTCAAAATCGATATATTCAGTGGGACTTAACCATTGCTCTTTGATTTCGCTCACAAAAAACCCCTCACTTAAAAGATGACCTATCCTAACTATAGCGTTTAATAAAAAAAACGCCTACCTTTGGATAAAATAGGCAGTTAGCTAAGAAAAACTTAATATAAAAGTGGTATTATCCGCCCTCATTTATTAGTAAAAACGAGATTATTCGAGTGAGTAAAGATAAGATTGAGGTTGTAAGAGCGAATAAAAAGATTCGCCAAGGTGAGTTTGAAGGCAGATTGCTACTAAAAATCCCTAAAAGATACCATAAGTTGGTCTATCATATTGCTGAGTCTATAAATCATCGGTTTTGGACCGACGGTTCTCATTATTTTGTAGTGGGTAATAAAGCTATTGTTGAGTTTATTCATCAGTTTGTTACTCATGGCAAAATTTCTCAAAGGAGCAAAAAGCGACTATTTAAACGGAACCCTGAGCTTCATACACAGCCTAACACTGTCGTGCCACCTGCCTGGATCTCTCTCGATAGGCTGTCTTTTCCAAGCAGTCAAGCTGCGAGTAGTAGCGCATCAAGCAGTGCTTCTAGTAGCAGTGCTGTGAGCCATATTCATCTTGATAAGGGTTGTCGCGAACTAGAGCTTGCAGTGCTTAAGCCTAGCGATGATGCTGGTGCCTCTAATGTGTATGTCCTTCACCCTTCAGACAATAGAGGCCAAGGTGATTATGAAGTTGTTCTTGCGGCGATTGCAAAATTGCTAAATCCAAGCACGAGCCCAACCCCTTTGCTCATTTATAATACGGAAACGAAAAAGCGTGTTTTTGTGGCATCAGAATATGTTGAAGCAGCACAAGATTTAGAAGAGTTTTTGTATACGTTTAAAGGTGATTTAGCACAGTATCAGGCATTAACGGCAGAAATTGCATTTGATCTCGGTCGGCTAAAAGCGCATGGGAAACTTGGCCACGAGAATGACTTATCACTAAGAAATATTTTGATTCATGCCGACGACGCGGGCAAAAAAACATTGTCACGTGTCGATTACGAGCGCAGTCTTTGGGGAATAACCCATAAATACCGCTATCTGTATGCCACGGATTTTACTGATGCCCTACCGGTACCGCCGGAAGATTGTTTTTCAAGTGTATTGTCAGTGTTAAGTTTAACAAGTCCTGACATCACGGCCTATGACTTTCCAAGAATGTGGTTAGGTCCCATTAGCATGGGATTAAAGGGTACTAGTGACTATGAAGGAAATACGCTAAAAGAATATTTACGAAACATGTTACCGGGTCTTGAATTACCACAAGTTCAGGCACAATTAAAACGGGGGTTTTTCTTTGGTTGCTGTGAAATTGCATTATTATCACCCAGTGTGGTTACCAATATTGTAAATCATTATGCCCGCTCAGAAACCGCAAAACGCAATATCATTGAGCATTTCCAACATTATCATCAACAACTATGGTTAGTGTTATTCGCTAATCCTGAGTTTACATGCTTTTATCAAATGAATCGGAAAAAAATAGAAAGCACAATTAGAAAAAAATTAAAGCGCTATAATGCAATGCTGCCTAAAGAATTAGAAGGCTTAAGGGTTAATATTGACGAGTATTTGAAGCATTTGCCGTCAAAAAAAGCAATTCCAACAATAGTGAAGAATGCTTTGTCCAATCACTTTTCTTTTGTAAAACATCAATTAAGGCAATGGAATGAGAACGTTGAAAAGATATCAATAGCTCCTTGTAATAATGAGTATTTAATAAGCGTAATAAACGCTGCTCGGCAAGAAAAGTCGCTGCTACAAAAAATGATTCAAGGCTATCAGCAGAGCGGAGTCATTCCTATTAGTAACGCGCGCTTAGAGAATTTAACAAAACGATTAACTGAGCTAGAAAAAGAAACAACCAGGAAGCTAACAGAAACGCTAAAGCAAGACCTTATAGACTATGCGGCAGATGTTGTATTAGTGTATGCAAATTTCAAAAAAGCAACATCATGGTTAGAAGTTGTGGATGAAGACCTTCCCACAGATACACATCGTGTCTTCTATCATTTAGAGGCCATTATAGTTCGGTATGCACAAATTGATGACTTAAGTGATAGTATTGATGAATTATCTGAGGAATATCCAACGTTTCTAGATATGTTTGAGTGCTTTTTCCCGGATGTTGCAAGTCGCCGTTTAGACATGCTCAGTTATATCTACCATCGAAATTATGAGAAATATGATGATTTTGCCGCAGAATTAGCGGCGAGATTACACTCACCCTGGTCGGATATCTTTAGCTCATTTAAGGGCAAAGATGTAAAATCTTATCCAAGCGTCATTAAGGATCTATTAGGATATATTCGTTATTTTAATAAACCTAAAACCTATAAAGATGTCTGGAAATTGCTTTTGAAGAGAATGTCTGCAGAAAAAGCAGGTAAGTTTAATCGTTTGTTAGGTGAAATAAATCATTATGGTGTATTACTAACGAATTTATCCGAACTTTATAACGTGATAAGCTCGCTGAACCAGGCTGGCGATGAAGCTAGGCAGTTATTAAAGCAGCGCGGTGTGAGTTACTCTAAATTAAAAGAACATCACACAAAAATGGCAGGTTTATTAGAACAATATACTATGTTCCATTTTACGGGTAGTGAAACAAGCGTTATTGCCGCGGAATTAAGAAGAGAATTTGATATGAAGAATTTTAAAAAATTATACAAACGACTACAGCGCAAAACTAAGCAAGGACAACCCACGCCACAAGATGCAAGGTCATCATCGTCTTCATCTCCAACGGCCTTAGCATCCCCAGCAAGCTTTTTTAGTGATAAAAAAAGCGACTTATTTAGTTTAAGGGCATCAGAAGGCGCTGAAAACTTACCAGATAAATTCTCTCAAGATCCCAGCGAATCAAAAGCTTTAAATATTGCGTATTTTGAAGGCTTAACGAAATCAGCAAATAAGAATTTAAATTTTAGTGATCAACTGTCCCAGGCTGGGGCAATCATGCCCACTTCTTCAGAAGAAGATACTCAATCAGCACCAGTGAGCGAAGCAGATAATTTAAGCCTGGGTCATTAAATTCCACCCAGCATATACCAACAATTGTCAGCCCAATGACATCGTATTGATTATTTTTTGGAACAACGTGTTTACTATCACCTGAGTTCGTTTCGATTTTTTAAACAAACATCATTGGCATATCATAGTGTTTAAAATGTTTGTCGTGAGTCATGAGTGTTAATTTCTCGATTTTTGCTTGTGCGATGAGCATGCGGTCAAAGGGATCTTGATGATGTTGTGGTAATTGGCCGCAAGTAGCTGCGTGTTGACAGTCTTTTTTTCAAATAATGTGTTTAGTTATAAATAAAAAATATATTTATGCAGCGGTCAATTATCTCTTAGTGGGCTCAGTTTTTAAGGTTATCCAAGTTGCTCATGGGGATGGTTTAAAGGATAATGCTGACCACGATTAGAAGGAGCGATGCTTGAATAAAACGGTTCGAACTTTAGGCATTTTTAGTATTGTCATGATCACGGTCACCTCCGTGGATAGCTTGCGTAATTTACCGGGCACGGCACTGTTTGGCAGTGCTTTAATCTTTTTCTTTTGTGTTGCTGGTCTTTGTTTCTTATTGCCTAGCGCCTTGGTTGCCTCTGAGTTATCTAGTGCCTGGCCTAAAACTGGCGGGATCTATGTTTGGGTGCGTGAAGCCTTTGGGCGCAAGTGGGGGTTTTTAGCCATCTGGTGTCAATGGATTGAGAATGTTATTTGGTACCCCACGATTTTATCCTTCATTGCTGGAGCATTAGCTTATGTTATTTCACCCACCTTGGCTAATGATAAATATTATTTAATCAGTGTCATTATTCTTGTCTTTTGGGGGCTCACTTTTTTAAACCTCGCGGGAATTAATTTATCGGCGAAATTTAGTGAATTTAGTGGCATGTTTGGTTTAGTTGTCCCTATGTTGTTTATCATTATTCTTGGTATTGTTTGGGTGGCTATGGGGCATCATGTACAATTAAAATTTGCGGCCCATGATTTAATTCCTAATTTAAAAGATCCAGATATCATTGTATCGCTCACCGCCATTGTGTTGTCCTTTTGCGGCATGGAAATTGCCACGGTGCATGGGCAAGATGTGAAAAATCCACATCGCACTTATCCGATTGCCCTGTGTATTGCAGTGGTTTTTATTTTTACCACGATGTTATTTGGTGCCTTATCCATCGCCGTTATCGTGCCGCAGCAACAATTGAGTTTAGTCTCCGGTATCGTGCAAGCGTTTAATAATTATTTTATTGCGGATCATATGGCATGGATGACACCAGTGATTGCGGTGTGTATTATTTTCGGTGCGCTCGCTGGCGTGAGTAATTGGATCATTGCGCCTAATCGCGGTTTGTTGATTGCTATCAAGGACATTAACATTGCCCATACCTTACAAAAAGAAAATAAATGTGGCGCACCTTCGCGCTTACTATTCGCACAAGCTATTTTTGTGACCTTACTGGCATTGGTGTATTTACTAATGCCAACGGTGAATAGTTCTTATTGGGTGTTAACCGCCATGACGGCACAAGTGTATATGGTCATGTATATCTTAATGTTTGCCGCGGCGATTAAATTGCGTTACTCACAAGCGAGGCATAAAAGACCGTTTCAAATTCCTGGTGGTAAGTTTGTTATTTGGCTCGTATCCGGTATTGGTATCGTCACCAGTTTATTTACAATTGCTATCGGCTTTTACCCACCCCATGCTTTAGACGTAGGCGGCTTAGCCCATTATGAAGTTGTATTAGTGAGTGGACTTATCATCATGACGTGCTCACCACTCATCATTATGTTCATTAAACATTTAATTCAATCAAGAAGGAAAAAAAATGTCTAGTATATTTGCAGATGCCATTAAAAATTTAGATTTAGCCGCGAAATATGCGGATGTTGATGAGGAAGAATTAGAGCGTTTGCGCCATACCAAGGCGACGTTGGAAGTAGGCATACCCTTGCGTCGAGATAATGGTTCTTTAGAAATTTTTAAAGGTTATCGTGTACAACACGATAGTACGCGTGGTCCGACTAAAGGGGGTATTCGTTATCATCCACAAGTCTGTGTGGATGAAGTGAAAGCCTTAGCCTTTTGGATGACGTTCAAATGTGCCGTTGTGGGTCTACCTTATGGCGGTGCCAAGGGTGGCATTATCGTGGATCCAAAATCATTATCGCGCATGGAGCTGGAGCGTTTGAGTCGTGGTTTCATGGGGCAAATGGCAGATTTTATTGGCCCTGACACCGATATCCCAGCGCCTGATGTCTATACGAATGCGCGCATCATGGGTTGGATGATGGATGAATACTCTAAAATTAAACGTCAATATACACCAGCAGTGATTACCGGTAAGCCCTTACCCTTAGGTGGCAGTGCTGGGCGAGAAGATGCGACTGGGCGCGGCGTGTATTACAGCATTAAAGAGTTAACAGCAAAAAAAGCCTGGGATCCAAAAACCTTAACGGTTGCCCTGCAAGGTTTCGGAAACGTGGCGCAACATGCGGCAGCCCTACTGCAAAGAGATGGTTATCGCATCGTGGCGTTAAGTGATTCGCAAGGTGGTATTTATCGTCCCGAAGGGTTGGATATACCCAGTATCGTGAAAGCGAAAAATGAAACCCGTCGAGTGAAAGCAATTTACTGTGAAGGCTCGGTGTGCGAAGTGGTGGATGCTAAAACCATTAGTAATGAAGAATTATTAGAATTAGATGTCGACATTTTAATTCCAGCTGCCTTGGAAAATGTTATCACTGCAGATAATGCCCCAAGAATCAGAGCAAAGACTATTGCCGAAGGTGCCAATGGCCCCATTAGCTTTGATGCTGATCAAATCCTACATGAGCGCGGCACCTTAGTGATTCCGGATATTTTAGCCAATGCTGGTGGTGTGACCGTGAGTTATTTTGAATGGGTACAAAATAAGGCAGGTTATTATTGGCAAGCAGAAGAAGTTCACCAACGTTTGCAAACCATCATTGCTAGAGAATTTGACCACGTGTATGAAATCATGCAGCATCATCAATGCAGCATGCGTACCGCAGCGTATGTGCATGGTATTAATCGCTTGAGTAGTGCTTACCGTGCGCAAGGAACGCATCGTTATTATGCGAGCTTAGACGAATGAAACAAGTAGTCTTAGCCAGTAATAACAAAAAGAAGTTAGGGGAGCTAAGAGGGCTCCTCTTGCCCCTAGGCCTGCAAGTACAAGCGCAAGCAGAGCTCGGTGTCACACCCGCCCAAGAAACAGGTTTAACCTTCATAGAAAATGCTATTATAAAAGCGCGTCATGCCAGTCGGCAAACAAATTTAGCAACCATTGCCGATGATTCGGGTTTGGTGATTGATGCTTTAGGTGGGGCGCCAGGTTTATACTCAGCACGTTATGCGGGAGAAAACGCATCGGACGAAGATAACATCAATAAAGTAATACAGCGGTTAAAAGAGTTAAACTTAACTGAATCAAGTGCAAGCTTTGTATGTACCATTGTTTACCTGAAACACTACGCCGATCCTGCCCCCATTTTGTGCCAGGGTGTTTGGCAGGGTAACATTATTCTAACGCCACAAGGTGAGCATGGTTTTGGTTATGATCCAATTTTTTGGGTGTCTGAGCATCACTGTACCTCAGCACAATTAATACCTGAAATGAAAAATCAATTAAGCCATCGTGGCAAAGCAATTCAACAGCTTATTCAACAATTACGACCATGAGTGATTTGCTCCAACAAGCTATCGCCGCTCACCAACAAGGTGATTTTGAAAAAGCCGAAGTCTTGTATAAAACCTTATTAGAAGCAGAGCCAGAGCATTATGATGGCTTGATGATGTTAGGTACGCTCTATGCCCAGGTGCATCGAGATGATGAAGCAGAGTTACAGTTATTAAATGCTCTCGCAATTAATCCGGGCTCAGCACAATGTCATAATTACTTGGGCATGGTGTACACGCATAAGCGAGAAACCACCTTAGCTGAACAGCATTTTGCTAAAGCCATTGAACTACATCCTGACTATGCTGAAGCTTATAATAATTTTGCAAATTTTTACTATCGTCAAGGAAATTTTAAGGCAGCCATTCCTCATTATGAAAAAGCCATCCACTATAAGCCGGATTACAAAGATGCTTATAACAATTTAGCCAGTTGCTACTTACAGCAAAGTGATATCAAAGTGGCAGAAAAACACTTTAAAAAAGTCCTGGCGATTGATGCCAATGATGTCAAAGCCTTACACTTTCTGGGTAATATTGCCTATGAGGCTGGAAATGTGAAAGAGGCTATACATTATTTTCAACTAATTTTAAATTTAGTGCCCAATCACGCTGAAACCTTAGTTAATTTAGCCGCGGCTTATTTGAAAGAGTCACAGCAAGATAAAGCCATGGAATTATTACATCAAGCCATCGCCGCCGATCCTAAAAACAAAGAAGCCAAAGCAAACCTCGCTGCTATTTATATGACGGATAATAATTACCAACAAGCAACAGAGCACTATTTAGATTTATTAATGATCGATCCTTTAAATTATTCTGCCCATTTTAATATGGGGGTGATTTATATGCGCCAAGAAAAATGGGAGGACGCAGCTTTTCATTATGAACATGCTCTAATCATTAGTCCTGATGATGCCGATGCTCACAATAACTTTGCGACGTCTTTATTAAAACAAGGCAAGGATAAAATGGCATTGGAGCATTACCAAAAGGCATTAGATTTACAGCCTGATAATAAAGCCCTGCAATACCGACTAGCGTCACTCTTACAAGAAGAAACCTTTGATAAAGCACCCGATGAATATGTGACAGCCCTGTTTGATCATTATGCTGATCACTTCGAACAAAATTTATTGCAAAAATTAAATTACCAAGCTCCAAAATTAATTTATGATGCACTAGCGTCATTATTAAAGCCACGAGAAAAACAAGTCATATTAGACTTAGGTTGCGGCACAGGTTTATGTGGTGAATACTTCAAACCCATGGCAAAGCGATTAATCGGCGTCGACTTATCAGAAAAAATGTTAAATGCCGCAAAAGAGAAAGATATTTACGATGAATTAATCCAAGCAGACATCATCAACGCCTTACAGAAACTTACCCATAGCATTGATGTCATTGTTGCCGCTGATGTTTTTTGTTACTTTGGAAAATTAGAGGAACTCGTTAAAGCTTGCTACCAAGCTTGTCACCAACATAGCCTTTTGGCTTTTACCACAGAATACCTAGGCGATGATGAACCCTATCATTTACAACAAACCGGTCGCTTCAACCACAGCCAGGCTTATATTCTCGACACCTTTAAACAGCAAGGCTTTGAGGTTATTAGCAGCGAGCAAGTCACCTTAAGAGAGCAAGAGCAACGCGATGTCACCGGCTTATTAACAGTAGCTAAATATTCTTAAGCACTATGCTGGCGCCATAATAGACAATCTGCTAAACTTTGCTCCTATTTAACGACCCTAGAGAAGACACAACAACAATGCAATCAATTGAAAAACATGAAGAAAAATTAAGGCACTACGTGGGTAAGGCTATTGCCGACTATAACATGATCCAAACCGGGGATAAGGTGATGGTGTGTTTATCGGGGGGTAAAGACTCCTTTACCATGGTGAATATCCTTAATCAATTGCGGATGCGTTCGAATAATAAGTTCAGTTTGTTTGTGTTTACCTTAGATCAAGGGCAGCCGGGTTGGGATGATTCGGGGCTTAAGGCTTGGTTGAGTGAGCGGGATTTACCTTTTGAAATTGTGAATAAAGATACCTATTCAATTGTTAAAGAAAAAGTTGAGCCGGGTAAAACCTATTGCTCTTTATGCTCACGCCTTCGCCGTGGGATTATTTATCGCTATGCCACAGAACATGGCTTTACGAAAATTGCCTTAGGGCATCATCGCGATGATTTGATTGAAAGTTTATTAATGTCGATTTTATATTCCGGGCGCATTAGTTCCATGCCGCCAAAATTATTGACCGATGATAAAAAACATATTGTTGTTCGGCCACTGGCCTATTGCCAAGAAAAAGACATTATCGAGTATGCTAAATTGAAACAATACCCAATAATCCCCTGTAATCTTTGTGGTAATCAAGAAAACTTGGCGCGCAAGCGGGTCAAAAAACTGATCGCGAATTTGGCGCTTGAAAATCGCAACATTCCCAGTAATATATTAAATGCCCTTGGCAATGTGCAGCTGAGTCAATTGATGGATCGTAAGTTATGGGATTTTAAACATTTAGAAGCAGAACGTGAACAATTAGTGGAATTTTAACGTGGAAGAGGTATTACATGAACAATCAATTAGGCAAGCAAGCCAGTTTGTATCTACGCCAGCATGCTAGTAACCCAGTGGCTTGGCAGTCATGGGGTGAAGATGCGATTGAAACTGCGCGTGAGGAAGATAAACCGATTTTATTATCCATTGGTTATTCCGCTTGTCATTGGTGCCATGTCATGGCTCATGAGTCTTTTGAAGATGACGATACGGCAGATGTCATGAATAAGTTGTTTATCAATATTAAAGTCGATAAAGAACAACGCCCAGATTTAGACAAAGTGTATCAAGCAGCCCACCATTTATTAACAGGACAAGCCGGTGGTTGGCCATTGACTATTTTTTTAGAACCAAAAACCTTACTACCCTTTTATTCTGGCACTTATTTTCCGCCAGAGCCACGTCACGGATTACCCGCCTTTAAACAAGTCTTAGAAGCTGTAGCAGAGCACTATCAAAAACAACATGCCAGAATTACGCAACAACATGCCATGTTAAAAAAAGCGTTAGAGAGTATCAATAAACATATCCCAGTGCCGGCTGAAGATCTCAATGATGCACCTTTTAACGCTGCGCAATTAGCACTGCAGCAATCCTATGATAATAAATACGGTGGGTTTGTTAGTGCGCCTAAGTTCCCAATGCCAAGTAATATTGAATTTTTACTCGATTATTGGCAATTTCAGCAACAAAAAGAGTCTGAAGAAGAGCCAATGATATTGCAAATGGCACTGCAAAGCTTAGTCAAAATGGCCCAGAGTGGTTTGAACGATCATGTGGGTGGAGGTTTCTTTCGTTATTGTGTTGATGAAGCCTGGACTATTCCTCATTTTGAAAAAATGCTCTATGACAATGCGCAGCTATTAGGACTTTGTAGCCGTACCTTTGCTATGACTGAGCATAGTCATTTTAAACAAATCATCACCGAGACGGCTCACTGGTTACTGAATGAAATGGCGCATCCTGAGGGCGGGTTTTATGCTTCGATAGATGCAGATAGCGATGAAGGAGAAGGTGCGTATTATGTTTGGGATAAAGAGCAAGTTGCCGCAGTATTGAATCATCAAGAATTACAAATCGCGCACTATTATTTTGGTTTAGAAGGACCGGCTAATTTCGAAGGCAAATGGCATTTGCAAGCACATTGCCAACAGCAAGCTTTGGCAGAACATTTTAATATGGAAGTAAAAGATGTTATAGAAGTGATTGATAGGATTAAACATAAATTACTGCAAGCACGCACGCAGCGGCAATCGCCCAAAAAAGATAAAAAACTATTAACTTCCTGGAATGGATTAACGATTTCTGCACTGGCCAAAGCTGGTTTTGTACTGGATCGAGATTATTATATTCGAGCCGCGCAAAGTGCCGTAGACTTTATTCATCAAAACCTATGGGAAGCACCACAATTAAAAACCTGTTATGCCAATGGCTCAGCACAAGAGCCGGGCTTTTTAGATGACTATGTTTTTCTTTTGGAGGGCTTATTGCAATTACTACAAGCCGAATGGCGTAACAGTGATATTCACTTTGCGATTGATTTAGCTGAGCAGTTACTAGCCCAGTTTTACGATGAAGATAATGGTGGCTTTTATTATACGGCTCATGATCACGAAGACTTGATTCAACGTCCTAAATCTTTCGTAGACGAAGCCATCCCTGCCGCAAATGGTGTGGCAGTGAAAGTCTTATTACAGTTAGGTTACTTGCTAGCCGAAACGCGTTACATTGATGCCGCGCGTAAAACATTGCAATTGTCTTGGAAGTCCATCACTGAAAAACCACAATATCATACGAGCTTACTATGCGGCTTAGAAAATTATTTAGAACCCACAGACATTCGCATCGTGCGTTTGCACCCCAGCGATGAAGAACAGTGGGTAATCCCAATGGAGCAACGCTTACATGCGAACCAATTAATTTTTATCATTCCCATGGATTTGGTGGGTGAACTGCCTCCTGCACTCATATCAAAACAAGCTAATGGTTATACCACGTTGTATCATTGCAAAGGTATGCAGTGTGTAGAAGTGAAGAAGTGATAGCTCCTCACCTTTTTCTAGGAATTTCCATCTTTGGCCAATCTCGCATTTTAATTCACAAAAAATGTGCTCATTTACAGATGCAAACTCCGCTATTTTTTGTGAATTAAAATGCGAGATTGACTCAAAGCTGAAAATTCTCAGGGTGTATGTATTTTTTGAATTAACTTGTTGGATACTAAAAAGCCCCAGCAAGGGGGTTCGCTGGGGCTTAAACAATCCGTGTATTATTATACACCATCTCGTCCTGGAGGAGGTTAGCTAATGTTTCCTAAGTATAAATAAGGTTACTCCAGCCAAGCATACAGTTGTGAAGCCTAGTGCTAAGAAGGTTAACCTTGTTAGCTGCCTCCTTGTCAGCTAATTGCCGACATCCGTTCGTTGTACCTAAGCAAAATCACACCTTTGACGTATGAAGAGGTACTTACCCCAGAGGGGGCGTCAATCCTTGACAGTTATAATTCTTCCTGAATTAAGGATTTCAATATTAACAGAAAAAAAACAGTCTACAAGTAGGTGTAAAGAGGCGGGCTATAAAATCAGACATTACTTTTACTTACTTAAAATAAAAAAGCTTATTAAACAATAGGTTGCGAGGATGTATTCGACATAGTTATGAGATAATTTAGAGAATGTCTCACACGCATTTGAGACATTTCGCACAAACAATTTGATACCTAATTATGGCTGATAATTTTAGATGTAAATATGCAGTGTAAATCGTCGATAAATAGATAAGAAGACTTCAAATCTAAATACTATGAGATTTCATGACTATAATTAAGGCTATTGGGGATGAATCAGAGAGGGGATGCAGATATGCCACGCTGGCTGGGGCTAATCATCATTATTGCGTTTATCATTTTATATAAAATGTACGATAGTGGTGTGCCTGATTCAAAAATTATCAAAGCTCCTCAGATTCAACCGCGGGTGTTATACCAGGCAGCCTTGAAGGCTATTGAAGATAAGGATTGGCCGCGCTTTAATGATTTGTCGCGTCAATTAGTTTCCTACCCCTTATACCCAGAATTACAGTACCAAGCTATTCGCAAACAATTAACCACGACGCCATTAACAAAAATCGATGATTTTTTATCAAAATACCAAGGCAGTTTACAAGAGAAGAAATTACGTCGGCTGGTGCTAACAGAATTAGCGCAGCATCAACAATGGCATAGCTATGTGAAATACTATCGTCAAGCACAAGCCAATGATACTGAGCGTTGCCAGTATGTTTTAGCTAAACAACAACTCGGTGATGTTGTGCCTTTAAATACTTACCAAGCATCCTTGTGGTTAAAATCGGCATCAGCGCCCAACCTTTGCAACCCGATTTTTGATCATTGGATTCAACAAGGCATTGTGAGCAAGGATCAAATTTGGCAACGGTTTAAATTAGCCCTAGATGCTAATAACACAAAGTTAGCAAATTATTTAGCAAAACGTTTACCGAAAAAAGAAGCAAAAACAGCAAAGCTCTGGGTCAAGATCCATAAAAAGCCTGTCCTAGTGAAAAAGCAATTAAAGTCAGGGATGAAAACCAAGAAGCATCACGACATGGTGACGCATGGTTTAATTCATTGGTCGAAGAGACAGCCAAATCAAGTCACCCGTCATTGGAATAAGTTTGATGAAAAATACGAATTTACTTTGCCACAAAAACTAGAAATTATTAAATCGCTCAGCCATACGCTGATTAAACGCCACCCGAAAAAAGCTAAAACATGGTTAGCGAAAATAGATTACCATTATTTTGATGATAAAATGATGTTTTGGCATATTCGTTATGAACTTGCTATTAAAAATTGGGACAAAGTAAAAAGCATTATCGAAAAAATTCCGGCACCTTATCAAGACAAACCAATTTGGCGGTATTGGTATGCCAGGGCGTTGGAACATACAGATAATAAAGAACAAGCGAAAAAAATCTATCAAGGACTGGTGCAGCAACGAAATTATTATGGCTTTTTAGCGGCAGAGCGGTTAGAAGAGAATCCAAAAACACATCATAAAACGCTCGTTATCACTGAGCAAGAAAAGCAATGGGTTGTTATACATCCTTTAGTCCAAAAAGCACAAGAGTATTATGCAGCAGGAGATTTTATAAATGGTAATGCCACTTGGTGGATGGCAATAGCAATCTTTAATGATAAACAACGCTATGTAGCGGCGAAGCTTGCTAAAGAGTGGGGCTGGGATTTAGTGTCTTTGAAGACGAGTACTAAGACGCGTTTGCGTGATGATCTTAGTTTACGCTTTCCTCTGTTATATAGGAATGATGTTGAAGACAAAAGCGATAAATTTCAATTAGAACCTGCCATGATTTTCGCCATCATTCGCCAAGAAAGTTTATTTTATCCCGCTGCGAAGTCCCCTGCTGGCGCACGAGGCTTGATGCAATTAATGCCCTATACGGCAAAAAATATGATTGATAAAGCAGGCTTGCCAGATGATTATAAAAAGCAATTAAACCAACCACACATCAATATTCATTTAGGCAGTTTTTATATAGCGCACTTATTCAAAGAACACTATACCCACCCTGTACTCACCATCGCCTCTTATAATGCTGGCCCACATCGTATTAAAAAATGGCTGCCTAAAAAAACCATTCCCGTCGATCTATGGGTAGAATTAATTCCTTGGCATGAAACCAGGAATTATGTTAAAAATGTCCTAACTTATATTGCCATCTATCAGGAAATGCTAGGGCATGATCCTAACTTAGATAATTATTTGAAAGGTATTAATTCATGATAAAAGTCATCATTAATGGCGCTAAAGGTCGCATGGGCAGTGAGGCGGTCAACGCCGTTGAACAAGAAGCAGGGCTGAGCTTAGTTGCTGCGCTCACTAAAAACGACGATTTAACTGCAACTATCCAAGACACAGGTGCTGATGTTGTTGTAGATTTAACAATACCAACAGCGGTGTTTGATAACGCCATGGCAATTCTAAATACAGGCGCCAGACCAGTGATTGGCACTTCAGGATTACAGCCGCAACAAATCGAAGAATTACAAGCTATCGCTCAGCAAAATCAAATAGGCGGTGTCATTGCCCCAAATTTTTCTATCGGTGCGGTGTTAATGATGAAGTTTGCCAAAGAAGCGGCGCGTTTTTATCCTGATGTAGAAATCATTGAGCTACATCACGATAAAAAAGTCGATGCGCCTTCAGGTACAGCATTAAAAACCGCACAAATGATTGATGCTGGCTTTAATGAAAGACCAAAAGCCAAACAAGAAACCGAAACCTTAGCCGGCGCCCGCGGCGCTAATCACCAAGATGTCCACATCCACTCCATTCGCCTTCCAGGCTTAGTGGCTCATCAAGAAGTTCTCTTCGGTGGCCTCGGCGAAACCTTATCTATCCGCAGTGACTGCATTAACCGCAGTGCTTTCATGCCTGGGATCTGTTTTTCCTGCAAAAAGGTGATGGCGCTAAAAGAACTCGTCTATGGACTGGAGCATTTATTAGACTAACTCTTTTAAACCCCTGTAAACGATAATAAGAGATAAGGCCCGGAGAAGGAAATGGTTGTCGTTGACTGTTCTAGCCCAGTGCGGAATGTGGGATATAACAAATTGATGGCACGATAATATCCGCTTGCTTGGAAACCACCCTCTACGTTAAAGGTTGTTCTGTCATTTGCAAATGGGAAATATAAACGTAAACCGAGTTTAATATCACCTGCGGGTACAACATAACGTTGGCTTCCTGAGGTTAAGTGATTAAATTGCACAATACCAGTACTGCTCACTTCTGATTGTTTCAAGGTTGCATTATTATCACCGACTAACGCGGCGAAGCGGGCTCCGGCAACAAAACTAATGCTTCTGTAAAGATCAAACACGCCATCAATTCCAAATAATGGGCCTACACCCGTAAATTCGCTTGTTAAACGCGGGAACTTTTCAGCAGAGACGGTAGGAGGCTGACCGCCGCTATAGGCTTTATTTTGCTTGCGGACAATATCGGCCCCTCTAATACCGGCAAAGGCATGAAAGGTTTTACCTTTAAAGTTGCGATATTTACCCAAGATAAGATCGATTTGTTTTGTGTGGTATTGAACAAATGAGGTTGCTTGCGCAAAGTAAACACCCGCAGGGCCACTGGCACTGACACTAGTAAGATTGGCAGGGAAGCCTGTATAAACACGATCACGCTTTTGAGTATCAAATTGCGTGTAATCCACTTGAATATCCGTTTCACTAGAGCCCAGCACATATCCTAAGGTACCGCGCCCGGCCCAGTCATAGACTGTTCTAGGACGTACCTTAAAGGCGGGTGTAAAAAATTGATTGTGCACAGTCGCATAGCCCAAGTCAGTGATGGGTGCCCAAGGCCGTTGCCAGATATTTGTCATTGCAACAATAAATCCAGGCGCAACATAGCGGGTGTTTGTTTGCGTTGAAGCCACACTTGGGAAGGTAAATTGCGGCATTTGTTCTAAGGCCACGCGAATAAAGGGACCATTGAAGCCCAGTGAAGCCGTGGTGCTTTGAGGAGGTGGATTTGTGCCAGCAGGATTATTGGCAAAACCATTCAACGGATTTAATCGACCAATCGCGTTACCATAATTACTGATTTGATAACCTAATTCAGTGATAAGCGCATAGGATTTATTTTCGAAAGGGTGCGTATAACGTAATGCCATCGTTGTATTTAGAATGGCGACTAAGTGGCGAGACTCACGCTTTTTAGCGATGTAAGGCGTTATGGTATTGCCTAAGTGGTAATGACTCTTCGTGTTATAGGATAAGTGGCCATTCAAGAGACTACCTTGCGCCGCACCGCTTAAGCTAAAAGCACCAAATAAAGGGTAATTAAAATTAACGCCTGCTACTGGACCAATACCGTTATAATCACTGCTAAGATCTCCTACTAAATTAGCAGACAATAATGGGTTCAGTGTTGAAGCTTGATAGCTTGAACGAAAGTCACGGTCGAGCTCAATGAATCTAAGCCCTAGCGTTGGATGCAAATAGAGCTGATTAAATAAATCAAAAGAATGGCCATAATTTAAATCATATTGCTGAAAGTTAATGCTAGTCCTGGCTCTGGCATGCATAAAACTATCACCTAAATAATTTTGAATAATTTGATTGGGCGTAGAAATGTTCTGGGAATCGTTATAACTGTGATTAAACGTCGAGAAGATAAAATTAACATCGCTGTGGCTATTCGCAAATTGATAGCCAAAGCGTAATTCCATCGCTGCTTGGTAGTTCGGCTCTACTTTTTGTAAGCGTGCTCTGAGGGTCGGTGGTGTTGGTGTCAATGTAATCAGTGATCCATATTCATTATCGCCATCAGCCAAACTTGGCTGTAAGAATAAAAATGAAGCGCCATAGGTAAATCCACCGGGAATTTCAGGGGTTGTGGGTAATGGGACTTCTTCTATGCCTTTTGAGTAAGTGCCAGCAAATGCAACGGTGCTGGTTACTACGATCACAATAGTGGACACTAATAATGCAATAATCGATTTTTTTAATAACATGACGTCCCTGCATAGATAGATAGAATTTTGGGTATCTTAATAAGATAGCTGGCGATTGTCTAATGTTTTTTTAGTGGTGTATAGCACTTCCACTTTAAAATCCCATGAATAGACGACGTTATTTTTCGCCCAGCTAGACAAAAAATAACGTCGTCTATTCATGGGATTTTAAAGTGGAAGTGCTATATACTCCTGTGACTCAAACTGGAAAATTCATCCAATGAAAATCACATTAACCTTGATAATTCTCTTTTTAACTTATGGCACAGGCTTATATACGCTCTATTTATCCCATCGATTTAATTTAGTCAAAAGCATGGGCTTTGCCACAGGCGTTTTCCTAGGTGCTGCATTTTTTCATTTATTGCCAGATGCTACACAGAATTTTGAAACGGTTAGCCAGCATCCTTATCCATGGTCCTTTACGGTTTGCGTGCTGACAATATTTTTAATGCTATTAACGTCACGTGCCAACCAGAGACGCTTAGAGAGTGATGATAAACATAATCTAATATCGGGTTTAACCATCACCATCATGTTGAGCTTGCATTCATTAATTGCCGGTGTGAGTATGGGTCTGTCCACCCAAGTGAATACCATGATGATTTTATTCATGGCCATTATTAGTCATAAAATGGTGGCAAGTTTTGCATTGATGATGCATTTAGTGAAAAATAATTACCAAAAAAGGCACTGCCATTTTATTTTAATTATATTTTCATTAATGACACCTCTTGGTATTGCTGCGGGTAGCACTTTACTACATGCGTTACAACAAAAGGCCATTTTGGTTGAAGCGATTTTCAATGCCGCCGCCGCAGGCACGTTTATCTATATTGCTCTGTTTGAGTATTTAGGCAGTTGGCTAAAGGATAACAGCGGTATTTTTTGGGGAAAGGTAGCTTTTTGTTTTTCGGGCGCAGCTGTGATGGCGTTACTTGCCATTTGGATTTGATTTTAAGCGTGAGCTTTCTTGCTTAGCTCTCACCACGCAGTCTTCAATGGCAATGCCATTAAAATAATTTCCTACTAAATAACAAGATGTGTTTTGTAGACGAGAGTGTATTTTGTCGATGATAAGATCGTGGCCGTGCATCGGTGCTGGTAATGATTGAGACTTTTCTTCACTAAATAAAATATTTTCTGGCATAACATTTAAGCTTTCACAGATAACACTCAGCTTAGATGTTTGCCCTAATTGTTTCGCAGGATAATGATATGTCATGCCTCGATAATACTTATCCGCAATAACATCTCTTGAGACGGAGGAGTAAAAGTTAGTATCCGTTGAAATTAATCCAGCATGCGGTTCTAATGGGCAATGTTCTTTTTTCAATGCAACAGCTACTGTTTCTATATAAGCAGTTGGGATCATTGAGAGTAATTCGGCAACATCAGGATTTACATGCCTGAGTAAGCTTGAGGCTTGCTTATGATCCGTGGCTATGGCGATGTGTTTGGTTCTAATTTCGCCTTGACTAGTTGCCACGATATAACCATTCTCAGCGAAAATATCTTTTACTTTAACTTGGTGCTTTATATTTAAGGTTTTTGAAATAGCCCGGGGAATGCTTTGTAAGCCGCCGCGGGCTGAAAACTTGCGCATCACACTGTTGCGATGATGAGGACGCTTTTTAAAAAGCATAGCTGCCGGATAACCATCGGCATTTTGTGATAGTACGGCTGAAAAGGCATGATGAAACACATCACGATAATTATCTTCGCCAAGCACGTGGGAATAAAATTCTTTTAAGTTGAGATCATCCTTATCCGTAAACGGTAAGCGCCAAATACTAAAGAGTAATTCTAAAAAATGTAATCGTGAAGCAATACTGCAAATACGCTGACGATGCCAAAAGCGATAAGGTAATTTCAAGCGTGACTGCAATAAATCCAAGCCCCCACACTCATCTAATACCTCTAATAACGTTGAATAACTGTTATAACAAGTATGCGCTCCCATCTCCAGGCAAAAGCCATCCTCTTCATCCACAGTAATAGACTCAATCAATCCGCCAACCTCAGCAGATTTTTCCAACACTAAGGTAGAAAACCCTGCATGCCTAGCAAAATGAGCAAAACAAAGTCCACTAATCCCTGCTCCAACCACAACAAGATCATAAACACCCTCAGCCCCTGCAGCCCAAGTATCACCTTGTCCATGTTTATCGAGATCATCATTCATCGTTTAAAACTAAATTCCTTAATCTATCTCCCCCCACACACCACCAACAGGATATTGCGCAGTTCTCGACGCAGAATTTTCGGCGGAGCGGGGGGATAGTAAAACATAAAGGACAGGGATGTCGCATAAGAGCCAAAAGGGGTGTATTTACAGTGTGTTTTAGATAGACCCGCTTAGCCGAAAAATAT
>JAJFKI010000009.1 GCA_021773295.1 Gammaproteobacteria bacterium | reverse complement strand
ATATACCCGTCACACTTCAAAATGCGAGATTTAGGCGAGTTGATTTTTGTTCCCTTGGAACCTTTGAAATGCAGGTAATAGTCGATCTATTGCCAAATTTCAAAGGTTCCAAGGGGGCAAAAAGCAATAGCATTAATCTCGCATTTTGAGTCACGAGGAGTATATACTACTCGCAATTCAAAATGCGATTTTCTGCCGGGCATATGGGCCTGTTTCAGCGGTTTATTAATTTATTTAGAACAAGAGGGGTAATATGATGTTAGCGGTAAATTTGTGGGACATCCTCCTATTTTTAGGATCTGGATTAGGTGTAACGATATTTGTTGTTTATGTGGTCCATGATCATATGTCCCGCCGATTAAATAACTACAAGCAGAGATACGAACAAGCAGAAAGAGAGAAAAATGAACACATCGCAGAAAAAGACACCATTACTAACATGAATATTGACAATTTAGCAGAGCTAACTAAATTAAGACCCATTCTTGATGGATTGGATAAAACAAAAGACGCTTTAACCGCCCAGGAACAGCTATTATCAGCTCGGAAAAATTCATTAGATAAAAGAGAAACAACGTTAACAAAGCAGGAACAATCATTAGCAACGACTCAAAAAGAACTCGATAAAAAAAACTCCGAGCTAAATTTGATTATTGAACAGGAAGGACAAAAATTAGCACAGCAGAAAATGAATGAAAAGAAAGACGAAATAAAAACATTGCAAGTAAGTATTGAGACACTTGAAAATACTAAAGTTGGGCTTGAATTTGAAATTCATAACAAACTTTTGCCTGAATCAAACGCGCTTAAGGCAAAAATGTTGGGGATGAGAAATGAACTGCTCGATGAGCGTGAGGCCCTTATTCTTTATAGATCAAAGCTGGCACAAGATAAGAGTGATATTAAAGAGACTCTCGCTGCTTTTCAACAAAATATACTTCTAAAAGAACAGGCCCAGCAAAATACCACTCAGCAACATGAAGCAATGAAAATTATAGCTGCGACTTTAGAGAAAATATCGCAGAATCCCCCCTCTGTTACTTATAACACACGCGGCGGTGACGTACTTGTATCACATCCTGACGCAAAAATAAAAAAAGTTGTGGATAACAGTGCCCATGATTATAGCCGTACAACCGAAATCGATAATAGGAGTGCTGATGACAACAGTCAGAAAACTTTGAATTGGGATAGTAGTAATAGAAGGAAAAATAGAACACTAAGCTATCATAGTAGTGCTAATGACAACAGTCAGAAAACGCTAAGTTACGAAGATAATAGTGGTAGAAGGAAAAATAAAACACTAAGCTATCGTAGTAGTGCTGATGACAACAGTCAGAAAACGCTAAGTTACGGCAGTTCTTGGAGAAGAACAACTAAGCCAAACCGCAGAAGAAGAAAATCAATAACTCACAACACCGCGGGTGCTGATACTTATAACCAACGTTTTTTATCAGCCTCAGATTCACAATCAACTTCAATTGGGCAGAACGATGAGCTACCCTTACTAACTCATCTGCCAAATAATAATAACTAAAACACCTTTGCGCTACTTGAACTGCAAGCACTGCTTGAACTGCTAGATACTATTTGTGTGAACTCAGTTTTACTTTCAACAGCTTTGGCAATCTTAATAAATTCCCCGAGAATATTAGGTTCTCGTAGGATTGGTTATTTTATCACTTCTTTGTTGGTTCATAGCTGTTAACAAGTTAGTGTCCGTGAAGTTAGGGGAAGATTATTTTTGTAACCCCATGGTTTTATTATGTATGTTAAAGCGGCGCGGGTAAAAATACAACAAGCCCGAGGTTAAATTGTTCATAACGCTCATTTTTTTCATGTAAATTTAAAGTTTGACTTTAAATTTACATTGGAATTTCTGTTTTTATGGTGTAGATTTAAGGTCATACTTTAAATTTGAAGGAGTGAAGCATGAAATACCAACCAAGAGTGCTTGAAGCCGCCTTAAAAAGTTATCTAACAAGTTTTCCAGCGGTCGGGCTAACCGGCCCTAGACAATCTGGCAAATCGACTCTCATCAAAAAAGTCTTAGTGGATTACCGCTATGTCAGCTTTGATGACTATCGAGTAAGGGACTTTTTTGAAAATGATCCTCAAGGTTTTATCCAAACGTATAATGACAAGGTTATTTTTGATGAAGCACAAAAGGCTCCAGAAATTTTTAACTTAGTAAAGATAGCCATTGATAATGATAGACAGCGTTATGGAAAGTTTGTTTTGACGGGCTCTAGTCAATTCTCCTTAATGAAAAATATTACAGAATCCTTAGCTGGCCGTATTGGTTTATTAACGCTGCTACCCTATCAATATGTAGAGATGCCTGAGCAGGTTAATCGGGACATAATCATTCACGGCAGTTATCCGGAAGTGGTTCATTTAAACAATGAGCAAATACAAAATTGGTATGCTTCTTATATTGAAACCTATTTAAATAAAGACTTACGAGCCATTAAAGATATCGGTAATTTAAGAGATTTTAGTCGTTTTATGCAACTCTTAGCGAGCAATGTCAGTCAAGCACTTAATATGTCAAACTATGCCAATGACTTGGGCGTTTCAGTGCCAACAATTAAGAGTTGGCTATCTGTTTTAGAAGCCTCTTATATCATATTTCTCTTACCTCCCTTCTATAAAAACTACGGAAAAAGAATTACAAAGAGCCCTAAGCTCTATTTTTATGATACGGGCTTAGTATCATATCTCACCGCCATTAATACCATTGAACAATACAAACATGGTCCAATGAAAGGTGCTATTTTTGAAAACTATCTTGTCACCGAAATTATAAAAAAAGAAAAGCATAATAATACTCACGCTGACTTCTATTATTATCGAACAAGTAGTGGTATGGAAATTGATTTAATTATCGACCGCAAACAGTACAAAGAACTCATCGAAATAAAAAGCGGCGCTGGTTTTACAACACGTATGATACAGCCCGTTGAAGCTTTGTTAAGTAATAGTGATCTTGGCTACTTGCTCTATAACGGCGAGCAATTCCCATATAAAGAACCTATTCAAGTGATTAATTATCGTGATTATTTACAGCAGTAAACGGGCACGTTGATTATTGATACTTCGCATCCACAGGGATGTCTTTTAAGTGTTTTTTCATGGTGTCTTTTTGTTTTAAGCGATCTTGGTAGACGACGGTGTTTAAGAGCACGTGTTTAACGTAAGTGCGTGTCTCATTGAAAGGAATGATTTCTACCCATTCATCTACTGGCATGGCATCATCTTTTGGGATCCATTTGCGGACATTGCCGGGGCCTGCGTTGTAGGACGCGGTGGCGAGGATGCCGTATTCACCCCATGAGTCTAACAGATCACTTAAATAGGCGGAGCCTAAGTGGATATTGGTAGTTGGATCTAACAAGTTAATGTTTGATGGTGATATTGCGCCTTTGGATTTTCTTGCCACATCTTTTGCTGTGCCGGGCATAAGTTGCATTAAACCCTTAGCACCAACGGATGACTTAGCGCTGGGATGAAAGCGGCTTTCTTGTCGGATAATAGCGTAAATCCAGGCTTGCTCAATGTCATTCTTTTTGGCTGCCTTGGCAATGGTGCTTTCATAATCCAAGGGATACAGCAACGTAAAATCTTTTTTGCCTTTGATTTTATTACCGGTGGCAATAGCGATATTATTCATGCCCCACTCTTGTGCCACTTTCGCAGCGACATAGTCTTGTTTGTCAGATAAGTTATCAATCGCCGTCCACCATTCTTTATCACCTACGTTATAGCGTTTTAATTGATAAAGAGCTTCTGCGCGTTGAATATTAGGATTGGCTAACACAGCATTGCGTTCAGAATTGGATATATCAATCCTATAATATGTAATGGGGAGCTTTCTACTAATTTTATTAGCAGCTAACACACCGTAATAACTTGGCACAGCTGATATACTGGTATAAATATTATGTGCTTTATCTTTTTGACCTAAGGCTTCTAAACTTTTCGCATACCAGTAACGCCAATTTAGTTTAGCTTGCTCTTTTTGTGGTAGGGCTTCGACTAAACCTTTCACTTGCTCCATGTTACGGTTTTTAATGAGTTCTCTTAGCATCCATTCGGCAACATTTTTATTATTAGTGGCTGTTTTTAATTGTTTAACTTTATGTTGTGCCGCACTTGCATCTTTTTTAATGAGTCCAAGCGCGATAGCTTCTTTTACTGTTTGTTTCTGATCGGCAGATAAGCCATATTCTTCCGCTAATTTATGCCATTTCTTATAAGCAGTATTCGGATCATTTTCTGCCAGTTTAGTTAAGCCATGAGTGACGATGGGATTTACTTGTTTGTGATCTTTATCTAAGTTTATATTTTTAGCGATGGACGCTGGATCGCTATGGGTATTTAACCAAATCTGACCGACTTTTTGTTCATTCGGTGGTAGCAACTTCAAGAGTTTTTTGGCTAACTCAACATTACCAGCCTTTAGTGTCAAACCAATGCGCTCCCAAATCAAATCATCTTTAGCATAACCTTGTTTTGCCCAAGCTTCAAAGACCGGCATACAAACCGTTGGCTGTTGCTTGCTGACTAACCATAGTGCCGGAATTGCTGAGGTGGTTTGCGCTATTTCACCAATATTAATAAACGCTTGTATGTACAAACACTGATTGGCAGCCGTCGTTTTGTATTTTGTCGGATAATTTTCAATAATCTTATTCCATTGCTTATTTTTAGCCAAAAGCTTAAACCACTGTTCACGTAAATCTTCTGCCGGCGGTAATTTTGGATATTTTTCTAAAAATGCTTTTATTTGTGATTCATTTTCTTCTGTGACATTTTTACTGAGTTTTTCATAAATTAAGTAGGGATATAAAGGATAATCTTTTAATTGTGGCAAGAGTGCTTCAAACGCCTTGTCATTATTATTTTTTAAGGCTTTCTCGGCTTTTAAAAATAATGTTTGCTGGCTATCTTGCTTTGATTCTTCTGCGGCAATTAAATATTGGCTAGCGCCGTAAAATACGCCGAATATTATAATTGCCACGATATATTTATAACCTTTATTTGTCATGACAACAACCTAACATCATCTATCTGTATAAAATAACTATAGGTTCAATGAAGAAAAGATCCACCTTATCATTTTGCGTTAACGATATTTTATGAGAGTTAATAGAGTGTTAAGCAGTAATTCTATGATTAAGCATTATAATTAACAGAATATGAGAATAAAAATCCTGCGTCAGGTAGGAGTCCTCGATGCATCGATGTAAAGACAGATTACCCACAGAACGGATCTTCGAAAAGCTGATGAAGAATGCTTTCTTTCGTCAAATCGATAAACAACTGCTAACCACTATGATTAATAATTTGTGGCAATATGAAATTACAGCCAGTGAAGTATTACTTAAAGAAGGGAAAATAGACGGTAATTTATATGTCATCATCAGCGGGAGAGTACTTGTCAGCAAAGAAATCGATAATGTCAAAACTACAGTAAATGAATTAGGTCCAGGTGAAATGGTGGGGATCCATTCCTTGCTCTCTGGCGTGCAATGCACCGCAACCATTACTGCATTGAGGAGCACAAGATTGCTCATCATTACACGGGAAACTTTTAAAAACCATATTGCCAATTCACCACAGTCTTTATTAGAAATTGCTAATATCGGCATCCGTCAAGCGTTAGGTAAAACGACAACAGGTTATCAAGGCATGAGTCGTTGCAGCATTACCCTTCTACCCGCCGGTAATTATGGGAATATAGAACAGTTTATTGCAAATCTTGAGCCAGAAATTTCCCGTTATGGGCAAGCTGTTTTTATTAATGAACAATTCATCATTGACAGTGCTCTATTTGGTGTGACTCAAATCAATGATCAAACCGTTGATGAAATTACTCAAGTTATTGAGCAGCTTGAGGATCAGTATCCTTACCTCATTTATATTGCCAGTGATACCTTAAGTGTTTGGACACAATTATGCATTCGGCTTGCTGATCGTGTCCTTGCCGTTGCCGATGAAACAGATAACCCTAGTTTAACCCAAGCTGAATCCGCTATCTTTTCTGAATGGGCCCATGTGTATGCTACGAAAGAATTACTTTTGATTCATGATAGAAAAAAACCCTATGCATTCTACCGCGAGGCATGGACTAAAAATCGTAAAATTGATCGCTTGTATCATATCCGTGAAGGCAATGTTAAAGACATTGGCCGTATTGCTAGATTTATAACAGGTAATAGCTTATCACTGGTGCTATCGGGTGGTGGCGCTAAAGGCTTAGCGCACTTTGGTGTATTACGTGCGTTAAAAGAGCTAAATATTGAAATCGATTGCGTTGCCGGGACCAGTATCGGTGCTTTATTTGCGGGTTTATACGCTGTAGATTTGCCGCATGATCGTGTGTATGACACCATCAAAAAACGTCTCACCTCGAATTATTCTATCACTGATTTTACCATTCCCACCAAAGCCTTAGGCTCGGGTAAAACCTTGGAAAACATTCTAATTGACTGTTTTACTGAAGATTTAGTCATAGAAAATTTGTGGAAACCTTTATTTTGTGTCGCTACTGATTTATCGACGGGGCAAATATCCGTGTTAGACAAGGGCCGCATTTGGCGTGCCGTTAGGGCCAGTGCATCGCTACCTGGGATCTTTCCTCCGCTAGTTGATGATGATGGCCATATCTTAGTGGATGGAGGAATCCTAAATAATTTACCGGTGGATATCATGTCCAGCCGTTTGCGCGGTGATGGTAAAATCATTGCCGTGCAAATCGAGCCGCAGCATAGTGATTATAGTTACCAAGGGAATATTGATGAAAGTAATTCTGTCATACATAAACTGACAAAACAGATACACGATAATAATGAATTTTCCCAGTCACACTTACCAAATATATTCCTCACTATTAGCCGCAGTATGATGATTAGTAGCTACTTACACTCCGAGGAAATGTTAAAGCAAGCCACCCATTCAATCATCATTAATCCTATGGATTACCACATCCTCGACTTCAAAGAATACGACAAAATCATCAACATCGGCTATAACACAGCAATGTATGAGCTCCGTAAGTTATTGAAATACCTTGCTTAGGTCGTTTTTTGCTTAAGGAAACCTTAACTTGTTGATTTATTTGTAATTTTTTTTTGTTTCTTACCTCTAAGATATTGACTTGCATAGGCAACAGGTGTACTGTTGCTGAGCATTAGACAAGTATTACGTGAGATTACAGGGGTTTATTATGAAATATTCAGGTGAAGATTACCGAGAAGATCCTTTTTTGCTTTATCTGTTTCATCTGGTTGGAATGGTTAATGACTTTATACGCTTATCGCCAAGCCAGTTGACTGCTAGGAAACTTAGACGCTTAATTGCGATCAAAACGAAACTTCTTATGCTAGCAGATGGAATGGAGAACCAGGCTTACTATACGCCACTAAATGAAAGGCAAGCAAAAACTTTAAGACGCCAGTATCAAAAGATGCAGGCTATTTTTTACCCTCTAAAATATAAACTTGAAACTATTGAAAAACGAAAATTAGCCTTAGATAATAAAATTGCTGCGGCTGTTGAAGCCGGCTTCTCAAAAGGAGATGTTTCTATTAAAACCGTACAAAAGCTAACTGCCAAGGCGGAACAGTTGCAAGCTAAAAAGCAAGAAGCTAAGCAAGCATTGCAAGCATATCATAAATCCCAAAGAATCATTGACTTTAAAAGCATTATATCCGCACGTATGACGATCATTGAGCTCTTAATGTCTGAGCATTCTTTCATTAGTCACTGTACCAATAAGAAAATCATACAACCATTGCTAGCAATTTTGCTTGCAAATAGAAAGAAAATCATGCGAGACTTAAATCTAACGGAAGAAAAATTTCAACGCCTGCTCAATGCCTTTAAAAATTATAGTGACTTAAAAAACCTCCTCGAACTAAGTACTAATGAAATGAGGCGTATTGCTAACAGTCCATTCATAGCATTGCCTTTAATTCAGGAGAAACTTTTCTCTAAGCCTTTCACCTCACAATTAGCCTTGCTCAGTGAAATGGTATCGAACATTGACAAAGTAAGCATTGTATTAAATTACTTGATATCACGTTTTGAAAAAGATCGGAAGAATAGCAACCTTGTGAAAGTACTCGAGAAATTCATTGATATTCATATTAAGCCTTCTCAACAAATAGCTCAGAACAAACTAAAACTTAAAGAAATCCATGAGGGATTTGAAGCATTATCAGCAATATACGAACGTGTGTATATAACGCAGAAACAAGATAGATCTGAAAAAAATACTGGTGGTTATGCATTCAATGGATTATTAGACCGAGTCAGTTCAACTCTCACATTAGTAACAAGCAGTAATGATGAGACTAACAAACAAGTAGGATCCAATGAAGATTTTGGTCGTAGGCTTTCTTTGAGCTTAATTGCATTAAACAATATGCTACAAGAACCTGGAGGTGTCACTTCAGGCATTTTAAGCGCTCGTATTCGAGCATATATGAGATTTATTGAAAAGACTTCTGCTGCTATTGACACAGCAATAGTTAACATTGAAAAAGAAATAGCGGCAGTAGCGGCACGGTCAGAAGAGAAAAATAAAAGTTTATTACGTTCCGACCAACGCATATTACGTTCAAAACTATTCCGAACTCATCGTATTGACGAACGTCGACAACTTCTAGCTACCAATACTGAAGATTTGCTCACAGCATTGCAAAACCCAACTAAGAGAAATGTTGCAGCTATCAGAAAAACCATTCATCGACGGACTAATGTCAGTAGCGCTCGTAATACAAATAAACTTGGAAAAACCGCTGGAGGTTTTTTAATTACACTGAGCACAAGTATTATGATCACCTCATTAATACTAGCTCCTCTTTCACTTGGCGCTAGTCTTGTCATCGGAACTTTAGGTGTTTTCGGCATTAGCAGCATGCTAGGGTTTAGTCTGAAATCGAAGTTAGAGAAAAGAAAACATAAATCTAAATTACATGATAAGTCTATGAAAGTACTGAGTGGTATCACTTATCAACGTAAAAAAATAAAACTGATGACCAAAAATAATGATATTACTGATGAAGATAACAACACAAAAGTCATAACCCCAAAGAAAAGAATAAGCTTTCAAGAAGAACATGCTAATCGATTATCTGTTATGGCGACTAGATTATCGAGCACTGCGCTTGTTAATAGAAAAAGTACTGTTGTTGCGCCAATTACCATCTCAACTGAATCTTTAGCAGCGAGCAGTAGTACTACAGCTGCTGTTGCCGTAGACAACAGTAGAGAGAAGAGCGCTAATGATGATCTTCCTTCAGCTAGAACTGCTAGAAACAATAATTTTTTATTGCTAGTTAGCGATGACGAAGATGATAGTATAGATGACAGTGTAGATGATATTAACACGAATGCTCTAGCATATGCCGGGATGTTTGCTAATAGTAAAATTGAGCATGATAATAATGGTGGGATCATAGCATCACCAGTATCTACCCCTGTTTTGACACCTGTGTCTACTCCAGTGCTGACAAGGCAAGCGGTAACCATATCAGGTTGAGTTCAACATTTTACAATATCTCCTAGTCTTGCTAGGGGATATTGTATTCCCCTTCTTTTAAGTTATAATCTACCCCTGTGATTAAGGAACACAACCTACTAAGAAGCACTCCCGCTTCGTGGAAACAAACTCAGGTAACCAATAATGATAACGCTTAAAAACATTGAACTAGATTTTCATGGCGAAGCGCTTTACAGCGATGTAAGCCTCGATATCTTCAATGGTCATCGTATTGGTTTGGTCGGCGCTAATGGCACGGGAAAATCGAGCCTTATGGCCATTATTAATGGTGAACTCAGTGCGGATAAAGGTGACTTAAATATCGCTCGGGATTTACGCATTGCTATCATGCGTCAAACGATGCCCGATACTGACACCACCGCTCTTGATTATGTATTGCAAGGTCATCATGAATATGTACAAGCACAGCGGCAATTAAAACAAGCTTATGAACAAGAACAAGATGAAAAAATCATTGAGTGCTTAGCACTATTAGATGATATCAATGCCTATCATTTAGAAGCCCTTGCTGCGACTATTTTACATGGTCTAGGCTTTGGTAACCATGAAACACATAAACCCGTCAAAACCTTTTCCGGCGGTTGGCGTATGCGTTTACAGTTGGCGCAAGCATTGTTAAAACCTAGTGACATTATGTTACTGGATGAGCCAACGAATCACTTAGACATCGCCGCCATAACTTGGCTGGAACAGTTTCTCACGAAATACCAAGGCGCTGTTGTTTTAATTTCTCATGACAGAGTTTTTTTAGACAATACCTGTAACTACATTTGGCACATTGAGCATAAGAAAATTAAAGCTTATAAGGGTAGTTATTCTGATTTTGAACGTTTACGAGCAGAGCATATAAAAGCCCAGCAAGCCTTATCAGAAAAACAACAACGCGCTATTGCTCATATGCAGAGTTTTGTTGACAGGTTTCGAGCTAAAGCCACTAAGGCTAAGCAAGCACAAAGCCGTATAAAAGCTTTAGAGAAAATAGAAACAATCCAAGTCTTGCAAGACAAAACAGCTTTTAGCTTTGAATTTAAAACAGCAGAAGATATTTCAAACCCTGCTATGCGCTTGGAAGATTTTGCGGTTGGTTACGAACAACCCGTACTGCGCATTGGAGAATTAACCATAAATAAAGGTGATCGTATTGGTTTATTAGGCGTTAACGGTGCGGGCAAGTCTACCTTAATGAAGACATTGGCCGGGACTTTGACGGCTTTAAACGGTACTTTAATGAAATCACCTAAATTAAACTTGGGCTATTATGCCCAGGATCAAGTAGAATTATTACGCTTTGATCAAACGCCTGCTTGGCACATTTTGCAACGACACCCGCAGTGGTCAGAGCAGCTGATTCGTAATTTCTTGGGGGGCTTTAATTTTTGTGGCGATAAAGCTTTAACGTGTATCGAGCGCTTTTCTGGAGGTGAGCAATCACGTTTAGTCTTAGCTATTTTAGCATCTTTGCAATGCAATATGTTACTGCTTGATGAGCCTACCAATCATTTAGATATGGAAATGCGCAATGCCCTAGTGCTATCAATGCAAGAATTTAATGGCAGCTTTATCATGATTTCTCATGATCGTTATTTATTAGAAAGTTGTTGTGATGCCTTTTGGTTAGTGGATGACGGCGGGATAACGCTATTTAAAGGTGATATGGATGATTATCAGCAATGGTTAACGGATAAGGCTCAATCGCAGCAAAAACAATCTAAGAAAGTTAAGAAAGATAAGCCTTTGTCTGTAGAGAATACGACTAAGCTTGAAAAACAAGTGAAATCTTTGGAGCAAAAGATTGAAAAAGTGAACCAGAAGATTGCCGTTGTGGATGATGCATTAAAGGAGCCCGAGCTTTATCAGGAAGAGACCGGGCAAAACAAAGCATCACAATTAAGACTTGAGAAGACAGCATTAGTGAGTGAGTTAGATGGGTTGCAGGATCAATGGTTTGAGGCTTTGCATCAATTAGAGAATATGGATTAGTGCTTTTGTTTTTTTATTTCCAAATCGCCCTAATGTCGCATTTTCATCTGTAATGGGTATAGCTCCGCTAGAGAGTAATGAACTTTTTCTATTAATTGCTTCTGGGTCCTCGGATCAAGCCCGAGGATGATGGTGCGGGGGACGAGGATGATGGTGGGGTATTTTTAATGAAGCATGAAATAGCTAAAGTTTAAGATATAGAGTATTGGGAATACAACTCTGGCGCAGCGATCAATAATAATGGCTATGCGATCCCTATCAGCCAAGGCTAAGCTACAAGTGATAACTACCTCTATGAAAGATAAGAATACCAAGATCAGTGAAAATAAGATGAAGAAGTCTAAATTAGTTAAGTATGGGATCCTTGGAAGTAAACTGTTTAAGTTAAATAAGAATGCGATCAACGTTAAGATAGTCGTGGCAGATAAACCGACTTCGGCTTCAATTTGTCTTGGGTTGACCCAAAACACAGCCCATGACATCAAAACGATTAGCGTCATAGGAATAATCACTTTCCAGACGTAATAGGTTAAATCTCGCTTGCCATAAAACGAGTATTGGAACGTTGCGTAATCACCCGACTTCACTGGAACGTGAGCAGACTCTGCTGTGACTTTTCCAACTTTTGCGCCAATGGGTGTGAGCTTCCAATTTGCAATTGAGAATTTTTTTTCATGACCCGTATCTTTTTTATTAAACGTTAATTTTAATTGTTCGGGACTGTATTCTGTTGATAGTAAAGTAATAGGAAACTTTTGCGAGTCAAAAGGGAAATTTCTCAAATTTAAATGCGCCGTTAACGTGCCAAAATATCGCTGTAAGTAATTCACGCTGCCATCAGGCTTGACGGTGACGACTTTATCAAGGATGGGTTTTAAATCTCTTAAATTGTAAATTGTTAATTTGGGATTCCAGACATCTCTTAATTCGTAGGTACAGCGGATGTCAGGATACTTTTTCAGAGCTGCTTGGTTAATTAAGCGCGGATCATGCCATTGTTGATTGATCACCACATCCACCGTGAAATCTTGGTTAATATCATCAATATTCTCAATATCGAGGACATACATCGATATGGAGACTTCAGTGGGCTCTTCTCTAGGGGCAGGTCTAATGCGGTCCATGGCGGTGGGTACGATACACGGGTCCTCTGACGTTCCCTCAGCAAAGGTCTCGGCACTCAATAAAAGAAAAATGACTGTAAGAATGATACTTATACTACGCATTGATTATATTCCCTCATAAAGGAAATTATAGTATAAGATTGTCTACTGTCTCTCTTCATAAAATCTTAATAATTACAGTTAATTAGCTACAAATAAACTATCTTCAAAATAAGCGTGACTTTTGACCAATTAGTCCGTATAATTCACTGTCCATTTAACGAACAATCACAGAGAACACATTTCCATGTCAACACCATCATTAAAAAAGCCGGCGTTTAAAGAGCTGGGGCTTAGCCAACCATTATTGTCGGCGCTCGCTGAGCTAGGTTACGAAACACCAACGCCGATACAAGAACAAAGCATTCCCATCTTACTTAATGGTGATGACATCTTAGCGCAAGCACAAACGGGTACCGGTAAAACTGCAGCATTTGCCTTACCTATCTTGTCTCATTTAAATATCAAAAGTAATAAGCCGCAGGCATTGGTCATTGCACCTACGCGTGAACTCGCCATTCAAGTCTCGGAAGCGTTTCAAAGCTATGCGAGAAACATTAAAGGTTTTCATGTAACCCCCATTTATGGCGGGCAAGATTATAATATTCAATTACGGGCGTTAAAACGTGGCGCGCAAGTGATTGTGGGTACACCAGGACGCGTGATGGATCATTTGCGTCGTAAAACCTTAGATTTAAGTACCTTAAAAACCATTGTTTTAGATGAAGCCGACGAAATGCTAAAAATGGGTTTTATTGATGATATTGAGTGGATTTTAGAGCAAATCCCAAAGGAACATCAAACTGCACTATTTTCAGCAACACTGCCATTATCGATTCAAAAAATTGCAAAACGATATTTAAATAAACCTCAAAAGGTTCATATCAAACCTAAAGAGATGACGGTTAATGCTATTGAACAATTCTATACCTTAGCTGCTAATAACCAAAAACTAGATGTGTTAACACGATTGCTTGAAGTCGAAGATATTCAAGCAGCTATCATTTTCACTCGTACTAAAAATAGTTCTGCTGAACTTTCTGAGCGCTTGCAAGCACGTGGCCATGCGGCAGCAGCACTTAATGGTGACATGAGCCAATCTCTGCGTGAAAAAGTAATTACTAAACTTAAAAAAGGATCTTTAGATATTATCGTGGCAACAGATGTGGCAGCACGTGGTATTGACGTTGAACGGGTCAGTCATGTGATTAACTATGACATCCCGCATGACACTGAATCATATATTCACCGCATTGGTCGTACGGGCCGTGCTGGACGCAAAGGTAAAGCTATTTTATTGATTACTCATAGAGAAAAGCGCTTATTGGATGATATTGAGCATGCAGTGCATACTTCTATCAAGCAATTAGCACCACCCTCTCTCCAGGAAATGAGTGAAAAGCGCAGCAAAGAATTAGCTGAAAAAGTGATAAATATTATTGATAAGAGTAAGCGTTTAAAACCTCATTACAAAATGGTTGAAGACATTATGCAACACTCTGGCTGCGAGGCTCAAGATGTTGCCGCAGCCTTGGCCTATTTGATTCAACAATCAAATCCATTACCTGAGAATGAAATCGAAGTTGCCAGAACAAACGGTAGGCATGACAGAAAACCTGCTCCCAAACGTCGCAGTAAATCCTTTGGTGAGTCACGTGGCAGAGGCAACGATCGCAAGAAACCTGGTCGTAAAACAGCACAACCTAGTAATGCTAGGAAAACAAGAGTTAAAAAGAAGGAGCCGGTTAAAAAGCGTGCACGGCGGAAATAATTCCTATATAATATCCTTCAATTCGATATCACTGATTAAGGATGATCATGACATTCAGTACTGTAGCCTGCTTAGGATTAATTGGCTTATTTTCAGTTATCAGTCAGGTAACTGCTTGGCGTTTTAATCTCCCCTCCATCTTATTTTTATTAATTGCAGGTGTGCTTTTGGGGCCAGTGGCCGGTATTCTCAAGCCAGATAGTCTATTCGGTGATCTATTATTTCCCATGGTGTCCTTGGCGGTGGCTTTAATTTTATTTGAAGGCAGTCTGACACTGCGTTTTGCTGACATCAAAGAACATGGTGTCTCTTTTTTACGGTTAACCACCTTAGGTTTATTAATCAATTTAGTTGGGATCACAACAGCTGTTATTTTATTGTTTCATGTTTCATGGGAAGTTGCGTTAGTCTTTGGTGCCGTCATGATTGTCACAGGGCCAACGGTTATAAAACCACTGCTACAAGCAGTGAGACCTCAAGCTGCTATCGCTAATACTTTACAATGGGAAGGTATTATTTTGGATCCTATTGGCGGTATCTTGGCCGTGCTAGTGCTAGGTTTTATTATATCCAGCAAAGACAGTGGTGCCCTTAGACATGCGGTGTGGTATTTTACATCCATGATGGGCGCTGGGATTATCTTAGGTCTCATACAAGGTTACATAGTGAGTGAAATCATTAAACGCCATTGGCTGCCCAATTATTTATTAAACATCGTGGTACTCAATTGGGTACTAATAGCCTATATTGCTGCAAATACTATGTTTGATGAAATGGGCTTATTGGTGGTAACTGTGATGGGGATGACCATTGCTAATCGCAAAAACGTTGATATTGAGCCACTGATGGAATTCAAAGAAGCCATATCGACGCTACTCATTTCTGCTTTGTTTATCATTCTCGCCGCCAGAGCAGATTTAGCTAATATGGAAAAATTATTACCTGCTTCAATCGCCTTATTTTTAATAATGCAATTTATAATTCAACCTGCAAAAGTCTTTGCCAGTTTTGCAGGTAGTAGCCTCAACTGGCGCCAGAAAACATTAATCTCATGGATATCACCACGTGGTATTGTGGCAGCCGCCCTAATCAGCTTATTCACATTGCAAATACAGGAAGAAGGATTTCATGGCGCAGCAGTGTTACCAACGATTACGTTTTTTGTGATCGTATTTACAGTGGTGTGGTGTAGCATTACGGCTAAACCTCTAGCACGTTTATTAAAAGTCGCTGATCCACATCCCAATGGCGTTTTAATCATTGGCGCTAATGCCTTAGCACGAGCTATTGCTAAGGCGCTCATACAAAATGACATCAAAGTCATCGTGGCTGACTCAAACTGGGAAAATATTAGCACTGCGCGCATGGAAGGCATTCCAACTTATTATGGTAACCCTACGTCTGATGTTGCAGAAAGAGAATTAAATTTAATAGGCATCGGTCGGCTGATGGCCATCACCCCACAGCGACGCTTAAATACCTTAGCTGGGATTCGTTATGCTCATACCTTTGGTAAAAATGAAATTTATTACTTACAAACAGATTCAGAATTATCAAGCTCTTCGAGACATTTAGTAGCAGAGCGACATAAAGGACATAAACTTTTTAAAGATGAAGCAAGCTTTGAGCATATGATGCAAGCACTAGCACAAAAAGCCGAAATACGCAGCACAACATTATCTGATACTTTTACCATTAAAAAATATCAAGAAACTTATAAAGATAAATTTATCCCTCTTTTTGTTATTGATGAAAAAAACAAGTTAAGCGTAGTTATTGATAATGAGTATAAAGCAGGTGCTGCTGATAAGATAATTAGCTTAATCACTCCTTGAGACAGATAAAGAGACAATTGTCGCCCCGCTTCGCAAACTCTAAAGTGCATGACTTTAGCTTTGAAGTTTGTACAAGCTGTTTAATCATTTCCTCGGTTCGATAATTAATTTTATAGTTATAAAATTCATCAAGTAAAAGCTTATTTGGTGTTGCATCAGCATGGTAGTATCCTAACACAAGAATTCCGCCCTCATTTAAACTATTATAGTACGCATTAAGTTGCTGCAGCAATTGCCCATCGCTTGCATAGTTAATATTCGACAAACCATAAATTAAATCGGCAGACTCAACCATGAAAAGCGCTTCTTTAATAGGATATGCGTTTTCCTTATTTGTTTTATAGAACATCATAGTCTCATTAACATTGTCACCCAATGCTTGCTTAATGCTGCTTATGGCAGCATTACTTTGTTCAATAAAAACAAACGAATTATTTTCTACCAATTCATTTAAATTATTTATATTACTCAACTCAAAGCACGGTGCGTTAAAGACAGAAACAATACGCTTACTTCCTTGCGCTAATATCGGTTCTATTAATGCTTGTAGCATTTCACTGCGTATCTTTATAATTTGATAATACGGCAATTTTATTAGTGCATTAGTTATGTAAGCTGCAACGTGATTCTCTATTTGTTCTGCTTCAATGTGTACTGATTTAATGACAAACTCATCTTCTGGAAACATTCTGCAATTACTAATGCAATGCTCAAAAAACGGTGAGACCAGTAAACAAGGTGACAATTCAGCAGTTAGATTGTCAAGGTATAATTCTTTCTTTTGCTGTGACATTTCTTTATATTCATTGTGTTTTATTTCGCTCTTTTTAAATATTTCAGTAATTAAGTTATCAAAGGAGCTTTGTATAGAATGACTCTTCTTAGTCGTAATGTCGGCTGGCGTAATTGCCTCAACTTTCACGATGGCATGCTTAAATTCTGTCAACATGCTCTCCAAGTCTTCAGGTAATCCACTGCCCGACTGACTTGAAAAATCTGCTACATTTACTGATAATTTTTTATTAGCCTTTAGTAGTTTATCGGCAATTATAATGGCGACGGACTTATAAAAATCAGTTGACAAAGAGGCATCCATTTGCATTTTTTCTTTTAACATTTCCGTATCAATTGCTAGCACATTTGATGGACATTCTGCAATGACAGTAGCTGTTACGGCTTTTCCACTTAAAAATGATAATTCGCCGAAAACATCACCTGCTGACAATCTTGATATAACATTATTTTCTCCATCATAGTCTAGTATTACTTTTAGTTCACCTTGCATTAATATGAAAATAAAGTCACCATGGTAGTTTTCCTTTAAGATAATATCACCCTGCTCGTATTTTTTGATGCTACTATTTAGCAACATCCAATCAACGTGCTCGTCACTCAGAATTTCAAATAGTTTTAATTTTTTCTTTTCCATAAATTTAACTATCACACTATCATTTTTTTTATCGCTACCACAAGGATAGTACATACCACGATATTTTGAATCTGAAACTTATAGAATCCTTAAGCTTTCGTATTATTAAAACTCTTCACTATACTGTAAAGATAGTGAGGAATTATATTAAACAAAGAATCTCATATGATGCTATGCAAGAATATATTTAAGTTAATATTAAGTTTGACAGTTATTTTATTTTCTGGGCTGTCTCCTGCAGGGAATAAGCATAAAATAACAGTTGAGACCATGGAGGTAAAACCTCAAGATTCCTATTACATTTTAAAAACATACTCGGGCCAAGTTTTATCAAAGCAACGTAGTGATTTAGGCTTCGAACTTAATGGCTTATTAACTGAAATATTAGTGGACGAAGGTGCTTTTGTGACCAAAGGTCAGCCATTAGCAAGGCTTGATAAGCAGTTGCTTAAAACAAGAATTTCAGAATTAAAATCACTGATGAATGATTTACAAGTTCAATTAAAATTAGCCAAATTAAAAAGTGAGCGTTTGCAGAAATTAAAAATTAATGATCATGTGAGTCAGCAAGCATTAGATGAAGCATTAACATCAGAATATTCATTAAAAGAAAAAATGTCTGCGGCTCACAGACGAATTGATGATGTGAGCATACGTCTAGAAAAGTCTGTGCTAAAAGCACCGTATAGTGGACAAATTGTTAAACGCTTGGTTGATGAAGGCTCAGTTATAAAATCTAGTCAGCCTGTTTTGCAAATGCTTGACAACAATAATTATGAGGCGCATATAGGCATTCCTCAGCGTTATGAAAAAAAAGTAAAAGCTGATCAGAATATTTCGGTTCTTATCAATGACATTCCTGTTAAAGGCATTGTTCGCGCTGTTCGTTATGATTTAGGCCCACAAACTAGAACAATTAATGTCATTATTAGCATTCATTCAGAAAAGAAAATGGCTGCCAAAAATTTAGCGAACATTACAATTCCTATAACAATCAAACAAAAAGGATTTTGGCTACCTCTTAGCGCACTTAAACAAAATTACCGTGGCTTATGGTCAATTTATATTATTGGCACTCGAGATAATAAAAAAACTGTTAAAGCTAAATCATTAACTGTTTACTATAGCAATAGTCGCTGTATTTATGGCAATGCTGATATTGAGCCAAATAGCCGAGTTATTATCTCAGGTTTACATAAGGTTGTCCCTGGCCTCAAAGTTGAAGCAATCAATAAAAAAATAGATGTAGAGAAGCTATGTCATGAATAAGCCCGATACAATTGCAACCTTATTTTACAGAAATAAATATTTACTTCATTTAGCAATCGTCATCATTATCATCGCCGGCTTGACAGGATATTTCTCTTTACCAAAAACCGAGGATCCAGAGTTAACTAATCGCATAGCTATTATTACAACGTCTTATCCTGGTGCCGATGCGGAGCGTGTTGAAGCGTTAGTGACAGAGCCCATTGAAACCAGAATGCGAGAGTTAGATGAAATAAAAAGTGTTGATTCAAACTCTCTTCCTGGGATTTCCGTAGTTATGTTGGAATTTAAAGATGATGTTTACGATGCTGAACCTGTATTAGCTAAGGCTAGAAATTATTTAAATGATGTTAGACCTAACTTGCCTGAAGGAACCTTACCATCTTTTTTTGATGATCAGCGTTTTTATGCCTACACCGCAATGTATACGCTTGTGCCTGATAAAGTGAGTGACATTGTCATCGCCAAACGTTATGCGGATGAATTAGCAAATCTCATCAGAAATGTCTCAGGTACAGACTTTGTGAAAATATTTGGAGAGCCTGAAGAAGAAATTACTGTGGCAATCGAACCCAATATCCTTGCAAATCTTGGACTCACAGTGCAGCAACTGGCAGATCGTATTACAAAATCAGACACTAAAATGCCTGCCGGCACTGTTTATTCTAAGGATAATCATATTGTATTTGAAGTTTCGGGTAATTTCAAAGTCATTGATAGAGTAAAGAATTTGCCTATTGCTAGCAATTTACAATCGCAAATTGTTCGACTTGACGATATCGCAACAATCACTCAAGGCTATTTTAAACCCCAGAGAAATATAATGCTCTATGATAATAAACAAGGTGTTTTAGTGGCAACACGAATGCTACCAAATACATTAATCAACAATTGGCATAAAAAGCTCTCTGATGTCACTAAAAACTTTGCTAAAGATTTGCCAAGCAATATAAAATTAATTAAGATCTTCGATCAAAAAAAATATATTGATGAACGGCTAGGCGGTTTGCGTACGAGTTTATTATTAAGTTTACTCTTGGTTCTAACCGCATTATTTCTCACTTTAGGCTGGCGCTTATCCTTAATTTTAAGTTTCACATTACCGTTATCTATTTTGTTCGCGATTGCTTGCCTTAGGTTTATTGATTTAGGCATACAGCAAATGACCGTAGTAGGAATGATCGTCGCTATTGGAATAATGATTGACAATGCTATTGTTATCAGTGAAATGATACAGCATAAACTGATTATTGGCATAAAAAGGATGGATGCCTTGATGCAAACAATCCATCATTTATGGCTACCTCTACTAGCAGCTACAGTCACGACTATTATTGCATTTTTACCTTTCATTTTATTACCTGGTGCTATTGGTGAATTTGTTGGTGGTGTTAGCTATAGTGTAATCTTCACCCTAATTGGGTCTTATATAATTTCCCATACCATCATTGCCTCTATAGTTGCGCAATTCGCAAAAAAAGGGCATGAGTCAAAAAAATCCTGGCTTAATAATGGAATAACAATTCCTGGCCTTTCTAACTTTTATCATAAATCACTGTCCTGGTTAATGAATCGGCCTTATCTGGCTATTTCTGGCATAGTACTATTAGTCTGCATCGGGTTCGGCAGTAAATTCCTCGTGACTGAGCAATTCTTTCCAGCAGCTGATCGCGATCAGTATACCATCGATATTCGTCTTAAACCGTCAACCTCAATTGAACAAACCTTAAAACTCACTCGAGAAGTTAATAACTACTTATCAACTATCCCTGATATCAAGCAAGTGACTTGGTTGGTAGGTCGTAGTGTGCCACCTTTTTATTATAATGCCCTTGAAAAGGAAGAGGACACGCCTAATTACGCGCAAGGCTTGGTAACTGCGGTTAACTATAAAGCAGCGTACAAGCAAGTGCCGATATTGCAAAAATATTTCGATGAAAAATATCCAAATGCTCTCATCCTAGTTACAAAAGTAAATCAAGGCCCACCTTTTAATGCGCCCATTGAAATAAGAATCTATGGTAATGACTTATCAACCTTACACTATTTAGGCGATCAAGTACGTTTAAAACTCTTAAACCTTAAAGATATCATTCATACAAGAACTACTTTAGCTGATTCTTCGCTAAAAGTGGTCTTTGAACTTAATGATGATGTCGTACAATCTATTGGCTTAGATCCAGCAACGGTTGCTAATAGTATGAGTAATTACTTAGAGGGTGGCACTGCAGGCATCTTACTACAGATGACAGAGGAATTACCTGTTCGTATCAGAACGATTTTTGATGAACGTAAAGATATCGGTAAACTTGGCGGCCTACCAATAACAAGCACGCAGTCAACATCGGATATTTATTTAGGGATTCCATTAGACGCTATTGGCAATATAAACCTAACTCCAAGTTGGTATCGCATTACTCGTAGAAACGGCTTCCGGGTTAATATTATTGAGGCTTACTTAGCTGATGATGTGTTGCCTGCTAAAGTAGTAAAGGATTGGAATAATCTCTTAAAAAATGATCCCATTCTCACAGGTGAGCAATATAGATTTGAACTAGGTGGCGAACATGAAGGACGAACAGAAGCTGTTTCCGAATTACTTTACACATTGCCCGTATTGTTTTTAATTTTCTGTAGTATCTTAATTTTAATTTTTCGTTCACTTATTGATTTTGCAATCATTGCATTTATAGCCGTGATGTCTTTTTCCATGGGATTATTAAGCTTATTTATCAGCGGTTATCCTTTTGGCTTTGTAGTAATTGCCTCTTTATTAGGTTTAATTGGGCTCGCAATAAATGCTGCTATTGTTATATTAACTGAAATTACCTCAAACCAAGAAGCAAAATTTGGTAATAAAGAAGAAATTATCAATAGCACCAACAATACGACTCGTCATATTGTTTCTACAACTATAACAACCGCTGTAGGCTTTATGCCACTCATCATTGCCGGTGGCTTATTCTGGCCACCCTTTGCAGCAACTATTATTGGTGGCGTTATATTGACGACATCCCTATCTTTATATGCTGTACCAACGCTTTATTTCACACTAGTTAATCTAAGAAAGAAAAATAATGAATCTATAAGTTAAGTCAATGTTAACTGGCAAAATCGACGCTAAATAATGACTATATCCCGTGAATAGGTATATACTTAAACAAAAAATAAAGGTGCCAAGACCATGATAAAAAACAAAGAAGTTGTTCATATCGCTGGCAGCGATGAAATTAAACAGAAAATTTATGAATTCCGTTATCACATTTATGTGGAAGAGATGGGGGTCAATATTAAAGCTGGAACGGAAGAAAGTAAAATAATTTATGATCCTGAAGATGATGATGAAAACACTGCAATTTTTTACATTGGAAAAGACCACGAAATCACGAAAACAATAAGACTACAGCGCTTTGCACCTAATAGCATCCCCGAAAAAATTATCGACGAATATTCCCTTCATCTCTTTCCAAAAATTAATAGCGTTTCTACTAGCATATGTAGCCGCTTACTGATTAGCAAGGAAGCCAGAGGCGGTATAGCGTTGATTAGTTTATTCTTAGCAGGCTATAAATATTGTTTAGAACACAATGTCACATTTGTGTTTGCAAATTGTTACCCTGCGCTTGTTCCTATGTACAGAAGAATAGGGTTTAGGCCCTACCCTGGAAAAGTGATTCATATTGGTGATGGCATTGCTGTCCCAGTTTTATTTATGTTGGCAGATATTAATTTTCTAGAAAAAGTTCGATCTCCCTTTTTGGATGATGCAAAGTTTTTACTGAAAAAATATAACATCCCTCAAATCACTAAAAACCCCTATGAACACTTATTTTTATCGCAAGAAATATCCGCTGAAAAAGAAAAAGATAGTTTAATGAACTTAATGTTTGATAAAATTTCATTAGGCCCAAATAGAAACAAACCATTCCTGTATTCATTGCGCCAAGAAAGTATTGATGAATTATTTTCCTCTGGCGTGTTATTAACGGTTGGTTGTGATACACAAATAATTAGTGATAATCGCTATGAAGATGATTTATATATCGTACTGAGCGGCATATTTGACGTCACTGTGGATGGTAAGCGCATCGCTATCATTAGAGAAGGTGAAGTGTTTGGCGAATTGTCCTTTTTCATAGGTTCGAATAAACGCAGTGCTAATATTCACTCTCTTTCTGATGGGAAAATACTACAAATTCATAGCAAAAAACTTAGGAAAATTATTGGCAGAAATGATTCGTTAGCTGTTGATATTTTACTAAGATTGACAGAAAGCATAGCTAGCCGAGTCCTTTCAGCTAACGCAATGACTGTTTATACTAATTTGTAGCAGCTCCCATGAGGTAATAACCATGATAAAAAAATTTGACTACATGACAGCCTATTCAAGAAATTTAGGGTGGGTCAGTGAGTGGGAGCAGTATATACTAAAGCATAAAAAGATTGCAATTGCTGGGCTAGGTGGTGTTGGTGGCATCCATCTTTTAACACTTTGCCGTTTGGGTATTACTAAATTCAATATCGCTGATCCCGATACCTTTGGTATTGAAAACATAAACCGACAAATTGGAGCCTGTATGTCTAGTGTTGGTAAATCAAAGTCATCCGTATTGGAAAAACAAGCGCTAGATATAAACCCTCAGTTAACCATTAATAAATATGCTGCTATTGACAAAAACAATGTGACTGAATTTTTAGATGGCGTTGATTTATATATTGATGGTATCGACATTTTCTGCCCTGATGTACGCGAACTTATTTTTAATACCTGCACAAAAAAATCGATTCCAGCCATCACTGCTGGGCCGCTAGGTATGGGTTCTTCGTTCATGATTTTTATGCCAGGAGAAATGACCTTTTCAGACTATTTCTGTTTTAATAATTCCTCATTTGAAATGAAGATGCTTAAATTTATGGTTGGTTTAAGTCCAAAGGCACCCCATGTCAATTATTTAGTGGAACGTGATCGTGTCGATATTAAAGCTAAAAAAGGGCCATCCACTATCATGGCATGTCAACTTTGTGCTGGCATTGCAGCGACGGAGTCTCTTAAGGTTTTACTACAGCGTGGCAAAATATACTCTGCACCCTATATACATTGCTACGATGCTTATCTCAACAAATATTATCGAACAAAAGTACGTTTTGGTAATAAAGGATTATTACAACGATTAAAGCTGTTTGTTTTAAAGCGGATGTTAAAAAATATTGCGGCTGAAAACAATAACACTGAAAACAAGGGTAAGACCACTAAGCTTGGTGGCATCGAGCAAATTATCGAATTAGCACGCTATGCACCGAGTGGTGATAATTGTCAACCTTGGCGTTTTTCTATTATTTCAGACTCTAGTTTTAAAATTAACTTCACAATTAGTGAAAAAGATGATGTCTACAATCACGCTGGCATCCCAAACTGTTTGGCTTTGGGGTGCTTATTAGAAACAATCAAAATCGCAGCAACAGGGCAAAAAAAACTAGCCACGTGGAATTATAAAAAACTATCTTCTAAAACTGCTCTAGTTGACATTCATTTGGAAGACACCCCTAGCATCAGCAAATCTGACTTGTATGATTTCATAAAGCTGAGATCTGTCAATCGCGATCCTTATAAATATCACACATTGTCAGAAAACACGTTAAAAACTCTTTCTAAGTCAGTAGACGATAACTTTATGCTTATGTGGATGAACAGCTTAAAACAACGCCGCAGTATGATTTCGTTAAATCTACTAGCATCGGAAATTCGATTAACGATCCCAGAAACATATCCTATCCATAAAAGCATCGTCCACTTTGACAATTATAATGCAGATGGTATACCCATTGCTGCCACTGGTCTTAGTCATTTTTCTCAAACACTGATGAAATGGGCTATCAAGAAATGGTCTCGCATTAAATTCTTAAATAAGTATTTATTCGCCACACTTTCGGTTAAACTTGAGCTGGACATTATTCCTGGCATTTTCTCTAGTAGCTATTGCATCTTAATGACAGAAAAGCCCCATAAAAAACTTACTCTTGATCAACAACATCAAAGAGCCATTTTAGTTGGTATGCAATTTCAACGCTTATGGTTAACTGCAACCAGGATAGGGTTAGTGCTACAACCAAACTATACTCCCATCACATTCTCATACTATCACAATACTAATAAAAAATTTACAGTGGATGATAGAGCATTGAAAAAAAGTGCAGTCTTAGCTGAAAAAATTCAATTATTATTTCCGGACAAAGATGTGTTAATGATCGCCAGAATTGGCTTGCCGCGCTCAAGGAAAAAACAAGTACGTTCACTGCGCCTCAGCCTAGATGAGCTAATACTCAAATAATACCGTAGCCCACGTATATACCCGTCACACTTCAAAATGCGAGATTTAGGCGACTTGATTTTTGTTCCCTTTGGACGTTCGAAATGCAGGTAATAGCCGGTCTATTGGCAAATTTTGAACGTTCAAAGGGGGCAAAAAGCAAAAGCATTAATCTCGCATTTTGGAGTGTGATGGGTATATACCCATTACAGATGAAAATGCGAGATTACGGCGATTTGACTCACGAGGAGTATCGATTCTGCTGAGGTGTTGGCATGTTTACCGCCATTGATTCAACGCTCATATACTTTTTAACTTAGACTTTATTTATTAAAATAACTACTCGATTTATCCACTTATAGAAAGTATAGTTAATCTATTTAAGGCTTACGCTTACTAGGAAGCAAAGTATAAGATGATAAAATCAGAAAAATGGGCGCAATTGAGCGCTCTAATGACACGTTTAGAAATTTACGAAGATGATTTAGTTGAAAAGTTCATCATCGGCTCTGGACGTGGCGGACAAAAGCTACATAAAACTGCTTCCTGTGTTTATTTACAGCATGTTCCTACGGGTATTGAAATCAAATGCCAACAGGAACGCTCTCGTGAAATGAATCGTTATTACGCTAGGCAACGCCTGTGTGAAAAAATAGATGAAATAATCTTTGAAAAAAAATCCAAACGCCAACAAGCCATTGAAAAAATACGCCGACAAAAGCGCCGGCGTTCTCGGCGGGGTCAACAGAAAGTCTTGGACGATAAAAAACAGCGATCAGGTTTAAAGAAGACTCGCTCCAAACCTGATGACTTGGAATAAAAAAAGGAGCACTATCAACGTGCCCCTTTTTTTATTTAAATAATATCTTATATTATTATTTTTGAGTGTGTTTTACCGTATGGCTACTACTACCACTTTTTTGCATCAACACTGTGATGTAATTAGGGTATTTAGTAATGGCACCACTCATTGCATCAACGAGTGCACCTGGCCAGAATAACACGTCAGCAACCGTCCACGCATTGAAGCTTTGACCCGCACCCACGGCTTTTTGGTTATAACCCGGTGCCCGACAATGCACTTGTAATGCACCACGACCACGAGTCACAATCACACTACCTGGATTACCACTCACAATGTAGTGACGACCTTTTCCATCATCAATCGTACATTGCGCGCCAGACACAGCATTATGAGTTGCTGAGTTAATGGCTTGTACATGAATAGTTTGCGTCGTGCCGGAGAACATTGTGGCACAACCAGAAAGGACTGTTGTTAGCACTGCAATCACAATACCAACACCCCATAAAGATTTTTTCATGAAAATCTCCTTCGTTTTATTTTTTTAACCCTATGAGACAACACAGGCGTTCTAAGCCACTTGTTGCCATACTCCTGTGTAAACCTGCATTCGTGCGAATAAATGCGGTGGGTAGACTCTGTTATCTCACAATTAAGGGCGCAGTATATGGGATCAGCATCAGAATTAAAATAACTTTTTTCTTAAGGGATTCTTAAGAGAGTATATTACTCATCCTAAAATTAGACTAACAGTCCTATTGCAGTCTACTATAGAGGTGTTTAATATCGAGCATTCATGAAAAATAAAGTCACAACCGCAAAAGATTGGACGCAATGATCCTTGTCCCTGTGGTAGTGGTAAAAAGTATAAAAAGTGTTGTGGTGCTTGAGGAAGCTGAAGCAGCGTCTCCGAAGTCACTCGGATAATTGATGCCGCTTTGTGCCAACAGACGCTATGCTACGATCTTTATGATCCTCACCATCCACCAACCAATATTGACGCTGCTTCTTAAAGGGCATCAAGAGTAAATTAATAAATTGATTATCTGAGTGCCGTAAATAAGCAAACACGCCAATGGTAATGCTGTGTTGTGGCACATTGAGTTTCATGGTTTTATGCAAGCGATCCCAAAAGGAAAACACCACACCATAGTTGCGATTAGTTTCCCCGCGGTAGTTAGAGTGGTGAATGCCATGCATTCTTGGCGTGACGATGATTTTATTGATCACCCGCTCAAAGCCAATAGGTAATTTAATATTGCTATGCTGAAAGAATGTATTGGCTTGAAAAAAGAACGTGTAACAAAAAAATGTGATGGGATTTGTGCCAATCAGAGCCAATTGGACTAACCGAAAAATACTCGAATATGCAATTTCAACGATATGAAAACGCATCGATGTTGTCACATCTAAATCAGGATCAATATGATGCACATTATGAAAACGCCATAGCAATGGAATGACGTGATTCAAGCGGTGCCAATAATAAAAGGTCACATCTAGCAATAAAAATCCTAGTGCAAATTGCAACAACGTGTTTGATGAAATTAAAGGCACGAAGCCAAAGCGAGTACCTTGTGTTGTGCCTACTAAGTAATGCGCCACCGGGCTTATCATAATGCTCGCAATAACGTACACCATCGCCGTCATTGTCAGATTAATCACTGCTCGCATCAACATGGGCCGCGTTCTTTTACGCAATGGCCATTTTTGCTCAAGTAATAACAGTGAAACATAAATCACTGCCAGCAAGATGCCAACAGCAAGATCTAAGTGAATCAATGAAGTTTGTGCGTTAATCATGATTTTCGTAGCTCCCTCCACAAAGTTTTGCCTATACCCATCGTACCTCAAAATGCGAGATTTATGACGTGTCGATTTTTGTTCCCAGAAACCGTTTGAAATGCAGGTAATAGCTAGTCTATTGCCAAATTTTAAACGGTTTCTGGGAGCATAAAGCGTCCGTCAGAAAATCGCATTTTGAGGTACGATGGGGATATACCCATCGTACCTCAAAATGCGAGATTTATGACGTGTCGATTTTTACTCTCCTCTACTCAACCCTAACCGTAAGCTTTATTCCTTCGGCTTTCTGAATTTCATGGATAATGGTAAATAAGGAACTCATCGTAGGATTACCAGAAGGCCCTAGCATTCTTTGCAAACTTTTACTGTTTTTATGAAGTTTTTGCGCTAATGGTTCGAATGAGATGGTTGCATTGATGTAATCTCTTAACATAGATTTGGCCACGTCAATATTATCTGCTAAAAATTCATTCATTGCTTCAACCAAAAGTGCTCGGCGAAAAGCCGGATCGACTTCTGCTCGCGCTTTGATGGTATCTTTAAAATCTTTTGTAAGTGCCATTGAGCAAACCTCTAATGTTGTCGTTTACGCGCTTTATACGCTTGCCAATACTGCTTTGCTTTCGCAATATCTTTGCTCTGCAGCTTCTTCGTACCACCGCAGAGTAAGATCACAATAGTGTCAGCATCCTTCCCATAATAAATGCGGTAGCCTGGCCCAAAATTTAATTTATTCTCGTAAACACCAGCGCCTACATTCTTTACATTTGAAAAATTTCCAAGTTTCATTCTCGTCAACGCTGTTGTTACTTTGGCAGCTGTCGTAACATCTAGCTTATTAAACCATTTTTCAAATGGCGAATCGCCTTTTTCAGTGACGTATTCATTTATTGTGATCTTCATTATTAAAGGTAACCTACATGTTACCATTAGTCAAGGCTTTTTATTATGAATATAAGCAACATCAACCTCAGCATCACTCTTAATATAGTATATTGGATACTGTCGGCGAAAATGTGTAACAACAACGGATTCAACCAATGATGCACATAAGTTACTATCATTAATGGCAGGTACTATCAAATCATCATAGGGTTCTTCTGTTTGATTAGCAATAAACGGCCTGCCTGCCAAAGGCATGATTCCTCTGTTTACTGTTCAGCTAACTTTCATCTTGTTATCGTGAGTCTCGATTGTGATCGTCCATATTTGCTGCTATAAGTTAACTAAGGTGAGTCAACATTTGACTGAAACAAAAAATATGAGGTGTCGATATGAAGAAGCTCGTCGTTATGTTGTGTGCGTTTTTTATTGGTACAGCTAGTTATGCATTAAACCCACAACCGGACCCTCCGTCGAAGGGGGCTAAAATGCAAATGTTAAGTGATCCTTATAAGAAACAGCATCGAAATAATTCGCAAAAAATGCAAAAGATGCATTTGCAGAAACAGTCTCAAAAACAGTCACAAGCTATTCAGCAACGGCAAAATACTCAAAAGCAAATGCATGATAGTCGACGACACATGATGCAAAAAATATCTTACTAAATTGAGCGGGCATGGAGGCAGGTGCAAAAGACCAAGGGGTTAGATGGTGTGTAGTGGCTCAGACTTCATCTGAGCCACTACAGCCTAATAAAGTATTTCGGGAAACTCCTGCAATAAACTTTTATCTTGTTTAATGTCCTCAAAAATTTCTGCTGTTTTTTTAACGGTGTGTTTGATTTGCTCTTCTGAATGTAAACAGGAAACAAAAAACCTTAATCTAGCTGCGCCTTCTTCAACAGTAGGATAAAAAATGGGTTGAACATTAATATGTTCCTTGTATAGTCGATCTGCTAGATACAATGAATAAGTAGACTTACCGGTTATTATTGGAATCACTGCTGAGTCAGCACTCAATCCAATATTTAAACCATACTTCTTACTTTCTTCTCGGAATAGATCAGAAATAGCATGCAATTTGGATACTCTTTCCGGTTCTTTTGCAATTAATTCCATTGATGCAATCGCTGCTGCGACAGAAGGTGGCGGCATACCGACACTATAGACAAAACCAGGTGCCGTGTACTTTAAGTATTTTATCAAGTCATTTGTTCCTGCGATATAACCTCCACATGATGCATAGGCTTTACTTAATGTACCCATCCAGATGTCAACATCTTTTCCATCAACGTCAAAATGTTCTCTTATTCCTTCGCCAGTATTCCCCAGCACACCTGCAGAGTGGGCTTCATCTACCATAAGCATGCAATCATATTTTTTCTTTAATTCAATATACTTGGGCAAATTGGGTATATCACCATCCATCGAGTAAACGCCTTCGATAAGAATAAGGCATTTGGCATGCTCAGAGCGGTGGTCTCGACACTTTTCATCCAACTCTTCTAAATTATCATGTGAAAAACTCATTCGCCTAGCACCTGATAGCGTTGCGCCTACAATTAGGCTGCGATGTGCAAGGCTATCATGCAAAATTAAATCTCCTTGAGTCATAATATGTCCGATTGTTGATACATTTGTTGTATAACCACCAACAAAGCAAAGAGCCGCTTGTACACCTAGTTTATTTGCTATCATATTTTCGAGCTGTAGATGCAAATTTTTGTCGCCAGAGGCAACGCGGCTGGCTGATGAAGATGTACCAAATTTTTTTACAATGTTGATGACATAATCATTCACATAATCATCACCACTACAGCCCAGATAATTATAACCAGAAAAATTAATATACTCTTCACCATGAATGATAACAGTATCGCGACTGACACTCTCCACTGTGTGGAAGTAAGGATTAGCTACACCCATTGATGTCAATAATGCTTCTTGCATTTCCAATCCTTTTACAGCATCACGAGCAAAACTACTCTTAGGTGCGGTTTGAGCTTGTTTTTCAGCCATCATTTTTTTTAGCAATACGCGCTTTTCGTCTATAGTCAGTTCAGAAAGATTCTTATTCTTCATTATCCTTTCCCTCCGAAGTTTGCTCTTGCAATAATTTGTCAAGCTCTTCCTCACTCATGGTGTCAACTTCAAGCTCTACTACGTTTCCGGTTTCTTCACCTCCTTCAGCAAGAGATTCATGGATTCTTGTTAGAATATAGCTAGCAATTTCACTTATTTTAGGTCCTTTTAAAGCTTCCATCGTTGGGTATTCAACACCATATTTACGTTTAAATACTTGCTGCATTTCAACAGCCATCAGTGAGTCCAGCCCCAAGTTTTTAAGTGATTTATCCGCACTCAATTTATCGGGATGAAGTTTTACAACATGAGAGACCACCTCAATCACACCATTTTGCATGGCATCATGATGTTCTTCCTCTGGTAACTCAACAATTGCCTTAACGTCTGAATGTGTTAACAGCTTATTAATTTTTTTCTTTGATACAATGCTAGAATATTTAGATGATTTTCTGATACGAGGTACCGTCTCAGCCCATTTGTCCCAATCAACAAACAAAACGCCTAACACACTAGGTTTGGATATCATCACCAACCCCAAGAGCATCATTGCTTCTCTATTATTAAAGGCATAAATACCCGTTGACTCTAAATACGATAATGTTTGCTGATCCCGTGCTGCCATTCCCACTTCTTTTAGTGCACCCCAATTAATCGCAACGGCTGGTAAGCCTTGAGATTGACGAAGCACAGCTAATTGCTCTAAAAAAGTATTAGCTGCAACGTAGTTTGACTGACCTTGGTTTCCAACCATAGCAGTAAATGAGGACATTAATACAAAATGGTCTAATTGCCACTGCAATTCTTGAGAAAGGCGGTGAAAATTCCAAGCACCGACCATTTTGGCAGGCAAAGCATGTGAGAAATCTTTTTCAGTTAAATCCTGTATTAGCCCATCTTTGAGTACTGCCGCACAATGAAAAATACCTCTTACCTTAATTCCTTCTCTATTAACGGATTGTATTATTTTTCGCAGTGCATCATAATCACTAACATCTACAGACCCAGTTAAAATAGTAGTACCCTTACCTTCCATCATTTTCACTTTTTCTTTGGCCACATTAGTTGTGGCTCCGCTGCGCCCTAATAATAGTAATTGATTTGCACCTGAGTTTGATAACCACTCTGCAATAGTCAATCCAAGCCCACCAAATCCGCCACTAATAATATACAAACCATCACTCTTAAGTAAATGGTGAGCAGAATATTTATCTATAGCTATTGGAATTTCACTATCTAAAAATTTTATATGAACTTTCCCAATATGCTTACCTCTAGCCACAAGGTTAAATGCTTTATTACTATCTTCTAATTCATACACCTTAGTCGGTAGCGCTTGAAAAACATTTTGCTCAAAAAGCTCATAGGTTTCACGAATTATTTCAACACCTAATTTTTCATTGTGTTTTAATACATGGTCTAAATCCAAGGCGGCAAACATTGCATTTTGATTGAATTTCTCCATGGGCAACCCATTGTTTTCGGTAATATCACGTTTACCAATTTCAATAAAGCGGCCATAAGGAGCTAGAATATCCCAGGCTTTAAATAATAAATTACCAGGCATAGAGTTGAATACCACATCAACCCCGCGTCCATTAGTCCATCGCATGATATCATCACCAAAGTCAACCACACGCGAATTAGTCACATGCTTTATACCCAGCGCGCTAAGATAATCACGTTTTTCAGGTGTTCCAGCTGCCACAATGATTGTTGAGCCTATGCTACGCGCATATTGAATAGCCGCCAAACCCACAGCCCCAGTAGCTGAGGGAATAAAGATCACGTCATCTTTTGTCAGTTGTGCCAACTGTTTCAAGCCATAAACAACAGTCATAAAGGGGATATAAACCGGTGCTTCTTCCATGGTACAGCCTGGTAGCCGCATTGGACAATAGGTTTCTTTACCAACCAAATACTTTTGAAATGCATTTTTATTTGGCCAGCATACCTCATCACCTACTTTAACCTTCTTAATGTCTTCTCCAACACGGGTAACGACACCTGAAATCTCCATTCCAAACCCATCACCAAAATAACTATCTTCTATCGCTTTTACATCAATCATTCCCATAAGTTTCATTAAATCTTTAAAATTTATTGATGCAGTATGCGCTTTAACTTCTAATTCATCTGATTTTATTTCTTTACGTGGAATTTCGTGACAGTATAAACTATCAATCAAGCCAATGGTTTTAAAATCTAAACAGTAATTATCAACTTCCTTAGCAGTTTTACTGGCTCCAGCATCTTTAAGATTATCACCCCATGAACTCCTTGTTATTTTTCTAATATATTTTTTATTATTCTGTCTTAAAGCCACCTCCTCATCATGTTCATCTCCATAAAGTATTTCATTCATTAGCCCCTCTACCATTGTCTCCTTAAAATGCTCTACATCTATCATTTTCACAGCTAGACCTTGACATTCATTCTGTAGGACCCTGGTGACGCCTATTGCCCCTGACATTTCCAGATTAAGATTAATATCCATTGAGATATCTTGCCCATTTTCAGTAACCAAATAAAATCTCATGGGTATTTCAGAAACATTCTGAATGAGTGTTTTGGCTATGCAAAAGACAATAGATGCGTACCTTGATGTACTTTTGATTAAATCCTGTTGGTTTTTGGATTTTCCTAAGCACATAATAATGGTAATAGCTTCTTTTTTTCGAATTAGCGTTTCTAACTGATCAGAAAACTGTGTTAGCATTGCTTCCCGACTACTATTTATATCATATGAAAATAGTTCCTTATGTTGACTCTGTGCTTCATAATAACTTTTAATTTCCATCGAAATGGTTTCGTCACCACATAGAACCATCCATGTTGGTATTTCAATAGTGGATTTTTTATCTGTCACCTGTTCTGCTTGTTCCCATTCGTAACAATAAACAGATTGATTTATTAGATCTTCATCAACCTCTTTTCCTTTAGCAATGAGTCTTATCAGCAAGTCTTTTATTTCAACATACACTTTACCTTTTTCATCAATGATTTTTAGATCACCAATAAAGCGATTATGGTATACGTGTGTTAATTGTGCATGTACCAGCACTCTTACGGGAGGTTTTTCTATATAAGTTACTCGACCAACCTCTGCTACCATTACCATCGAACTGACATTCGATAGTAATGTTTGAAAAGCCCCATCGAGCAGTGTAGGATGCAATAAAGTTAAATCGTCTGACTGTAGCGGGCAGTTAAGTTCAGCGAGTGTTTCTTTGCCATCTTTAGAACGCCAAATTTTTTGTATTGCTTGAAAACATTCCCCATAATGCATACCTTGGCTGTGCGCATGCTGATAAAAGTCTTTGGAAGCACTTTCCTGAGTACATCGCAACCTTATTTCGTCCAGATTAACATGAGTCATCATTGGTTTAATCATGTCTTCATATATCTTAGATTGTGCATTACAATCCCATTCATCTGATAAACGGTTACAGCTGTAAAATTTTATTTTCCCCGTTCTCTGATTCAAGGAGCTACGGAATCTTACTTCATCATCTGATATGATACATGGCAATGTGAATCTAAATTTTTCCAGACTACAACTATTTTTCTCATAGATTTTCCAATGTACTTGCAGTGCTGCCTCTATGTAAAATGCACCTGCAATAACAGGAACCCCGTCGAGCGCATGGTCTCTAAGATAGGGGAATAAACTGTCTAACAGATAAGTTTCGTAGGTTGAATTTAATTCATGGATATTTTTGTATACCATGGCATGTTTGTTGTCACCAAAATGATCACTTTGTGAGATGGTTGATTCAGTCCAATATTTTTGACGATTAAAAGTGTAGTATGGCAATTTTAGCTGTGTATGTTTGCCACGCGCTAATAATTCCCAAGGTAAGTCTATGCCACTGCAATGCAGTCCTGCTAAAGTAGCCATCAAACAAAAATGGCCATTCTCATTTCTTTTTAATGAGGCCAAACTACAGCCTTCTATATTTTTTTCAAGCATTGCTGTTTTAATCGCATTAGCCAAAACCGGATGTGGTCCTATCTCTACAAATAAATTCTGGTTATTTTCAAATAAAGTATTCATTGCTTTATGAAATCTTACTGGCTTAATAATATTTTCCCACCAATAATCTCCATCGAATTTTACATCGTTTGCTAGCAAACCTGTCACTGTTGAAACTATTGGAATAGTTGGACGCTTTGGCGACAACGTATGCAATGCTTTTTTAACGTCACTCTCAAGATCAGCTAACTGCTGACTGTGGTATGCAATCTCAACCGTTAGCATGCGATTAAATATATTTTTTTCTGTTAAATAATCTGCTATTTTCTGTAAAGATTCTACTTCACCACTGAGCGTTAAACTTTCACTACCATTGATTGCACCAATATCAATTTTTCCAGGGTAGTCTTTAATCAGACTAGCTGCCGTTTTTTCTGAAATGGAAGCTGCCAACATAGTACCTTGTCCCGCTTTTGTTGCTTGGATTTTTGAGCGATGGTAACTAGTGATTACTCCATCTTCTAAACTCAGTGCACCTGATGCATATGCCGCCCCTATTTCACCAATACTATGACCAATAACCATACTTGGTACAATACCCCATGATTTGAATAATTCTGTTAATGCAGCTTGTACCGCAAAAATACAGGGCTGAGTGATTTGTGTTGCATGTATCTGAGAATCCTCCTCAGGGAGCAGAATATTCTCCATGATTGACATATCTGTTACTCTCTGTAAATACCGATCACATTCTTTAATAACATTTTCGAAAACAGGTTCACGGGCAATTAAATCTTTTGCCATTTCCGGCCATTGTGGTCCCATTCCTGTATAGACAAATGTGATCTCTTTCGCATCGATCTTACTGCCACTCACTAATTGATGTTGATTATTTTCATCAACTTTTCCAGTTAGAATCTTCAGTAATTCTTCCCGGTCATTCACAACATAACAGTCACGATCCTGATAATGATCGCGATGTTTTGCTAAATTATAAGATAATTGGTCTAAGGTAATATCAGCATTCTCATGCAAATAAGCAGCATAGCGCAGCTGAAGCTTTTTCAATGCTTCAGGACTTTTTGCACTAAACGGTATTAACCTGGGATAATCATCGCTTAACGGTTGACTCGCATTCTCTTGTTGCTTATCTCTTGAGTCTGTTTGATAGCATTCAACCAGTGCATGAGCATTAGTACCACCATACCCAAATGAATTCACGGCTGCCACGGCTCTTGCAGTGATTTTTTTAAGTTGTAGTGCCTTATCTGAAACTTTTAATTTTAGCTTTTTGAAATCTATATTTTTATTAGGTGTTTTAAATAACGGGTTTGCTGGCGCCTCGCTATGTTTCAAACAAAGAATTGCACGAATCACGCCTGCGACACCAGCCGCGCCTTCTAAGTGCCCAACGTTAGCTTTGATGCTACCGATCACTAAAGGCTCATCTATCGTGCGTTTACTCCCTATGGTTTCACCAATCGCTGCTGCCTCTATTGGATCACCCACTGGTGTGCCTGTTCCATGGGCTTCAACGTATATAATATCGTCAGGAGTAACGTTTGATTTCTTTTGCACTTCAACGATTAATTTTTTTTGTGCCTCTGCACTAGGCACCGTCATACCATCTGTTCGACCATCTTGATTAATGCCAGTACCTAATATGACGGCATGAATCTTATTATTATCGGCTATTGCTTGTTTAAGAGGTTTTAGCAGTAGTATGCCAGCCCCCTCTCCACGAACATAACCTTTTCCATCATTATCAAAAGAACGGCATCGTGAATCACTTGACAAAAATCCGCCTTCACTCATGATAGCAGGCATTTCAGGAATAAGCATAACGTTAGCGCCGCCGGCAACGGCTAATTCACATTCGTTATTTCTTAAACTTTGACAGGCACAGTGTATTGCTACTAATGATGATGAGCACGCTGTATCTAACGTGAAGCAAGGCCCTCTCCAGTCATAAACATAGGCTAGTCGAGCAGAAAGTATTGTCATGCTTGAGCTAGTTGCTGTATTCTGAGTGATATTTCGGCGATTGAGAGGACTCATTCGCAGCATTAGCGAATCCATTGCAAATGTGCCAACGAACACACCGGTATTACTACCACGAGTCTTACTCGCAGGAATCCCTGCATCTTCAAGCACTTCTTGTGTAATTTCCATCATCATGCGCTGTTGTGGATCAATTTCAGCTGCTTCACGCGGAGATATATTAAAAAATTCCGCATCAAAGAGCGAAATGTCTTCCTCCAAAAAACCAGCTTGATTTGCATGAACTCTGCCATTCAATGAACTGTGGTAAAAGTGACGTTGATCCCAACGAGTATCAGGCACATCCCTAATAGCGACTTCAGCTTTTTGTAACAATTGCCAAAGGCCCTCTGGAGTATTTGCTCGACCAGGAAATCGGCAAGCCATACCAATCACAGCAATTCCCTCGTGGTCTGCGATATTATTCTTATTCATACTACAACACCCCGTTATCTGTCTACACAAAAAAGTATAGCAACTGCGACTTATTTGTCTAACAAGGCTATGTCTAATAGCAGTGATATAATGACAGTAACTTATCGGTATTATTGATAATTTTCACCACATAAACTATAAGTAATAATAGGTTATGTATCATCATAAAGTATTAACATTCTTATAATAACGAAAACTGGGGTAAACAATGAATAGGCATGTCATCATTACAGGCGGCTCAAGCGGTATAGGCAAGGCGCTTGCTAAACAATATGCAATAAAAGGTGATAAAGTATCACTAATAAGCCGCAATAGGCAGAATCTGCAGGATGCAAAGGAAGAACTTACCAAGGTTTGCGATAATGCAGATAATATCTTCATCTCACCAGCTGATGTAACTAATCAACACGAAATAGAAAAAGCTATTAATACATGCATTGAAGCACAAGGCGCTATCACTTATTTGATTACCTCGGCCGGTATGATTAGACCCAGCGCATTTATTGATGCTCCCATCAGTGATTTAGAATATTGCATGCAAATTAATTACTTAGGTACATTATATTCAATTAAGGCTGCGCTACCATCTATGATTGCAGAGAAATCTGGCCACATCGTATTAATTTCCTCAGCCGCTGCCTTGTGTGGTGTTTATGGTCTTTCAGGCTATTGCCCAACCAAATACGCATTGCGTGGCTTAGCAGAGGTCCTGCTAGTAGAACTATCAGTAAGTAACATTAATGTTTCAATCGTATTTCCTCCTGATACAGATACCCCCCTGCTAGATCAAGAATTAAAAGAAAGGCTTCCTGAAACAGATATGATACTAGGTACACAAAGAGTTTTGAGCGCAGAGAATGTAGCAAAGACGACCATCAAGGGTGTTGATAGAAAAAAGTTTGAAATCACCCCAGGATTAGAGATAACATTACTCAAGAAACTGAACTCTATGGTATTACCTTTTTTTAGATGGCATAGTTTGAGAACATTAAGGAAAAATAAAACTTAAATTATATCGTGCCCGCCGTTATTTTTTCTTAATCTAGGACTAATATTTTATTACCACTCATTTTTTGATTCGATATATGATTTAATATTTCTAGAAGCTTTTGCAAAATCTTTTTTAAAAATGTAATGAACCAATGGTCTAATTATCTTTATTATGGGATTTGGCTCATAACAAAATCTCCAAACCAATTTGGTAGTATTGTTATCTACTTGAGTCAATGTATAAACCTCCATTGCTTTTTTTAGTAATGGTAATGATATTTCAGAGAACCAAAAAGCAAGGGCTTCACCAGGCTGCCAAATTATAAACTCTTCCATTAATGTCAATGAGGTAGTCTGGTACAAACGTCTGCTCCCCACTCCGTGAGGCTCATCAGTTAGCCATTTTGCATGCTTATAATTTGGAAACCAATATTTTTCATGTTCCAAATCCCAGAGCACATTAAAAACCACATTGGGTGGAGCCTTAATAACTATTTCGTTGACAAACTTAAACCTAGAACTCTCTAAAAAAGACATATCACATTCTTGTAGTTTGAATTTCATTTCTACACTTCCTTATTTTTTAATTTTGTATAATTAAACCGTTAAATATTTATGATTCTTTTATTACACATTATACTCAATATATAACACTGAATATATATACCCGTCACACTTCAAAATGCGAGATTTAGGCGATTTGATTTTTGTTACCTAAAATGGTTATTATTCGGTAAAAATTGGCTATCCATACCGATAACCATAGACTACTCACTAGGTTTGATCAACGGGTTTTGACAAATCTGATCAATCAACAAGGTTTGGAGTAGTAATTACTATATTAATAGACCTCTCTTTAATTTGCTTAGCACTCCACCGAAGGTGGCGTTTTGAAATGCTTATGACAAAAGTTTGCAAACCTGACTGCCGCCTTTACTAGTTGTAGTTACTGAAATAATCTCCGCTATCTGTATACCTTCTTGTGCGATCAGCCCGACAGTCTCCCTGTTTTTCAGGAATGACTGTCAGATCAAGCCTGAGCTACTACAGTTCGCCAGGCAGCAATTTGATCTGTCAACACTTTATCGGGCACATGAAGGATAGCCTTTGGTCTATCGATCTATTATATTGTGAGTCGATTCATTCCCTTCTATTATCAAAGGATTGAAGCAATAGCAGGGCCCGGTATCTGATAGGTAAAGAATTGTACATTAGGCTTGTGCTACCAACTGAGCTACCCCGGCACGATAAGAAGCACAAGGTAGCTCAATAACTTTTTATTGATATTTTTTATATTTATTGTTGCATTAATTAAAAAATCCTCTTATAGTTAGCTCTCCATGTTTGGTATCTTCCTTCCCGGCCCCGAGCACTTATTGTCGGGGCCACTTAACAAGGATTTAGCTGATGAAGCGACACGGATTTACATTGATTGAGATTCTCATTACGTTGGTGATCATCGCCATCTTGGCAGCCGTCGCCATTCCTTCTTATTTGCATTACAGTAATAAAGCAAAATTTAGTGAAGCAGTGCAATTGGCCGGTTCATTAAAAAATGCCGTGGGGCTTTGCATTATTACTTTAGGCGATAAGTCAGACTGCAATAGTGGCACTAATGGTATCCCGCCCATGACAACGGAGCTTGGCAATATTATTTCTGCTATCGTTGATGCGGGCAGCATAAAAATTCATACAAAAAAACCCGAAGCAGATTATCAATTAATTGCTAACTTAAAATCTGGCAATATTACTTGGGATGTTGCTGGTAGTTGTAAATCGCTAGGATATTGCTAATGCAAGTGGCGCAATTAGAAATTCAACAATCGGTCATTGAGTTGGTAGATCATAATTTAAAGCAAGCTATTCAACGAGGGGCGTCGGATATTCATTGGGAACCTTTTTCTGATCATTTACGCATTCGATTTCGGCAGGATGGTTTATTGCATGAGTATGGTCGACAAGCATTGTCTTCGTCTCAACAAATCACCTCTCGCTTAAAAGTGTTGGCTTCACTCGATATTGCTGAAAAACGCTTGCCACAAGATGGGCAATTTAGTTTTCTCTTTGAAAATAACACGGTTGATTGTCGCGTCAGTGTTTGCCCAACGCTCTATGGCGAGAAAATTGTGATCCGTTTACTGAATAATGAGCAACAACATATTAAGATTGCAGCATTAGGCATGGAACAGCAACAACAATGCTCGTTTTTTAATGCCATTGAGCAACCGCAAGGGTTGATACTCATTACTGGTCCGACTGGCAGTGGCAAAACGGTGACACTTTATTCTGCGCTGGACCATTTGAATCACATCGACAGAAATATTTCTACCATTGAAGATCCGGTGGAGATTAAATTGCACGGTATTAATCAAGTATCCGTGAATCCTAAAATTAGTCTTGATTTTTCAGCGGCGTTGCGCGCTTTTTTACGACAAGATCCTGATATTATTATGATCGGCGAAATGCGAGATTTAGAAACGGCTGAAATTGCTATAAAAGCGGCACAAACTGGGCACTTAGTGTTATCAACCTTGCATACCAATAGTGCGGCAGAGTCTATTAATCGCTTACTAAATATGGGTATTCCTACTTATCAAATCGTCAATTGTTTTCAATTGATCATTGCACAGCGTTTGGTGAGAAAACTCTGTGAGCATTGTAAGATTGCCGTAAAAACCCCTCCCCCTGACTTAGCTAACACCAAGATTTATTCTGCTAAACAAGCAGGCTGCGACAAGTGTCATCATGGCTACCTTGGCCGTACAGCTATCTATGAAATGATCCCATTTAGCTATAAGATGAAACAAGCATTGCTAACAAAAACCTCTTTCACTGAGTATCTTAAGCAACACGCTTTTCAAGATTTAAAAATGTCAGGAATTGAAAAAGTAAAAGCTGGCATAACGAGTCTAGAAGAAATTTACCGTATCACGATAACTGATGACAGCTAAGCAATATCATTGGCAAGGGTTGGATAAGAATCAGCAATTTCAATCTGGCATTCTCACTGCAAAAAATACAGATCAAGTTAACTTACAATTACTTGCCATAGACATCATCCCCACACAAATAAAAGCGCAGCAAACAAACGCACATAAAAAGATAAAACGCGATAATGTCACGCATTTTTTACAACAGCTATCAACGCTACTCAGTAGCAACATTCCCGTGTTACAGGCATTAGCGCTTTGCAAAAAATCTCAGGCACAAGTAAAACTAATTGCAATAATCCAGCATTTACAGTCACTCATCAATCAAGGCCACTCTCTATCACACGCATTGTCATACTATCCAACATTATTTAACACCATGCTTGTCAACATGATTGAAGTGGGTGAACAAACCGGTACGCTAAACACCATATTACAACGCGTGATTCAGCAACGACAACAACTCGCACAATCAAAACAAAAAATCAAAAAAGCTTTATTTTATCCCTGCACAATTGTTGCAGTCTCCCTGATCATATCTATGGTCATGCTCTTATTTATCGTTCCGCAATTTGAGCAAGTGTTTTCAAGTTTTGGCGCCGAATTACCGGCGGCAACTCAACTCATTTTATTATTTTCTGATAAGTTACAGCAGCATGGTCCATTAATTATTGTCTACCTGATGTTATTAGCAATATTCATAGGTTTGTGTCACCGTTATTTCAAACCAATCACATTACTGCTTGACACACTCTTACTCAAACTACCCCTCATCGGTACCCTACTCAATAGCAGCTATCAAAGTCGATTTTGTTATTTGTTAGCCACAAGCTCGGCTTCTAAATTAACCATACCTGATGCATTGAAATTAATGAGTAGCACTATTAACAATCTCAGTTACAAAAAATCTATCCAACAGATACAAGCCGCCGTCTCAGCTGGCCAAACATTGCAACAGGCCATGCAAGGCTCGAAACGTTTTGCCGAAATGATTTGTGATATGGTCGCTATCGGTGAAGAGACTGGCCAATTAGATATCATGCTGCAACATTTATCGAAGCATTACCAACAACACATCGATGATATCATTGATAACTTGGGAAATTTGTTAGAACCTTGTATGATGATCTTTATCGGATTAATCATCGGTGGGTTAGTCATCGCCATGTACTTACCCATCTTTAACATGGGAACAGTTATTTCATAATGAAAGATGCATTCTTATTGGTACTACAACATCCTATTGTATGCACCATCTTACTCGTTGTGCTAGCTCTGGTGGTAGGAAGCTGCTTGAGTATGCTCAGTTATCGCTTACCTCTCGTACTGTTTAATGATTGGCGTGAACAATGTCAAACCTTATTAAAAGACGATGAAAAAACAACACCACTGACGCAACCCTACAATCTTTTCATCCCCCGTTCACACTGCACCCAGTGCAAGCAAGCGCTGAGTTTCTGGCAAAATATTCCCTTACTGGGTTACCTGTTGCAAAAAGGGAAATGCCGCCAATGCAGTGCGAAAATCCCTTTACGTTATCCTTTAATTGAACTCATTACCCTGGTGCTCAGCCTATTTATCGTTTATACCTTCGGGCTTGGCTTAGTGGGCTGGGCTTATTTAGTCTTAACGTGGGGATTAATTTGCATTACCTTTATCGACATTGAACATCAAATCGTGCCCGATGAAATTACCTTTGTATTACTCTGGACAGGTTTATTGCTCAGCTCACATCCACCATTTATCAGTAGCCAGCATGCCATCATCGGCATCGTCAGTGGTTATTTAACCTTATGGCTCATTGGACATGGCTATCGCCTTGTCCGTAAAAAGGAAGGCATTGGTTATGGTGATTATAAATTAATGGCACTGTTTGGTGCTTGGTTAGGTTGGCAATTATTGCCGATTGTCTTATTCGCTGCAGCTTGCTTAGGGCTCATCTTCGGTGGTATTGGCGTGATGACAAAACGCATCACGGTAGAAAAGCCCATTGCTTTTGCACCTTATTTGGCAATTTCCGGTTGGATTGTCATCATCTTCGCACCACAAATTAAACACGTATTAATGGATTCAATAGTATGGTATTTATCATAGGATTAACTGGCGGCATTTGCAGTGGTAAAACTGAAGTTGCCAAACTATTTGCCGAGCGCGGCATGACAGTCATTGATGCCGACGCCGTTGCACACGATGTCGTCGTACCTGGTACAAAACTTTTAGAAAAAATTGTTGCACACTTTGGTGAAGACGTGTTGGATAAAGAGGGCAAATTACATCGACGCCGCATGCGCTCAATTATTTTTGACCAACCAGACAGCCGGCATTGGTTAGAAGCCTTACTGCATCCAGCCATTCGGCAAGAAATGCTGCGTCTTAGCAAACAAAGCAACTCACCCTATATCATTCACGCTATACCATTGCTCGTTGAAACCCTACCAAATCCAATACTTGATCGTATTTTAGTGGTTGATACGCCCGAGGATATTCAAATCCAACGAGCAATAAAACGTGATAATTTAACACCTGATGAAGCACAAAAAGTGTTGATTAGTCAAGTGTCACGCAAAGAACGTTTGAGCCATGCTGATGATGTTATTTTAAATGATCAAGGTCACAAGCACTTGGAGGAAGAAGTGGAAAAATTACATCAAAAATACCTTGGCATTACACAAAAACAGGCAAATTAATGCCCTAAGATAATAGTTGTATATTCCCTCACCCATGGTATTATAGCCGGCATACTCCAAAATACGGTGAGTGTACCCAGTCGATAATGGTAAAAAGGTAGTGGAATTTTCATGACGATAATTTACGAGCAACCGCTGAATGAGCTAGTCAGGACGACCCTTAGGCTTGAGTATTTATTTCATCAACTCGGCGATAATATTGACAATGATGATCCTTGGTCAGATCATTTAGCGATATCCAGTATTATTGATATTGTGTCCATATTGGACAGACCGGATTTACGTTCTAAGCTTACCAAGGAATTCCATCGTTATATTTCTAACTTAAGTAGAATGAAACAGTCACCTAACGTTGATGCAGGCAAGGTTGACGGTGTCATCGAGCAATTTCAATCCATTATTGAAATACTTCACAATAAACATGGCAAGTTTGGTCAACGTTTAAGAGACAGCGAATTTCTCAGCAACATGCGCCAACGTTTAGTTAATCCAGGCGGTACTTGTGCTTCTGATGCACCGGCATTTCATTACTGGCAAAACTTACCCGTTAGTACCCGCAAAGAACACATGAATCGCTGGGCGGAACAATTAGCAAACATCCGCAACACGTCTGAATTGATGCTCGGCATTATTCGCCAAAGTGCTACAAGTTCTGAAGAGCAAGCACAACAAGGTTTTTTCCAAAAAGCCTTGGATCCGATGCAGCCTTATCAACTGATCCGTCTTGAACTCGAAGACAATTTATCGATTTATCCTGAAATCAGTGCCGGCAAACACCGTGCCACCGTTTATTTCTTTAATCACAACATTGAAACTAGAGCGGAGCAAAGTTCAGAGGATGTCAGCTTTAAATTAATTTTGTGTGCGATTTAATTTAACAGCGCTGACAAGTCTTCTAATATCGGCATGCAACCGTCGAGGAGTTTGTAATCGGCAACGTCGTCCAACGGCACCCAACGAACTGCTTGGCCTTCGCAGCCTGATGGTTCACCTTCGTAATCCAACACATGCCACACATCTAACAACACAGAGCAATGATCATAATCATGGGTATACTGCTTGCTAAATGCTGCTTCAGTGACGTTTATCCCAAGCTCTTCGAATAATTCCCGTCGCAAGGCATCAAAGGTTTCTTCACCTGCTTCCACTTTTCCACCGGGAAATTCCCACCAGCCGGGCATGTCTACATGTGGCGGGCGTAAGGACATAAACAATTGTCCTTCATCATTTAATATAATGCCTAATACGGCATGGACTTTTTTAGAGGCGGCCATGGCAATGCTTATATTTCTTGCCAGAGCCACATTGGCACGGATCATTACGGCCGATTTTCGGCTGATCTCTAACAAAGGGTTGATGTTCTTGTTCTTGTTCCTCAAACTCACTATTTAAGGCACTCGCTTCGGCATGTTGAAACTCCATCGGCAGCGCCGCTTGCCGGCGACGTTGTGCTTCTAGGCTTTCAACATCGGCTTCCTCTTGCACTTGTACTAAACAAATCGTGCTGACGACATTGTGTCTTAAACCTCGCAACATACTCGCAAATAATTCAAAAGAGTCTTTCTTGTATTCTTGCTTTGGATTTTTTTGCGCATAACTTCTTAAATAGATGCCTTGACGCAAGTGATCCATCACGGCTAAGTGATCTTTCCAATGTAAATCCAAGGTTTGTAATAACACGGATTTTTCTAATTGTCGCATCACTTGTGCGCCGACTAATTGTTCCTTGTCCGCATAACACGCCAAGAGTTTTTCTCGTATTGTTTCTCGAATCGTTTCTTCATGGACTTGTTCTTCTTGTTCAGTCCACTCATTAACTGCTACATGCACTCGGAAAGATTCTCGTAACTCACTTTCCAAGCCCTTCAAGTCCCACTGCTCTAAGAAACTATCACGCGGTATGAATTCATTCACTAAATCATTGGCTACTTCTTCATGCATAGCGTTAATGGTGCGAGACACATCATCGGATGCCATGATTTCAGTGCGCTGCGCATACACAACTTTACGTTGTTCATTGGCGATATCATCATATTCTAATAATTGTTTACGGATATCAAAGTTGTGCCCTTCTACTTTACGCTGTGCATTTTCAATAACGCGGGTTAACATGGAATGCTCCATGGCTTCACCACTTACGCCGAGACGGTTCATAACAGCCGTCAAACGATCCGAGGCAAAAATTCGCAATAAATTATCTTCTAATGATAAATAAAAGCGGCTACTACCCGGATCACCTTGTCGGCCAGAGCGGCCTCTTAGTTGGTTATCGATACGTCGTGATTCATGACGCTCAGTACCCAATACATGCAAACCACCCGCAGCAATGACTTTATCATGGGCTTGTTGCCATTCCTTTCTTAGTGTTTCTGCGTGTAGAGGACTGGAATCATCTGAGGCTTCAATTTCCGCTTCAACATTACCACCCAAGACAATATCAGTACCACGACCCGCCATATTGGTGGCAATGGTTACAGAACCGGCTTTACCCGCTTGTGCGATAATCAATGCTTCTTTAGCATGTTGTTTCGCATTCAATACGGAGTGCTTAACGTTTTCTTTTGTTAAATACTTGGCGAGAAACTCCGAGGTTTCAATACTGGTGGTACCCACAAGCACTGGCTGCCCACGCTTTTGGCAATCTTGGATTTCTTCTGCAATAGCTTTAAACTTCTCTTCGGTCGTCACATACACTTTATCCGCATGATCTTGTCGTACGACTGGCCTATTAGGAGGAATCACCACAACTTCCAAACCATATATTTGGTGGAATTCATAGGCTTCCGTATCCGCCGTACCCGTCATACCTGAGAGCTTGTCGTAATTACGGAAATAATTCTGAAAAGTAATAGATGCCAAGGTTTGGTTTTCATTTTGAATAATAACACCTTCTTTGGCTTCAACGGCTTGATGCAAGCCTTCAGACCAACGACGCCCTTGCATCAAGCGACCTGTGTGTTCGTCAACAATGATAATTTCATTATTTTTAACAATGTAGTCAACATCTTTTGCAAATAATTTATGGGCACGAAGAGCCGCCGAAATATGATGCATCAAACTCACATGATTAGCATCATACAAACTATCACCTTCACCCAGCAAACCAATTTCTTCTAATAAGCGTTCTACCGTTTGATGACCATCTTCTGTTAGATAGGCTTGTTTGCTTTTTTCATCCAGATAATAATCGCCTTCGCCTTCTTCCGTTTCACGCAGTGTCATTTTCGGAATTAATTTATCGATTTTTTGATAGAGTTCCGAGTTTTCTTCGGAGGGGCCTGAAATAATTAATGGGGTACGTGCTTCATCAATAAGAATAGAATCCACCTCATCGACAATAGCAAAATACAAATCGCGCTGCACCCGCTGTGATAATTCAAAAGCCATGTTGTCTCTTAAATAATCGAAACCAAATTCATTATTGGTGCCGTAAGTAATATTGGCACGATAAGCGTTTTGTTTCTCTTCATGGGACATATTGGTAAGATTTGAGCCGACGGTCATGCCTAAGAATTCAAAAATCGGGCGCATCCAATTAGCATCCCGCTGGGCCAAGTAATCATTCACGGTGATGATATGCACGCCTTTGCCCGTTAAAGCATTTAAATAAGCCGGCAACGTTGCAACGAGTGTTTTACCCTCACCGGTGAGCATTTCTGCGATATTGCCATGATGCAATACCATGCCACCGATCATTTGTACATCAAAATGGCGCATTTTTAAGGTTCTAACAGCAGCTTCTCGCACTGCGGCAAACGCTTCTGGGAGCAAGCTTGCTAAGGATTCTTTTTGGCTAAGACGCTGTTTGAATTCTTCTGTTTTCGCGGCTAATTGCTCATCAGATAATTGTTGAAATTGCGGCTCTAGGGCAGTAATGCGCTCCACTGCTTTTTCGTGGCGCCTAACGACGCGCTCATTACGGCTACCGAAGAGCTTTTTGACTAAAGTTGTTGCTACCATCGTTTGTCCAATTCCTGTTATATGACTTTTTTAGGTTGAAAATTATACATGATTTTCGCGCGAATTACGAGTATGACTAGTCATTCGCAGCGCGGCCTGGTATTGTCGCATAAAATGTTAGTGATGTCTTTGGCAATGAAGTATAAGAAAACCAAAACTAGTCTCGATTACTTATTCAAAAGTGAGCACATGAACGTCCAGCAAATGGTCAGTAAAGTGTACCAGCTGGAAGCGATGAATGAGCTATTTTTAAAGGCTGTGGATGCAAAATATCATGGCCATTGTCATGTGTGCAATTTGCGCGATAGTATCTTGGTGGTAGCAGTAGACTCTCCTACGTGGATGACACCCTTGAGGTTTGAGTTGCCTGATATCTTACAAAAATTGCGAGGCAATCCTTCTCTCGCCGGCATTATCAAAATTGAATTGAAAGTACAGCCACCTGAAATTCAACAAGACGTGACTTATCAAAAAACGCTGACGCAATTGTCGAGTGAGACTTCTAAGTATTATTTAACCTTGGCCGAGGATTGTGATGATCCGCAACTGCAGCAAGCACTACGGCGGATTGCTAGTCATTGTGATAAGTGATTTTGAGGCACGATGAGTATTAGCTTTATAACTATTTTCTACTCCATAGGTTTTCAATAAACACAAGTTTTGTTTTTAATATAACACCTTTAGTTAAATCAATAGATTAAAAGTGTTTATCGCTTACCAATTAGGAATAAGTTCCTAATAAGTTAAACTATTCCGGAATATAGCACGTCTACGTCATCATCCTAGAGCTTGAACCTGAGGTATCAACACTTTCTAGGCGTTTTTTGCAATAAGTCGTATAAATGCTAGATCCCAACACCTTTTTAGATCCCTGGATCCTCCGCTCAAGGCCGAAGATGATGACGCGGCTAGGCAGACTATCAGAGCAAAAAACAACAATCTTTTTTTGTAGGCTCACCCTCTGGTAACAGAGACGCCGACTCGGTTTGGGTTTCAAAAAATAGTGTTGATGACGTTGCTGTTTCTGTGGTACTCATAGCCGATTTATTCAAAAAACGTTTAGCAATAGCGCCAGCTTCTACTTCCTCAACGGTATAGTCAATGTCTTTAAAAACAGGAGCCGAATCCACATCTAACTTATACTTCACACGCATAGCACCCTTGAAACAACCATTTTCTTTTAGTAAATCATAGACGTCCATCATATTTTCAATATTGAAGCAATCAATGGTATGAACAATAATGCATTGTGTCTCATAAGGTTCATTTGTATTTCGGTTGATGCCGCCATATCCTGTTGCTTTCACTTCATGAATATCATAACTATCAATGAGTTCTTTACATTGCATCCATGCCTGATCCATTGCAGGATCCCGTTGTTTAAAATAAACAATCCATTTTCCGATCCTGTCATCATCTCGTGCTTGGTTGAGAAGAATAGAAGGCAGTTTATCATTATTCATCCTTATCCAACTAAACACTGCCTCTGCTGGCAGCTTTGAAGGACTAAACCCGCCTTCAGTCATGTTACGTGAAACATTATTGTTTCTCAGTGTATAAGCATACACTCTTCTTTTGGTTTCTGTATTATCGTCAGCCATGTTTTACCTCGTTTGTCTATGGTACGCAAAATTAATGCGTATAATTAATGTTATTACCAAATACTATTTACTCATCATGCGCTCAAGCGCTGCTGCTGCAGTTCCTTTAGGATATTTGTGAGCCTGCGTTTCAGCTTCTTCACGAGTTATCCTATCAGCCGAATCTAGTACTCTGCCTTTCATTGCAGAGCCGAATAATGGTAATTGGTAAGTACTCTTATTGAGATATATTTCAGTATAAATGCTTTTGAATTTATTACTAAACTCAGGATCTTCTTTTTTAGGCTCCACGTTGTCTAACGATTTCGTATTACGTGTTTTTTTCTTGAGTGAGGTACTAGCAACAATTTTGAAAGGTGTTTCTACGTTAATATTTTCTTTTGAACTCACTTCAACGTATTGTGCATCAGCATCAAGTGTTTTTAAAAAACTTGAAATTTCATCATCGGATATTACTCTCGGCTTCTCATCATCTAACAAATCTGATTTAGCACCTACTAAACAACATGTTAGGCGTTCAGTCGCGTAACATGTCATATGTTTTGCAATATGCACATAATCTATCACAAAAAATACCGTAGACACTACGGTACTCTGCCTGATTAAAGTGATAATATTATTGGGTGGGTTACTGCTAATCATAAAAATGACACTAATGCTAGCATTAGTATTGCATTCAAAGAACTGGTTAATCTTCCAAAAGTGATTCTGGAATAATGCTAATGAACCCTCTACAAATAGCCTTATCAATGAGTTCTTGTTTGTTTTGGCATGACATTTTATTTTTAATATCATCAACGTAAGATTCTATAGTTCGCTTTGATAAGTTTAGCCTTATGGCGATATCATTAGCGGTAAAGCCTCTGATTACATAGTACAAGCATTCCGTTTGTCTGCTTGATAATCCAAATTCCTTACAATCTTTTCTGACATAATAGCTAACATTTTTTTTGCCAATAAACTTTTTGTTTTGTTTTGATAGTAATAAATAGCTATTTATAAAGTTTGTTTTTGTAACGTCTTGATAGCAGCCAACTGTACCTAATAACTGATTTTCATCGTCATAAATTGGCTGTTTAGTACCGATGATAGTGTGCCAATTACCATTGCTATAGCCATATCGTCCTAAAATTTGCAATTTCTCGCCTGTCTTCATGACTACTTTATCTTCTGAAATAAACTGATCTGCAAACAAAGCAGCCTCACATTTTAAATCATGATCTGTAATGTCATTACTTAGGATTTCATCAAGACTCTGGTAACCTCCCAGCTCACGGGAAAATTGATTCATATATATGATTCTACTGTCGAGATCTTTATAGACGACAAAACTTGGAAGTAAATCTAAAATGTTAACAGTAGCAAGATCTATCATAAACAAGATTTCATGTAAAAAAAACGATGATTAATATTAACAAAATAAGCTTAAGTGCATATTAATAAGAAGCATCATTTTAAAAAGAACTCGTTAAAATAACTACCGTATGATATACGGTAGTTTTGAAGAGCATACAGCCTCTATAATACTCGCCTGTATATTTGGTATAAGGATGAGTTAAGCTTTTTTTAATGTCATATCAGCATCATCCCAGAGTCATTATTATCATCCGAATAGTTTTTACAACTTTAATATAAAGTATAATTATTCGATATTAATGCTTTTTCAAGTGTGGTAACACATACAGGTATTCGTGTCTTTAATTGTCCTGTTTCCAATAAGGTTGGTATCAAGTCGCTCTTCAGCTATCTGAGCTGTTTCTGTTAACAAGTGGCTGCAGCACCATCCAACGTAATGGGAACATTAGTACTAATAGTGCTTCCCAAACGTATAGGACCAGCTTCAGTTTTAAAGGTAATTGGGATTAAAGAACGAACATATTCATGCTCTAAATTTAATCCTTTTAAAATATTGACATAGACTAATACATCTGCTTTAATTTTCCCATTCATATCACACCCACTTGGAGCGCGCACTGTCACTTTGTTACAGAACACCTGTGACATATCTAAGGAAGTGCTTTCAGTATATACCCATCACAGATGAAAATGCGAAATAAATGCTATTGCTTTTTGCCCCCTTGGAACCTTTGAAATTTGGCAATAGAATAGCTATTACCTGCATTTCAAAGCTCCCAAGGGAACAAAAATCAACTCGCCTAAATCTCGCATCTTGAAGTGTGATGGGTATAGACGTCCAAGCTTGTTAGAGATTTTATGTTGCCTGATAACGCCACTTTTTTTCGTGATCCTTGCCACGATTTTGGGACTGTAGGCTCACTCGCCATAGGTTCTAAGCTCAATAATTCTCTTCTCAGGATCGGTGATATAAATCGAGGTGCCTTGGCCACGTGCACCAAAACGTTTTACAGGGCCTTCATAGACTTCAATGCCTTTGTTTTCTAACTCCAGTACCAATTGATCCATGTCTGTTTTCTCAAGTGTGAGGCAGACGTGATGAATTTCCTGTACTTTATGTGCTAAATCTACTTGGCCACCACTGTTTTCAGGCTTAAATGAGTCTGTGTCCAATGGAAAAAAATCAATGATGGTGTCCTGGTTGACGCGTACGGATGGAAACGGCACTTCACCTGCCTGAAACGCTTCCCACCGTTCTGTGCTTAACCCTAAAATATTAGTATAAAAATCCATGATCGTTTCCATATCGGCAACATTAAAGACGACATGATCGAGTGCTTTTACTTTGATTAATGACATTGGCTTCTCCTTAAAACTCTTCAATTATAATTAGATATCAATAAATTGGCGCATAGCAGATAACACTAATTCATTTTTTTCCCATAGGATGTTGTGGCCTGCATCGGGGATAATATAATGCTTGACACATGCGTCTCCTAATTTGTCCGCCAGCAAATGATTCATTTCGATAGTGGCTATGGGATCTTGTTCTCCGCTAATGATTAAGGTCGGAGCTTTGATAGTTTTATCACTGTTAATGAAGTCATACTGAGGCAATATCGTCTTGAAAAAATAGAGCAGGATATCCATTTTTAAAATTAAACGATCATAAAAAATCGCTTTTTCATCGATGGGAGTTACGCCATAATAGGGCGAACAGTATGTGCTATAGTTTTCTTTGTCTGTGATAGGATCAGCAATAAAATTAAGAAACGTTTGCTTAGCTTTCTCGCCACCTCTCTCTAAAAACTTTTCTGCGCTGAGTGCTTCATCAAATTTAGGCATGGGTGTACACAGAATAAGTTTAGAAAGTTTATTTGAATATTTAGCTGCGAATTCCATTGCAACCATAGCACCAAAGGAATGGCCAAAGATAATTGGTTTTTCAATATTTAATAATTGGCAGAACTCATTTAAATCACTAGTCCAGCGTTCAAAATTCCATTCACTTTCATTCCCTGGATCACTGCGACCATTACCATGTATATCGATGTAAATCACTTGCACGCAATCATGTAAATCGTTAAAAAAAGTTCTGTAAGGTGACTGATCATAACCTGGCCCACCATGCAGTACGATCATCACCGGCAATGCTTGCATTGCCCTTGTGGCTGGCACTAAGCATGGGTTATCAATATCAAAATAGAGCAATGAATTATTAACTTTGATTTTCACTGGTTTGGTGCTTCCTATTTTTTCAGCAATAGTATTATAAACATAATTTAAACCTTTGCTTTTATAAGCCATTGATTTGCTAGGGTATTCTCTAACAAAAATCTTTGAATTTCCGGAAATTGGCTAAAAACTAATCTTTTAACTGCCATGTAGTAGCACGGCCTACCCCGCTTCGATATAAATATCCCAGTTGTTCTAACCTCGTTAGGTCAGTTCTTAAAGTCCGATCTGTAGGTTGTGATTTCATATTATTTAAAATTTGCGTTGAAGTACACTCACCTAACGCCGCCATTACCCTCACAATCTCTTTCTGTCTCAAATTAAGCTCATTACTTTGTAAGGCTTTTTGATTCTTATAAAATATTACAACAAATGCTGTACCCCGCTCAATGTATTCAGGTTCTGGCGCTCCAATTAGTCGGCACTCCTCTATCATTTCTTGCGTACCGATCCCAGCGGACTCGATAAAACCACGTTTATAAAGAACATGAGCAATTTTTGAATTCCTTGGATATGAGTCGTGGGCGTGCTTTAACTCTTCCCCGTCGAATACTCTCGTTTAAAGTTTTAATAATTTCTTTTGCATTTAGCTGCTGAATATCTACGTGAGTAGCCAAATCTTTATCCCAAGGCTTGGTAATATTTATATTCTCAAATAACAATTGCTGGTATTGTTGCTGAGGCATGCTCCTAGTTGATGATCCAACTCGCCAAAATGGCCTACCATTGAAAACATAAGGCAAAAAATATGCATTTGGATACACTGAAAGTTTAAGTAGACTTTTATTATTGTTAAGAGAAATTTTCTCAATACTTATATCTATTGGTGGTTCAATCTTAGTTATCATATTTGAGATTTCTAAATTTGTCTGATCAGTAATCTCTTGTCCAACAATACGTCCATCATCTTTAACACCTATCAAGACCGTACCACCCTTTGTGTTTAAAAAGGCACATAGTGTTTCAAAAATAGATTTAAGCTTTGCAGTAGAAGTTTTTAATTCTAAGCTCGCCGACTCTCCAGCTGATATAATTTTTTCTATTTCAGATAACTGCATCAATTTAACCTATGTCTACCTTAATCATATTTAAAATAAACTCAGCCCTCGCCTGAGCTGACTCTAATGGCACATCTATGCAACGATACCCTAATTTTTTATAAATGTCTTTAATATCTAGGCCAAATTGATTAGCATCAAGAAAAGACATCTTGCGTTCATCGTCTGTTTTATAAATTTCTTCCCAGCCATGTGTGACAAAGACTAAAGGATTATAGCGGTATACCTCAGCTGCTTTCATCGCAATCTCAGTATCCAGCCCAAATAAAGCCGCATAACCAATATTATCGGCAATGCCTCTATCAAACACCACTGGTCCTTCATAATTTTGTAGTTGCTCATACTGAAAGAGTGCGCGTGACAAAAGTAGATCCGCAAATAGTTGCAGACTTTTATCTGGCACACCTTCGCCGCCAATGCACCTTTGCTCGGCCAGTATTTTCCTGGCGGGCTCATCGACCACCTTCATCCCCGCGGTACTTAATTGCTTTAAGATCGTAGATTTACCACCGCCCATGGCACCGGTTAAAATATAATAATTTGATTTTGTTATTTGCATGATTGATTACTATAAATAATTGATTGTGCGGTTTTTCCCCTAATTAGAAAAAACAAGCATTCAAATTCGCGGTGACTAAGATCACACACCATGTTATTATCAACTCGTTGATAGCTAAATTTCGCATTGCCATTTCTGCTTGTAAAAACTTGATCGCGCTGCGAGAACATTAATAATGATTGTAGCATTCCATATCCTGTCTGTAGATTCGCATATCCAATTACGCCCATAACATGGCCTTTACTACTACGTAACGGTGCCTTGTTATACATAATTGCTTGCTCGGAGCCATCCTTTAGCCTGATTGGTGTAATAATATTAAGATTTGTTTTGTGATTAATAACATAATGATCTTCAGCGCGATAACTCTTTGCATAGGATTCCCAGGGTAAGGAATAACCTGTCATTTCAAATGACAGGTTTAAGGGTGAAAGTTGTCATTTGAAATGACAAGGCTTCTTGTTCTTTGATCTTACTCAAGTTTTTGGCTGTTCTGTTATTTTTATAGAATAGCCAAAAGCAAGTGCTAAAGCCCCAAAAATAATGAGAATCACGGCGAAGCTGATGATTTTCCCATCATAAAAGGAACTGATGACTGCGCTACCGGCCAGAGCGCTAAACGCCATGGCCGAGGCAAATACCGCCATTTTAATACCCATGGGTTGCTCGTTAGCTTCAATGGCTAAGCGGTTCATGATGGGGAAACCAATACCGCTGCCTAATGACAAGATGGCGAGTGGCGCGATGATATCAAACAAATGTCCCGGCAGGATGAAACTGAATATGATTGACAGCGCACCGCCAGCAAAAGCCAGGCTTAAACTGATGCGCACTAACTTAAACAAGCCTATTTTTTCCATTAAGAAACGAACGCAGTAGGTTCCCACGATAAATGATCCAAAAACGATGGCTTGCATATAGCCGAAGACTTGTGCCGAATAGTGAAAGTTTTCCATCACTAAAAATGGCCCTGCCGCTATCCAGGCGATCATTGCCCCGAACAAGAAACTCATCACTAATACAGGTTGTGCGAACTTCCAGTCACTTAACACAGCCCCATATTGTTTCATTATATGAATAGGATGCATAGAAGCTTGACGCTCTGCTGTTTCGGGCGTGAATTTGTAAAGCATGCACAATAAAAGCATGGCCCATATTGCTAATATAATAAAAATCCAACGCCAGCTGGCAACCAGTAATATGAAAGATCCTAATAAGGGTCCAAGCGCCGGAGCCAGCACAGTAATACTACTCATCCATGCCAAGGTTTTAATTGCGTGTGCCTGATCATAAAGCGCATGAATGGTACCATAGCCTGCAATGAGCATTGAGGTCACCGCGGCACCTTGAATGAATCTTGCAACAAGCATCATCGCAATACTTTGAGTAAAAGCACAGACAAAGGTTGAAAGCACAAAGACAACACCCCCATACAATAACACTGGCCGTCGTCCATAACGTTCACTCACCGGTCCCAAAATTAATTGCATGGTGGCATTGCCCAAGAAAAATGTGGTTAGCGTTAATTGCACTAAGTGATTACTCACACCAAACTCTTGGGCTATCGATGGAAGCGCTGGCAAGTAAGCATCATTCGATAAGTAGTTTGCCATTTCGTACAGCACTAAAATCAATGGGAAATAGCCATGTGCTTTTGGTGGCATGGAGCCTCTCATAACATTTCCTCAATTAAGAAGTGGGTATTGAATAATTCACACGATAAATCTTATTAGTATGATCATCCGACACTAATAAAGAACCATCTTTTAATACCAATAAATCCACTGGCCTGCCACTGATTTTCCAGCCACTCTTCAGCCAACCTGTAATAAAGGGTTTGTAGCTTTTGACTTGGTTATCTTCCAACGTAATTAAACTCAAACGATACCCGACGCGTTTACTACGATTCCAAGAACCGTGCTCAGCAATAAGAATTTGGTTTTGATAATCTTTTGGAAATTGCTTCCCGGTGTAAAAAACCATACCTAGTGCCGCCACATGGGCTGGTAAATTGTAAGAGGGGATACTAAAATTTTTGGCATGGCGTAACTGTTTATATTTTGGATCGGGAACATTATCACCATAAACATAAGGGAACCCAAAGTTTAATCCAATTTGCGGTGCACGGTTGAGTTCATCGGGTGGCAAGTGATCGCCTAACCAATCACGGCCATTGTCAGTAAACCATAAGGCATTATCCCAAGGCGCCCAATCAAAACCAACGCTGTTGCGAATACCGTAAGCATAGGTTTGCATATTGCTGCCATCAGCTTGCATGCGCACAATGGTACCGTATAAATGATTTTTCATCAGACAGATATTACAAGGCATGCCAATCGTCATATAGAGCCAACCATCCGGGCCAAATTTTATGACTCTAGCACCATGATGACGCCTTTTAGGCAAGTTATCTTTAACGATGATTGGCTTTGGTGGCTTTGCTAACTGTTTTTCAATATTGGGGTATTTTGAGATTTTGTCTACTTCTGCTACGTATAAAGCGCCGTTGTGAAATGCGACACCATTAGGGTATTTTAATTTCTCAGCAATGACATACACTCTATCGGCTTTGCCATCTTGGTTTTGATCGACTAAGGCATAGACTTTTCCTGCGCGTAAACTGCCTACAAAAATGGTGCCCTTATCACCTTGAGCTAATTGTCTTGGATTTTTTATGTTGTCTGCGAAGGTTGAGACATAAAAATTCGGCGGGAGTGTTAATTCTTTTTTCGGGCTTGGTGCAGCTTGCAAGGAAGGCCCCATCATTAAGGAAATTAATAAGAAAGCGCTTACTAATTTGTTCATAATGTTATTAACATCCCTTGTTGAATTCCTGAATTCTAGCCTTTTTATCAACATTGTGCGGTTCCGACAGGGCGCGTCCGAACCGCACCTACATTCTTGAAGCTGATTTTTAGCGTTTAGAGGTATCGATTACGACGCTATTTCAGGTTGTGCCTCTTTCGCTGGTGCTTTTTTACTGTTTGTTTCCTCTGTGACGTCAGATTTACCAGTACCTGCACTATCATTTGTTGTATCACTCTTTTGAGAATCATCATCTGCAGCCTTGTTGTTGTTGCTTGCCTTTGAATTATCAGTTGGCTTGGCAGCAGCGCCAGACACTTGTGTACTAACTTGTGCAGGTAATTGATGGGGCATTGGGACTTTGACTTGTGATTGATTAATGACATGGCCATTCACAAGCATTTTGCCATCCTTGTAATTAAGGCTTAGCTCGTAATTGTCACCTTTGGCAATCAAGTCTTTTTGATCCCTGGCTTTTTTCAATTCAGCTTGGACTTTTTCTTCGATTTGTTTTGCATCCACTTGGCTATTAGTGCGCTGAGTCAGCATGAATACCAATGCTTTATGCACGATGTTTTTGCTGGCAATTAATTTAAAATCGACACTCGCTTTTTGTGCTAAGACACTAGCGTCATCAACATTTGGCATGGTTGGATTTTTGAAGTTGAATTTAATTTTCACCTTACCGCTAGGAAATGTCAGCAATAAAGGCTCTATACTCAAGCTCGCACCTTGGTTTACAATCTTAGGCCACATTTTCATTGCCAAATATTGTAAACGAATTAATTGAATCTTATTCTGTGCAATCATCAATTGCTCACGACGCGTCAAGTTAGGACGCTGTTGCAAATCACTCAGCGTAGAAGACGCCCAAAACATTTGATTGATAATATCACGGTAATCTAACAGCGCTGGCAAGAACCATTTATTCATTTCGGATGTTAATTTAATGGGGCCAAAGGTGTGTTTATTATATTGGATATTCGCAACACTCAAATCCCCACTACCACTGAGCAAGTCTTTAGACACTTTTTGCTGACCGGCTGCATTGAATTTTTTCACTTCAATGGAGGTGTGCTCACCAATTTTTAATTTGATGGAAGGGAT
>JAJFKI010000080.1 GCA_021773295.1 Gammaproteobacteria bacterium | reverse complement strand
GGCTTCTCCACTACGTTTCGCTTTCTGGACCCAGGTGTGAAGGGTTGCTTCTGGCATCCCTAAAGCCTTGGCTGCACTTAATACTGATGACGAATTCAGCGCTAACTGGACTGCTTCGCGTTTGAATTCTGGTGTGTAATTCCTGACTTTGTTGCTCATTTGTTCACCTTTCTGTTAGTTCATAGATTTTAACAAATTGGTGTCCGGGAAGTTAGGGGAAGATTACTGTGCTAACGATTGATTAAGTGCTGTGTGCTTAATTCCCAACAATTTGATTTAAAAATCAATAGATTATCTTTTATGTAGCTAGTCCAGTTTAGCGGACAGGAAAAGAGAAAATTGAGTATAATTATTTGACATATGTTACAACAGGCGTTACACTGTAAGCCAACAGAATCGGACTGGTTATGATAAAAACTTTTAAAGACAAGGGGTTAGAAAATTGCTGGGCATCTGGAAGATGCAGCAAAGTTAAGTCTGATATAAGGCGACGTGTTTTGATGAAGCTGGATTCGATGGATGCGGCTACATGTTTAGAAGATTTAGCTAATCCACCTAGTAATCATTTACACCCGCTTAAAGGTGTTTACAAGGGATATTGGGCCATTTCAGTAAATGGTCCGTGGCGATTGATTTTTAGATATGAGAAAGGAAATATTTTTGATATTTCTCTAGAGCAATATCATTAACATATACGAGGTAATTAACATGATGATGCGACAGCCATTTACACCAGGAGAGATACTGAAAGAAGAGTTTTTAGAACCTTACCAATTAACCCAAGCAGAGCTCGCTGATGCTATCGGGGTTCACCGCCGGCGTATTAATGAAATTATTAATAATAAGCGGGCTATCACGCCAGATACGGCTTTGAGGCTAGGAAAATATTTTAATATGACGCCAGAATACTGGTTAAACCTTCAAATGAAAACAGATCTCTGGAATGTTGAGCATGACAGAAACTTTTCAAAACAAGTGAAAGCCATTAAACCCATTGCAGAGTTGCGCACGCAGTAAGCTTTGTTAAGCCTTTATCTAAGAAGGATCCCACATTAGCAAAACTGATTTATTAGTTGTTATAAGGGAATTAATATAAACGTCCGGTGAATCCCCCAGCTTTAAGGTTTCCAATTTCTTCTTCTCTTCCTAATTGGTGAGATTTTTTTATTTAAAGGCTACAGTAATTATTACTATATTCTTTAATTCAGACACAGTTGGTATTATGGACTTTCATTGATAAATCTAAAGTGACATAAAGTTATGACAGCTGAAAAAGAACCGGATAATAATTCAAGCCACCTAACAAAAAAGAGTCTTCGTATGGCGCTGGATAGCAAAAATTTCGAACTCATACTCAAGACGGTTAAGCTTGTAAATCCGATGGATGATGAAAGTATCGGATATATTCTGACTAGCAAGTTAAATTCCATTGAAGCAATAAAAATAAGTGAGGCAATTAAAGAAAGAGGAGATGTTCAGTTTACAAAAGAGCATTTTTTTATGGCAGTGGATCATGGAAATATAGCCACAATGTTTTGCACGCTTATGTCCGGCTTTAAGTTTGATGATGACTGCATTAAAGCAGTTCTTGTCAACCATTTGGCTTTTAATGAAGGAGTCATGATTATTAGAACAATGTTAGAGAATAGAAGTTTTTGTTTTACAAAAGAGCATTTTCTTATAGCGCTGAAACATGGAAATGTAGGTATGGCACGTGGTTTAGTTCAGTATGACTTAGGTATTATTATTGGCGCTGAGGAAATAATTGATGATGAGTGTATAAAGGCAGCGATCCAACAGGGCGGTTATACTGGATATCAGGCAATTTTTGCAATGCAGCATAGGAGCTTTCTTACAAAAGAACATTTTTTTATGGCACTGAATCTTGGAAGAGCTTCAATTGTATGTTGTATTATTGACTCTGACCTTGAGATTGATGATGAATGCATTAATGCCGTATTCGCTAGTGACATCAATATTGATGACCGGATGAAAATCATTTTAAGACTGGGAAAGAAAAAGAATGTTCGTTTTACAAAAGAACATTTTTTTATAGCATTGAATAGTGGTAAGCAACTTATGGCGTTTCATCTTATAAACTCAGGCATTGAGATTGATGATGAATGTATTAAAGCTGTGATTGAAGTGGGAGGTTTTGCTGGGAGCAATATCATTTCTACCATAGAATTGAGAGGGGATGTGCGTTTTACAAAAGAACAATATCATATGGCGTTGGATAAGAAACAGTACTTAATAGCAAAGGTAATAAATGATGCTGAAGTGAAGTCGCGTAATCCGATATCTAAAGTTAATTTATTACAAAAGCTAAACTCAATTGAATCTCTAGCTTTGTTTTCAGGTACACTATTTGGAGTTAATGAAGCTCAAAACAATAGAGCAGATACCATTGCTAGTTCCAGCTCAAGCTCTAGTGTAAGAGATGTGGAAAGTTCTAGGCGATTTTAAGTGTATTACATTGGCTAAAGCCATTCATTACCGATTGATGATCTACTGCACGTGTGCTAGGCGAGTTCTAATTCATGCAGCGCTAGGCAGTTGAAAAAGTCCACGGCAATGAGATTTCCATCGAAAATGATTAATATCAATTACATTTGTTTTTTGAATTCCATCAATATCTTTAGGACACCTTCCTTGTAAACCCATATGCGTTCTATGTTCATTGAAATATTGTTTGAATTGATCGAGCTTACGCTGCAAGTCTGATTCAGTCCAGAAGAAGGTACAATCTAATAACTCATTTCTGCAAGTTTTAATGAGTCGCTCCACGAAAGGGTGTGACCTAGGTTGGTAAGGCAGTGATTTAATTTCTTTGACCTCTAGAATTCTTAAATTTGCTTTCCAACGAGAAAACTGAAAAATAGGGTCATTATCCGAAGAAAGGTACTTTGGTGGTGTCTTCGTTGATCTAATTTTATTAAACATGAGACAAGCAGCCATGCCATCCACATCACCTTGATGGGTAGCAAACCCAACGATGCGTCAAGTAAATTGCTCCATCACTACCATGACCCAATGAGATGTTAACAAAATAGACTCCGCTCGAAAAAAGTCAACAGACCAAAGATTATCGGTCATGTGGCCAATGAAGGTTAACCATGAAGGACCATCACCACCAGCAGGACGATAGTGTTTTGCAAGCACACGACGAACAACATCCTTATTAATACTGAAACCAAAGATATTATTAATTTGCATGGCTATACGTTGGCAACCATATCGAGGATTGCGTTGTTTCATTGCTATAATAGCATCAATAAGTTCTTGACTAGGTCCTTTGGGGCCTGGTTTCTTTGCTGATTTATTTGAAAATAGCAGGCGGTACTTTCTTTTTATCAGTGCCTTATGTAACTTGAACAGAGTAGATGGTTTGATAATAATGCCAATGTTTTTTAGTCGATGTGGATGAATAAGCCCTGTCAAAAATGCAAAACTTAGCCGTTCCATAATCGTTAATTTAGGTGCCCTTTTTCTGCTTCTATTCAGTGTGATTAGCTGTTGGCGTAGTAACATATTCTCGGCCATCAATGATTTAACACCACCGGTTTTTGAAACGGCGAGCAAAGCAATAAAAAAATAATAAACTAACTGAATTAACAACTTCATGAGTGACCATGTGATGGCAAAATCGAACTTTTCAAGTGCATAGGCATCAATTAAGAGTAATAAATGAGCTGGAATTAGATTTCGCCTAGCTCAGGTTAAAAAAATAAAACATTCCAGCGGTGCAACTTCAATAAGACGTCATTCTTACCACTCAACAAATAATGAAATTCTAAGTTAAATCTGAGCACACTGCAATAAATTCACTCAAGCCAAGCTGGGCATTTTTATGGTAATGTATTTTCATCAATACATATTCACTAGACTGATCCAACCTCGATGGATTACTGGTTTGGGTACGGCGCTGGCGCTGTGGAAGGTTGTGTTGAGTTTAGCTGTCCAACGCCTGCTGGCGCAGCAAAAAAGGTTGTACTTGTATGATTCGCTGCTGGCGATGGAGCAATAGTTTTTAGCAGCCCATTACGAGACAAATAAAAATAAAAACCTGTTTCTAAGCGAGGTTTTTTATTGCGTTTTTTGGAATCAAGATGCTGTCCAACACCAAAACCAATATCAAATTGTAGCTTAAACGTTTCGTTTTTCATCAAACTATCAATAAACTGGACCGGATCCATTCTCAATTTATTTCCAATATCTCCTAACATCATCAGCGCATATCGTCTTGCTACGACAATGTTTTTACTTTCGTCAGTCGTCTTCTTGTGATTATGTTTATCAAGCGCCCTGTCTCTCTCTAATTCTATCCGTTTTACTAATTCTTCATTTTTAGCCATATTTTGCCATTCTTCAGGTGTGAGCTTCCGCGTAAATGGGGCTTTCGTTTCATTTGATGCTGATATAAATGACACCAATGGGGCCGAAGTGCGATTCGTACAACATTTTTGTTCATCAGCATCCCTAATTAGTGGAGCAGATGGCGCTGGCGTGGATGTTCCACACGGATTAAACTCTTGATTATTGGATTTGTCTACAATTGCCATATCTCTATTTCTCAATTTTAACGTTCTAAACTGCAATCATTATATTGGTTGTTTATTAAGCAAACATTAAGGACTTTTGTTTTCCAATCAAAAACTCTTATTCTCACTGGTATCCGGCCTTGTATAATGCCCCATTAAATCGAAATAGTTGCCGCCATAGAAAAATAAATCATTGGCTTTCATGCTCAAATTTATTTAACAAATCCAATGAAATCCCAACACCACCACACACAATAACCAGCACATTCTCGTATGCTTTTAATACTTTGTTATCATAAACAATTGATAAAACCGCCCCTGCAGCAGGCTCTACTAGAACTCTGTGATCATTTGCAAACTGTCTGACCGCTTTAACTGCCGCATTATCACTGGTAGTTAATGGAATAATTTCATGCTTTTTGGTCCAATCCCATAAGGTACTCGTCACTCGCTTTGCTCCTAAGGATGTGGCAATCGTATCAATCGAGTCGAGTGTAATCAGCTTATCAGCTTTTATTGATTTAGCAAATGAGGCTGCACCATCTGTTTCTACGCTGTAAAATGGCACATCCTGCCAACCATGTTGATGCATACCTTGCAATATCCCGCAGGCTAGACCACCACCTCCAACAGCTGCTATTAGAGCATCTGGCTTAGGCATCGCCTCTGCCGCTTCAGTAATCATACTCGTATAACCTTCCCATATAATAGGATCATCAAAAGGTGGGATATATTTTCCTTCAGACTGCGCTAGAAACTCAAGTGCATGTTGGTGTGCCTCATCCCAAACTTTACCCTTAATATGAACATTAGCGCCTTGTGCTTTTATGGCATTAATGAAGATGAGATGGCTGGACTCTGGGACAAACACATTGACGTTTGCACCTAGCATACGGCCAGCATAAGCAACTGCAACACCTGCATTGCCACCACTTGATGAAACAAAATGTTTAACACCTTGTTTAAAATAGTATTGGCATAAATTGCCAATGCCTCGAATTTTATAGGCGCCTGTTGGTTGTTCACATTCCATTTTAAGCCATATATTTTGGCCTATGCTCTGACTGATGGGTAACGAATATAAGGTTGATGTTTTACGATGTAATGGTTGCATATTACTAACCTCTTTCAATCCTATATGTTTGGGTAAAATGTCATTTTTCAATCTATACAATAAATTTTATTCCCTCTACTAGCTTCGCGACATTGAGGACGAACTGGCTCCTGACACAGAGCCACTTGATGCTGTTGCTGCATCTAACACGCCATCATTGCCAGCTGAAGACACATGCGCTGCACTACTAGTGCTTGCAGCATCACCTCCTGCATTAAAAAAACCAAACTGGCTACTTGATGCGCTTTTTTGTGTTTCGGATGTAACTTTATCAGCCTCTAAATATTTCCCTTCTGCTAATCTTCTTTCTAGTTTTCGTATCGTCAACTTTAGATGCCGAATCACGTCTCTTTGTTTTAGAATCTCTTGTAATGCTCCGTTTAAATTGAGCCTGTCTTCATCATTTCTTTCATTTTCAGCTAATACTTGTTCACACTTCTCCCTCTTTTTCTCAAATGACGTTATTAACAAATCTTTTTCTTGAATTAACTCTTCTAGTTGTGCTCTTGCCAAACTCTCATCTTCTCTTGCTTTAACAACAAGCTCATCCTGATAATGTATTATTTTTCGCATAAATGAGGTTTGATAGTGTTCAGATGCAACCTCCAAGAAACTAACTCTTTTATCATTGACAGTAACGATTGTGTCCGCACCTGCTTCTAGCAACATGATTGCAGCTTCGATTTGCCCACTGCAAGCTGCAAAAAATAACGGTGGCCATTGTTCAATTATCTTTTCTATATCTAGTCGATAGCCAACGATACTGTTGTCATATGTATTCAAAATAATATTCATAGTGGATATACTTACAACAAAACCTAGCGGGCCGCCTACATGTATAGGTAACAGGTTCATCATAGCTATTCCCATGAAAAAGGACCCTACATATGCCCCGCCACCTATCAATATTTTTGAAAAATCAGATGAAGCCACATCATATAATTTAGTTTGTTTAGAAATTGCGAATGATAATCTTGATAATCTTAGCTTGCAAAGTTCACTGGTCTCTAATCTTCCCGCGTTTTAACGGACACCAAACCTTTTTAATTTACGCTGCTAATTCAACCTCAAAAGGCGTCTTATAGTCAATAGAAGAATGAATTCTTTTTTGATTATAATACCCTTCGATATACTGAAAAATACTTTGGCTAGCCTCCCTGCGTGTTTTATAGTGATTCACGTGCACTAGCTCAGTTTTTAGTGAGTGAAAAAAGCTTTCGGCAATGGCATTATCCCAACAATTACCTCTTCTGCTCATAGAACCAATCAGTTGGTTCTGCTTGATAATATTTCTATATTTTTGAGAGCAGTACTGGCTGCCTCGATCAGAGTGCACAATGACCTTCTTAGGAAGCTTACGTTTAAACAATGCCATCATTAAGGCATCACACACTAAATCCTTCTTCATTCTACGGCTCATTGACCAGCCAATAACAGCTCGCGAATATAAGTCAATGATGACGGCAAGATATAACCAGCCCTCATCAGTCTTGACGTAACTAATGTCACCCACCCACTTTTCATTAACGTTTGAAGCAGAAAAGTTCCTATTTAGTACATTGTCAAAGACCGGTTTATTGTGTGCTGAGTCAGTTGTGACTTTAAATTTACGTTTAGCTAATGCTTTTAAACCCATGTGTCTCATGCGTCTCTCAACCCTTGTATGACTACAAGAAATGGTTTGTGCTTGCAAGACACGAGTAATACGCGGCGAACCATAG
>JAJFKI010000079.1 GCA_021773295.1 Gammaproteobacteria bacterium | reverse complement strand
GGCTTCTCCACTACGTTTCGCTTTCTGGACCCAGGTGTGAAGGGTTGCTTCTGGCATCCCTAAAGCCTTGGCTGCACTTAATACTGATGACGAATTCAGCGCTAACTGGACTGCTTCGCGTTTGAATTCTGGTGTGTAATTTCTGACTTTGTTGCTCATTTGTTCATCTTTCTGTTAGTTCATAGATTTTAACAAATTGGTGTCCAGGAAGTTAGGGGAAGATTAATTGAAATCTCCCTATTCCTTCCCATAAAAAAGCCTCAACCATAAACCCAACGCCTTCGTCAAGCAAGACTTAAGGCTAATTGGAAGGGCATTGCGGCGTAATTTTGTAGTAAAGAAAATTATGGCTCTATGCCCCGGTAAAATCACGGTATTGATTAAAAACAGAACCATGTTAAACTCGACAGCAATAAAAGCCATTAGTAGAAAAATCTAGAGCGCCAATTATTTATTAACGAAGCGAGCATCATATGCAAACACGATCAATTATTCATTTTTTCTGGCAGCATATAAAACCTTACAAATGGCTTTATTTGATCATGCTAATGGCGCCAATCGTTACGGCGTTTTATCCTTTTGCATATAACTATGCCATAAAATTATTTTTAGATACTATGACGAGCAATAAAACCATCACTTATAGCGCCATCACCTTTCCCATCGTTTTATTTATAGTGTCGCAACTGATGCTTGATATCGCGTGGCGAATTAGCAATATTGCTGAGTGGAAAGCAGAGCCCTATGTTAGGCGATCTATTTTGTTAAAATCATATGATTATGTACAACATCATTCATATATATTTTTTCAAAATAATTTTACTGGTGCGATTAGTAGTAAACTCAAAGGACTGCTCGATGGCTATGATAAGTTTTGGGCTGAAATGCATCATGGTTTATTACTAAAAGTTTTTGCAAGTATCGTCAATTTATCAGCATTGGCTCTGGTGAACTTAAAATTAGGATTATTTATTTTTTTCTGGTGTGTCGTCTATATCCCTCTTATGTATAAACTTTCGAGGAGGCTCAATATATTATCATTCAATGAAACACAAAGCAGACATGCTTTAATTGGACAAATTTCAGATAAAATAACCAATATCCTTTCTCTATTTGCATTTTCAGCACGGCACCGTGAACTTTCCATGTTGGATAAACAAGTGATGAGAGATTTTGTCCCAAAACAAATCAGACTATATCAATACGATTTTTTAATGCAACTCGTGGGCGGGATCCTTTATATCATCATGTTTACTTTTATCTTATTTTATATGATTCATCTAAAAATGACTGGTGCGGTTTCAATTGGTGAATTTGCTTTTGTTTTTGGTATTTCAATTATCGTGGCCCAAGATATCTGGCAGGCCACTGTATCACTTCAAGATTTTTCAAGAGCAATGGGAGATTTAAAAAGTGCATTATCTATCATTTCCACACCGCAGGAAGCAACAGACTGTCAGCATGCAACCTCTCTTGTTATTGAAAAAGCATCGATTGAATTTAAAAATGTGACTTTTTCCCATGATGATGGTACCGCACTTTTTAGCAATCTTAATTTAATAATCAAACCCGGCGAAAAGGTTGGCTTGGTAGGGCATTCTGGAGCGGGCAAATCAACAATAGTCAATTTATTGCTACGTTACTTTGAAGTTAATAACGGTATTATTGAAATTGACGGACAAGATATTGCAAAAATCACACAAGACTCGCTACGCCAAGCTATTGCAGTGATCCCACAAGACACGCTATTGTTTCATCGTTCACTGATTGAGAACATTCGTTTTGGCAAGCCGGATGTTGGTGATAATGAAGTGATGAATGTCGCTAAAAAAGCACATATTCACGATTTTATCATGGAACTACCAGAGCAGTATCAAACATATGTTGGTGAGCGAGGCGTTAAGCTTTCTGGCGGTCAACGACAACGGATTGCTATTGCTAGAGCCATTTTAAAGAATGCTCCCATATTAGTACTGGATGAAGCAACTTCATCTCTGGACAGCCAAACTGAGCAATACATTCAAGATAGCCTCAACTTCTTTATTGAAAATCAGAAAAAAACCGTGATTGCCATCGCACATCGTTTATCAACCTTAAAGCATATGGATAGAATTATTGTGCTTGATAAAGGAAATATTGTTGAAGAAGGTACGCATGATGAGCTTATTAATCAAAATAATAGCTTGTATAAGCAATTATGGACATTACAAGCGATCTAGCACGCTGTCTGCGACCTCAACGCTAACTAGTTAATAATTAAAACTTGTTTGTAATGTATTTCTCGATGCCTTTTGACAGCAGTATGCCTATCATTAGCGGTTACGGTAACTTAAAGATAAATACTTGTACGTCACGAATTGAAGCATTACAATTTATAGAAAAACATGCTATGCGTGGCATTGAAATAAAAGCAGCCAAACCTATCTTAAAGGAAACAGAACAACTAATTATCGAAAGTTTAAAAAACTCCAATGGTTTATCTATAAAAAAGCTTGCTGCTCGTATTAATAAAGCAGAACGCACAGTGCCAAATCACTTGGTAGAGCTTATTAATAAAGATTTAGTTGTTGAAGTGGGTAAAGGTATTAATGATACAAAAAGAAAATACTATATTAAAAAACAGAACTAGTATGAGTGGTGATTATCAAAATAATCATCTCTTCGTTTGAGACTCTGCCAATCCTAAATTTATAAAAATATGCTATGATTGAACAAGCAACTTATGGAGAGCCGCCAATGGATATCGAACAAGCGAAAAATGACCCTACCAGTATTTTTAATACACCTCAAGATGTACTACAAAATAACGAATTATCAATAGATGATAAGATCTTTATTTTGCATCAGTGGGAATATGATGAGTTGGAAAAATCTAAGGCTGATGAGGAAAACATGCCCGATCTGAGGTCCGAAAAGCCTAATTTATTGCGCCAAATCCATCTTTGTCTAGAACAACTTCAACACCATAGTAAGGATAATAATGAGACTTGATAAACCTATAGTCAAATATATGGTAGCTGAGTCTGTCAAAGAAAGCTCTTTTTTAACCACACTATTTCCTGAGAAAAAACTCTAGCCGTCCAAGTGGGTCTGGAAGTAATTGGCGTGCACGGAGAGGTTCGAACTCCTGACCACGTGGTTCGAAGAAAGCTGCTTGAAATGTTAACTTATTGTTTTTAAATAACTTTTCAGGTGCTCGTCCGTGTGATTTTGTGTCAATTTGGTTGGTTTTAGCTGCCTGTAATAGGCGAAATCTAATTCACGCAGCGCTAGGCAGTTGAAGAGCCAGAAAAGCCCTACTCAGGCAAATTCAATTTAAGACTTGATCCAGAGCTACACCGACGAGCGGCCATTGAAGCTAGTTTGGCCCATCAAAGTTTGAATGCATGGGTTCGTGAGGCTATTACAAAGGCGGTAGCCCACCATTTTTAGTAATTGTAGTTGGCACCACTCGGTGCGCGAGCAATCGCAGCGGAAAGCACTGCCACTCTGGCAGCATTGAGGTAAAGCTAAACTTATGTCTACATTATAAAACCAGAAGCTGTGTCAATGTGGAGTCCCCAGGAAAGCATACTTCTTTTTGGCAGCTGATGATAGATGGGGTTTACTTAGCGATCACCTACAATATGCCCACCTTAGGCTAGCATTTTCACTAAGTCAATCATGCGCCTTAATTCTCAACTCGATAAAAACTTCCTTCTTGAATAAACATTTTGCCCAACAAACAATGATTGATATCTATTCTAATGCGGAATTTTTCTTTATTTTCGTTAATGTGCGTTAAATAGGTTTTGCCGGGAGTAAATATGCTTGGCATAGGAATTTTAACAGGACCAATTTTTAAAAAGTATCCATCACTTTTTATATGAAGGTTCCCTTCTTTTTCAAAAACAGTTAATTTCATTCCCAATCCAGCGCCAACATATTCCATGATTTCTCCGGGTTTATCTTCAGACATGTGTGATGTGAACTGGACATGTTTGCTTTCTTTAAGTTGATAAATGCGTTGTTTAAAAAGGTAAGGACAGTTATCTTTTTTGTAGACTTGGATATCAACGGGGCAGTGATTACTGCGGTAAGGCATGAGAGCTCCTTTTATTATAGGTTTTGTCAAAAAGGCTAATAGTTTTCCAAGGTTAGAACACCATAAGATATCTAAGGTACCTCTGTAGCATAGTGGCTTGCCAGGCTCAGGGGTTTCATCAAAACGGTTTTGAATATCTTTATGTAAATCAAACCATTTTCTTCCCATCACTTTTTTGAAAAACTCACCTTCAGAGTGAATAGGGTTAATGTATTTTGTTTTCATGAGAGCTCCTCGTAAACTGTAATATTGAGGTTTTGTAATTCATTTAAATATTCTTCTAAACTTACCAAGCTAACACAAGGCGTTGCACCAGTTTCATTAATTCCATCATTCAACAATCGTTTTGTCAAAACAACTGCAGGAACAGTAGGGATATAGGGGCCATGATTGTCTTTTGCAATAATGAACCAACGAATAGTTTTTATTTGGGTATTATGATCAAGGCCTTTGATAATCATGTGCATGCCACCATCTGCACTACCAAACTTATCGAAATAGTGACTGAATTTGAGCAACTGTTTTGAGTGTTTTTGTAAATTAAGTGGTAAGCCTAATCTTACTAACCAAGATGCGAGCCACATGCCCATGTGCAAACATTTACTTTCCATTCCTGCAGAAAATGAGATGGATTCAACACCATAATATTTCGGTAACAAATCCAAGTCAGGAATATCACAGTTTGCCATCCACCGCTTACCAAGGATTGGGTAGCGTTGCTTATATAAGCTTTGCCAACCATATTGATTCTTACCAATGCTAGCAAATTTATATAAAGATTTTCCTAGATAGCTCAATATAGATTGGGTTGTGGCTAGCCCGCGTTCGGATTTTTGCCCAGGAGTGATTCCATATTTGAGAGATTTAATAGAAGAAAATTGAGATTTATAATATTCTAGCACGGCAGATGAAAGTCCCGGGACTGAACTGGCGCCACTCACAACTAGACATTCATTGTCTCTGGCATCCTTGTCAAGCTTAACAATATCGTTTACAAACGTTCTACCGTCTGCTAAGTCTATATAGTGAATGCAGCGTTTAATGCAAGCCTCGGCGACTCTGTAATCCATCAATTGAAATGGTCCACAGGTATTAATCACAATAAATGGTTTTAATTTTTCGAGTGATTCATTTAGGTTTGTTTGCACATCAACAAGAGCTGTCTCAATCAGGCTTGCAGAACATGTCATTTTTAATTCAGCTGCAAGCCCCTTAGCTTTTCCAAGATTTCTACCAGCAATAATAAGAGGAACATTAGCCCGGGCTAATTGTTCTGAAATCCGTTTCCCAAAATTTCCATAGCCGCCTAATATTAAAGTCTTTCGGGCCATTATTGGTTCCTGTCATTTATGCATGAGTTTGATTGGAATCATTATATATCTGATCGAGCAAAAAACAACCACCACCCTCTAGATTTGTGCTCTAACCTGACGAATATTAGCTGTACCTTAGATTAATGTGCCCGATAAAGTGCAGCCGCCTCAGATTTTCTCTTATTTTAGAATATTCACCATTAATTTACTCTTAGAATTAAAAATCACCAAACTTAAGTATAACTGTGACACAAGTCTGTCATAGAGCCAAAAATTAGCACAGGTAAAGTTATGGCCTCAATGATTCTAACCCATTGATTAAAATGGTTTTTTTGGCGCGCCCGGAGAGATTCGAACTCCCGACCCTCTGGTTCGAAGCCAGGTCTCGAAGCTCTGATTTTTCTATATATTTCAATTGGTTACCGAAACGCCCTGTCTAATAAAAACGGCTACAAACGCTTAAAAACCCTTGAAAACGCGTACATTTGCTAAAAATATTAGACAAATTTCCTTAACCATATATTTTCCATCGCACATTGGCAAATAGTTGCTATACTATAGCATATATGCTATAAATTCTGGATGAAATGGGAAATTGAAT
>JAJFKI010000078.1 GCA_021773295.1 Gammaproteobacteria bacterium | reverse complement strand
CATTATTACAATGCTATTAAACCATGCAAAGCTTAAGGTTTTGTTAGTTAAAAGCTAAGCAGCTGCAGCAAATTTCAGTTCAGTATAGGTTAATAATTGCTCTCTCGTCAAGTTTTTCGCCCTATTTATTGCCTTTGATGTTTATAGTTGTAAGTAAACATCTGCCATAGAGCTTGGTAGCGGAGCTTTATTCACAGCTCTATTAGTACCAAAGAATTCGGTACTTGCGGCGTCTTTGGCCGTTGACGTTGAGCTCGCACTAGCGCTTGCTGGGGATGAACTTGAACTCGATGTTAAAGCAGGTAATTCATAGGGTGTTGCATAATGTTCACGATACCCAGGATGTTTCCATGCATCAATGGCATCTTTTAGCAGGCGTTGCACAGTTTTAGCGTCGGTATAGCTGTCTTCCCAGAGATAGATATGTTGAGTATAGGGCATATGAGGCTGTTCGTGGATGCGATCGCATAATGCACTAAGTGCATTGATCCGCTGTTGAGATCTTTCTTTTGTTAAATAAGCCTTGTAGTGTTTCAAGAAAATAAGAAAAGTTTCGTTTTGAAACTTTATTCTGGCAAACACCACATTGGCAGTACTAGAGTAATAGGCAGCTGAGGAGCTGGCTGTGGATGCTGCGCTGTTTGCGCTTGATGAACTTGAACTAGCAGAAGATGCTGCGTTTACAGGATTGATTATCGCGCTAGACAGTTGTCCATGATAATAGTCAAGCAGGCTTTTACCATCACCATGTTTGCCGTTTTTGAGACTGATATTGGCACCATGATTAATGAGCGTCATTGCAACCTCTGGGTGATTATGACGAATGGCTAAGTGCAGCGCCGTGTCGCCCATCGCATTTTGTTGATTAACGTCAGGGCGCGATTTAAGTAATTCTGCTAATATCACGACATTGCCAAAGATGGCTGCGTAATGTAGTGCGGTATTATTATTAAGATCTGGTAAGCGCCCATTCGCGCCTACTTCAAGTAGCAGTTTAACAGTAGCAGAGCAGCGCTTTTCGATAGCAATCATTAACGCAGTTTGTCCTTTAGCATTGGTGCTATCAATGATGGGATAACCTTCATCCATCATCGCTTTTATTTTTGGGTGTGCTGTAAAGAGTTTGATATGTAGGCCATTGCCTTGGGCAGTTAGCACATGTAACGGCGTGTTGCCGTCAAAATCCACTTGCATTGCTAATCGAGGTTCTTTGCTAAGGAGTGCCGTGATGATCTTATCAAAATTCTCGTCGGTGCGCGTCCCAGCACAAGTGAGGTGAAGTGCATTTTTGCCATCTTTCATGCGTTTTTCCATGACATTCACACCATTACTTAGCAGTAAATCAACGTCGTTAAGATTGAAAGAAATACAGGCATTCATGAGGAGGGTATTATCCTGTTCGAGCACAGGCTTACTTGCCATGGCAGGATCAGCATCTTTCACCCTAATGTCTTGCTTTGAGGGATAAAGGGCGTTCGTACTGATGAGCTTGCTTGGCATAGAGTCGCGCATATCTGCAAGTGAAGGTGTTTTAAGGCGACTGTATATATTATCACTGGCATAGTGCATTGCTCGTTTTAATAGTAGCTGACCGCGATGGGTATATCTGAAATGCCAAGATCCTAATATAGTTTCTTTGATGTATAAGCTCTCTATTAAACCTAAGCGGTAAAGCGTACTAAGTACGCGTGACTTTCGCATAGTAAACACAGGAACTGTGGCGTGGGTGTCATTGCGTTGCTTAAAGTTTAGTAAAAAGGGCATGCTGTCGTTACAATCTTTAAAACCAGCAAGTGAGAATAACGTATCTAATTTTTTGACATGAAAGGTGTCACAGAGCTTATCGGCAAATCCATACACACCAAAACCATTACCAGGTTTATTAAGATAAAGGAGGAGTAATAGGTCGATAACAGATTCAAGCAATGCCCGGCCTAAGCGTGTTAGCGCACTGCCTCTTCTTACGTGATTACGCTGTTCTTGTAGGTGTGAAAACACATATGCGACAGTGAATCTATAACTGTTGTTAGGAGAACAGTTGTTGTAGTTTTTGAGCGTATTGATCATGAGATTTTGAAGAGTCTTCTCTTCGTTATAACAGTTTGCAGCTGCTATGGTTTGTATAATCTCCTCTACAGACTTACATTGAAAATGTTGAGAAGGTGGTGTGAGGCGTACTTTCGATTTATACAGGATAAATGCTAACAGGTGGTAGGGGCAGACTTCATACTGTTGTGCTTTGGAGGAGGCATATTCATAGAGTGTAATTGGGTTCAAAGGTTGATGGAGCAGTTGAAATTCCTCTAAGGGATCGATAGTTTTTTTATCCTCAAGGAATTTACAAATGCTGATAAGGCTGACGTCAAGTTTATACATTTTATTAATAGCATCACAGTCCTTCTTCGAAGGTGACTTGCCCAAAACTGCCATATCACGACGAGTAGACTCAGAAATATCTCGAACGGAAAGCTTCATACTAAACAACCTCAAATCTTAAAAATGCACTATCTCACTCAATTTTAATTTGGCAGAATACGCTAAATTTTTGTACTTGTAAAGTTTTAAGCGATGAGGTTGTGATTTGTCTACACCTCCCTAAAACACACACCAAGACGTTGAAATTCTAATTTTTCGCACAATATAGCAGCTTATACTTTAAAGGGGTACCCCCAAATAAAGCGCAGGAGGCCCCTGGCCGACGAGCCATTGGGGGTACCCCTTGTAAAGTATAAGCTGCGGGAAAAAGAGATAAAAAGTTAGAATTTCAACCCAACAACACTAATTCGATTTGACGGATTCGTCGTTTATCGGCATTGAGTACTTTAAACTGGTATTCATCCAAGGTCACTGCCTCCCCAGCACGGGGTAAGTGTCCTAATTGATGAGTGATGTACCCTCCAATGGTATCGAATTCTTCATCACTGAAATGACAGTGAAAGTGTTCATTGAAATCTTCGATGGGGGTTAAACCATTAATGGTGTAGCACTTTTCTGATGCTTTATGAATGAACTCGATTTCTTCGGTATCGAATTCATCTTCAATTTCACCGACGATTTCTTCTAAAATGTCTTCGATGGTGACAAGACCGGCGACACCGCCGTATTCATCGACGACGATGGCCATGTGGTTGTGGTTCAAACGGAACTCTTTTAATAAGACATCGATGCGTTTACTCTCAGGGACAAAAATAGCAGGGCGCATGATATTTTGGATGTTAAAGGTTGCTTTATCGCCATTATTAAAATTAAATTTTAATAAATCTTTGGCTAAGATAATGCCGATGACTTCATCGCGGTTTTCTCGAATGATGGGAAAGCGTGAATGAGAAGAATTGACGATTTTTGGTAAAAACTCATCGGGCTTATCTTCTTCTTCTACCACCACCATATGTGAGCGCGGTATCATAATATCGCGTACTTGCATATCGGAAATTTGGAAAACACCTTCAATCATTTCTAAGGCGTCGGTGTCGAGAATATTGCGTTGTTTGGCTTCGCGTAATAAGTCGATTAATTGAGCTCTGTCTTGTGGCTCGCGGGATAATAAGTGACTGATTTGCTCTAGCCAGGATTTCTGACTAGCGTTTTTACTCGCTGCGTCATCGTTCATCGTTGTGATTGGCTCCTTTCATTTCATAAGGATCATTAAAACCTAATGACTGCATCAACGCAGTTTCTAAGTGCTCCATTTTCAAAGCGTCTGCCTCGGTTTCATGGTCATAGCCTAACAAGTGTAGCGTACCATGCAAGGTTAAATGTGCCCAATGGGATAGTGCCGATTTATTTTGTTCGGCGGCTTCACGCTTGACTAAGGGGGCGCAGATGACTAAGTCACCTAATAGAGGTAATTCAACGCCCTTAGGTAAATCACAAGGGAAGGATAAGACATTGGTGGGTTTATCCTTATGTCTGAATTGATGATTAAGGTGACGGCTTTCGCTTTCATCGACGATGCGGATGGTTAATTCTCTGGCGTGTGTGCGGCTTTCAAGAGCCTTTTTAGCCCAGATTTCGAACTGGCTCTGCTGAGGAATGTCATCCTCTTCACTGGCGATTTGTAATTGAATATCTATGCTTTTCATTTCCGTTATTCTGACTCTTTATTGGCGCCATTATAAGCTTTTACGATATCTTGCACCAGAGGATGGCGCATGACATCTTTTGGTTCAAATTCACTGAAACTAATATTGTGGATGTGACGCAGTATTTCAATGGCTTGTACAATGCCGGAATCATGGGGTCTTGGTAAGTCAATTTGCGTTAAATCGCCGGTGATGACGGCAATAGAGCCAAACCCTAAGCGTGTTAAAAACATTTTCATTTGTTCTTTGGTAGTATTTTGTGCTTCATCCAATATCACGAAGGCATTATTTAAGGTGCGGCCACGCATGTAAGCAAGTGGGGCGAGTTCAATAATGTTTTTCTCAATCATGGCCGTGACGCGTTCATTGCCCAGCATTTCATATAAGGCATCAAATAACGGCCTTAAATAAGGATCGACTTTTTGTGCCAGATCACCCGGTAAAAAGCCTAAACGTTCGCCTGCTTCTACGACTGGACGCACTAAGATAATACGTTGCACTTTTTCTTTTAGTAAGGCATCCACAGCGCAGGCAACGGCTAAAAAAGTTTTACCCGTACCGGCCGGGCCCGTAGAAAAATTAATATCGTGATGTAGAATGTTACGGACATACTTCGATTGATTGCTGCCGCGTGGCGCGATACTGCCGTATTTTGTTTTTAAGGCAAGTTTATCCATGGCTTTTTGGCTGACTTCACCTTTATCATCACTGTGTCCGTGGCGGTGGTGTACGGCTTCACGCAGCATAAGATGTATTTTAGCGAGATCTAATTCCTTCGTGCCAACGGTCTCTTGATATAAGCGGTGGATGAGCTTACTGGCTTTGCGTACAGAATAAGGACTGCCGGTGATTTGAAAAGTATTGCCGCGATTATTGATGGCAACGCCCAAGTGCTTCTCGATTAATTTAAGATGCTCATCAAACTGACCGCAAAGCTTAGCAAGTCGTTGATTATCAACGGGATCTAAAGCTACTGAGCCTGATTCTATGACACTACTCAAGAATATTTTATCTCCTTCTCAATGGCATCTCTTACCGTAAGTATAACTCATGATGCACAAAGTTCACCCCGCAAAGAATTAGGCAGGGCTTCGGTGATTTTTACCTTAACGATGCCTCCGATGAGATCTTTGCTGCCGGCAAAGTTAACCACGCGATTATTTTCCGTGCGGCCTGAAATTAAGTCATCTTGTTTCTTCGCTGTGCCAGTGATTAACACGGTCTCTATCTTGCCTACCATGCTTCGACTAATGTCAGCTGCTTGCTGATTGATGCGGGCTTGTAGTAATTGCAAACGTTGCTTTTTTACATCCATTGCTACGCCATCATGTAATTTTGCCGCAGGTGTACCTGGACGCTGGCTGTAAATAAAACTAAAAGATGTATCAAAACCAATGTCAGCCACTAAATCCATGGTCTGCATAAAGTCTTCATCGGTTTCGGTAGGAAAGCCGATGATAAAATCCGAAGAAATTGAAATGTCAGGTCTAACAGCCTTGAGTTGGTTAATCCTTTCGATAAAAGTTTCGACCTTATAACCACGTTTCATCATGCCTAAGATACGATTAGAACCGCTTTGTACCGGTAAATGTAAGTGATTCGCCAACTGCGGCACATCACGGTAGGCTTCAATGAGGTTATCTGAAAAGGCTGATGGGTGTGAGGTGGTAAAACGAATACGTTCAATGCCATCGATGGTGGCGATGTAATGAATTAATAAGGCTAAGTCTGCAGTACCGCCCTCATGCATTTTGCCACGGTAATCATTGACGTTTTGTCCTAATAAATTAACTTCCACAACGCCTTGCTCTGCTAGTATCATGACTTCTGCTAATACATCATCAAAGGGGCGAGAAATTTCTTCACCGCGTGTGTAAGGCACAATGCAAAAAGTGCAATATTTACTGCAACCTTCCATGATAGACACAAAAGCTGTGGGGCCATCGGCCTTAGGTGCGGGTAAGTGATCAAACTTTTCAATTTCAGGAAAACTAACATCGATGATAGGTTTTTTACTTTTTCGATGCTGCTGTACCATCTCTGGTAGACGGTGCAAGGTTTGCGGACCAAACACTAAATCTACATAGGGCGCACGCTTTGTGATTGCTTTACCTTCTTGGCTGGCAACACAACCACCGACACCAATGATCATATCAGGTCTTTTTTGCTTTAATTTACGTAAGCGGCCCAATTCAGAGAAAACTTTTTCTTGAGCTTTTTCGCGAATAGAGCAGGTATTGAGTAATACGATATCGGCATCATCCGGTGTTTTTGTTTGGGTCATGTTTTCAGCTTCACGCAACACGTCCACCATCTTATCTGAATCGTAAACATTCATTTGGCAGCCGTGGGTTTGCACGAAAACTTTTTGTTGCTTACTCATGCTACTCACTCTTCAAAATTTGTAATAATTGTTTGAAAATTTTGGGGTTGCCAACAAGGATGTCGCCAGTTTCTAAATGACTTTCACCACCTTGCAAATCGCTGATGAAACCACCCGCTTCGCGGATTAACACTACGCCAGCAGCAATGTCCCAGATATTAAGCCCCATTTCCCAGTAGGCATCTAAGTGTCCTGCCGCCACGTATGCCATGTCTAAAGCGGCAGAGCCGGCACGGCGAATGCCTGATACCCTTGGAATCACTTTTTGGAAACCTTTCATGTAGGGTTCAATCAATGCTTCACAGCGAAAAGGAAAGCCTGTTCCTAGTAAGGCATGGTCCATATTATTTTGTTGACTGACGCGCATGCGGCGATTATTTAATTGCGCACCTTGGCCACGAGACGCTGTAAATAAGTCATTTCTTACGGGATCGTAAATCACACCATGCTCAATCTTGCGCCCTTGGCGCACGCCAATTGAGACGGCATAATGAGGAAAACCATGAATAAAATTCGTCGTACCATCAAGGGGATCAATAATCCACTGTGTATCATCAGCTTGAGTGAGTTCGCCAGACTCTTCCGCCAAGATGCTGTGTTGTGGGTAGGCTTGTAAAATCGTGTCGATAATGATTTTTTCAGCGGTTCTATCGACATCCGTGACATAATCATGGGCTTGTTTCTCCTCGGTATAAATCCTATCCAGATTTTCAGAAGAGTGCATGATGTAGTCACCGGCTTTTCGAGCCGCAGTAATCGCTATATTGAGGTATGGATGCATCGTTTAGTCCTGACCATTTGCAAAGGGGGTCAATGATAATAGTTGCTTGAGATATAATCAATAGCTATTGAATATATATTTAGTAATTATAATAATATGCAATTTAGTTATTATCATTGATGTTAATCTTTATGATAGCATTGCTATTGTTAATTTATTGATGAAACAGATGGACAATTATTTAGAAAATATTGAAATAATTTTAGTTGAGCCTTCACATCCCGGTAATATCGGTGCGACTGCGCGGGCGATGAAAAATATGGGGTTAAGCCACTTATGTTTAGTGAAGCCTAAAAAATTTCCAGATGCTGAGGCTGTGGCCAGAGCGTCTGGTGCTACGGACATCTTAGATAATGTCAGGGTTGTAGCGAGTCTCGATGAAGCTTTAGCAGATAAAATTTTGGTGGTTGCGACCAGCGCAAGAATGCGTACATTAAGTTGGCCTATTCAAACAGTTAGAGAATGGACTCAGTCGTTAGCTGCTTCTCCAGTAGCCGGGAAAATTGGCATTATGTTTGGTCCAGAACGAGTGGGTTTGAACAATGAACAATTACATCAGTGTCATTGCCATATTAATATTCCAGCTAATCCAGAGTTTAGCTCCTTAAATTTAGCAAGTGCGGTGCAATTGGTTTGTTACGAATTACGTTATGCCTTTGAAAATGTGTCCATTGACATTGATGAACCTGAAGTTGCTAAAGCAACAGCAGGTGAGTTAGAAAATTATTTCAAACATTTAGAACAAGTCTTGTATACCACAGGTTTTATCAACCCACGGCAGCCAAAGCAATTAATGGCCCGGCTGCGGCGACTATTTTTGCGCGCGGATTTAGATATTCAAGAGATTAATATCTTGCGTGGGGTGTTGAGCTCGGTTGAATTGTATCGTTCAACCCGTGAGGACTAAGAGATATACCCATCACAGATGAAAATGCGAAATAAATGCTATTGCTTTTTGCCCCCTTTGAACGTTCGAAATTTGCCAATAGACCGGCTATTACCTGCATTTCGAACACTCAAAGGGAACAAAAATCAAGTCGCCTTATTTCCGCATTTTCATCTGTAATGGGTATAGACACGAATTTTTAGCCTTGCTGGGGGAGATAGGATTTGATAGCTAGCTCAATTCTTCGATGCGCTGTATTTGCATGTTCACTTTTTCGATAGCATTTTCAGTGTCGAGTAAAATAGCTTTTTCTTTTTCGACGATTTGTGTTGGGGCACGCTCGACGAAATTTGGATTTTTTAGTTTTCCTGTTACCCGGGTTAATTCTTTTTGTAATTTGGTGGCTTCTTTCGTCAAGCGCGAGAGTTCTGCTTGTTTGTCGATTAAGCCTTCCATGGGGATGAGGATTTCCATATCACCTGCTAAGGCTGAGGCGGAGAAAGGGATGTCGTTACCTTCTAGCCATTGTACTGAGTCTAATTTTGCAAGCTTCATTAAAAAGAGTTTATTATTTTCTAAGCGTTGTTTATCACTTGCACCGCCCTTATGGAAAAGCGCATTTAAAGGTTTAGCTGGCGATATATTCATTTCACCGCGGATGTTGCGGATCCCTATAATAATTTGCTTTAACCATTCAATGTTGGCGAGGGCGTCATTATCGACTTTTTCTGGGTAACACCTAGGGTAAGCTTGATGGCTAATCGTGTCGGCTTTGATACTTTGAAGAGGCGCTACGCGTTGCCAAATTTCTTCGGTGATGAAGGGCATGATGGGGTGTAGTAAGCGTAAAATGCTTTCTAGTGTGCTCACTAAGGTAAAGCGAGTACCAAATTGTTCAGCTTCACTAGAGTCGCCCATTAACACGGGTTTTGATAGTTCTAAATACCAATCACAAAATTCATGCCACACGAATTCATACAGTGCTTGTGCCAGTAAGTCAAAGCGATAACTGCTAAAGTGTTGGTGGGCTATGTCAATGGTTTGATGTAATTTACTCACGATCCATCTATCGGCGATACTAAATTGCATGTTAGCAGTATCTATGCTTAATGGTTTATCTTCTGTATTCATCATCACGTAACGAGCAGCATTCCATAATTTATTACAAAAATTACGGTAACCTGCAAGACGACTGACATCAAAGCGTATGTTGCGCCCCGTGGATGCAAGAATGCAAAACGTAAAGCGCAAGGCATCGGTGCCATGGCTATCAATGCCCTCAGGGAATTGATCGCGTGTTTGTTTTTCGACAGCCTTGGCCATAGAGGGTTGCATTAAAGTTTGAGTACGTTTTGTCACTAAGCTTTCTAAATCAATACCGTCGATTAGGTCGATGGGATCTAACACATTGCCTTTTGATTTCGACATTTTCTGGCCTTCGTGATCGCGAATCAAGCCGGTGATATAGACTTCATGGAAGGGGACTTCACCTAAAAGTTTCAAGCCCATCATCACCATACGAGCAACCCAAAAGAAAATAATATCAAAGCCTGTCATTAGGACATTGCTGGGATAAAACTTTACGACTTCTGGTGTTTTATCAGGCCAGCCTAAGGTAACGAAGGGCCAAAGTGCTGATGAAAACCAAGTGTCTAAGACATCCGTGTCTTGAGTGAGAGGGACATCAGCCGCTATATTATGTTTTTTTCTGACGGCGGCTTCATCATCGCCGACGTAAAGATTGCCATGGTCATCATACCAAGCGGGGATGCGGTGTCCCCACCACAATTGGCGGGATATACACCAGTCTTCGATGTTTTCTAACCATTGAAAATAAGTCTTAGACCAATTTTCAGGGATAAATTTAATATCGCCATTTTTCACAGCAGCCAAGGCTGGCTCGGCTAATGGTTGGGTGCGTACGAACCATTGATCAGTAAGGTAAGGTTCCACGACAACACCTGAACGATCGCCTCTGGGGACTGTCATGTTATGGGGTTCAATTTTTTCGAGCAAACCGAGTTTCTTGAAATCTGCGACGATAGCCTTACGTGCATCATAGCGATCCATGCCTTGATATTGACTCGGGGCATGCTCATTCATTTTGGCATCAGGCGTTAACACATTAATCATGGGTAAGTCGTGACGTTTACCCATTTCATAGTCATTGAAATCATGAGCAGGCGTTATTTTAACGCAACCACTACCGAACGCTGGTTCCACATAATTATCGGCAATGATAGGAATGGTGCGATCCGTTAAAGGCAGTTGAATATATTGGCCAATAAGGTGCTGGTAACGCGGATCATCAGGATGAACCGCAACGGCTGTATCACCTAACATGGTTTCTGGGCGAGTGGTGGCAACGATCACATGTTCATGACTATTAATGATGGGGTAACGTAAATACCAAAGTTGCGCTTCTTCCTCTTTACTGACGACTTCTAAATCTGAAATAGCAGTGAGTAATTTAGGATCCCAGTTTACTAAACGCTGACCACGATAAATTAAACCTTCGTCATAAAGTTTAACGAATACATGTTTTACTGCTTCACTGAATTCATCATCCATGGTGAAGCGTTCTCGTCCCCAGTCCACCGAACCACCGAGGCGACGGATTTGTTGCATAATGTTAGCGCCGGATTCTTCTTTCCATTCTTTGACTTTTTCGACGAATTTATCGCGTCCTAATTCATGGCGATTCATACCTTGTTGTAATAATTGGCGCTCGACCACCATTTGTGTGGCGATACCGGCGTGATCACAGCCTACCTGCCAGAGGGTGTCATGGCCTTGCATGCGATGATAGCGAATCAATGCATCCATCAAGGTTTGTTGAAAACCATGGCCCATGTGTAAGGTACCCGTGACATTAGGGGGTGGGATCATGATGCAATAAGGAGCACCTTTGCCTGACGGTTTGAAATCGCCGTCTTTTTCCCATTTTTGGTACCATTTTTGTTCAATTTGTGCTGGGTTATAGGTTTTGTCCATGATTATCTCATTTTGTTCTAAACTTGGCTCGTTTGTAAATCATGGGATTTTAATACACATCCTTGCGAACGGAAAGAGCGATAATGCTCTCTGGCTTGATTTTTTACGCTTTCTTCCTGGTGAATGACTTCAATGATCCGATTAAAGCGTTCAAACCCTGCCGGTATGTTATTGCAGAGGAGTACTAAGATATCTCGGTGCTGCTGAGGTAGGCTGGTGCCTATTTGAACGGGTGGTGGCGGAGTAGGGCCTTCGCCAATAAAATTATGGGGGACGAAGCTGGTATCTGCAAAGATCCATAATAATTCATCGATGGTATTGGCTTGCGCGCTATCTTCACACAGGATGAAAATCTTGTGCTGATGCCGATACGCTTTTTCAATAATGCGACAGGCGAAGCGCAGCCGCCCGTCTACATGTTTTGCATCAATTAAATAAAAATCGACTCGGGTACTCATTAGCATTGATCAATTAAGTATTGTGTTAATAAAGGTACGGGTCTAGCGGTCGCACCTTTTTGTGCGCCAGATAAATGAGCACTGCCGGCGACATCGAGGTGTGCCCATTTATAGCCGTCGGTAAATTTCGCTAAGAAACAAGCGGCTGTGATAGCACCGCCCCAGCGGGTGCCGATATTGGCGAAATCCGCGAATCTTGAATTTAATTGTTCATCATAGGGGCGCCACAGCGGCATTTCCCACGCGTGATCATTGCTAACATTGGCGGCTTGTTTTAAGTCATTGGATAAGTCATTGCTATTGCTGAAAAAGCCAGTGACATCATGCCCCAAAGCAACCACCATAGCACCGGTGAGTGTTGCCATATCCAGCACCGCTTTTGGTTTATAGCGGCTAGCATAGGTTAAGGCATCGCATAAGACTAAACGTCCTTCGGCATCAGTATCTAAAATTTCAACGGTTTGACCACTCATGGTTTTGACGATATCGCCAGGTTTGGACGCGGAGCCACCCGGCATATTTTCTGCGGAAGCGACAATGCCAACAACATTGATGGGTAATTTCATTTCAGCGATGGCGTGCATGGTGCCAAACACACTAGCGGCGCCACACATGTCAAATTTCATTTCGTCTAAATTAGTGCGTGGTTTAATGGAAATACCACCGGTATCGAAGGTAATACCTTTACCGACTAAGGCAATAGGCTGTTGGCCTTTTTTGCTGGTGCCTTTATATTCCATGACAATGAGTTTAGCGGGTTGCACACTACCTTTAGACACACTCAACAAAGCCCCCATGCCAAGTTTTTTCATTTCGGCCTCATTCAAGGATTTACTGTGAATGCTTTTAAAGGTTTTAGCGAGCACTAAAGCCTGTTTTGCTAGGTAGCTAGGCGTACATATATTGCTGGGCAAATTCCCTAAGTCTTTGCAAAGTGCCATGCCGGTGGCGATGGCTTTGCCGCGGGTGATGGCTTGAGTGTTGGCTTTGGCACTTGCTGCATTGAATTGCATTTCTTTCAAACGGTGAGCCCTGTCTTTTTTACTTTTAGTCGTATTGTATTGATATGCTATATCTTGGTGACAGATGATGGCTTGGCGTATGCGCCATGCACTATCACGTTTGTCCACAGCGGCTTCGACTAAGCAGTTAATGACATGTTTGCTATTAGTCGCGAGCACTTGTTTAGCGGCATGTTTTATGGCGGTTTGGTATCGACTCGCGTCAAGTTGTTTTTTATTGCCTAGGCCAATGAGTAGCACTCGCTCGGCTTTAATGCCGGGGACATGGTGAGATAAAAGCGCTTCACCGAAATCACCGCTAAAATCGCCAGATTTAATGAGTTTACTGAGGTATTGTTTACTGGCTTTATCAATTGCTGTAGCACTGTCACTACACTTGCCTTTTTCATAAACACCTAGGATAATGCAGTCGGTTTTTTGGGTGCTAAGGGCCTTATTATTGCAGCTAAATTTCATTCGTAACTCCTATAGACGCGTGATACTATGTGTGCATGCTCTGGCTCTAGTTGGTTTTTAATCAAGCAATTCTGGGCCGTGAGCGAAGATATACCCATCGCATTTTGAGGTACGATGGGTATAGAAGTATAGTATATTTAAAATCCCATTTATACGTTGGATGCTGATAAAGATTGATAATATATCGTTATTTAACAAAAGAAGTCTATATGTCACTCAGTGTGGTTACTGGGGTCTTGCTATTAATTTTTATTTGTAATCAATTCGTGCGTTATCTGAGTCGTGCGGCTGCAGGGAAAATCAGTGGCGCCATTGTTTTTAAAATTATGTCGATTCAAATTCCTTTTTTAGCAGGTTTATTATTACCTGTTGGCTTATTTTTGGGAATTTTACTCGCCTATGGTCGTCTTTATGTCGATAGTGAAATGACAGTGCTGACTGCTTGTGGTCTGAGTCGTGGACAATTGTTGAAAATGACACAAATGATGGGCTTAGCAGTGGTCGTGCTGGTTGCACTACTTAATTTTTATGTTAGCCCTTTGCTATTAGCCTATCAACGTGCCGTGATGACACAAGCTGAGTCGACTGCTTTAGTGGATGCAATTATTCCGGGGCGTTTTCAAGTCACCAATGGTGGCAAACTGGTTTATTACATTGAAAAGTTTTCCCATAGCAAACGTGAAGTGAAAAACATTTTTGTTGCGCAAAAAGAAAATGGTGCTATCGAGGAAAGTTGGAATGTGATGGCAGCTAAACGGGGTTATGAATATAAAGATCCTAAAACTCAAGATCACTTCATCGTTGCCACCGATGGCCATCGTTATTTTGGTAAGCCTGGTGAGAAGCAATTTAAAATGATTGACTTCGGTAAATACGGTATACGCTTGCCGAGTGATGTGTCAGCCGATGATGTTACGTTTGAAGGGATGTCTAGTTTACATTTATTAGCATTGTATCGTAGCGTCCCCAAAGCAGCGGCAGAATTACAATGGCGGATTTCACTTCCTTTGTCGATACCAATTTTAATTTTATTAGCCGTACCACTCTCAAGAGTAAAACCACGTAAGGGTCGCTATGCACAATTACTGCCGTCAATTTTAATTTACAGCATTTATGGTAATATGATGTTCGTTGCTAAAGATTGGGTGGCCCACGGCAAAGTTCCAATCTATATTGGCATGTGGTGGTTGCATGCAGCGTTATTATTATTCGCCTTAACGTTTTATATTAAGCCGCAACATAAAGCAGCATTAAAAGCCTTATTGCCATCACGGAGGCAGCAATAAATGCGAATTTTAAGCGTTTATATTAGTCGTACTATCATCATGACCACGGCATTAGTCTTAGCCGTACTCATTTGCATGGCTTTTTTTATTTTACTCATTGGTGAGTTTGGTGATATTGGTAAAGGGACTTATGGCATCGTCAGTGCCTTACAATTCGCGGCATTATCTCTGCCACAGATGGTGTATCAAATATTTCCCATGGTGGGCTTAGTGGGTGTTATGCTTGGCTTAGGTCTACTCAGTAATCACAGCGAGTTAATCGTTATGCGTGCTGCTGGTGTGTCCATCGCAAAAATAACGCTTAGCGTAATGGTAGGGGTGTTACTCATGGTGGGTAGCATCACATTGCTTGGCGAATCACTGGCACCAAAACTAATGCGTTATGGCCAAATACAAAAAGCTATCGATAAAAGCGGCGGTCAAGCCGTAGCAACACAACATGGTACTTGGATCAGAGATAAAAGCAGCTTCATTCATATTGAAACAGTATTGGGAGATAAAAAGCTACAAGATGTGACGCGTTATCAATTCAATCCGCAACGACAATTGATCACTGTTGCAAAAGCCGATGAAATCGATTTTACCCAAGGCCATTGGCAAGCAAAAACAGTCAAACGCTCTAACTTATCAAACCAAGGCATCAGCGCCAGCATTAGTCATGATGAAATTTGGGATATTAATCTCAATCCAACAATCCTTAAGGTTGCTGAAATAGAGCCAGAAGAAATGTCTTTACTTCACTTAGATACCTTAATCCATTATAAAAAAGCTAATGGCCTCAATGCTGCCAGTTACCAACTGGCCTTTTGGCAACGTATATTACAACCCTTAGCCACCTGCGTCATGATGTTCTTAGCTATTCCTTTCATCTTTGGACCGATGCGTTCTGTAACCATGGGATTTCGTTTACTCGCAGGCGTTATCGTCGGGTTTAGTTTTTATATCCTCAACCAATTCTTTGGCCCCATCAGTTTAGTGTATCAATTACCTCCTATCTTGGCCGCGATTTTACCGACACTGCTCTTTGCGTTGGTGGCTTATATTATGATGCAGCGCGTGAGATAAGTAGTATTTTACATTTCTCTTATAATAAGGAATCGGCTCAATTGCCTGAGTATTTCGGTGTTACCAGGCACTTTACCCAACTGGGTTAAGGCTTTATCGAAGCAGGTATAGGCCTCACATTCGGCGCCATCGATACCCAATAAGGTTGGATAAGTCGTTTTATTATTGAGATGATCAGAACCTTGTGGTTTGCCTAATTGTTCTGAAGTCGCAGTGATATCTAGCAAGTCATCTCTGATTTGAAAGCCCAAACCTAACCAGTAACCAAATTCTTTCAAGCTATCATGAGTGTTAGTATCAAATTGTTCTGAAATGCTGGCGCCCATTAAAATGCAGGCTTGGATCAACGCTCCGGTTTTTAAATAGTGAATATGATTTAATGCCTCTAAGCTCAGCGATTTTCCCGTCGCGGCTAAATCTAAGTTTTGTCCACCTGCCATGCCTTCATAACCAATGGCGTTTGATAAGGTATGGATGAGTTTTATTTTAGTGGCGGCGGGTAAAAGGTTGTCATTACTACTAATAATTTCAAATGCTAAACACTGTAGCGCATCACCGGCAAGAATTGCTGTCGCTTCATCATAAGCAATGTGGCATGAGGGTTTGCCGCGGCGTAAGTCATCATTATCCATAGCGGGTAAGTCATCGTGGATTAATGAATAAGTATGAATCATTTCTACAGCTGCTGCTGTTGCATCCAATTTTTCATCAGCGAGATTATGGATTTGTCCAGCAGCATAGACTAATAAAGGCCGCAAACGTTTGCCACCGGCGTTGATGGAATAAGACATTGCGGCAAGTAATTTGTTATTTACTTGTTCTTTAAAATAACGATCCATACAGCGAATGCTGCGCTGTTGGTATTTTTCAATAAAAACATTTATATCCATCTGCAAGGATTATCCTTCTAACAATTTTTGCTCGGCTAATTGCAAGCTGGGGATGGGGCCGTATAAGACTAAGACGTCTCCGGCACGTAATGTGGTGTCAGGCTCTGGCTCGGGGCCGCGGATACCACCACGGCGTACGGCGGTGACAGTGACTTTTGTGTTATCTAAACCAACGTCACTGATTTTTTTACCGATAGCTTTGGCGTTATCGGTTAAATTGACGACATAGAGTTGTTCTCTGTCAGGATCGGAGATATCTTTTTCTTCAATTTCTTGGCTGGGGAAGACTTGGTTCAGTAATTTATAGCGATCAGCACGAATCATGCGTAATTGTTTCATAGCGCGAAAAGCGGGTACTCCCACTAAGACCAAGGCATGGAATGCCATGGTTAAACTGGCTTCTAAGGTTTCAGGGATGACTTCGGTGGCACCGGCAATTTGCAAGCGCTTTAACTCTGTATCGTCTTTGGTGCGCACGAGTATCGGTAAGTGGGATAAGTGAGCACGTACTTGTTGCAGTATTTTGTAAGTGCTTGGTAAATCATTAAAGCTAATAATTAAGGCCTTAGCATCTAATAAACCAGAGGCTCTTAAGATGGAAAGATTGGTGGAATCACCATAACCTACTTGATCCCCCGCTAAAGTTGCATGCTGTACCCGCGCAGGATCCATGTCTAAGGCAAAATATTCAAAGCCTTCCATTCGCATAAAGCGCGCAATGTTTTGTCCTACTCGCCCATAACCGCAAATGATGACATGATCACTAATGCCTTTAACCGTTGTTTCAATAGCTTTAATCGGGGTTGCATTACTGCGCTCAGTGGTTTTAGGCAAGAGCCAACGTGAAATTTGTTCATTGTAGCGAATCAGGAAAGGAGCGATGGCCATACTAAATAATAATGCAGCTAACACGGTTTGGCTTAGATTACTGGCTAAGACATTATTGTTAATAGCAAGGGTTAATAAAGCAAAACCAAATTCACCACCTTGCGCTAAAATAAGCGCAGTACGCAAAGAGGTTTTACTATTAACGCCCATTAAACGGCCCAGCAAGGCAATGATAAGTGTTTTAACCGCAATCAGTGTAATGACCAGCACGGTAACGGCTAACCAAATTTCAGGTAATTTATGAAAATCTAATAACATGCCGATGGTGACGAAGAATAATCCTAGTAAGACATCTCTAAAGGGGCGAATTTCGACTTCAATTTGTTGCCGGAATTTAGTTTCACCCAGCATCATACCTGCGAGAAAAGCACCTAAAGCCATGGATAACCCCATCATCTGGGTTAAGCCAGCGGCACTCATGGCGACTAATAATACAGTGAGTGTGAATAATTCGAGTGAGCGAGATTTTGCAATTTCAGTAAATAATGGTCGCAATAGCCAACGGCCCACTAACAAAATTAGGATCATCACTAAGCCTGCTTTTAGCATAGCCCACACTAATGGCATGGCAATGCCGGCTGTTTTATCGGCAAGGCTAGGGATTAAAATCAAAAATGGTATCACGGCAATATCTTGGAATAATAAAATGCTAATTGCATTGCTGCCCTGAGGCGTATTTAATTCGACTTGCTCGGTTAACTGTTTGCTGACGATAGCAGTGGATGACATGGCGATAACGCCACCGATGACAAAGGCCGACGGTCCGTCAACGCCCATAACCATGGCAACCCCTATGGCTATCAAAACAGTGAATAAGACTTGTAACCCACCTAGGCCTAAAACCATGCGCTTCATTGCCAATAGTTTACTCAGTGAAAATTCTAAGCCGATGGTAAACATTAAGAACACCACGCCAAACTCGGCAACTTCACGAATAGCTTCATGATCGGGGATCCACCCCATCCCATAGGGACCAACGAGAGCACCAACGGCTAAATATCCAAGCACTGGTGGTAAGCGAAAACGACGAAACACTGCCGTGAGAATTACTGCAGTGGTTAATAAAACTAAGATACCTGTAAATACACCATATTCCATGGAGAGCATTATAACCTTAATTTATTAACTATTCATTAAGAGTATGTCTTTATCTAAAAGCATTCCCTCAGCTTTGCTAAGGAGGACTAGGATGATAATGTTTATAACGAGTCGTATCTGCTAATTTTGCTTCTAGGAAACCTTCACGTCGATAATAACAGCTATCGCACTGTCCGCAGGCATTGCCCCTATCATCAGCGCGATAACAGGAAACAGTCAAGCGGTAGTCAATGCCATGTTCTGTGCCTAAGCGAATAATTTCTGCTTTGGTTAAATAGAGCAAGGGTGCATGGATGCGAAAGGGTTTAGCCCCTTGTTTTGTTGCTAGATTAGCCATTGTTTCAAAGGCTTCAATATAATGAGGACGACAATCTGGGTAGCCAGAGTAATCGACCGCATTAGCGCCGAAATAAATATCGTGAGCGCCTAAGGTTTCAGCCCAACCAAGAGCGATGGATAAAAAAATCGTATTTCTCGCGGGAACATAAGTACTGGGAATGTCATTATGTTGTTTATGATCGGGCACGACGATTTGTTTATCTGTGAGGGATGAGCCTCCGAATTTGCCCATGTTAATATCAATAAACTCATGGGCTGTGGCGCCAAGGCTTTGGGCGATATTGATAGCGCTATTGGTTTCTGCGATGTGCTTTTGGCCGTAATTAAAGCTGAGAGCGTAGCATTCTTCATGGGTTTGTTTGGCGAGTGCTAACACCGTTGCGGAATCTAGACCGCCTGAGAGTAGGATGACGGCTTTTTTCATTTTTGTAGTAACCTCGTAGCTGATTTCTTGGGTGGTTCTCCCCCCCACCCTGGCCCTCCCCCGCGAGGGGGAAGGGAGTAATGCGAAGAGGGATGAATCTAGATTTGAAGTTATTAAAAGATGCTTTCAGTGGCTGATTTCACTTTTTGTTTTTTAATATGAGCGGACTCATTCGCACTGCTAGCATACTGTGTCGTTGCGCGGCCATCTTGGTGAAATTCAGAGATGGATTGTACTAAGACACCTTTAATAGTGTGATCAGTATCAATGCGCTTGATTTCAAAATCTTCATTCAGGGGTTTTAAGTATAAATCAGGACCATCCATCATTGCTTGTTTGAATTGGATTTTGTTTTGTCCTTCAATGTGAACGGCGATGAAGTTTTTATCTTGAGCATCAACGGTAGGATCAACGACTAGTAAAGTATCTTTAGGGTAGCAAGGCGCCATGGTGTTATCTTCCATACGGATTGCATAAGCGGTATCACTGACATTGGCTTCTGTGCAGATGAAGGTCGTCACTTCGTTTGGCATTAATTTGTCGGGCCAACTCGTGGCTTGTGCCCAACTGAGCAAAGGAATTTTTTTCCAGCTGCGATAGTAGGGATTGTAACTCCCTTTAATACGTTCAACGGGTAAGGGCTCATCACCAATTAATTGGCTAATATTCACATTAAAAAATTTTGCGATGGGACTTAAGGAGCCAACTTTGGGGTTATCGGTTTCACCAGTTGCCATACGATGTATCACTGGTTGACCTATCTTGGTTTGACGGGCTAACTCAGTGACAGTAATGCCAACTTCATGCATCAACGTTCTTAAAATTCTACTTAGTTCTGACATTAGTCTATCCTCTTGCTAAAATTGTCCACAAATCGGTAGTGATTGAGTGAATCACTGCCATTTAATTCACCACCCCAATAATGCCTGTTTTTTTTAAATTAATCAAAAAAAATATTAAAAATGTCTTGACGAATTAGTTAACTTTGTTTTAATATTCTTTTGTGCATACACAGTATATCATATGTTTGCATATTTGCCAGCGAATGGACGCCTGGCCATGCCATTTCACATAACTAGGTGATTTGACAAAGGTGAACCAGAGTATAGTACGGAAACGAGATTTTTGGGGAGCCAGGCCTTATTTAGTATCTCCTTGGCTAATAAGGTATCACTATCAGACGGAGTATACGCGATGGAACTACATAAACGACTGCATTTCATAGGGCGAATAGGCCATTTTATGGCGTATTTTCTTTGTTTATGCCGCTGCCTTTATTCCTTTCCTGAAGCCTCCTCGCCACCCAATCAATGCCATTTGAGCAGCATGTTGTATCCGATTGTTAAGCCTATTTCCTTGTGGAATAGGTGTATATCCCTGTCATCTGTCAATCGTCCCATCGATAACAATCTGCAGCATTACTCATTATGGTTTAGGGCAGCGAGGGGGCTATTTTGAAATAGGAGAACGTTAACCATACATCTTCTGCATCATGAAGGTTTGGTATTCTAAAGAATCAAAATCTTTTTCCAGTAAATGCATGGCTATCACAATCATTACTAGCAGTGAGAGGGTAAAGCCGTAGCCATAGTAAAAAGCGCCGAGCTTAATGGTGATGATCGTAAAAATAGTATTAAGCACGAAAAAACCTGCAGTAAGAAATAGAGCACGGCCACGCTTATCAAGGTAAAAGAAAACATTGAGTAAACCCAAGAAAACGACCTGCAAACCGACACCGACTAAGTCGATATAAAAAAGATAAAGAAATGCTTGTGAAATCCCTATCCATTGGAGTATTTTTGGTGCCAATATAAAAATAATAAAAATAGCAATGGATTGAATTTTGATGATATCAAAAATCCCATGGCGTGCCGATACAACCATTTCATTTCTCATTTCTCGAATGAAGGATAGACTAGCGCCATGCAGTACTGCGTTATAAAAACGATGATAAAATTCTACAAAGTCTGTTTCCATACGTACTAAAAAAACTGCCATACCAGGTATAATAGATAAATAAGCAATAAAAATGGGTAAATCATAAATAGGAGAATTTGTTAAGGGCCCTATGACGTGTGTACTCGTTGGAGGGTTAGCCCAAAAGACAAACTTATCAGCCCAAATGGCTAAGTTGTAAAAGAATCCAGTAAATATAAGTGCAGGAAACATTTGGCCATGCCTCATAAATTCTAGAGAGACTAAGGGTCCTTTTAGTGGAAACCCTGCATAAATTGCGATGATAATACCAGCGAGCAATACAAAATGGCCAATGAGAATACCGGCTAGTAACCCTTCTAAACCAAAGGGCTGTAATAGTATGCCACTAAGAACAACTGTAACGTAACCAATAGCGAAAACCACTAAAATCGTACGGTAAGATTGTAAGCCTGAGAGTAAACTGGTGCTAGTCCAAATGTTACATAAAATCACGAAGGATGCGATCATTTCAAGTTTATAAATAATGTTTTGGTTTGGGAACAATGTTAATAATAGGATTGATGCAAATAAGCCTGAGGACACAGTCATCACTAGCAATGCACCATTGAAGGAAGGTATGACGAACTCGGATTTTTCAATAAATAATTTGTCAGCAATATATCGAGTATAGCCATGTTGAAGAACGCCACTAAAGATGAGACTGACAGCAATCAAATAAGTGACACTCGTTTGGAATTGTGCCACCATAAATTTAGGTACGACTACCGTAAGGGCGACAAAGCCAAGTACCAAAATGCCAAGAATCGAAATGATCCAAGGGCCGGCACTAATGATACCGGCATAGGCATAGGCACGCAGTATATTAAGATAACTGTCTTTTTTTAAAATACGCCTTAATTCAAAGCCAATTCCGGCCATGTCATTGCCTCTTCATAAATCTTGTGATACGCAGTGAACATTTGTTCTAAGTCATAATATTTCTTGACTCTGAGCACTGCAGCTTGTTGTGCTTTTAGCCATGCCTGTTCATCCGTTAATAAACGGTAACAGGCATTCGCCAATTCTCTCGGGTTTGCAATATCAACAATATCGCCAGCAGCCCCGAACTGTTTATCGTCCTCATCTTTGCCAAAGATCAATTCTCGACAAGCACCTACATCGGTCGCAACCACTGGTAGTGCAGCCGCAAAGCTTTCTATGACGACGAGTGGCAAGCCCTCACTGATTGAACTTAACACCATTAAGCCAAGTTTTGGAAAAATATCATGTACATCTTGAGTGCCTAGAAATTTCACATAGTCCTCAGCACCAATATTTTCAACGAGCTTTTCACACGTAGCAAGGTATTCTGGATCTTCTTCTGTTGGCCCAATTATCCACGCTTGTAGTTCTGGAATTTGCTTTTTTAAATGGCTGCTAGCATGAATATAGGTTTTTATATCTTTAATGGGTACAACGCGACCGATTAAGCCAATAATGGGAGGAATCGTTTTAGGACGTTGCTGTTTTAATATTTCCATATCTTTTAAAGAGGTACCATTCGGAATAATCATGGTGCGTTCTGGTTGTGCGCCATGAGTGATTTGGTAATCATTGGTGGCGTTAAATAAGCTAACAATAGGGGTTGCGGCTTCATAGCAGATTCTACCCAGTGACTCGAAATAGCGCTCCCATAGGGAACGAAAATAATTATCTTCAGTGATGTCTGTGTGCAAGGCATAATGCTCATGAGTTTCCCACTCTGCGCGCAATAAATCGATACGTCGTTCTTTGGTATACAGTCCATGTTCAGTAAGAATGAGTGGTGTATCAGGATGATTATAATGAAGCAGAGCACCTAAATAACCAGCATAGCCGGTGGAAATACTGTGATAAATTTTTCCTTTGGGAGTGTTTTTGGCAATGTTTGCTAAGGTCCAAATGGGGTGATGAATTTGTCGTATCGTCCAGAAATAATCAATAAATGATGTGTCGGTACAGTGCGTTTCAAATTGTTCCGTTAAAAAGTCCCATGCACTTTCGCTATAAAGAAATTGTTCGAAATCAATGCCACACTGAGAATCAAATAATTTAAGGTTACAAAATTGTTTGTTGAAAGGATTATTGGGATAGGCTTTAAACCATTCATGCATTTCTTCAACTAGCGCAATGGCTTCACGATTACCCGTGCAGGGCTTAGGTGGTTTAGCTTGGTGGCCTGAAAATAAGTAATGAGTTTCTAAATGAACGAGATTAGATGGCAAATCATATTTAATCTCATCATAGTCACTTTCTTGTCCACCTACAAAAATTGCTGCGAAGCGATGTTGAGGAAAACCTTTTATGATCGTGTGCACCCAGCTGGATACCCCACCATGTACATAAGGGTATGAACCTTCAAGCAATAAAATGATATCAGCTTCTTCGGCTGTTAGCGCATGACTATTCATGAGGGCACCAGTATTCAATAATTGGAGCGACTATAGGAATATATTTTAATGTGGTTTTCTGCGATAAGGTTTCAAGCACCTTGTTAAAGTGTCGATTAATAAAATAGAGTTCTGCCAAATACGGAGCATAAGTATTATGAGGCTGACCAGATTTTTGTAAGTGTTGGAAGGTAGCTAAGGCTTTATCATGCTTTTTTTGAGTTAAATAAATGCGTCCTAATAAGACCCATAAATTAGCATGTTTGGGTAAGGTTTTAACAGCATTTTCGGCAAAGTTTTGTGCTTTATTTAATGCGATTTGATACAGCTCGCCACTGGCTAAATTTAAATAGATTATTTCCCAATAATTAAAAGCGAGTTGACTGTGGATTTCTGCTCTGGTGATTTCGTCAAGATCAAGCTGTAAATCATCTTCAAGCGAATGAATTTTTTCATAAATTTTACGCTCTTTATTATCTAACAAAGCAAAAGCGAGTAGCCGTATTTGATCATCATTATCATTCATGCTTTCCTGTATGACTTTGTTAGCTTCACTATTGTTTAATCTTCCTAACACCACTAATGACTGTGTGCGAGCTTCATTGGATAAATGTTTTTGCTTCATTCGAGTTCTCGCACTGCCTTCACCAAAGGTATCTATGTTAAAATCTTCTTCGACAGAAAAGCTAGGAGCTTCAACTTGTTTTATGGCAACAGCAGCCTGTTCTTTCCCAAACACCATGGTGAGATATAAGGTCAGGCTCATAAAAAAAGCGCCAATGATTGGGATGAAGGTACCACTGGAAGTGATTAAAACAATATAAAACCACTTATTTTGGCGATGAGCCTGCGGCATTATCAGGAAAAAGAAGATAGCGATAATAAAGCTAATACAGGCAGATAAAATCAAAAGATTAATCAACGTAGTATCCGTCGTTTGAATCGCGTAATATTGCCAAATTTTATGCCAGCCATTGATGCTGAAACTAAGATTCATAACAAGCATCCATTAATTGTAACAATAATGCTTCAGGTTTATTTTCGGATAAATGATGGTAATTATATTTAACGGTATCGCGACCAAACGCAATGCCATGTTTTTCAGAAAACCAGCTATCGAGTCGTGCTATATAACCCTGTAGCCCCAGTCTTGGTGTAAAGGGCATTAACATAAAGACAATAATGGTGTTATCCTTGGTCACTTGCCATGTGTAATCAGTACCACGCTTAATTAACATATACTCATCAATTAACATTTCGCGTCTTGCCTGAGGTAAGAAATAGATTGCCATGAGTGTTGCGTCAATGTTTACACTCAGCTGAATCTGTTTTAACTTATCAAATTCATAGGCAAATTTATCCGGCATATCAGGAAATTTTTGCTGCATTGGGTATGAACGTTGCGTTTGTGTGACAGTATTGGCAAAATAGCCTACGAGTATTGCCATGATTTGAAACGTTTCATAGGTGTAAGCCACAAACGGTATTGATTCCACGACAATTAAGCCTAGCCATTGTCCTTCGCTATTTTTCATTGGCACAGCCAATAAATATTGAGACTGAGTTTCTTCTGCGAGCGTGTGGATGTCAAAATACAAGATTTCTTCTTCCTCGCAAGCTTGCTTTATTAGAGGATCTTTAAAGTTTAAGGGCGATGTTTTGCCAAGGGTTGCGATGGCTTGAGTTTGAACTTTTCTACCTTTTGCAGGATAAAAGCTAGCCACTTCGACTGAGCAATAGTACGCGAGTAAACTTAGAAAATTCTCTGCAAGTTTAGGGGTGATTTTTCGGTCTTCCGAATCGAGTAACACCTTTAATTCATGAAAAGCACCACGTAAGGTGGCTGGTTTATTGATGAGATATCGCTCAAGTTTATCGTGAGAAATAACGGTAGCATAGTATGCTTTTGATAAACTTTCTAAATTATCGTTAGCATATTCACTGTATTGTTGAGCTCGGCGAATGCGCTTACGCCATAAGGTGTGAAATTCTGCGCATAAGATAGTAATTAAAAAGCCCCCTAATAAGTAAAGGCGTTCACCCGTTGTACTAAGACCTGTTTCGGCAGATTGCAAATCAAAGAAGAGTGCAATCACAATGACAGAGATTAATCCTGGCACAAATCCATAAGCTAATGCCATCATCACTGGTGCAAACCATATCCACGGGAAGGGCGTTTGAATGAAAAAAGGATCGCGAGGATGCGCAATTTCTGCAATGATAATGACAACCAGTGTCAATATAATTGATTCGACGATAGACCAATAGGCAAACTCTCGCCTAAACTTGATCCCTGCACGAACTTTCGCTTTAACATTAAACAAGTTTTGGCATTCCTTTTACCATTTTTGTTAACAAGTCTTGGCCTGCTTGCCCAAGGCCTGCTCTGCTTGAACCAATTTTACTCCCCACCGCGCTCCATAAGACTTCACCGGTAGGGACTTTGATGAGTTGCATGGTGATCCCAACGGATGGCTCCCCATCTAAGCCGACTTTATAGCGCCACTCAGTCACACTGCCAGTGACAATATAATTAGCATGATGACTCATGGCATAACTGATAGCTTTATTTTTACTTAATGGTTTTTCAGCGACTTGCAATAAAGGCTTTTGCTTTGGCTTTAATTGATAGACATGAACAGATTGAAAGCCTTTCATATGCAGTAAATTAGCAACAATCATTTTAGCGCGGGTGCCAGCATCAGGAGTTTCCGTTAAATTAGCAAAGGGTGCCACTAGTACATTGCTCTTGGCATTGATATAGGGAGCGCCGGAGCGGGTGATTGTTGTTTTACTACACCCTGTAAGAATGAGAATTAAACACAAACTTAATGAGCCAATGATCTTATGCATAGTTGTTCCCTCTAACTATAAAAATATTTATACCGCAAACCAACGCGTTTATCTTCTTGTTCCGTTCCTTTAGTATTCTTGCTATAGGTTAATTGTAATGCTAAATGGTCTCGACCAAAAATACTAGAGCCAAAGCCAATATTAGCAAAATAACCTACTCCAGTATTAGTATCAAAAAAGATACTGCCTTCAGCAAAGGGTTTTAGACTTCGGGTATAGTTTTCAATATAAGCACTACCAACTTGTCCAAAAAGACCATACTGAACAAAATCAATAGGCATTAATAAATCCGGAGCAGGGACGGTGCCACCAGGAAAGATGCTCAATAGCTTGTTTGAAGGAATACCTTGTGCATGATAGCGATGTACCGCCATAAAGCCAGTAATACTAGGATCGGGATAGGCCAAGAAAAATCGATGAGTCACAGAGCCCCAATAATCTTGCCCTTGCCCTAAATAAACCCGAGTTTGATCAAAAAAGCGTTTATGTTTGATATGGCCTTCTAGGATATCTCTGGCACTGAGTTGATACTCCAATTTACCCTCAATGGTGTCTTTCATACCAGCGATACGCAAACCGTTGGTTTCATCGGCACGTTGATTGTAACCAATGAGAAACATTGAGTTTAGACGTTGTGTAAATTGATAATTTGTTTTGAAATTACCTGTGGTGAAATTTGTCAAAGAATCACGATCACTGACGTTCATTTCATAGTAACCCCGAGAGGTTAAATACCTTAACCCAAAGCCACCTTCAGTATCTTTCTTAGGCGGATTAGAAAAAATGGCTGTATCCGTCGTGCGATAACGCCACCTGTTTACAAACGGCATGATAATCCATCTAGGCGTAAGGTGCTGGTGGAGTTTCATGATAGTTTTCGGACCTTCTAGTGAGCCGTGCTGCGTATACTCCGGGACAAACAACCAGTGGTTTGCTTGTTGTAGCATATTATCTGCAGCATCATCATAAAGTGCAGAGTCGCGAGGATTTTTCTCTAGGGCATGATAAGCCATACTGGCGGCACGAGATTTTTCTCCCATTAATTCCAGGGCACCAAATTTCTCGGTATCAGCAAGTACATCGTCGTGTTGATTAATCACACTAGCCATTTCATCAGTATCATAATTATGAATGGCCAGAGCAATTTTAATATTGGGCGGCACATGTAATTTACTATTTTTGTAACTATTTGCTAAATAATCTGCGAGTTCAAAGTATTGTTGTTCAATGGCGTAATTCAATGCCTTATCATACACGCGCTGATTCGGTGCTTGCGCTAATAAATATTTAAAATCAGTCATAATACTATCAATATGGCCACCATAGGGTGCCAATACCAGATAAGCGTATAACATTTCATTGTCTAGTGGATGTTGATGTTGTCGCAAATCTTTTTGTAAATAATGCCAGGCTTGCAATTTAACGAGATGCGCCTGGTTTTTCATGCCGAGAGCATCTAAGGTATCTGCTAAATCAATTAACCAACGATAGTCGTCAAATTTAGTGTTTAATTGCCATTGGAAAATTGTCAGCGCTTGGCTGTAGTTACCTAATAATAATAAACCAGCAGCAGTAGGTGCCCATAATGCAGGTGTTTGTTTGAGGATAGAGGCGGTGCCTTGCAATTGCTTGGCGGTTCGCACTTTATCTTTCATATTAACGAGCAGCCATAAATAATCAACTTTTAAGTTGATATTATCAGGAAACTGATTAAAGGCCCTTTGGTAAAAATATTCAGCTTTGTGTCGGTTTCCTAGCTCAAACCACATATTACCTTGAGATGTCCAATAGGATAAATTCGCATGTAATTGTTTCTTAACAGGCGTAGGGATGTGTTTAAAAAAACCTTGCAAATAATGCCATTGCTTGAGTGTACTAGCGGTACTTATAACAGCTAAGGCGCTAGTGGAATTAGGATATTTTTGCCATGATTGTTTTGCAAGCTTAAATGCTTGGTCAGGATGACTGTCTTGCGTGAGCGTGATGGCACGAGAATAATCATCGCTTGTGGCTTTGTTTAAACGAATGACTTTTAAATAAGCATTTCGTGCCATATCTTTGTGTTGTAATAACCAGGCAAAGCTTGCTAAGTTTTGCCAATAGGTGGCATCATCTGTCTTAAGTGTTTTTTTGTTTTTTAGTAAGTGTTGATACGCTTGTTTAATTTGCCCCTGATTTTGGTAAATACTCATTAGCATGGTTAATTGTTTAGGAGTTAGTCCGCCATGGTGCTCTAAAGACTGTAATGCTTTTTTGACTGCCGATAATTCCCCAAGATTAAAATAAACTTCGGCGCTAGTACTATAATAAAGTTTTGGGTCCACATAAGGTTGAGCGTGCTGTAAGGTTTTCAGGGTAAGTTTAGGTTGGCCTATTTGCTCATGCATTGCAATTAATGCTTGCCAGGCAGTGGGGTTATTAGGATTTCTTTTTAGCGTGTTTTGTAATCGTTTTACATAAATATTTGCATCTTTGCTAGTTTTAAGAGAAGTAGTTAATTTCTTGTAAAGTTCATCACTCGGCTTAACTTGTAGCAAATAAAGCAATTGTTGGTAAACAACTTCATGCTTGCCAGCCCATACACCAACTTTAGCTAACCGCTCTCGCCACACAATGTTTGTGGGTAATTGTCTGACAGCAGAGTAAGCGATATTAAATGCTGACAAAGTATTGCCGTTGGCGAGATATATTTTATACGACAAATCAAACAGTCGTTTATTGTAAGGCGTTTCTAAAAACAGTTTTTCTTGGTTATACGTTTGTGCGGTGATTGGTTTTTCTTTGGCGTTAACCATCGTTGGCCATGTTAAGCATGCCAAGAGTACTATGACGATTGTTTTGTAAAACTTAATTTTCATTAGCCTCATCATGCTGTTGTTTATACAGATGCATTGCGCGAGTAATATACCTATCTGCTATTGCTGTTTCATTAGCGCGCAGTGCCAGTTGTGCCATGGATTCTAATGAGGGTATGTCAAAGTACAATCCCCCTATATTTTCATCGGCGATTTTTAAGGCGACTTTAGCGTCACCACTTGCTTCTAATGCTTTTACTCCTTCTAGGAAATAAGATCGTTTTTGTGCAATTTCACGTGCATGGTTAGCAGCATTAAAGTAATTTTTTGCGCTGGAGTAATAATTACTAACCATAATCGCACGCCTACTCGCACTAACATACCATTGCTCTGATTGATTAGGGTGGCGAGTTTCAATGATATTGTCGTACTTAACGGCTAGATCAGATAAGCCGAGTGCTTCTGAATCGGTTGCTAGCGTTTTTAACTCATGCAAGGTCAATGGTTTATCCAGAAAATAATTGACTTCCTTGATCATTGCTTTTTCACCTGCTAATCGTTCAGGCGTATCGGGTTTATATTCGTAGGTTTTTAGCCGAAGAATTTCATATTCTAACCAACGCTTTTCTAAGGCGATGTGACTCGGCAAGTTATCAGGCAAAGAGTAAAGGGTTTTCTTTAACTGATTAATTTGTCCTAGCGCTAATTCTTGCTGTGCCAGCAGTATTCTGAATTCTAAATTATTAGGGTAGGTACGAATCAAATTCGAAAGATATTTTTCAGTAACGGGATCGGCTTCACGAATATTTTTCAGCAGCGTAATCATGTCGTCGCCGGGATAAAAAATATAAAGTACTAGCAGTACGATTGCGCAGAAGCCTCCAATGCTCCAGATGGATGAAAAGTGTCGCCTATGTTGTTTTTGACTCGATGCATGATGTGCTGAGTGCATGGCTATCCTTCGTTTTCAAAACGTAGGTCACATGATTGCCTTTTCTTGTAATTTTGGCTCCCTCTGGCAATGGCTCCAATTTGCACTGCTTCATATTGGCCAAAGTAAAGACTATAGGCATGTGACCTTTCAGTTCAAAGCTAATATTCTTACCATCCCGTTGAAATGCAAGAAGTTGGCCATTTGTATTCTTTATATATGGAAGATTTGATTTTTTCTTCGAAAAATAGATTGTACTGCGATTCTCAGGCCCTAAATGGAGATAATAGCCATTAATTCCCGGGCCATAGCCGATGACATTATCACTTTTTTCAAGATTTGGGTATCCCATTGAGCGAGGAATGCGCAACTCTCGCAAATGACCATTGGTTGTAATTTGCCAAGCATCCCCTTTTTTAGTCAGCACTGTTTGTTCAAAATCCAAAACAATGTGTGTAAATTCTGACACAAACAAATGATTAAGAGACTGTTTTAATGACCAATCATAGACTTTTTTTAGCGCATTGGTTGCGGCCAATTTAGACCCTGAATAAAAGTGATAATAGACATCGATGGGTTTGAAGCGTCGCGGCTTGTTGGTTAATTTAAAGGTTTCAATCACTCGCGCAAAGCCATAAAAATTGGATGTCCATAAATTTGTATACAAGTTTTCATTAGCAACGGGCGCATAGACTTGATAGTAACCGCCTTTATTAATGCCTAGAGGCCCAATGCGTGTGATGGAAATATTGTCGTTAATGATGGTAGTGTCTCCACCATTCATATTTTGTAAGCCATCTTGGTACGTCATGCGCACGGCATTGGCACTAGGGTTGGTATTGCCAGACCACAAAAATACTTTACAGCGTTTACCTTGAGGCGCTAAGTCTTTATTAATATAGTCGACGCTGCCAGTGATTTCTTTTTTCAAACTGAAAGTATAACCGGGAATTTTTAAATGCAAATTATCATAAGTTGTTTGAGTGGTTGGCGTTTCACCTTTTTCTATTAACTCTAAGTGCTGCCAATGAAAAGGGTGAGAAAAACTATGGCTGGCTATTTCCACCCAGGGCTGGGCAAAGATTTGGCGTGCAATAGTTTCTAATTCTTCGGTTACCTTTGCAGGTATGCTTTTGTTCTTTAGTTCACCCTCAATAATTGAAACGGTAATGGGAATTTTATAATGATTAATAATGTCTTGTTCAATGACTTCGCCCGAGTAGCGTTGCGGTAACCACTCTGACTTACTGGGGAAACCATCACCATCGATGTGGCTTATCATAATTCTGCGACCATTGAGAGTCGTGGTATCAAGAATGGGCATCGTTTTTAGTCTTAAGGTATGGGTGAAAAATTTAAAAGGATTGATAATCCACTTTGATATATTGTTTGGTAAGTCTAAAATTACGTAAGGATTGAGTGCATAACCACCCCAGTTAGTGTAAGCAATCATGTCACTACTTTCATCAGCATCATTTTTAACTCGGAGCAATACTTTTGCATGTTCAGCTGTGAGCAGTGGCGTGCTAAAACCAGATGCGACGGGCTGTATTTCATAACCAATGGATTTATCTTTATGCGTGATTTTTAATTTTGACAAAGTACCTGCACCTAAGCTGACATTGATATTAAAGGGTTTTAAATTTTGCTCCGTCATTGGAAAACCAAAGCCTTGAATAAAGGCAACGCGATTGCCCATTTTTATTTTTTTTCGCAACCATTGGCTTAATTTATTTTTATCCTCTTCATCGGTGTTATACATCCAAACAATAATCCCAGCAAAGCGGCCATTTAGCGTCATGTTTGGTAAGGGTGTATTGATATCAAAATATTTTGGTTGATAACCCATGTACTCTAAAGGCATTGCACTATTAGTAAAGGCCGGGTTTTGCGATAAGCCTTCAGGGGATTCTTTACCATTATAAATCACAAAAATTTGCCTTGGCACGACTTCAACTGTACTGACGCCTAGCATGGTTAAGTGGCCGTCAGTGACATAAGGAATAATGCCATGTTGCGATATTTTCTTGGCAATTTTGCGGGCTTCGCTGCGTTTATTAGGTGCAACGTAATCAATAGAAATGGCAGGTAAGCCAAACTGTTTTACTTTTTTAAATTGTTCTAGCAGGTAGTGTCTATCTTTTTCACTGACATGCTCATAGCGGACCTTGCTTTGATTCCAACGTCCATAAAGAGATTCTGCCGCGACAGCATACACCAGTTGATGTATTTCTGGTAAAAACTCAAAACCGCGATTAAAAATTAATTTTGCCTCAGGATATTTTTCTTTAATGGCTTTCAGTAATGTAAGCAAGCCTTGATATTGTGCCTTACGTTTTTTCTTATCGACTAAATGGTAGCTATCCATGGTATCTAACAAAAATCCGCGATAACCTTTTTCCCACAGTGGTGTTATTACATTGTCGATATAAAATTGTCGCCATTTAGGGTTACTTTGATCAGGTACATCTGCTTTCCACACGGGGTTGTAACTGATAAACCATTTTTTCGGGATTTTTTTAAAAAAGTCCCGTGTTGACTCTACTTCCCCAATGCTTATATAGGCAAAAGCTTGGCTGCGAGGACGGTTAAATTTTCGTGGATCAAAGTCATGATCAGGCTCAACCACAGCCACATCAAAGGCATGTAATTCTGCAGTGGGAATATGATCGCCATAATAAAGGGCAATACTGTTTAATTTTGCCGTGGCAACTTGGCTAGTTACTAATAAGAATAACGCAGCAAAGAGCGTCAATAAGCGTTTATTTTTCATGGTCGTCATCTCCTTTGACTCTACTCATCATAGTTTTGCTTATTATCCTAGAAATGATCGTTAAACGCGAACTTTGCTGTAAAAGGTTGATTGGATCGCATCATCAAACAAACACTTATTGGAGTGAGAGGATTTGAACCTTGGACCCCTGCCTCCCGAAGACAGTGCTCTACCAAGCTGAGCTACACTCCGTAAATAGCGAGTCTGATAGTTTAGGGGATGCGGTAAGGGGGTCGCAAGCGCTAAAAAGTACTCGCCAGTAAGTCGTATTTTGAGCTATGATGGGAAAATTTAATATTTCGTTAATATTTTTTTTATATGATAACGCCCAATGAGCTTATTAGGTATTTGACGATGTCAAAAGAAAAAACACCCCTCCAATTATTAAGAATCTTGGTAGAAAAAAACCATGGGAGTGCTTTTTATAAAAAAGATACCTATGAGATTGAAACCGATGAAAAAACCTATACGCTGGGCTTGCCTCGTGATTTTATAAAATATCAACGCCATAGCAAAGAGGGCTATAAGTTAGGTGCCTTATCAAATAACAAAGACAAGCGAGGAACCTTTGGCTGTTTTCGCCCAATTATCGCATTATATCTTCCTTATGGTGATGGTTTTAGGGTTAAAATCAAAACGATGAATGGCCATCGTTATGGTGTCAAATCAATCATTACCTCAAACCCCCATCAACGCCAACAAGTTTACAAAGAGCAGAAATACTCGCAATTAGGCGATTTGCATGCCTATGAGGTGGTGCAAGTTGATGATATGAATCGGACATTTTTGCCGATGCGAGCTTATGGCCAAGAGAATTTGCATGATTATTTGAAGAAGGTTAGAGCAGGGCAGCAGACATTATCCTTTACCAAGAGCGATGTATTAACGCGTAGCTTGATCATGGCTTATGAGTGTCAACTAGGATTTACGCAGCTATATCATCGAGATTTAAAAACAGAAAATATACAAATTATAGACGATGAACAAGGAAATATAATCGGGGTGAAAATTATTGATTTTGGATTAAGTAATCATAAAGACAATGAGCAAGATTCTATTCGTGGTTCAGCTGTCTATCTTCCTAGAGAGCTAATCCTGAACAAAGCCCGACATTCATTGAAAACAGAATACTATTCACTCGGGCTTATTCTTAGTGAGATCTGGGGTGCGATCATAGATGACTCTGGAACTTATAATGAGTGGATATACTTTTTGCGGTCTTATCCAAAGTATGAGTACCCGAGCGATAAATTATTTGCAGGAGTAGACTGGGGTGAACTTGATTCAACTGCGATAGACATCGTACAGTTTAATATCAGAGACATTATTTATTACTTGACCAGAAAAGAAGATCAGCTGAGAAGTTTTTACTTAGCAAAAGAGATAGCACTGAATTTAACGCGCGAGCAACAGTCCGACAATACTCACCCGATAGCAGCATCCTCAACATCTTCGTCTTCTTCCTATGCCACTATGCAGCATTCGCCAGCTGCCTCATCAACACTTACGCCAATAGCACCTTTAAGTGAGTGTGGAAGAGGAAAGAGCAGTGATTATAATTTTAAGCTTTACAATGGGATATCTGCAGCAAATCTTTTAAGAGCGATTCGCGAGAATAATATTAATGATTTTGAGAAAAATTTATCTAAATCTGATTTAGAAAATGTTAACATTCCCGCCCATCTTAGGCTAGCTGTATCGAGGGGTGAGAAAAGCCTAGTTCACATGTTACTCTATGCTTTTTTACTGCAAGAAGGGAGGCTAGAAGATGCTAAGCATGTAAAAGCAGCTGTTGCTATTGATTGTCTTAATGTGCGAGACGTATTGATGACACAATTAAAATCTGCCGTTCGCGATCGAGATGTGATAGCGATTAAAAGCATTGAGAATCGCTTTTTTAAGATGGGTGAAGTGAGGCAGGCTGACTGCGCTACAGAAAAACACCTAATCATCTGCGATGGCATTAAATTTAATGTAAGAATGAACCATACCTCCTTGCAATCAACGCCTGTAATCGCGGCAAGTTCCAGTTCAAATTTTTAAGTATTAATAATGCCGCTTAATCACAAAATCCGCTAAGCTGATTAAGGCTTCCCGATAAGCATTATCTGGAATATTTTCTAATTCCTTTAAAGCCACTTCGGCGTGTTGGCGCGCGCATTGGTACGTGTATTCAATGGCGCCAGACTTGGTGATGGCTTCTTGTACCTTGGCTAAGTCATCATTACCACCATGAAGAATGACATCTTGAATCAAATCTCGCTCGCATTCATCACCGTTTTGCAAGGTATAGATTAAGGGTAATGTTGGCTTGCCTTCTGCTAAGTCGTCACCAATGTTTTTACCCAGTTCCTCGGCTGAGCCCTCATAATCTAAGGCATCATCGATTAATTGAAAGGCGATTCCTAAGGATTGGCCATAGTTAGTCATGGCCGTTTCAATGGTTTCGTTCTCTTTACAAAGAACTGCGCCTAATTGAGTGGCGGCTGAAAATAACTTTGCGGTTTTAGCACCAATGACTTCCATGTAACGTTCTTCTGTGGTTTCTGGATCGTGACAATTTACCAATTGTAATACTTCACCCTTGGCGATAGTATTTGACGCATCTGCCAGAATTTTCATGACTTTGAGGCTATCCACTTCGGTCATCAATTGAAAAGAGCGCGAGAAGAGGTAGTCACCGACGAGCACGCTGGCTTCATTGCCCCAAATAGCATTGGCGGTTTCATTGCCGCGTCTTAATTGCGAGTCATCGACGACATCATCGTGTAATAAGGTCGCTGTGTGTATGAATTCAACCACGGCTGCTAAGTTGATGTGATGCTGGCCTTGATAGCCTAAGCTGCGTGCGCTCAATAAGACTAAAATTGGGCGGATACGTTTACCACCACCGCTGATGATGTGGCCACTTAATTGATTGATGAGTAATATATTGGAATCCAAGCGCTTGCTGATCAACTCATCAACGGCGTTTAAATCTTCTAAAATTAAGGTACGAATTGGTTGTAAATCCATCAATTTCTTTATCAGTTGTTATTAATTAGCGCCAATGCTAGGGGCTCTTCGACCTTGGGTCAAGGATCTTGCCATATTCTTAAATAATTAGCCGCAACTGCTTGCATAGTGACACATTTTTGCGTAAAATTGCGCGTCTTTGTATGGCGAACTCGTCCAAGTTGGAGAAATATGATGTACGCGGTAATTGAAACCGGTGGAAAACAATATAAAGTTGTTAAAGATCAAGAAATTAAGATAGAGAAATTATCCGCTAATGAGGGTGATTCTATTGAATTTGAGCGGGTACTCATGGTGGCCCAAGGCGCTGATGTGACGCTAGGCCAGCCTTTGGTGAAGGGTGCTAAGGTGAAGGCTGAAGTGATTGAACAAGGCCGCAGCAAGAAAATCAAGATTGTGAAATTCAAGCGCCGTAAAAATTATTTACGCCAAGGTGGTCACCGCCAGCATTTCACTAAAGTTAAAATCACTGATATAGCAAATTAATTTATCTATCGAGGAGTTAAACAATGGCTCATAAGAAAGCGGGTGGTAGTACCCGGAACGGTCGCGATTCCAATCCTAAGTATCTTGGGGTCAAACGTTATGGCGGCCAAGCAGTGAATGCCGGCGAAATTATTATTCGTCAGCGTGGGAATAAATATCATGCCGGTGTCAATGTGGGTGTGGGTAAGGATTACACTTTATATGCCTTAGAAAGCGGCCAGGTTAAGTTTGAAAAACGTGGCATGCCATTACGTCAGTATGTGACGATTGTACCGGAAGAAACGACGGTTAATTAAGTTTTTTTGAAATTTTTGTTGATGGCCCCAATGGGCCTATAAGGGCGGTTCAAGAACCGCCCTTATTTTTATAGGTCTATTATGAAATTCGTCGATGAAGTGACAATTGATGTTAACGGTGGGAACGGTGGCCATGGCTGCCTTAGCTTTCGTCGTGAAAAATATATTGCCAAAGGCGGTCCTAATGGGGGCGATGGTGGTGATGGGGGCTCGGTTTATTTATTGGCGGATACGAATATTAATACCTTGGTGGATTTTCGTTATCAGCGCAAGTTTCGGGCGCAGAATGGTGAGTGTGGCCGAGGCAGTAATTGTACTGGGGCGAGTGGTAAGGATTTGACGATTAAGGTGCCGGTGGGAACGGTTGTTTACGATTATGATACGGCGGAATTGATTGGAGATTTGGTGGAAGAGGGCCAGCGGCTGGTGGTGGCTAAAGGTGGTTTTCACGGATTAGGAAATACGCGTTTCAAAAGTAGTGTTAACCGGGCGCCGCGACAAACCACACAGGGGACGCCAGGGGAATCACGAAGGCTTAAATTAGAATTAAAATTATTAGCGGATGTTGGTTTACTGGGATTGCCTAATGCCGGCAAGTCGACCTTTATTCGTGCCGTGTCAGCCGCCAGACCGAAGGTGGCGGATTATCCTTTTACGACATTGCATCCTAATTTGGGCGTGGTACGAGTCGAAGATCACTTGAGCTTTGTGGTGGCAGATATTCCTGGATTAATTGAGGGTGCGGCTGAAGGCGCAGGTCTTGGGATTCGTTTTTTAAAGCATATTTCGCGTACGGGTTTATTACTACATATTGTGGATATCATCCCTATCGATGGCTCTTGTCCGATTGAGTCGACCAAAAAAATTATAGTAGAACTTGAAAAATTTGATGCTGACTTGGTTAATAAGCCACGCTGGTTAGTACTCAATAAAATCGATGCCCTACCGGCGGAAGAAGTAGCCAGTAAAACCAAAGAAATTTGCGACGCGCTGCAATGGCAAGGTCCTATCTATACAATCTCAGCGATTAACAAACAAGGCACTCGCCAACTTTGTCATGATATCATGCAGTATTTGACACCGGCAGAGCAATAGATTACTTTGTCGAACACACGTTCGGTAAATGGTTTCTATTATGTCTATTGAAGCATCATCATCAGCAGCATCAAGTTCATCATCTAGTTGTGAAAGTCTGCCAGAAAAAACCACCTTCCATCAACGCTTGAATCTGTTGGCACGCCCTAGTGAAATAGCCTTGTATAATCTCTATAACTATCTCGAGACACGTGTGCCAGTGGCTAGCACAACGGCTACGCAGGATATTAATGGCTCAGAACGACATTTTAGTCTATGTTCTAAAATACAAAGTATGTTGTCAGAGTATACAGAACAGATCCCACCAGAGATAAAGGATAAATATGAAGATGTACGGACAACGATTTTTTGTTATCTTGCCTATGCTAATGAAGATTTTATTCTTAGTTTACAAGCCATCATAGGCTATCGTCTTGATATACGAAAAGACGAAATTTTTATAATAAAATCATTGTTGGCTTCTTGTAAGAATGATCATGTATTTTATGATAATTTATTGAGTTATGTTAAAAAAAACAAATTAAGTGGCGCTGTTAGTCACTTAATTGCAAGTCTTTTTTATGGAATAAAAGTACAGGGCACGGTGAACAAAAGCTTAAGCTTGTATGCCATAGGATATACCCTGAGCCAATGTCGTCGTCCTATTGATGTTATGAAAAGCAAGAAAATTTCAATACCGATGGCGAATGTATATAATTTTGTAGCCTTCAATTTTAACCGCATAGCGCCTGATGAATTAAAAGAAAAATTTAGTAATATGACTTCGAAGTTGCTTTGTTTGATTGCTCATGGTGATGCGACCTTTTTTCATGCATTTAGGATCTTTACTGGCTATGATTTAAATTTAGAGCATAACGTTAAATTAAATTTGAAAAAATTTGCGAATATCTGCCGCAATGATGCAGAATTTTTTTCTGTGTGTGCTGATTGCTTATGTATTGCAGATGTCTTTTATCAGTATAGAGAGACTTTTGATAGGTTATCAAACCTTTTTGGTGTGGCATTGCCTGCTGATCGCAACCCCTATATTGGTTATTCTGCAGCACTCTACCCCACAGTAGATGATCCCATGCGCCATGATCACAAAGAACAAGCACGTTTAGTATTGTACCGTATTAACGAACTTTATCCCGGTTGTGTCACTCGGCCAGTGACAATGAGCTCTAGTACCAGGTTATCCTGGGATCTTTTTTATGAGAGTTTAAGAGTCTTTGATGTGCGTAAAGTGTGTGACAACGTCGCTTTTTCTTTAGTTAAAGCTCAATATCAAAGTATTATTGATGCCTATATGGTAAAAGGTTGCGCTAACCCAAGGCTTGCGATTTATGGTCTTAGCTTGATTGAAGATAAAACTATCGACTCCATGCCTAAACTTTTGAAAATGATACAGGCACAAATAGAGATCTTGGCTGCACGGGCTAGCGTAACGTTGGCACCAATGCTAGAAACAGCCTTTGGCCGACACATTGCCGAATTGGGTTTTGATAAAGAGTCAGATGAAGAGTATGGCGTGCTTTATTGGCGCTTTGCTGATAATTGTCCCAAACCAAATTTATTCGGCTTTGGCTGATAATGTTAACGACGTTTATGAGGATGATTGCCATTACTATGATGGTGCAAGCCACATTCTTTTGAGCCTTCTTCTTCATACCACCAGCGACCTTCCCGTGGGTTTTCGTGAGGCAGGGTTGCTCGCGTGCAAGGTTCGCAGCCAATGCTAGTGTAACCAAGATCATGGAGTTTGTTGTAGGGTAATTGATGCAATGAAATATAAGACCAAGCTTTTTCCATGGACCAGGGTAAAATCGGATTGATTTTCACGATGGAATGATCTTCACTACTAAATAATTTATCCTCACTGATAATTTGAAATGTTTTACGGCTACCTGTCTGTTCCGATCTAACACCAGTCATCCATGCATCAACTGTCGCAAGTTTATTTTTAAGTGGTATTACTTTACGAATATTGCAACACTCAACATGCCCATCTTTATAAAAACTATATAAGCCTTTTTTCGCCGTAAATTCATGTAACTTTTCATTATCAGGGTATAAAAATTCAAGATAAAGACTATCACCGAAGTAGTTTCTAACTTCCTCTAAGTACTCATAGGTTTCAGGATGTAATCGTCCCGTATCAAGTGTGAATGCATTAATTGTTTCAATATTATCTATATGCTCAAGCGCGCGTACTGCTAAATCTAACAAGGCAACATCTTCGGCACCACTGAATGCTATCCATAAATTAGAGCCATAGTTTTCAAAAGCCCATTTAATAATGTCAGATGCATTCGCTTTAGCAAAAGATTGGTTGAGATCATCGATATGGTCTAGCATTTCAGCAGGACTTAAGTTTTGCCTAATATTCGCAGTCATTTCAACCTCATATTCCCATACTTCATTAAGTCTTGCCTACAAATCGGCCTATGTCAACTGATTGCGTCGATATGTATTAGTCGATATAATACCCATCGTACCCCCCAAATGTGATTTCTGGGAACAAAAATTAAATCGCCTTAATGTCGCATTTTCATTTGTAACGGGTATAGACAGCTTATTACTAATGTAGGGAGACGTTATTAACATGTCATGGTTACCGATTTCAATAAATTGTGAAAATAAACAGTGTATTATCGTTGGCGGTGGTGAAACTGCCATTAGAAAGTATTTACTCTTACGTGAATTTGGCGCAAAGATACACATCTTAGCGCCTGAACTCAATGAGCAACTTGCCACACATTTAAAGCAAGATCACTTTATTTATCATCAAGGTACTCATCAAGATTTAGCAAAACATTATCAAGGTTGCTTGTTAATTATTGCAGCGACCGACAGCCAAGAAGCCAATAAAGCAATTTCAGACTTTGCCAATGAGCATGGTATTTTAGTGAATGTCGTTGATAATCTTGAGTTAAGTAGTTATATCACACCAGCCATTATTCATCGTGATCCTGTCACAGTGGCCATCAATACTGCTGGTTCATCGCCTATATTAGCAACCACGATCCGAGAAAAAATTGAAAAACTATTGCCGATGAACCTTGGTAGTTTTGCTTCTCACCTTAAAATTATGCGAGATAAATTAACGGTAAATGACTTACTGCCTTCATTAAAAAGGAGATTCCAAAAGAAATTGGTGGATCACTTTTTTGCAAATGCTGAGTGCTTATCCACAAAAAGCAAACTAAAAACATTTATAGAGCAAGATGCGGCACTGATTGAAAAGCATTTAACTGAAAAAATGGGTGAAGTACAGTTAGTTGGTGCTGGGCCTGGCGATCCAGAGTTAATCACGATTAAAGCCATGCGTGCTCTGCAGACTTGTGATGTTATTTTATATGATAATTTAGTTAATCCTAACATTTTACGCTATGCCCGTCGCGATGCAGAACAGATATATGTCGGTAAGAAGCTGGGAGACAGGCGCTGGACGCAAGACAAAATCAACCACTTATTAAATGAATACGCTCAGCAAGGCAAAATGACCGTGCGCCTTAAAGGTGGCGATCCTTTAATATTTGGGCGTGCAAACGAAGAAAGTGAATTTTTAATGAAACATAATATTCCTTTCCAAGTCATCCCTGGTATCACCGCCGCACTAGGCTGTGCTGCATCCTTAAAATTATCACTAACCCACAGGGATTTTGCTCATGGCTGTATTTTTGTGTCTGCCTACTTAGCTGATGACGCACAATCATTAAACTGGCCATTATTAGCGACTTCTAATAAAACCTTAGTGTTTTATATGGGTGCGACTCGTATGCAATGTGTATGTGATAATTTAATGCAGCATGGACTTGCAGAAACGACGGCGATGGCGATTGTTGAAAATGGCACGCTAGATGAAGAAAAAATTTATTATGGCAATATTAACTATTTTTCAAAAAATGCTGAAAATCTTGAGCTTAAACGACCTTCCTTGTTAATCATTGGTGATGTGCTAAAGTTATTCAAAGGTACCCCAATGGAAAAAAATCATGGCTCAAAAGAAAGGCTTAACTCAGTTTGAGAAAGATAAATTAGAAATTGATCCAAACTTTGATTTTAGAAAAATTGGTGAAACACCTCTGGATGCATTGACGACAAACCAAATAGGTATGTTCAAATGGACGGGGATTTATCATCAATTACAAAAAGGTTACTTCATGATGCGCGTTCGCATCTCGGGTGGCCTCATCACTTCGTCACAACTCAGTGCCGTCGGTAGACTCGCCAAAAAATATGGTCAAAATGAACTGTGCATTACGACTCGCGAAACATTCCAACTTCATTGGTTGCGCCGCGAGGACTTGGCTGATGTTATCGAAGAATTAAAAC
>JAJFKI010000077.1 GCA_021773295.1 Gammaproteobacteria bacterium | reverse complement strand
CTGTATTTACATCGATGCCATCAGTAATCAGCAGTGCCTGTACGCACTCAGCATGGCCATTTTGGGATGCGATATGCAAGGCAGTGGCACCAGAGCTATGAGTTGCATTTACATCGATGCCATCAGCATTCAGCAGTGCCTTTACGCACTCAGCATGGCCACTTTGGGATGCGATAAACAAAGCTATAGTGCGATCAATAATATGAGCTGCGTTTATAATGTTTCCATCAGCACTCAGTAGTATCTGTACGCACTCAGTACGGCCGTGCTTGACAGCAAAACCCAAGAGAGAACACGTATAGCTACCATTGTTATTTTCACTTATACTAAACCTATCATTAATATTGAAAGTATATTTCACATTTTCTACATGCCGAATTTTTGTAGCATCCTTCAGAGCTTGTAACGAGTCTCTGAGCTTTAGGGAATTGTTTTCTTTTACCAACTTGAATAACTTACCTGCGAGAGGTGGTGTAATAATACCTTCAATTTTATCTGCAGCCATTTAATGCCCCTCTTTAATAAATGTATTAATATTCGCAATGCTAGCACATGATGGATTTTACAGAATAGACTGAAAAAAATTCTGTTAGACTGTGCTCAGTGAACGTAATTATGCCATTTTTTTGTTACTATTGTAAGGGGTTGGGAGCAGATGCAATTGAACAGTGGGTTAGGGTAGTGTAACTAATTGATATTTAATGAAGAATATGACAAGAAGGGTTTTGATCAAATTCACCAAGCTCTGCTTTACAAGTATATACTTTTGTAACCGTCCGGTGAGAACCTACAAGCTTTATGGTTTCCAATTAATAGAAAGGGATTAATGCATAATGAATGATTTGCTGACTATGAATAGAGTAATCGAGAGTTTGTTTATGCTTGTGGTAAAGTCTAGAAATCTTTGATTCGATGAATTTAAAATCTTCTTGATAGAGATATTTCAGAAAAAAACTTCCTTCATTTTCACCCTGAAACCAATGTGGATGTAATCCCATATTTACAATGACATCAAAGATACCTAATATTAATTCTTCTAATTTGTTTTCATAAGTGCGCGAGGCAGAAGTTGGTACTAGTGAAGACTCTTCAACAATAATAATATCTGCTTTACTACGACATGCGTTAATCGCCAACGTAAGATCATTCCAGCGGTGGTCAAGAGATGTATGATGCAAAACCCATCTCGTAATAATTACATCAATAATAGGATCTTGTTTCATGATCTCCAGATCGGCTTTAGTAATTTTGTTAATGCCCTTTGTGAAACTATCGAGTGTAATAGGATCATAACCGTAAAGATTAACTTCATTATACAACCCTGTGCTTAATAGTTTTGATTTTATCTTTTCTTCATACAAACCATCTCCAAGACCAAAGCCCAAAACATTAAGCTTGTTCTGAGCCGTTCTCTGGTTAAGAATTTTTTCGATTTCCTTCTCAGCATCACGGACGTAATCCACAGCGTTTGAAAACATTGTTTCAGCATCAAAATCCAGATGTCTGTAGCCTAAATAATTTATAAATTGATTGGCAATTCCATTCAAAGTATTTAAGCCACTGAAATATCCTTGAAGTAATAACTGATGTTTTTGACAAAATGGTGAGAAGTGTTGTAATAACAATTCCAGTGTATATTCTCTTTGTGCTGTGAAACCATGATTAATGAGCCATTTTTCAAGGATACTTGGCGTTAAAAGCATCGAAATGATTTTATTAACTGATGCGCCAAACTCAGGTTTTACTACTTCTTCATTAATAGCGACTCTCTCCAATAATCTATTTGACGAAACTAATTATAATTAAATTTTTCCTGTTATCAAATCAAACCTTATTGATTATAGATTTCAGTTGATCAACACGGTTGATTTTTAGAAAGGGTGTTATCATTTGGGTTGCTAAATAAAAATATTGCTTCCCAATTTTAATTCCAATTATATAGGGAAAAATTTAGAATTTTAAATTTGTTGTTAATTAGATAAAATATGTTCAGACGTTAAGGATTTGCAGCTTTAGCTAGGTAGTTCTTACGTTTTACAGATGTGTAACGCCAGCGTTACTTAGGAATTAACATTGAATTAGGGAGTAAGTATTATGCTTATATTGAGCCGAAGACAATCACAAAACGTCATCATTGGCGATAACATCGAAGTACGAGTTATAGATGTAAATGGTAGGTATGTAAAGCTTGGCTTTACAGCACCAGACAACGTGCCAATCCACCGAGAAGAAATTTACTTACAGATAAAAGAAGCTGCTGTCGATGATAGTCAGTAATTGTGTAAATAATTTAAAAGGATTGATGTAATGATGAACTTACGTTTTAAATTAATAATTTTTGCAGTCCCCATGAGTATTTTCCTCTGGGGACTTCTGGTGATTAGTGTGCAAGCTAATGGCTTTCCTCTTCACTAATTAAAACCGATAACCCGCCATTGAGGCATATATTTAAGGGAGGATTATTCTTATGAATAGCCGTAACTGCACAGCACGTGTAACAGCACTGCTGCATTTAGCACTCCAGTCTTCAACAATAGGTAATAACCCTATATCTGTTGAAGGTAAACATACTGTGTCATACAAGATAGTAGAGCACGCTCCTTTTTACCTGTGGATCAAAATCTAATTAAAATAATAAATTAAGGTCTAAGCGTATGAATTTTAAAATTGATGACTTGGAGCGAGAGAATGTAGATGGATTAACAGATAAAGAAATGGCGTACATATGGTCTAGCTTGTCACGCATGGAAAACAAAATTGTTTCAATGAAATCAGATATGGATTGTTTGAAACAATATAATAATTTTATATGGACTGATATAGAAAAAGTAGCCTTAGTACTTAAAAGCCTTCAATATTCACTTATATCTGAACTAAGACGTCTTGCAACAGCCATTTTAGAACGAGAACGCAAAGTAGCTTCGGTAGATAATAGTCAAGATATTATAAAAACTGTAATGACAGAATTAGATTTGTCAAAAAATGATTTGGCAGCTTTTCTTGAAATTGATGAGCAGCAGCTTAGCTTAGATTATCTGAAGGACAATGAGCACTTAATCAAACGCCTTTTACGGCTATATAATTTAAGGATGCTGATAGATCGAGATGATTTTTTTGACTGAACAAGGTCTGTATTTTTAAAGCAATTTATGTATTTCTTCGCAGCTCAACGATTGTTCCAATTATTTTGATGGAAGGTGATTCTTTGTAAGTTGGCCAATCTTGATTTGATGGAGCAAGTTCAAACTCACCAATAGTTGGTAATGTGTATCTTCTTATCACTACCTTTGAGCTTTCTTTAAGAAAGGCTAATACAAAATTCCCAGGACTGGGTTTGACTGAAGGGGTGACAATAGCAATATCATTAACAAAAATATCGGGTGACATTGCAGGATCAGCTGTTATCACAGCAAAGCTTTCATGATTAATGTTTTTTGTTTGCATTACCGGGACAAAGTCATACTGATCAAGAATTTTGAGATCGGGCTCCTCAATACGATCCATCATTTCTTTAATAGAATAAATGCTTTTAATAGAGGCTTGTTGTATCGCAGGAATTAATAGCAGTGTGCCTTTTTGGGTATCGTATTGACGATAATTTTCAGACAAGTCATATAAATAAGCAGGCGATACCCCCAAAATTTTTGCGATTTTAATGATTTCATTTGGTTTTGGTAATCTTCTTCCAGCTTCCCAGTTACTCAGGCCGGTTCGAGAAACATTCAGCTTTTTTGCAAGATCCGTTTGAGATATTTTGGATTTTGTACGTACTTCTTTGAGTCGGTTACCGATTTTTTCTGCAATGTTCATTAGGGTGTCTTCATATTGAAAACATTAATTATACGTTATTTTCAATAAGTTGTAACAAGTGATTCAAAATGAAACTGATGCACTGATATAGTTCCATTAAAGTTACACGGAGCATAAAACGTTTCAAAGCGTTGACATGGCTCTGCTTGTTGAGTAAAATGATGAATGTGCCAGCTAGGCAATGATTTTGGTAGACACACCTAGCCGGCAAGGCGTATTTGCACTCTGGCAACATACCCTCGCATCTTATCACGCGTCGGTATCCGGTAGTAGTGCAAATGCAACACGTAACCTGGTACCGGAGATCAGCGTTGTTGGTAAATGGAGTTCACTCCATCTTACTCCTAGCAAATGTTTCCCATGGTGCCATGACAATTGAAGGAAATAGCGTTATGGCTAGACTATTGCATTCAAAGCATACCTACTATGTGGTGATTTCAAATGAGATCGCACAATCAACCTCACTGTCTTTTCGAGCGAAAGGATTGATGGCTTACTTACTCAGCCTGCCTGATGACTTTGTGATAAAGGTCAATTATCTTGCGGAGAAATTTATTGAAGGACGGCATGTCATTTACCAAACCATCGATGAATTAAAACGCGCAGGTTACCTTGATGACATAAAACGTCGCGATGATAATGGAAAAATTATTGCCTGTGATTATGGTGTTTATGACGTTGCACAACCAGACTTAATCGAGAAATTTGAGTCTAAAAATCAAGATACAGAAAATCAAGAAGTGGATGAAAATAGGGTAAAGCCTACTCAAGAAACCGATTTTCAAGAAGCGGGTAATCAACATCAAGCTGAGCCACTTGTTGTAAATCAACCACTAAAAAATAAATATAATAAAAAAATAAATAATATAACAAAAACAGCAGCAGCAATAGCAAGTACTGTGCAAAGTTCTATACCCCGTGAGGATTCAGGCTCAGGTAATTCTGCAGCCGCTTTCCACGACAATGAATCGCACATTGGCGAAGACTTAACGCAATCCCAAGCACAACGCATCTGGCGTGAAACGCGCGACTACTGCCAGCGGTATCGCCAACAAGTGAGCGACAAGAGTCCTGAGGCGTTGTATCACGAAATTTGCAACGACATGCTCAACCCCAAGTCTTGGACTCGCTGTGGCAATGACTTCGACATGAAGCTCAACGTCATCAAGAAGCAAATCCGCTCAGGCAAATGGGAAACACCTGCAGGCATGGCAACCGCACTCACTACAGCCGGTGACACAAGCGCTACTCAAACAGCGCCATACACTGGCAAAGTGCAAAGCTTGGTAAAACGCTACAAAGCACTCCTGGTGGAATTAAACATGTGCCTACAAGTGCATAACAGCCCCCTCGCCAATGATGCTACCTTTGTGGCCTTAGAAGCAGCGAAAGCCTCTAAGCATCGCAAAGCGCTGGCTAGCCTTGAGCAACAGCTCAGGACGTATGGCGTATGGAAAATCGTCCAAGAGCAATTGCCCAATGAGTTAACGGCAGTGGCGAAAGGTATTAACAATCACAACCCCGTCATAGCAGCCCAAGCAACAGTGGCACACAGCCAACAAGAGGAGAGCTCAGCATGTTAATACTCTCTCGCAAAGTGGATGAAATTATTTGTATCGGTGATGACATCCTGCTTAAGGTCATAGAAGTCAGAGGCCAGCAAGTCCGTTTAGGCATTGCAGCTCCCGTCACCGTTGGTGTTCACCGACAGGAAGTCTACGAAAGAATTCAGCAAGATAAAAATAATCATAATGCTGAACACAAAGCCAGCCGCATTCAGTTAGCAGCTGGTTAATCTTGTCCACACCATGTTGCCACGGTGTGAGAGCGCCGTGGCCTTTTTAAGAGACCACTAGTGCAAAGACATAATAACAATAACGAGGAAAGTGCGATGATAAAACTCACCAAGATAAGCAATCACCAATCACCCATGATGATGAATAGTTTTCAACGTCGTTTAAAACGGCTCGGGCTTGACGATGTGTTGATGATAATTTCATTTTATGATGGCCATGCCTGGATGCTCTCCAGCCATAACGCGATACCTGTCAAGCAAGTTAACCTGAGCCAGGAAATGCAAGAAGGTACGGTGTCCCATCCCAAAGAAACCAACGTCTCCCGTATACCCACCTATCAACGCCTTAGTGAAGCCGCCATTGCTGCCGCTGGTATGATAAATGTCTTTAGCATTTACCGTCGCTGCATAGAGTGCGAGTTTTACTTCCTAGGCTTACAGCAATTAGGTAGCGAGCGTTACCCCTCCTCAAGCCTCAAAGCCTTCGAACAGTGCTGCTTTGACTTCGTCATTCAAAAAAAGCCACAACTCTATTTACTCAACCCGCTCTATCGAAAAAGCTTTATTCTCAATTACCCCAACTGCCTCGCCAATGTGATTCAACAGGAAAGCAAGATACCGAGACGGTTAACTCATCGTGAACAGGAGTGTTTGTTTTATACCCTGGGTGGCAAAGGCACCAGTGATATTGCCATGGCATTAGGGGTTAGTCCGAGGGTCATACAGTTGCACTACCGGCACATTATTGAAAAGCTGAGCTGCAGCAACTTAACTGAAGCAGCCTTTATTGCCTTGATGTTAGGTGAAGTAGGCTGCTTGACACATTTTAAGCTATAGGTGAGAGAGCTATGCCAACAACGGAAACCATTACCAGCGCAATTAAGAAATACGATTACCACCTGTATCGCTATTTTGAAAAAATGCTTTATACAAGCCAGATAAAAGGCCAGATTGATGATGCCGATTAAGCCCTAGGACGCTCGGAATGTACTGCTCAGTTGAACATCAACGATAATTACCGGGTAACAATCCCTTAATAAGCAAGGCTTATACTGTATATATTTATATGATTAAAGGTTGGTAAAGGTGGCGTCAGAGAGTATAAGTGAAACAGTAATTGTGTCACCTAGAGATGGTGCTATAGTTTCAACTTCGCAAAATGAAGAAGGTGTGGAGTTACGGACAAATGGTTTATCTCCTTGCGCCGCAGTAGTTATCTACGGGGTTTTTCCTGGCGGTGATCAAAAAGCGGTAATGACACACTTCAGGCCATCGAAACTGATTATGAGTGGTCAGTCAACTTCTGAATATGAAGAGAATTTGTTAAAGCTTGATGAACTGATGGTTGCCTTTAATCCTGAAGAGGCCTTTGCTGTAAAAGCATTCATTCTTTCAGCAAAGGCGCCCCCTGAGTCTGGTTACCGAGAACTAATTGATGGTTTATATGAGAAAGTTGCCAGCCTTTTTCCTTATGACATAGAAATATCCAGGCGAGAGTATGGCACGGAATGGGTTATTCCTGTCGATCGTGAATGTAGTATAACGCTTAAGAAACAAATATTAGAATCTCGTTACCGTGACAAAGCATTAGAAAAAGAAGAAGACGTAGGTAGTACGCCAAAATATATAAAGCAACCACTGATTTTAAAAAATGAGGAATTTGAATTACTTGAGAAAAAAATAAGGTATTCGAAGTTAATGTTGGATGCTTTTTCTGAGTATAAACAACACCCAAAATTTAATGGTAAACAGTCGTTTGGTTTTTTTCATCGCCATAGCATTCCAAGTTCAGAGAAAAATATGAGACATTTTTTTAGAAGCTTGCGTGAGGCAACTGATATTGAAGCTTGTGTCAATGATTTTCTCGAAAATGGTCCTGGCGCAAATTATCCCTCATCTTTGAAAACAAAATTCAGAGAATCTTTAGATAGTGATCGCGGACAAAGTCATACAAGCTTGACGTCGCGATAATCATTGACTTTTCACAATAGTTTTTATGTAAAGTGAGGCATAAAAGATATTGTGCTTATTAAGTTGCTATGTTTTGTAGTAGCTTTTTCAAGAAATATTAAGTCATAGAAGACAAATCATAAAGTCAGATCTCTGTCAACTTCGCAAAGCGAAGTTATCTCCATGACATAATGAGTGCATACTCCTTGAAAAATAGCGAGGAGTACACCATGAGTGTTGAACGCATCATCGGCCAGCAAGCCACCTTTGTCTTACTGAACAATGCCAAAGACTTTACGCACTTCATTCAATTGTTAGAAAAACTCGACGTTGGTTATTCGATGGTGAGTAAGTTGCCGATGGCGCAGTTTGTTCAACTCATCGAAACCATGGTGCGGTTACACTACAATGAATTTTTCTCCCGTTATGTCAAACTCAAATTCGAGAGTGAGCGGGGTAAACGCCAAGACAGTATTGAGCGTTTCTTTAAGATCAGTTGGCAAAACGGCGTCATTAGCGATATTGTCATTTACATGGACGAGTTTGATAGGCGAGCCAACAATGAATTAAGCCTTGGCACCTTACTCAATCGCTTCGTGATTCGCTTGCACGCAGAAAAGTCGAATCAAGCCCGCACCGTCAGTGTTTTGGGTAGCCACCTCAGTCACTTATTCTTTACCCGCCTTCGCAGCAAGAAAACTGATATTGAACAAGACATGCATGCCATTAAGGCAGAAAAAGACAAAGTGGATATGCAATTGCATGAAGCAAAAGTGGAACTCACTGAAACCCATCATGAGCTAGAAGATGCAGGGCTACAATTAGCCGCCATTCGGGCGGAGTATGAAGACGTCGCGCAGCTTACTCAAGTGCAAGCCGCCCGAATGGAGACGCAAACGGAAACGATTCTACAGTTAGAAGCACAAACAGCCGCACACCTGAGGCATATTGATGCCCTAAAAGCGAATGCGGCTCGCATCACCATGAAAACAGCGGCCTTACAAACGGCCTATCATGCCCTTGAAAAAGACTACCAACAATTAACCGAAGGTTTTCAAACCTTATTGGAACTCGATGATGTGTGCTTTGAGCAATGTATTGAGGCGCTCACGGCCTTAGAGAAAAAACTTGATACCCTGCAACAAGGCAATGAGCGCTTATTTACCCGTTTGCAAACCGGTCATCAACGCTTACAAACGCTCATGAGCGATGAAGCCAAACAACTCATTCGCGCACGACAAGTGGAAGACTTACAAAGCGTGATGGCGCAAGTCAAAACCTTGGTTGAATTACAACACGGCATTGAGACACTCAAAAAAGCCATGGCAGCCCGGAATGACGCCGACATTGTCAAAAAAGCCCGCGCCTATTTTGATGCGTCAGAACCAGCGCCACTTTCATTGGACGCGGCAGAGTCCCTCGCATCAAAAACCCAAGCACTACAAGCCGACATGCAACGGCGCCTGCAGGGGTTAACGGTACCCATTCCACAAGCACATCTGGCTCGCTTATGTCAATTAATAGCGGAAGGGCGTTATGAGCCCGATAACGATGGCTTAGCCGACGCATTACACCAACAGCGCGCAGCACTGTCACAGGCAAGCGAGCAAACCGCACGACAACTCGCTCGCCTCACGACATTAAAAACACAACAAGCAGCGCTGATTGCTACACAGAAAGAGATTATCACACAGAATCGACGCATCAGCGTCTCACTAAAAGCGGTTCAGAAAAAAATAGAAGCCGCCCAAGCCCGTGTCACCAAGGCAAAAACCCACCTCGACGTGGCAGAGCAAGCTCTTGATAATGTCACCACCTTGCTGTTTGATGTGCGAGCCAAGGTCAATGCCTTAAGTGGTGGCGGCAGTGTCTCATTAGCCAGAGAGGCTCGCCTGCGAGAACTCTTTCATCACGACCCAGCGGGCGCGATTGAGTGTTTACAACAGGCCGTCACCGCCGTCGAAGATTACTTACACACACCCAGCGCGAATCGCCAATGGTTCGTGCGCTCGGCAAAAGAAAAGCGTGATGCCATTGGCCGTTTAGCCGCGGGGCTTTCGAACGGCGGACAAGACTTAGCAAGTATTCGTGATGGTGATACCTATATTGAGCGATTTAATGCGTTATTGACCCTGTGCCGGCTCAACCGCTCCGTGTTTCACTTTGGGCGACGACACCTCGCCAACACACCCTCATCACGATTGTTTAAAAAAGTGCTTGATCGCACCACGCGTGCGCGCGTTGAAACCTTACAAGCAGAACAAGCCGCTCATGAACTAGAGCAAGCACGATTACAACGGTTGCTAGAGGACCATAAGGTCGATTGGCAGACGGCACTGGACGAGTTACGCCCACTCTTAGAGGAACGTGAACGACTAGAGGCAGAAGAAGCCATCACCTTACCACCCATTCCCCCAACCATGAGGAGATAACGGAATGATAAATGATGATCCAAATCCAGCCTACCCCCTGGATGAATTACAGCTCACCTTACAAATGACCTTAAACGCCGAAGCCGTAGATAGCTTGACACGACAAATTGATGAACTGGCGGCCTTTGGGCGCCGGGCGCAACGCGTATTAAAACAACGACAAGCGGAGGATTATGATGATTGCTTGGATGTGTAACGTGATTAGGCACAAGCGCAACCACGTTGCGGTTAATCCGGTAAAACGTGTTGGTCTGTTGCTAGGAATGTTCCTAACCACACCCGCCTTTGCCTTCAGTTTTGGCACTGGCCAAGACAAGTTAACCGCAGCCCTGGGTAGCTTAGGGGATTACCTAGCCTCAGGGCCTGCCGCCGTGTTGGGGTTAGTGGCCATCATTGGTGTTGGTTATGCCACCTTGTTTTTAGGTAAGTTACCCAAAGAGAAAGCCATGGGCATCGTGTTGGGGCTAGGCATTGTTTATGGGGCCGGCTTTTTGCTGCATACCATTTTTGGGGTAAGCGCATGAGTAAGGATACCGATTTAATCGTTGCGCCACTGTTTGTCGCGCTGACTCGGCCGCCAATGTTTATGGGTGTCACTCTGGAGTATTTTGCCATCGCGGGCATGGTGGCCATGGGCCTATTCATTGGCCTGGGTAATCCGTTATACCTCATGGCGTATTTGCCACTGCATGTCTTGGGGTGGTTGGTGTGTCATTACGATCCGAATGGGTTTCGCGTGTTACTAACCTCACTGGAGTGTTTGCCCGTGCCCAACCGGCGTTATTGGGGATGTCAGAGTTATGATCCAAGCTAAGTCCTCATCGCCACTGCAACAAGAACGTGGTGCCAGTGCACAGATCCCTTATACCCACTTAAACAGCCCCACGGTGTTTGAAACCGAACAAGGGCATGTGGGCAGTGTGATAAAGGTGCAAGGCATTCCTTTTGACACTGCACGCAATGCCACGCTGAATGAGGATGACGCGCTTTGGCATCAAGCCTTAATGAGCTTGTCTGACGAGTTTGGTGTGTATGTGACACTCCACCGTCATGAAATGCCGTTACACCTGGACGGTGAGTTTCCCAATGACTATGCTAAGCAATTGGATGCGCGTTATCATGAGCGGTTTAAGGCCCGCGCGTTTCAAAATGAGATTTATCTTACCTTACTGCATAAAGGCGTGACAGCCGGCAAGTTGGGTAAAGGGATGAAGGTGTTTCGCGGTCTGTCCCATAAAACCTGGGCGGCGAGTCGCCAGCGATACCGTGAGCGACAGCTGCATGCTTTAGAGAAAGCCGTCTGCGAATGGTGTGTGCTGTTAAAACGGTTTAAGCCACGAGTATTGGGTCAGCAAGATGATAAGGTAGGGATTAGTGAGTTACTGCAGTTCTTATCCTTAGTGGTGAACGGTGGTGAAGCCTTGCCGCTTCGAGGGGCAAGGCAGTTTCCTGTTATTCAAACGCGCTTTTCTCATGATAAAGGTGAATGCCGTTATCCCGAGGGTAACGTGGCCCAGTATTTAAGTGGCAGACGGCTCTTTTTTGGTAAGGCCATACAATTTGAAGCGGGTTGTCGTGGTAAGCCGACGTTTGCGGCCATGCTCTCCATTAAACAATACGGCGATGCTTCAACGCCGGTGATGTTAGATGCGTTGTTGCAATTAAACACGGCCTTTATCAGTACCCATGCCTTTTTTGTCCAGCCTCAAGGGGTGGCGGATACTAGAATCAAACGCCACATGGATAAGTTAGCCAATGTGAATGATCCGGCAGTGACGCAACAAGTGGCCTTACATGAAGCGAGAGATGAGCTCGCCAGTCAGCGGCTGAGTATGGGGTATCACTATCACACCTTGATGATAATGCATGAGGACTTAGCGCAGTTAGAGCAACACATCCCCGAAGCCATGAAAGCGTATCAACAAATTGGTTTTGTTCCGGTGCGAGAAACCATCGGTCAGGAAGCCGCGTTTTGGTCACAGTTACCCGGTAACCAAGCCAAGATGGCACGCTTGAGTTTAGTGACCTCCCATAACATGGCGCACTTTTCTCCCTTACATAATTATCATACGGGTTATATTAACGGTAATCATTTGGGGCAATGTGTTACGGTGTTAGAAACACCGTCTAAAACCCCTTACTATTTTAATTTCCACACCAAGGGTTCAAAAGATTCCAATAGCCCGGGCCATACCTTCATCTTTGGTGGCAATGGCGCGGGGAAGACGGCCTTGATGACCTTCTTGGCGGCACAAGCATCACGCTATCAAGGCACGACGGTGTTCTTTGACCGAAACCGGGGCACGGAAATTTTCGTTCGCGCCTCAAGCGGTCAGTATTATGAATTATCACCCGATACCCACAGTGAGGTGTCCTTTGCACCCTTGCAGTTACCCGACACACCCGGCAATCGGCGGTTTAATCGAGAGTTATTAGGGCTGTTGTGCAAAGAGCCCGATGAAACCCACTTACCCGTAGCGCTCATGGCGCCCTTAACGCGCTGTGTGGATTATGCGTATGAACACTTACAACCGTCACATCGCACCTTGTCTCATGCAACGGCCTTATTACCCATGGACTTTCCCCGTTGGCCACAGCTCGCGCGCTGGCTTAATGGGCCAGCGGACCATCGTGCCGGTGAGTATGGGTATTTATTTGATAACACACAGGACACTTTAAACTGGGAGGCCATGGTGGGCTTTGATATGACGCACTTTTTGGATAACGAGCCTGACTTTGTGAGAACGCCGTTACTGTTTTATTTACTGCATCGTATTAAAGCCTGTATGACGGGCAAGCTGGTGTCGCTTTATTTTGATGAAGGCTGGCAATATTTGCGCGACCCATTCTGGCAGTCTTATTTTGAAGCGGCCATTCCCACCTATCGAAAACTCAATACCCATTTAGTGCTGGCCACGCAGTCGCCGGAATCGGTGGTACGCTCACCCTTGCGTCATGTGTTTTTAAATAACATGGCCACGGGCATTTATTTTGCTAATCCACAGGCCGATCTCAACTCCTATCAAGCGGGGCTTCAATTAACCGACGCCGAGTTTGACTGTGTGCGTGCCCACTCGCCAGCCTCCAGACGCTTTTTAGTGAAACAAGGGCATGAGTCGGTGTGGTGTACCTTGGATTTGAGCCAACAGTTAGATGATTTAACGGTGCTCTCGGGGCATGAAGCCTCGATTCGTTGTATGACGGCCTTGCGTCAACAATATGGCAATGAGCCGAGCACCTGGTTGCCACCATTATTGGCGGCGAGGGGGACCTGGTGAGGCGATGTGTTTTATGGTTATGTGTGTTTGTGACTTCTTCGGCCCTGGCCATCGGGCCTGGCGAGCCCGTGTTTGATTTCAGTAATTATCACCAAATGTTGGCAGAGCTTAAACAATTGCAACAACAATACACGCAGCTTCGTAATCTTTATCGACAAGCACAGCGAGAATACCAAATGACCCAAGGGGTCAGAGATTCACTGCAAGGTCAGTACGGATATGGTGCCATGTTGGATGATGTTACTGCCCGCAATTGGTCGCCCGTGTCTTGGGATGATGCGCTCAAAGGGGTTGCGGGTGGTAACACCACCCGTTATGAAACCTTAAAGCAACGCTATGTGAAAGCACATCCCACCTTGAGCAAGGAAGCCTATCAAAAGGGTAGCTCACAACGAAAAGCCGATGATTATGTGCAGCAGGCAAGCATTAACCAAACTGCCACGGTGCAATCTACTTATACCTATGATGAACTTAAAAAACATGTGGATACCTTACACCAACTCACGCAAAAAATAGATGCTACCGATAACGCAAAAGCCGCCATGGATTTAAACAGTCGCATCCAAGCAGAAATGGCGTACTTGCAAGTGGAAAGCTTAAAAATGCAAACCTTATTGAATCAACAACTGGCCCAACAAGGCGCGAGCCAATTGGCCAGTGAAACCGAAAGCGCTGAATTTAATACCTTACCCGAAACCTAGGAGGAACTCATGAAACTAAAACTCATCATACTGCTGTGTACACTGGGCGTGTTATCCGGATGTGCCAAGAGCGAATTGGCGGCACCATGCCCGAATTTTGGTGCTAGCTGTCATCAAACTCCGATAAATACCTGGGATTACCCCAGTGCTCAGTGAGGATTAACGCATGTCCGTGATTGGCTTTAACACCATCATTGTCCGCTTGTTCGCCGAGCTTGATATGGTGTTGAATCACTTTGTCTATAACAGTTACGCTTCACTGGCCACCCACTTAAAAACACCGTTAGCCGCCGCGGCGATGATTTATATCATCTTGTTGGGCTACAGCATTACCGCGGGTTGGGTGCAAGCGTCCATGAGCAATTTCATTAAATCCGCTGTTAAGTTGGGCTTGGTTCTCATGTTCGCCCTGCAATGGGATGTGTTTAGTCACTGGGTGGTAGAAGGCATTGAAGGCGGTGCCAGCCAGATTGCTGGCTGGTTGATGAATGGGGTGAACCATGACTTATTCACGGTGGGCAATGACAGTGTCAATCTTGCCCTGCAAAAAACCTTCAGTGAGTTCACCCGCATTGGTGCCTTGTTATGGCACAAAGGTTCATGGCATGCCTTAGGGCCTTATTTAAATGCATTATTTGTCTGGGGCGCCGGGCTTGTCTTTGTGGGGCTGGCCGTTTTCGAATTGGCGCTCGCTAAAATCATGTTGGCGATTTTGTTTGGCACGGCGCCACTCTTTGTGGGCTTTACGCTCTTTAAACCCACCCATGGGTTTTTTGATCGATGGCTAGGCGCCATTGTGGGCTATGCCTTAATGTTTATCTTTGTCTCGGTGATGTTGGCCTTGGCCTTGTATTTAGCGGAATGGTCCTTGGCCGGTATCTTAGTGGGGAATGTGTTGCATTTTAATATTGTGGGCTGGTTGCCGATTGCCTTGGTGTGTGCCTTAGGCGTTGGAATTATTTTATCGGCCGCTAAGTTGGCGCAATCCATTGGCGGGACCGTAACAACGGCTGCCGGTGCGTCACTGGTGGCAGGTGCTGTGGGTGGCGCAGTGAGTGGGGCCATGATGGCCACGCCTTCCAGAAAATCAACCATGATGGCGCTTAAGGGCACTGGCAAGGCAACCGCCGCCATTTTGGGATTAGGCTCTGGTAAAACACAAGCGCGTGTTACCAACTGGGTGAGTGGGTTGAAACGAAATTATAGAGGTGGTGAATGAAACAAAAAAATAAAGTGTTACTCAATCGAAAACGAGTGACAGAGCAAGCAGCAGAAGATGATTACTTTGGTGCTGCAACAAGCTGGGCCGATGATTATTACGCATCGGCAGTGGCTTCTAGGCAGCGCTATCGCATTGCTTTTTTTCTGTCAATGGGACTGAGTGTCATGCTGACTATTGCCATCACGTCCTTAGTGCCGCTGCAACATTTAATACCGATAGAAGTGATTAAATACTCTGATGGCAATGTAACCATTAAGCCCTTACAGAATACCCATGCCCCCATCAACCGCGCACAGACGGAAAGTGATTTAGTGCGCTATGTGGTAAATCGAGAAAGTTATTATCCCGATAGTTATGAAGTGCAGTATCGGTTAGTGAGCCTGCTATCCAATGCACATGTACAACGTGAGTATGCCAAAGCGCAGAGCATCAGCAACCCAATCTCACCCATAAATCGCTTGGGCAAAAAAGCCATTAAAACCGTGCACGTGGAAAGTATCTTGTTTTTGGATAACGACGCAACGAAACGTGAGCCCGGCGAGGTAGTGCCACATGGTAATTTAGCCAAAATTGATTTCACGGTAACGCTGGAAAAACAAGCCAATGGTGCCAGTCAAAAAATTCCAATGACGGTATTAGTGAGCTGGATTTATCGAGGCACACCACAAAACCCTGATGTGCTGTGGCAAAACTGGGATGGCTTTCAGGTGGCACGGTATCAATTGCAGCAGCGGCATTTGACGCAGATGTGAGTGCTTTTAGGGTTAATCTGTTGAAATATAAGTGAAACCCAGAAGCCTTTGCACATGAAAAATAAATTCGACAAAAGGCTGGCAAAAAATACACACGATGGTAATATGTGCACTTGGCAAGTCCAGTGCTATCGCGACTCTTCCGGTTTATTCTGCTGAGTCCATTACACAGTAGTACTGAAAACATTAATACAATGATTACGAGGTGCACTATATGGCTGACGACGCAATTGAAAATTTTATTCCATCAGACGTGATTAAACATCTGAAAACCTTAGTAAACATAGGCGAATATAAAGAACTCAGAAAAATGCTGCAAAATATCAAAGCTGAGATGGATATCCAGAACCAACATGCTACAAAATATTACCTTAATGTTGGCGAACTGTTGCCAACTGCTTGTATGGGGCTTGTTGGACCATCAGACATGAAACTTTGTTTTGAAGCTGTGCTGGCTTACACAACAGATCTAAACGTCCGACGCCTGCAAGACGGTTATACGGCGTTGCACCTGGCCGCGAAGAGCGGTAAAACTGACCTCATGAAAATGCTATTAATTAAGGGGGCTGAGGTTGATTCTAGAGATGACAACGATAATACACCCTTACATGTTGCTCTTGATGAAAAGCGTTACGAGGCGGCCAAGCTCCTATTAACATACAACGCAAATGTTAATGCTAAAAATCGCATGGGAAGGACACCGCTACGTTTTGCCGTAAATCCTTTTTCAATCCTCTATAGGAGGACTGCCAGTATTTTTGAACGTGTGGCTGGAGTTATGACACTCATAGAAAAAGGCGCTGACATTAATGCGGCATGTGACTCTGAGGGAAGAACGGCTCTAAATTACGCCTCAAACATTGCCCACGAAACAGTTGGTTATCTGCTTTCTTTTACTTTACTGTTAAAAGGCGCGGTTCGGGCTGATGTTTATACGTGGGACATGAATGGAAACAATACTGAAACAATTTTTCATGCATTACAAGCAAAGTTTGATAAGTTTATTGAATATTGCAAATCAACCGTGAGTCAAAATAGTAAAAGCCCAGAAAAAGCTGGTAGTAAGGTATTGACTTTACAATTTTTTTGTAAACATGCGGTGCAAAAGCACAATATAGAAATGGAAAACTTACATGAAGAACACTTTCGTCCAACAACCATTGAAGAGTCAGTGCTTCTTCATATGAGAGATCAAAACACTTCGAAGCTCAATTTACACAATGTTATGGAAATCTTCAAGTATTTTAATAACTGGGAGCCCAAGCCAGAAGCCAGCAGTAGCGAAAGCGCAACGCCTCGTGTTGATCGATAGCAAGCACAAACAAACACCCGAGTCAATTTCGCAAAACGAAGTAATCACTCAACACTAAATTTGTCATACTCCTCGTAAAACAACGAGGAGTAACCAATGATAAAAAAGTCGTGGAAGTTATTAGTGACGAGCTTGCTGCTCATTAGTCTAGCGAGTCATGCCTTTGCCGTCTCAATACCGCGCAGCTTACCGCAGGATAAACGCATCAAAGCTGTGGCGTACGAGCCGAGCAATGTGGTTTCAGTTCGAGGAAGTACGTTTAACACGACGCAAATCCTGTTTAACAAAAATGAAGTGATTGAAACTATTGAAAGCGGCGACCCCGGCGCCTGGACGACAGACGTGCAAACTCATTTGCCGTATATGCTCTTTATCAAGCCCACCATAGCAGGCTCTAAAACCAATATGATGGTAGTCACCAATCAGCACACGTATTACTTTCAATTGCAAAGTGTTAGTGACAAGCAAGTGGGTACGAGAAACGTGACCTACGCCATTCACTTTATCTACCCAGAAGCCATCAAAGCCAAGCAGCTGGCAAAGTTACACCATCATCAACAGCAACAAAAAGGCAAACTCACGATATCATCAGACCCCAGCAAGTACCATTGGAATTACCAATTCAGTGGCGATAAACGCTTGGTACCTTTGCATGTGTTTGACGATGGCCAATTCACCTATTTCCAATTACGCCCCGGGCAAGTGATTCCTGCCATCTTTGCTGTAGACAATGCCAATGGCAAAGAATCCGTGGTGAACTTTCGGCGAGAAGGTGGCTACCTGGTAGTACAACAAATTGCACCGCAGTTTACCTTGCGCCATGGTCAGGCGCAGGTGACCAGTATTTTTAATCAGCGTTTAATTCGTCAAGAAATGGTGGGGTAGTCATGAGTGAGAAACCGTTGCCACCACACCCTGACGACATTCCTGTCGCACTGGCAAAAGGTAAAAAGCACTGGCATAAGCCATTGCTCTGGGGCGCCATTGTTAGTTTCGTCGTATTGTTACTGTATTTAGGTAGCTCAGGACGTCATCAAAAAGCACCACCAACGCCTGTCGATGAGAATAATGCCCCCGCCAGTGAGCAAGTGGTTAAAACCAATCTAAAAGCGAATCTTGCCAAACTCGCTCAAGACCTTCATACCACAAAAGCACACATCCATGCCTTACGCGCAGAGCATGAGACGACTCGCTTTACCGAGCCCGTCGATAGATCCTCGTCAGGTCTATTGAACCGGCAACGTGCGCAGTCTAAAAAAGAGCTGGCCGTTAGACGTAATATGCCAACGAGCATGTATAGCTATGCACCGCCTCAAGCAACAGGCACAACGAAGCAATCTAATACACCCCAGGAAGCCGTCCTTGTAGGCAAAGGCGGTAATGCATCCTTTGCGAATCAAACTAGACACGCCAACACAGTGACGGTCTCTAACATCCCACATCCAGACACCACCCTGGTGGAAGGCGAATTATTACACGGCGTGTTAGAAACCCCTATTAGTTCACAACTCCCTGGCATGGTGCGTGCCGTGGTGACCGAGCCCTTGTATGCCTATACCGGTAATCGTCCCTTAGTCCCTGCAGGGGCACGCTTGATTGGGCAATATGCCTCAAAGGTGCAACGCGGCCAGCAGCGTGTGTTTATCATGTGGCATCGGATGGTGTTGCCGAATGGTATGACCGTACAATTAAATTCTCCCGGTGCCGATGCCTTGGGACGCGCTGGCACGGGGGCTGATAGTATCGACCGACATTTCTGGGCGCGCTTTGGTAATGCGTCCCTTTTATCCGTGATTGGCGCAGGCGCAGCGAATGTGGGGGTTAACAGCCAAGACCAATACAACTCAGCCAGCGCCTACCGACAAGCCATCGCGCAATCCTTTCAACAATCTGCCGGTGATGCGCTGCAATCAGACAGTGATATCCAAACCACCTTGTCGATTCATCAAGGGAAACGTATTACCGTGTTTGTGGCAAGAGACATTAGTTTTTATGAGGCCCTGCATCAGGACCGCAGCGATGGTTAGCTTTGCACCGGGCTCTGAAGGGTTGCTTGCACCCCTAAACCCTTGGTTAGCGGATGGCTCAGTGAATGAAATCATTGTAAATCAACCCGAGGAAGTGTGGATAGAAACCACCGGCCAGTGGCAACGGCATAAGGTGCCTGAACTTACCATCACCTTACTGCAAGATTTATGTCAATTGATTGCCAACGAAAACCAGCAGCGTTTAAATGAACGCTTTCCCTTATTATCGGCCACGCTGGCTGATGGCTCGCGCGTACAAATTGTGTTGCCACCCACGGCGAAGCACATCACCTTAGCCATTCGTCGTCAGGCAATGAAACGCTTACAATTAGACGATTATGAGCAGCAAGACTTTTATGGGCAAGTGCAACCGTTTTGTTTAGCCACTAAAGGTAGCTCAGCGTTACCCGAAAGCGAGAAACGCTTAATCACACTGTATCGACAACAGGCTTGGCCGCGCTTTATTCGTCAAGCGATAAACCTCAAAAAGAACATGGTCATCTCCGGTGGTACCTCGAGCGGTAAAACCACCTTTTTAAATGCGTGCTTACAAACCATTGCGCTCGATGAGCGCTTGATTGTGTTAGAGGATGCCAGGGAAGTGTCAATCCCTCATCCCAATCAAGTGCAACTCTTAGCCTCAAAAGGCGAACAAGGCCAAGCCAAGGTGGACATGCAGCAATTGGTGCAATGCTGCCTTCGTCTTCGGCCCGATAGAATCATCATGGGTGAAGTGCGGGGGAAAGAAATTTTAGATTTTGTGGGGGCTTGTTCCACGGGGCATGAAGGTTCTATCACCAGTATTCATGCTAATAATCCGCGCGTGGCCTTTATGCGCATGACGCAATTGTATAAACAAAACAATGTTCCTTCGATGACGGATGCTGATATTTTAAAAGAGCTGCATGAAGTGATTGATGTGGTGGTTCAGGTGGCGAAGACGCCGACGGGGCGAAAGGTTCAGAGTATTTATTATAAGTATGGGGAGGTAGCAAACCATGGTGTCTTATCTGAAGTCGCTTAAGTTAAACCCATTATCCGGTTACTGGGTAACGCCATTGATGGTATTGGGAGTAATGGCATTATTAACCACCATGACCTTGTTGCAATTAGGGGTGGTGGCCGTGCCTACCCCGAGTGTGCTGATTGAGTTATGGGAGCATGGGTTTCAACCTGAGCTGATTGCCAGTCTGGTGGCGATTACCCTCATGGGTGGCATGATGAAGGCTTGGCGATGCGGCGGGGTTGCACGTTGGTGTGTGGAACAAGCGGTATTATTGTGTTTCATCACAAGTCTGGCGATTGTCGCTGGGCTTTGGTGGTTTTCCTATCAAACAGGGTTGCCTATTTCAAAACAGCCTTGGACGATAGTGACAACGTATACGGTGTTATCAAAAAATGCTGCGATGGCTGCGCTTTATTTACAAACGCTTGGTATAAGTTTTTTTATTGCGCTAATCATCACGGTAAGTCTAATTGCCTTATGTCATCATCGCGACACCACCTTAGGGGATGCCCGGTTTGCTAATCCTTGGGATATTCAGCGGGCGAAGTTGTATGCTAAAGAGGGTGTCTTTTTGGGGAAGGCTTATGGTAAATTCTTAATTCTCGGCGGCTATGAAAGTGTGTTAGTAGTGGCGCCTACGGGTAGTGGTAAGTCCAGCGCCGTTGGTGTACCTAACTTATTACGCTGGCAAGGCTCGGTGGTGGTGAATGATTTGAAGGGGGAGCTTTATCAGCTGACACAAGCTTATCGCACGAATACCTTAAAGCAACATTGCTATTGCTTTGCACCCGGGGGAGGCAGCGGCGATACGCATCGTTATAACCCATTTGCCTATGTCCGTGTCGGTCAAGCAGAATACTTAAAAGACTTGCAATTCATTGCCAATATTTTAATTCAAAAAGCCAACAATGAGCCTGCCTTTTGGCCCATCAACTCACGAGAGTTATTTGTGATGTGTGCATTGTACTGTTTCGACATGGGAAAGCGCTGTACTCTAAGTAAAGTCCATGAGCTGGCACGGCGGGAAGATTTTTTGGATTGGTTGATTTATGAGAGCGAAGCACGCCATATCAAAGAGCCTTTGTTTTATCAATATGCTTCCTCGTTTGTACAGTGTGAAGAAAAGACCCGTGGTAATATCTTAAAAGATTTCCATGCGCGTATTGAGTTATTTGCAGACCCCATCATTTGTGAAGCCACGAATGATAACGATTTTGATATAAGGCAGTTGCGTAAACAAGGGATGAGTATTTACCTGCATATCCCTGATAGTGAGAAAGAGCGACTCTCACCCATCATAACCTTATTCTACGCACAGTTGATTGCGTTGCTCAGCCAAGCATTGCCGGATAAACAGCAAGAGCCCAAGGATGTGCTTTTGTTATTAGATGAGTTTGGCAATATGGGAAAAATACCACAACTCAAATCAGGACTTTCTTTTCTTAGAAGCTACCGTATTAGAGCCATCATGATGGTGCAGTACTTAGGGCAAATTGTGTCTGTCTATGGACAAACTGACGCTAAGGCTTTCACTAATTGCAAAGTCAAAATGGCGTTTACACTTAATGATGTGGATGATGCACAGTTCTTTGCGAAAGCATTGGGACAGAGAACCATTAAAGTAAGGCAGCGTAGTACTTCTAGCCAACAGGATAACTATGGTGGTAGCGTGTCGCATACCACACAATTGAAAGACCATTGGCTGATGTCGCCAGATAAGTTGATGCGACTATCAATTGATAAGAGCATTATCTTGATTGAAGGGAGCTACCCTATACACGCCAGGAAGAAATATTATTTTTAAAGTAATTAGGCTTAGCACGCATGGACTAGGTTTCAAGTAATTATATTTTTATGGTTATAGAGATTAGGAGTGGGCAAGTTCTTCACTTCATTTATAGACTATAATTCAAATTGAATCCCACTAATAAATAGTGGGTAAAATAGGAGGTTTGTCTATGACAAATTTTTTGTTTAACCACTGTCCTAAGAGGTAGCTTGTAATGCCCAGTGTATCAGGTGGGACTCATGAGGGATTTAGAAATTTGGCACAAATAGAGTGTCGTGCCGCAAGGCCATTTCTGAAGTGCTTTCAATACACGTTTATCCATGTTAGAGAATAGTACAAGCTATTCACTTGGGTAAAATCTACTAGGATGGGAGCATACTCCCTCACTAACTTAGCTACTAACAAAATAATATTTGTGATATTTGGGAGGGTAAAGTTAATGAGTAGAATAAGTTTTTATTATAAATTAATTAGGCTTGATCATAGTAGCAATGAAAACGGTGGGATTTTTGCTCCTTCAGAGGACATAGATGGAGATTTAATTATACACCGAAAAGATGCAGAATGGTTTGGCCCAGGAAAAGATGTCCCTGAAGGGTGGGTGCAAATACCTGAGATAAGCCTTGGATAAGATGTTGTTAATTTTAATAGGAGTAGTACAGTGAAAGAAAAAAACATTGAAAAAGTTGCGCGTAACATAAACATAGCAATAGAGAATAATGGCACTTGTAATAGCATAAAAGATCCTTCATACCAGTCTATATATTTTGAAGTGTTTTTTGATGAGGTAGATAATAATGCAGGTATGCCATTAAATACAGCATTATTCGTCGAAAAACTAGATAGCTATCTCAAAAATAAGGAGAGTGAATCATATGAGGCGGAGCTTGAAAAATTTAATACGATTTGGAATAGTTGGACTGATTTTTATAAAGAACTAAAAAGTAAAGGACGAATAATTTACAAGAATAACTAATGCTCGATCTCATTGTGCTTTTGCTGTGAATGATATGGTCTACTTAGTTGTTGGCAAAACTGAGCAAGAAGTGGTGAAAGTTTTTGAAGTTTTGACAGGCAGCGCTGTTCCTGGCTGATACTTATGGCTAATGTTTTCATTTTCTGTGTAATTGACTTTGTGGATGCAGGGCTTTCAGGGTTATTAAGTAATTGTCGATATTGATAAAGCCAATATAATTTCCCCTGTTTTATCGTTGTGAGTTGTCGCCATTCCTTATCGAATGATGGATGGGTCCAATCGATGCTAACTGTGTGCGATGGTTCTTTTTTGAGTGTTTGTTCTCGTCGTTGTGAATTGCTGCGTTGCATGAGCCATTGCCATTTGTCTTGCATGGCTTCTTTTGCATGGCCTAGAGTATTTATCAGTTTGCCTATCAGGCTATCTGCATCAAATCCTCGGCGCATGGCAAAGGAGAGAGGCCAATCGAGGATGTTATCTTTTACACGTTCTTGGCTCATTACTTGGCTGAGCTTTGCTATATCACGATAGGCTTCGCGATGTGAATAGAGGTTAACGTGTTGACTATGGCGAGATAATGCGACATAGCTTAAATGTCTATCCCAGTATTGGCCTGCGGCATAGACGAAGACATTGTCGTAGGTGGCGCCTTGTGCTTTGTGGATGGTTTGTGCGTAGCCGTAGGTGTATGATTGATACTTGTTTGAGTCGAATGAAATGCTAGCTTTCGCATCGTCGAGTTGTACTGTTACCTTATTATGCTTAAGGTGGGTTATTGTGCCTAATTGACCATTACAGACACCTAATTCTTTGTTGTTTTTTAAAAACAATAAGCGTTCACCTGGAGCTAAGTTAATGTCACCTTTTTCAGTGCAGAAGGTTTTTCCCTTGTCAGAGAGCATGTTTGATTGAATCAATTGTTCTCTCGCAGCTAGGTTTAATGCATCAACATCTTGGTTTCTATGAGCCAAAATCATATGCTCTGGTAGGGGGCCTGATGTCAGTGATGTTTTCCAATCCTCTAGTAAGTGCCGATACGCTGTTGATTCATTGTCGCTAAAATGAATTTGTCCTGCTGCATGATAGTATTGTAATGCTTTACTCACCTTACCTTGTGACAGCCATGCCGTTGCTTGTCTATCACCTATATCTTGTTGCCGCAAAATTTGACTTAATGCCGCAAAGCCTGCGCGCTCTGTTAATGCCCTGAAGGGGGCACCTGGACCAATGGGTTGTAATTGATCGTTGTCTCCTACTAACACGAGCTTTGCTTTGGCTTGTTTAACATGCTGCACAATGTCAGCAAGGGCATTAAGATCGCACATGCCGGCTTCGTCAATCACTACTATTTGTTTTTTAGAAAGTGGCCAGCGATCATGTTGTCTGAGTTTTTGATAGTAAGCAATGGTGTTTGATGGGATCCCTGAAGCAGATTCTAAGCCTTTGGCTGCAATACCAGAGATGGCCATTCCTGTGACATCAAAGCCTGCTTTTTGCCACATGGATTGTGCCGCGTTCAGTAAGTAGGACTTTCCAGTGCCTGCGTGTCCGATGATGATGCTTAATCCATCAGGTTGGCTAAGATGCTGTAAGCAGGTTGCTTGCTCGGGCGTTACATGATGATGTTTCAATACGGCATTTACTTTGTGCTCTGATACTTGATGGTGTTTTTGCTTGAGTAGCGTATCAGCATTCCCCATCATTTGGGTTTCTTTCAAGAAAATAGCTCGAGTGGTGTAACAGGTTTTGCCTTGCTTATTTTCACCTAAGGCGATGAGGTCAGGATGTACTTTGACTTTAGCCAAGGCATGTTGGAACTGTTCGATGGTTTCAGTGTTTTTATGGATGACTTTTGCAATATCATGCTCGGTGAAGACGCTGTGGGATTGGCTGATTAAGTTGAGTAGCGACTCTGGTTCATCAATCGCAATATGGATGGAGGCTTGGCGTCGCAGGGTGTTTTCTTCTTTGAGATAATGGGCCTCATCACCTCGGATGCGGCCTTGATGGCGTTGAGGAACGAGATGATTTGCATCGACTTCAATGGATAAATCGTGGGCTTTAAAGAAAGCCGTTTGGCATTCACGCCAGCGTTGGCTCCAGGCTTCATCTTCACGGACAAAGCCTTTGCCATAAGCGCTATTGGCAAAGCTTGGATTTAAGTCTCTGGCTTTATAGCGATCAAAACCATTAGGACCTAGGCGTCTGGTGGTTATATACAAATGCGCGTGGGGATTACCATCACCGTGATCATGAATGGCTAAATCAACGGGTATGCCACTTCCTAAAAATTGGGAAGTTGCAAATTGCCGGGCTAAACTAATTTGCTGTGTTAGATCTAAGTCCTTTGGCAACGCCAGGATAATATCCTTTGCCACTTGAGCATCTTTACGTTTTTCCATACGCTCGGCTTCATTCCACAGCACTTCTCGATCTAAAAAATGTTCATCAACGCCTTCAGGTAGCATGATACGCTCATAAACCACATCATTACGGTTTTCAAAATTATGATTTTCACCCGTGCGTTGATCCGTAAGCTGCTGACCTGAACGATAAGCAGCACCAGCCACGGCACTGTGACCCTGACTTCTGGAATGAATACTGATTCTTGCAAATGCGATAGCCATAATGCTCGACTCTAGCAAACATTGGTTACAATGTATATTGCGCCCTTAGGTTCCGCTTAATTTTCTTTTTCACGATCTTATTCTTGTAAACTTTTGATCATTAGTGATCGTTTTTAAGTGTTTGTCGGGATGATTAGATCGATTTTTTATGTAATAAAAATTAATATATCTTTTTTTAAAAAATAACTTGATTTGCTGATCATCTTAGTTAAAATCAAAAAAGATCTTAAAATATTATAACCCGCAGATTGCACGAGGAGGGGCCCGTGTCCGATTTTCAAAAAGTCGATATTCAAGATAAAGAACAGCGCATATTGCAACGGATTGAAAAGGCTAAAAAAGACCTTACAAGACTACAACAACAGCGCCGAATGGAAATCGGAAAATTAGCCAGTGGTTATGGCTTGGATAAATTAGATAATGCGACATTAGATCGATTATTTAATCGCTTGGCCAAAGAGGCTCGTGATGAGCACACAGCATAAGCTTGAGCACAAGCAACAACACGTTGCTCGCTTAGAGCGCTCACTTGCTTTGTCAAAGCTAAAAAAGCGAAAAGCCGACACCCGAAGGAAAATACAATTCGGCGGTTTAGTCATTAAAGCCAATATGGATAGCCACAGTAAGGCGATTATCTTAGGTGTCTTACTAGATGCAGCAGAACAGATAGAACGGGATCCAACGGTATTAACCATTTATCAACAAAAAGGTGAAGCTGCCTTTATGGGTTATGGAGAGTCACGCAATGTCAAACATATTAATTACCACAGAGCAGCAGATTGAACAATTAGAGCAACAGCTCTTTCAATTAAAGGAGCAGCAAGCATTAAGTGCTAGTCCCCCTGACGCTGAGCAAGCAGTGTTAGAAGGTGAGTTACAAACACCGGATACCTACCAAACCTTAAAAACAAAACGGCTTAGAGCATCGATTATTGAAGTCGTTTTCAGACGAATTGCAGCGATGGTATCCATTCGTCCCATTATCGGCAACATCATTGCCATAGGTCTTGCGATGTTAGCGCTATTTTACGTCTATCAAGAAGTTGATATAGCAGGTTTTGAAAGCTACAAATCTTACTTTGGCATCGGCATTCAACTCTTTGGCGCCATTCAAATTATTAAGTCCGGCACAAGAAGTTTACTGCTGCCACTCATTGCCATGGTATGGGGTGGCATGGTGGCCCATTCCTTTGGTGCTCATGATGCGCTATTTACCTTTGGCAAAGCTTTTTATGAGCATTTGATGATAGTGGGTATTATTGGAGTTGGGGCGTCGGTGCTAACTATTGATTGATAGTTAATTTTCATGTGATAGTAGCACTATTAAATAGTTTAAGGATGATAAGATGTTAAACAATAGTGATAATGATCGATACTTGATCCAGACTTTATTAAAACAGGATCTTTCTAGTATTAGTTTTGTACGTGAATTTACTATGAAGTCGATTTTGATAATATCTGGTGGTGCTATTGTTGCTCTTCTTAGTTTTATTGCTTCAGCTAAGCCACATGGCCTGGAGTATTACTTAACACTAGTTTCCATTTTGTTTCTCTCAATACTTCTTTGGTTTGTTTTATGTTGGGCGCTGTTAGTAGTGTAAGTCTTATAATAGTATTACTTTTTTTAGATTGAACGATATTGTATGCATTGCTGATGGGCAAGAAATAAATTACGTATTGCTTAAAAATCTATAGTAAAAGTATATATGCATTATGAATGAGCTTTCTTTCGGACGAGCTTAATTTTAACCTCACAACCAACAGCGCGGGCATAGCGCCGCAACGTCGCGAGGGTAGGGGAGTGTTGCCGTTTACCACCACCAGACTCAAGTCGTCCGATAACAGAAGTAGTCGTTCCCATCCGCTCAGCAATATCTTTTTGCGTCATATGTGCTTTGTTTCTTGCTTTAACAAGTTCACTTAGCAAAGCAAATTCTTCTTCCAGCGCATCGTACTCAGCACGTACAGCAGGATCAGATAAAGCTTGTTTTTTTAATTGTTCATGTGTCATTCGTTTAGTCATTTCTCATTACCTCTTGTAAGCGCATCCTAGCGGTTTTCAATTCTTTAGCGGGCGTCTTTTGTGTTTTTTTGATGAAGCAATGTAGCATCACAATTTTATTATTGACTACCGTACAATAGAATACTCGAGCGATTCCTTCTTGTGCCTTAACGCGTAGCTCCATTAAGCCATTTCCCATGCTACGAGTATGTGGCATGCCCAAGTCTGGCCCGTGTTCGCACATGACATCTGTCATTCGTAAATAGCGGGATAGAAGCTTTTTTGGTAAAGCTAATGTTTCCTTTGCCACTTTTTCGCTATAGTA
>JAJFKI010000076.1 GCA_021773295.1 Gammaproteobacteria bacterium | reverse complement strand
GAGTCTGCTTTTTCCTGGGATAAAATAGAGTCATATCAAACTTGAACTTATGGGATTCTACTCCGTTAGTAAGAGCTGTTTATTGAGTAGTTAGATCCTATGACTGATTTGTAAAGCTTAGGTTGTTATGCCCCAGGGTTTTTCGCGCTCCCCCTAAAGATATTGATGGAATTCAAAAAAAACAAATCTCATTGATATTAATCATTTTCGATGGAAATCTCATTGCCGTGGATTTTTTCAACTGCCTAGCGCTGCATGAATTAGAACTCGCCTAGCACAGGCCATCGCTTCGACAGTGCCAGGCCAATGAGAGTAATAAGGAGGCAACAAAAAAGACTTGATTTTGTACGATGCGTGATTCATGATCCATTGGCGAATGACACTGGAATGGATGGGCGGTACTGACGGGAATCTATTGGCGGAAAAGACTGGAATGGCTTGGCGAAAAGAATGGAATATGCAGTCATGGTTGTTGATGCTTGATACGGGTTCTACGGTAACTGTAAGCACACCATTAATGACGTGATAAATAGGAGTTAAGGCAATGGCAGCTGAAAATTATGATATTTCTAGAACGGAAGGGCACTACATTAAAGTTACCCAATCTGGGTTAGCGAGGTTAGATAAAAACACCTCTTCACTGGTTCAAGGTCTGTATACCGATGGTCTTGAAACTTGCACGGCCATTGCCATTATTGGTGCTGGCAAAATGTCTTTAATGCATGCCACAATTTCAACAAATACAGTTAGCGAGGTGAAAGCCGAGCTTGCTTGGGTCGGTGAAGCATCCGCCTGTTTGATTGTCCATAACCCTGCGCACGGCCATAAACGGGGAGACATAGATGCAATTGATGAGTTAATAGAAAAAATTAAACACATTTTTAGTAAGACCAAAGAAGCCGCATCAATAGTACCGACTGTTTTTGAATCTGCTCGTATATTGCTTACTCGAGATGGCAAGGTGGCACTAAAGACTACGCCGACGGAGCTTTTGCTCCCCCCCTTCTCAGATTGTAGAAATCAGCTTAATTTCATGAATGATGTTTTTTCACCTCCAAACACTAGGGAGATTGATAGGCAGTTTGTTGATCACCAGTGGCAGCCTCTACCATCGATAGCGCCTGATTTAAAAAGAACGCTTGCTACAGCGCTTCATTATCTGCAAAAGCTGTCATCACAAGAAAGTGTGTGCTCGGAAAGAAGCGTAAAAACTATTGCTGGAATGATTTTATCCTTTGTGCAAACGAATACTAATACATTGTATTTTGTTGCTAAACTTAGAGATGGAAAATCGCGGAATACAATCGAGTTTCTTTCTAAACAAATAACAGGCTTACTCGACATGCTGAACAATCATGGCGTTTCTGCGCCACAATATGGCGTTGAGACAGACATTTCTCATAAGCTTTCCTTGCTGACAGGAGCGGGCTTTTTAATGACCAGCAATGGAGGGGGAGTGGATGCTATTGCTTCTTGTGGACGACTTGACTACTTCAACAGGATTGCAAAAGACTTGAATTCTAGAAATATCAAATGCGAACTTCTGAGAGAAAAGAATCCATTGCAAACAGCATCAGAGAGCTCACCATTAATAAAAATTGACGAAGGAGTACTGAAAAGGTGTCTCTATACTTTAAGAATTCCTGATATTGGCAAGGGTACTGAACAGGCAAAAGCAATTTTAGAGGCTTTCACGGAGAAGTTTGATAGATGTGTCGGTGAACCGCAGGCATTAACAGCCACACCAGAGGAAGGTAAGGGGGAAAAGAAAACAGGTGCCCGATGTCAAGTTGGTTCATCTGCTGTGCTCTCTGGTGCGTTTCAATATTCTCAAGAGGGATACTATCATCACGCTGAAGAAACACCGCAAGAGGATCAGGAAGCAGGATCAACTGACGTGCCTAGCGCCTCTTCTGCTGGTATGGTTGGACCTCGTCAATAAATCTTTGCTGTAGGGCAACACGAGGACGAGGAGTGACCGCCAACAAAAAATTGAGACGGCCTGATATTAGCTAGAGTGCTAAAGGTATCGCGGAGCGCTCTTTTAGAGCCGGTGAAATACCCTTTAGTTTTTGTGATATTTATTGTTTCAAAATGGTGAGAGAAGCTCGGATCTTTTAAGATGCGCAAGTGATGGAGCTGGGATTATGGAGAACCTTGAGAAAGGTGATGGTCGTGCGTCATAGCTGAGAGAACCGGAATACGAATTTATAGTTGATATCTCAACTATAAGATATTAACAACCAATAGGAGCCATGATAATGGCAGTAGAGAAAGGCACTGTTAAGTGGTTTAACGGTGATAAAGGGTTTGGGTTTATTGTGCGTGAGCAAGGCGCTGATCTTCTTGTGCACCAGAGTGATCTCGTTGAGGGAACAACCCTTAAAGAAAATCAACGGGTAGAGTTTGGCGTGGCACATGGGCAAGCAATTAATGTTACGGTTGTTGATGCGTGATGAGTTTTTTCTCACTATAATGGTAGCACCAGTTTGTACTGTGTGGGATAAACAGTATCCTGCGAGCCTGTGGGAGTCGGCGCGCTGCCAAACAATTCAAGCATTAAAGAATTGGTTAGCAAAAGGGGATTTGTGTAGAACCCCTGTTTAATCATCGCATTCATAATTATCAGTAGCTTATGCATACACGCTGTTAAGACCACTTTTTTTGGCTTACCTGCGCCGATTAAGCGTTCATATAATTCAATGGCAGTGATCCTGGCTTTACCCGACTAAGCGACTTTTCGTTGTGGCACTTCTTTTTTTATTTGCTTGCCATGATCTGCAATGGTTTCCTTTAAGTCATACGTCGTTTGTAAGCCTAGCCAAAACTCCGGCGTTGTTCCGAAAAATCTTGCAAGCCTTAATGCTGTATCCGCCGTAATGGCTCGACTACCGTTCAAAATGGTGGTGATACGATTTGTTGGCACATGTAACTCTTTAGCAAATTTATTTGCTGAGAAACCTAAGCATTCCAACTCGTCTTTTAGTATTACACCGGGGTGTATGGCTCTCATTTTATTTGTCATAATGTAACTCCTAATGGTAATCAACAATTTCAACGCGATGGGGTTCACCAGCTTTCCATTCAAAGCAAATCCGCCATTGCATGTTGATACTAATGCTATATTGACCTTTTCGATCACCCTTTAAGGACTCGAATCGATTGCTCGGTAAATTCTTCAAGTCTTCTAAACAGGTTGCATTATCAAGAATAGTTAGCCGCTTATCCGCTTGCGCAGAGAAAGAGTGCCACTGTTTCACTCGTTTTCCTTGATAAAGTGCCTCTGTTCTTTTATTTTTAAATGTCCTTATCATACGTAAGATGATAGCATTCTTTATGATGTACGTCAAGCGTAAAGAATATTTAAAAATAGGTTCCGCTTACAGGAAGATGGTGAAAACGACACGGGCAGCTGTAATGCTATGATTATTCAAGTAAAACACAAAGATAAGGTTTGGCCAACTGCCTAAAATCGCGCTAAGCTGTTGATTTTAGCGAGGGGCTACGTTGGTGCGTCAGAGCTGCTTTTTTGTCCGGGATAGTGTAGCCACATCAAGTCGTGAATTGCTATAATTAATTATAAAGACCATAAACGGTAAATGTATTTTATGAAAAAAACTGAAGGTAATGTTAAGACTCTGGATGAATCCAAGCGTAGGTATCAGACTACGTTGGATAATATACCAGGGATGGTTTTTCGCTGCAATTATGATTCAGACTGGACTATGACCTTTGTTAGTTCAGGGTGCTATGAGCTAACGGGTTTTACGGCTGATGAATTTATAAATCATAGACATGGGCTGTACAATGATCTCATCTATCCCGATGACCGAAAATTTGTTAGAGATACTGTAGACGCTTCAATTGAAGATCAAGACCATTATGAACTTGAATATCGAATTAAAACGCGTTCAAAAAAAATCAAATGGGTATGGGAGAAAGGGAAATATATCAAAGATATAGAAAAAGATACTTGGCATATTGAGGGCGTCATTCTAGATATAACAGAAAAGAAATCAGCTGAAAATAAAATTAACCAATTAGCACGCTATGATCTAACAACAAATCTTCCTAATGAACATTATCTTGAGGAATTTCTTGAACGACAAATATCCGTCACTGATAACAAAAAGTTTTTTCTTGCTATTATGGCTATCGGTCTTAGTGACTATTCGAAGATAAGAACAACAGATAGCAAAAAAAATATAGACAAACTTTGTTATATAACCGGGAGAAATATAAAAAAATATCTCAACCGAAGCGATTTTTTAGCTTATATTAACAATGGGGTATTTGTTTTTGTTAAAATGATCACCAGGCGAGATAAGCTTAAGTTTGGGCTAACACTGGAGAAGATAACTCATGAATGCACAATAAATATTAATGAACATTCCCTTTATGATTACCCCATAAAACTATTTGCTGGTATTTCAATATACCCTGACGATGCAAAATCCCCCGCATCGCTCATAGAAAGTGCCGTTGAAACTTATAAACGGCAAAAGAAAAGTGTTCATCATGGAAAAAATTATGCTTTTTACAGCAAAGTCCTGCATGATAAACTAAAAAAGGAACTAATTATTGAGAAAAGTCTCATACCCGGTGTAAATGCAGGGCAATTTTATTTGGTTTATCAGCCTATAATGGATTTACAACAGAATAGGATTCACGCACTAGAAGCCCTAGTTAGGTGGGAACATCCGATATATAAGTTGCTTTCACCTGATTATTTTATACCTCTAGCTGAAGTAGCGAGAACAATAAATACGCTGGAAGAATGGATTATTAACCATGCCATTAATGAGTTTTCAACATATTTATTGCCTATTTATAAGTCGTTGAGATTGGCTGTCAACGTTTCTGCAAATCACTTGTTATCGGAGCACTTGGCAACCATTTTCACACAAGCGATCTCTAACAATAATATTGATGGAAAATCTATAATTATTGAAATTACCGAAACAAGCATCACTGCTCTAAGCAATAACAATTATAATCTACAGTATTTTTCTTCAAATAATTTTACACTTTCCATTGATGACTTCGGCACAGGACAATCATCTATTGCAAGGATTCTTGAACTACCTATCAATGAAGTTAAGCTGGACAAATCACTCATCGATCAAATCAATAGTAAAAAAGGACAAAAATTTATTATCGGTATTCTTACTATCTGCGATAGCATTGGTTTAAAAGTGATTGCTGAAGGCATAGAAACAAAGGCGCAATATCAATTTTTATTAGAACACGGTTGTCATTTTGGACAAGGCTACTACTTCAGCAAGCCGCAAAGATATTGTGAGATTGTAAAATTTATAAAAAAGAATAAAAATTAAACCGCGAGCTAGGCAAGTGTGTTTCATGAAAGTAGATGTAAACTATGTGCTCTCCCTCGCATTCTACGTGTTGATGGGTCTAATTGGGGTCCCAACCATTAACAAGCAAAATGGTAGCTCATCATCCCCAACCCAATGATTATTCAAGAAAAAGCAACCATGAAGAATTTTCACTAAAATCAGCAAACCCGCACCTCAATTTAGGGAGATACTTTGGCTATGGAAGAGCGAAAATTATATGGAAAACTCTTTATCCGTTTCAGTGCTGAGTCGGCATTAATGGCTGAGGTGATTTTTTTAGCGTGATATATCTTTTGCCTATAAAGTGCGGCGAGGCGTAACCCAACACCTCGCTGCAACATGCTAGTATTAACTCAGAATATGTCCAAGCTGTAATCATTGTACAATAAATAACCCACCGGGTCAATAGGGTTGTTCTAAAATGTTGCTTTTTTCTGTGGCTAACCTTTAGGGGGATTTTAAGGAGCGCGCAGGTGAAGAGACTGGAGAAATGCATATCCATGAGCAGGTTAATGTTTAGAACCCCTAATGCTTAGCGTTAAAGTTGTTACATTTGTGAACATCCCAATCAATTGAGTTATCACCAAAGCAATGATAGGCTCCCCCATTAAGCGGAGAGACACGATGACATTAACAGCCACACAAAAGCAGGCTATTGCAGCACTTGATGATAAGGCGAGGCAAATTTTACAACAGGGTGGTGAGGAGGAACTTTTAATGTCACTCGCTCATAAAATGCCTCAACTTAAAGCTATTATCGACGCTGCTTCCCAAGATGAATTAAATTTTTATTGCGAACGTTATGATGGATTTTACCAATATATGAATTTACTCGAAAGACTGGCATTTGCCTCATCTCAAGGTGCCTTCGATGATCTCAAAAAATGACTCCTCTGGCACAACCAGAAGCGGGGCGGCAATCTGTGGATTCTGCGCTAAGTGCCTTCTTCGATTTTACTTGTTAGCCCAAAATTAAAGGGGTTATAAATGATGACACGATTTAAAGATAACCTCATCAATTGGTTAAATGCGTCATTGAGTGAAAGCACTCCCTCTCACGTTGTAGCTTTCTGCTTTAATCTCAATGAGCCTGCGGGCGACGACAATGTAAAGTATGGTGTGGAGTTAATAGGAGCCGCTAGATATGGCAAGACTGATGAGGATTGGGCTTGTGATGATGTCTGGACGCCTAGTCCGTTAGCGAAATGATCCAACCGTAAATTTTGACACGAATGGGGTCGCTACCCCAATTACTTATATAACTCTCTAAAACGCCCCTTGCGAGGTCATAGATTCGCCTAGAACTTGAAAAAAAGCTAATAAACGAAAGGCCAAGATTTCTCGCCATCAAAGGTATAAACGTCGAATTCAATAACGCCATTTCGGCTATCAGCAATCCATTCTGCTTGACTGACAATCTCTTGGATTTGTTTATCTAGGTTTTCATAATTTGTATACGTTAGTGTGATTTCGTAATCACCACATTCTTTATCAAGCACACCAACATCATATCGGCTAAATACATCTTCCTCAATTTTCTTTTGCGAACGGCCTTTTCCTCTGACAAATTTGCTGTTGTTTTCAACATAAAAATGCATTTTTAACGTGATCGTTTTTTCAATTAAGTTATTGGGGCCAAGTATTACAGTTTTTACTGGGCGAGGGGAGGGCGGCGGCGTGGACTTTTCAAGTACTGGTGTGGTGTCCACCGTTTCAAGTGCGAGATGGCGTGTTGCTGTGTGACGATCCGTTTGAGAAACATGACGGTAGAGCATGGTGGTGCTGATGTTGCTGTGCCCTGCATTTTCTTGGACGACCTTCAGTGCAGTCCCCGAATCCAGTAGATAGGTCACATAACTATGGCGTAGCCAATGGGCAGAGGCTTGGCGTAACTTAGACGCTTTGTGTGGTGATTGCGATTCCAGCGCATCGGCTCCCAGATGAAACGCCCATTTTACCAGTTGATCAATGCGCCGGACTTGCAAGGCGTGTGTTAAGTCCAAGTTGGGTATTAGCGGCGTTGGTTCTTTGAAGGTAGGTTCACTTGATGTGAGTCCCACCACGCCTCTAAACAAGGCAAGTGCTTTTAATAATTCATCGGGCACGGGGATATCGCGAGGTTTTTTACCTTTACCCACAATACTTAAAAACCAGCAGCCATTGCGTTGAATGAAATTCCCCATGGTATGATTGCTTGCTTCTGAAATTCGCATGCCCGAATAAAACAAGAGTAAAATAATGTAGCGCGCTCTTGCGACACGAAAACGATCGCGCGCATGATGTCGTAACGGGTACGCTTCCAGGGCATCGAGTACCGCGATTAACTCATCCATTTCCAGGTAGCGCTCAACCAACCGAGGCCCCGTTTGTGTGTTACGTTTGCGTCTTCTGTCCATGGCAACGGGATTACCTTGAAAATAGTGCATTTCGACTAAGTAGCTGAACAAGGAATCCAAAATTTTAAGGGCCTTTTTAGCAGAAGTGTCACTGAGCCCCTTATAAAAAGGGCGCCATTCAGGATTGAGATCGCCGTTTTTCTTATACCGAGACGCCTTGGTGCCACACCAACGTGCCTGTGGGGCTGGGTTTTTCATGAAGGCTTGGTACTCGACGATGTGATCGCGCGTCAACTCAGATAAGCTGTTTTTGGCGACGTGAAGACACCACAGTAATAAGCGTTCGATTTCTTTGGCATAAGACGTCAAGGTGTTGGGTGATTCTGTGTATTCCTTCAGAAAAACGTTGATAGCGTCGGCATCTGTGTTTGCTTTGATGAGTTTAAGCGGCGAGCCTGAGCGATTATAGCCGTTGTTATTCAGCGTATTGAGCAAGTCTGTGTCGATGGTGATTGAGCCTGGGGCCATGATAAAAAGGGGTTGAATATCCATATAATGAGCGCCCTATTCCTGTGCATATAATATAGATTAAATATACCACTTTACTTAAACGTTCACAACGTTCATAATTAAATTTCTTTTATGGTGTGTGAGTTATTTTTTATCAGGGCATTAAATGAAAGTGCAACGAATCAAATTAGGGGAGAACCAGTACAGCTGGATTGTGCTTGATGAGCAGATGATGTCTATCGAGCCAATTGAAAAATTTATTGCCTATTTGATTTTTACTGAAAAGTCACCTGATACAGTAAAAAGTTATGCCACACATCTCAAGCTTTTTTGGCAGTATTTATCTGAGAGCAAGAAAAACTGGCTCAATATTGATATCGGCGATATTGCTAGTTTTGTACATTGGTTGCGGTCTGATAAATCAAAAATCATTTCTATTGAGAACCCTACTAAGCGTAAAGAATCGACGATCAACGCTATTCTATCAGCCATTAGCAGTTTATATCGTTACCACAACCAGTTGGGCAACACTAATATTCAGTTTCTAGAAACCTGCTATCTTCCGCACAACAAATATAAATCATTGCTGTATCATATCCATAAGCACAAATCTAAACAAAAGCGCATTGTTTCATTAAAGCAGTCAAAATCCATTCCAAAGATATTGACCACAGATAGAGTTGAACGCTTATTGCGCGCCTGCGCTAATTATCGCGATACATTTTTAATTTCATTGCTGTATGAAACAGGTATGCGTATTGGTGAGGCCTTGTCATTAAAGCATGAAGATATCAAAAGTTGGGATAACGAGATATACATTATACCACGCAAAGATGGTGAAAATGGCGTAAGATCGAAAGCCACTAAACCTAACGTGATACACGTGTCAAAATCTTTGATGCGGTTGTATAGTGATTATGTGCTATCTACTATTACAGATAATGACTGCCCTTATGTTTTTATCAATCTTGTTTCAGGAAAACCGCTAACCTATATTTCAGCACGAAAGATATTCATGCGGCTGCAAAAAAAGACAGGTATTGATGCTACTCCTCATATGCTTAGGCACACCCATGCAACAGATTTAATTAAATCTGGTTGGGACCCTGCATTGGTGCAAAAACGTTTAGGCCATCAAAGTATTCAAACGACACTGAATATTTACGCTCATTTAGATAACGATGATCTAAAAAAAGCATTTTTGGATTATCAAAAGCAGAAGGGCGATCAATGATGGAAGCCGTATTATCAAAATCGAGCATATTTGATCAAGATACCTGGGATCTTGAGGAGATGGGGCTAAAGCCGTCAACAACTCACTCTTTTTATTATTTTAATTTTGTTGGCATCAACCCTGCTTGGTTGAAAATAGCCATAAAGAAATTTATTTGGTTGCAAAGCTCAACGAAAGGGATCACTACGTGTAGAAGTTATATATCCAAGTTGAAAACCTTCGGGAATTTCCTGTCAGAGCAAGATCCTAACATATCCTCTGAGGCTATTAGCCGTGAATTAATTATTAAGTACATTGGCTATTTGACCAAGAAGTCTTTTTCACACGCGACTAGAAGACTTGCATTAATCCATTTGCGCACTTTTCATGAATTCACTATCCAAGAGAATTGGCTGCCTTGGCCTAGTAAGCCTCTAGTATATGCAAGTGATCTGCCAAAACGACCTGAAAGCGTTCCTAGATTTATTCCAGAATCAGTTATTTCACAGATGATGGATAACCTGGATCAATTACCTCAATATATGCAACACTTAATTATTGTGTTACTCGAAACAGGCCGCCGTATTAGTGAAATCTGCACATTAAAAATATACTGTTTGGAGAAGGACAGTGAGGGAGACTGTTTTTTACAGGTTGAAGAAAGCAAGCTAAAGAAATCCTACCTATTACCTATCTCAAAAAAATGTATTGACGCCATCAAAGCTCAGCAAGGACTTGTCCTACAGAACCTTTTTAAAAATCAAGATTATTTATTTCCATCTAGGCATCGTGCAAGAACGCCCCACGTAACCGGTCATCAAATTAAAACGGTTCTCAATAAATTGGCAACGCAATGTAATATAACAGACGATAATGGACAGGTTTGGAACTTTCAGTCACATCAATTTAGGCATACCGTTGGCACGCGTATGATTAACTCAGGTGTCCCACAGGCAATTGTTCAGAAATACTTAGGACATGAATCGCCTGATATGACTTCACGTTATGCACACATCCACGATGAAACCTTGAAAGAAGAGTTTTATAAATTCCAACAAAGACTCGTTGATATCACTGGGAAGATACATACTGCTAGCGAGCAGTATAAAGATGAGAATTGGCTCCGACATAATGTTATGGCACAATCACTGCCTAATGGTTTATGCGCACTTCCATTCCCTCAGCAGAAATGCCCTCATGCTAATGCCTGCTTAACTTGCACGCATTTTAGAACGACTGAGAAGCATCTAGAACAACACCGTGCTCAATTAGAGCAAACTAATAAAATCATTAAGACAGCCAAAGAAAATGGCTGGCAGCGTCAGCTTGAAATGAATATAGCAGTTAAGAAAAATCTTGAGTCCGTTATTTCCTCACTGGAGAAAAAATAAGATGAATGGAGAAACAAATAAACCAGTGGATGCGCTTAAAAGAGCAACAAAAAATAGGCAAGAAAAACTTAAAATTAGGGTATTGGAGGCGATACGAGCAATGATTGACTCTGATATACCTATCAACTTCCAGTCGGTGGCTAGAGAAGCGGATGTGTCTAAGACTTGGTTATACCACCATCCGGAATTAAGTGCTCAAATAAAACAAATACGTGAAAACAGCATTGGCAGTAAAAGGTTGTCCTGTAAACGCAGTAATAATGAAGTTGCTGCCATGAAGGCCAAAATTGGTAAACTCGAATCACAAGTGAAAACCCTAAAAAGACAGCTTGAAATATCTTACGCTGAAATTTTTAAATTAAAGAATAAAATATAAGGGACTATATGTTTAAAGCAGGAATTACAGAATGGAATAAACTAGGGAATAATATATATCAAAAGATATTTATCGGGAAAAATGGACTTCCACGTTTTACTTATCACTATGGCAGCAAAAAAGGTAAAGAGTGTGAAGTAATAGAGTTAGATACGGATAAGGCGAGGAACCTTGCTGGATACCAACTAATAGAAAAAGATCTTAGGGATATACTTTCATTTATCGATGAATATTCAAAAATTGTTAAAAATAAAAATTTTGACGAGACAAAAACTCTAATGAAGGCTATAGTAAAGGCTATTATCGTAACTTATTGGAAATGCTTTGCGTCAACAAAAAAAGGTGAAGAAAAAGGAAGACAAGCTAAACTAAAGGATAAAAATATACCTGAGGAAAGTAAGGATATACATAATATGTTAAAAGACATGCGCAATAAATATATTTCTCATGCAGGCAAGTCTGAACATGAGGAATGCAAGTTAATAATCGTATTGCCTCCTATAGAAAAGCTAAATAAATTAAATCATGCTGAAGCGATGATGGCTCCAGAGCTTCTACAGACAATTGCTTTTCAAGGAATTAGAACAGATATTAAAAAATTAATCGAAAATCTTCATGCGCAAGTAAATAAAAAGATAAGTGAATTAAGTAAGGCATTTGGGAAATCGTTTATGGATATTGGTAGTTTATACAAACACACTAAGAAAGGAAAAAAAAGAACCGTACTCAGGTGAAATGAACATTGAAAAATAATTAAGGAGGATTTTATGGAGGATGGATATTTTTTTTGTGGGGATGTTCTTGGGTTTAAAGAAATTGTAATGAATTTAGATTCGGAAACTCTAAATAAAAGGATTAATGAGTGGATTCTTCTCATTGAAGAGGTTGCCAAAAACAATAATATTGAAAAATATCAACTCATATCGGATAGCATTTTTGCAGCACTTGATAGTAATGAAGATCCTACTAAACTTATTAAGTTTGCCAGAGATTTGCTCGAGCGTGGAGTATCAAAATCATTTCCAGTGCGTGGGGCAATTTGCTATGGTGATTTTAGTTGGGGAAAAGTTGTTTACGGTAAGGCTGTAATTGAAGCTTATAAATACGAACAAAAACAAAATTGGATAGGCATACTGGTGGACAACATTTGTGCTGACAGATTTGCTAGTAACACAACAAATACGGCCTCAATAGGCCTTGTTACTTACCCTGTTCCAATGCGGCAAGAAAAAATTATGTTATTTCAAACAATCTCCTGGAAGGTTCCTACGTTTGAAGAATTGGCCAAGTATTTAACATGCGGTGGTTTGGGTGGACAACCTGGTTTTGGGAAGGTTCTTGACTGGGATTGGGGTGAAAAAATTGGAAACACGGTGATTTATGGCCTGTATTTGATGGCACTTGAGAAAAATGGCAAGTCCAGAGAAAAGTTTTGCGGCATGCATCCTGTACATTTTATAGATAAAGCACTGCGAATGAACGTTGAAAACGCTTGACACTGGGGTTCAGATAATAAACGTACTATGCAATTTTATAGCCGGGTAACTGCCCTGTCAACAGTTCCAGTTTCTTGGTTCTGATTCCTAGGACCCTAAATGCGTAGCTATTTCGGGTCGTGCCGGGATACGTTTGCATCATTTACCATGTGTGACATTACTAATGAACAAGTAATATTCTTGGCGGATTAAACTGGAATCAGTGGGGCGGCATCTCGTGGAATATGCAAGGTTTTTTAAAATCATCACGTTAGCGTGATTTTTGGCAGTTGGCCAAAGGTTATCTTTGCTGGTGTTGTAGTTGATACAGAAAAAAATCTGGCTTGCGCGCTTGCTGAGCTCCTTGATGGTGTGGTTTCGCTCATTGATGGTACCGATGGATACAGTGACGGCCTGCGGGTTGGATCACAATGATAATTACTAATAGCACGGCCTTCTGTTGCCGTTGAAACTGGGATTGCCTCTGTGGCAGAAACAGAAGCATCATCACTAGATAGGATTGTCATCTCCTGACTCAGGTGCCCCGAGCATATTGTAAAAATGCAGATTACAGCCAAAAAGAGATTTATTTAAAGCATACTTTAAATAAATATTTGATAATCCTGGCCCACCGGAAACAACAATCCAATGAAGCTTACCTAACATCTGCTTCCACCTTTTCCACGCATTTAAAAACATGACAGAACCGACGGTCTTATGCCACTAGTGGCACCCTTAAATATTCCATAAATAAGCGCCATTAGTGGCCCAGTTGAGGGCCTGTAGTTTTTTTGAATCATCATCCGTTATGTTTTCATACTCTACTTCTTGTAGCTCTATTGAATAGTATCTGCGATTAGATCCAGAGACAATGGCTGTCGGTTTGTATCTTTCTAAGATCCTCAGTCCTTGACATATTTCATCGATCGTACCCAATCGTTTCTCTTGTTTTTTCACCATTATAGTTCTCCAATATGAATAAAGTCATGATGTTTATTTTGAGATTGGTTGGAAGCGCGAAGGGTAAAATAGTGTTGTACCCCCAGTTACAAGTATCGGATCAAACATATACTCAGAGCTTCCATATGGACTTACCGAGGCGATCTTAGACGTGACCTTAGGTATTTCAGTGACATATAGCCTGTAGCTAGCATCGCAGTGGGTCAAAAAAGAGATATAAGCGTTCTCTGGATAAAGGACACCCGTTTGTTGGCTTTGTCCATCTTGCTGTATTAAATTAAAAACCAGTTTGTTATTTACCTGCTGGTCCTTTTGGATGGTAATGCCGCATGCATACGAATTGATACTCACAAGGAGTCCGGCGCTCATGAGCCCACATAACAAAAAGTTTTTCATATATTCTCTCCAAATTCTGAGAGTACCATAAATATCCTTTGGCAGTGAACCCGAAATTGGTGTAGTAGCGAATAGGGCGTAGCAGGCTTGATTTCTATTCTTAAGAGCTTTGCTCAGTCATAGGGGTGGTATTTTTAACGTCAATACTAACGGGCTCGATGTTTGAGAGGGCTAGGATTAAGTGTTATTATTTGCACTAATTGCTGGCCGCACTATGAGTCAGCGTCTGACTTTTTCCGTGGTAAAAGGCCGTTTATGTTTAAAGCAAGCGCAAGCAACACAGGTAATGAAAAGCGGCGGCGGTTTAAAAAACCATCACTGAAAACCGTGTTGGCAATTTCTGCCGCGGTATCCATACTTCCCGTGCTGGCCCTATGCTTTTCTTATTTTGGAATTATCCTCACCTATAGTGGTTCCGTACCCATTGGCTTTTACAAACGGGTTTCTAACCCTGCACATATTCAGCGTGGCGATTACCTTTCATTTTGTTTACCTAACCATATCGCTGCGATGGGGCTTGAGCGGGGTTATATTCATCGGGGTGGCTGCTCGAATGGCAGCGAAGTCCTCATCAAGCAAGTGATTGCTGTGCCCGGCAATCGCATTACGCTAACCCATCAAACCCTTGTTGTCAGCAGTCCTTCATCCAGAACTGTCTATTTTGCGCCTCGCGCAATCACTGATAAGCAGCATTTTCCGGTTCACCGTTTTATTAAAACGGGAGAGTATCGAGCAAACGGATATTGGGTTTACGGGACTGGCAGCCCACGCTTTTCTTGGGACTCACGTTATTATGGGGGTATTCAAAGAGCAGCTATCCGGCATCGTTTTGTACCTTTTTGGTTATTTTGATGGGGCCGAGATGGAGACGATTAGGCAGACAGTTGTACGGTTTCTTTATGGCAAAAGAGGGCACCCAAAATAGTTGCTTTGGGAAATTCAGCTAACCCTGAGCGTAGCACATCCCCGCCCAGGCGCACCAAATGATGGTAGCGCTGTTGCTTCCAAGTTTCCCCCAAAAGCATGTGTATCGACTCAAGGCCATCCTTATTGTCCATAAAGATTTTGCTATTAAAGGCCGCCTGACCTGATTGATAGAATGAGTGTTCCATACCCGCCTCTTGCTCTATTTTGCCCAGAGCGATGCGGCAAATCTCAACCGCTTTTTCACTCTCAAGGTAATGATTATCCTGCAAGGCCAATCCTGCTTTTTCAAAGGCGAGCCCCAGCAAAAACTTGCGGTGGCTCTCTTTGCGCCGCTCTCGTTTACTCGCAACCGACAGCCGCTGCTTGAGGCGATATTTTTTCGCTAGGATTTTTTTTTACCGACATCCATATGAGAAAGTGTGGCATCCTGACAGTCTTTATATTTATCACGGAGGCCTTTAAATTCTTTTTCTAAGACATCATCCGACAAGTCAATTAAGCGATACCGTTTCGCTAATTGGCCTACTTTATCCGCGCGCTGTTTATCAAAGGCTACAATTTTATTTTCAATGTCTTTGAGTTGCTCAACGAGTTTCGCTTTTTGCTCAATGGGGTTCTTC
>JAJFKI010000075.1 GCA_021773295.1 Gammaproteobacteria bacterium | reverse complement strand
AAGTGCAGGCTTTATAAATCGCTCTAAAAAGGGAATTTTTTTAAAGGGTTTCCAGTTTGTTATTTTAACGTTCATTGCCATTATTTTCCTCTTTGTGGTTTAACGTGATTGGGCTTAAAATCAGAACTAGGCGCACTTGCTTTGCTCGCTTGGGCTGCCTGTTGTGCGAGGCGTGAGGCCATTTTCGCATTGAATTTTTGGCCAAAGCTCATCTGTTGATTCGCTTTCATCATACTGTCTTTAATGCTTCCTGCTGCGGCCCCCGCCGTACTCATGGCCGCTTTCCCCACCGCTTGATGCGCGCTAACACCACTTTTCATGTGTTGCGCGACTGAAGAACTCGCTTGAATAGCTCCCTTGCCGAACTGCCCCACGGCTTGAGCCCCTCCTGTACCCATCCGTGCCGCGCTCATCGCGCCTCGTGCACCCATGCCACCGGCTGTCATCGCAGCACCAACGGCAGCATCCCCATAATTTTTAAACCCACTAATCCCTGTTAATCCAGCAATAAAAGGCGGTACATTTTTAACTATCATATAAAACACAATCACAGCAGCCATCACCACCAAAAAAGGTTTCAACGCATGATGTTGTGCCGCCTGACCAATCAAGGTTGCCCAATCACTGCCAATCTGCACACCAACCCCCATAATGAGGTACAACACCAACAACTGAAGCCCTATGCCAATGGTGGCTTTGAAATAATTCATCGCGATGGGCCGTACCACTTCATTCGCGCCAAAAGCAAACATCAGACCGCTTAATGAAACAAGCACATAGCTTTTTACCAAAATATTAGCGATTTCCGCTGCCAATAAGGCATATAAAACAATAATGGTTATTAGAATGGCGCATGAAAGTAAGACACCAAAAGGATGTGTCACCCAACCCCAGTGACTAAAATTGCTGATAATCGAAAAGCCAATAGAAATACCCTGCCCCAAGACAGACGATGGCGTTAACGATTGAATCCCCGATGAACTCGCGCCAATAGAAATGAACCCATTAATCAACTGCGGCATCCACGTGCCACCAAAAAGCACCAGCGTATAAAACACGGAGATCATAAACAATTGCTTGATGATAGTGACGGCGGCATCCAACGGTTCGCCTTTAAACATCATCCAAATGGCACTCACGACAATTTGCAAACCAGCTAAGTAATAAAACAGCCCTTTCGCTAAATCCTCAATGCGCCCAAAGTCACGCTGTAAGGCTTGCATAAATTCCTGTAACACTTGATCCACAACACCTGTGCTCACCGCCGCTTGTAACATATTAATCTCCAGGGCCAAACGCTGGGATTAAACCAAATTGTGATTTATCCTGATAGTGTGGATAGGCATCACTGGAGGTTTGAATCACTGCATCAACGGATTGCTGCTGGGCTGCATCTTTTTGAGCTTGATACGCAAAATATTCTGCTTGCGCGTTGGTTTGTGCGATCATGGTTGCTTTTAATTTTTGCATTTGAGCCACTTGCTCAGCGGCAATTTCATTACCGACTTGTAAGGCTTGCAGACGCCCTTGTACGGTGTTTGCTTTCTGTGATAAGAGCTGATCAAGCGCCTCCTCACGTGACTGCTGCTCATAGCTCACACTGATTTGATCCATCACGCCATTCATGGTGGATTGTGTTGTCTTCACCCATTTTTTATAGTCGCTGGAATAATCAGTCGTGGCCCCATTCTTCTTAGAATAGCCTGGAAACGTTTGTTTAAAGTGTTGATCAACATTCGCAGCGGAATAGGCAAGCGCATCACCCTGCTGCATCGCAGTGCCTAATTGGAGCAATGCGCCCCTGGCATTATCCCAATGCTGATCCGAGAATGATTTTAAATTCTCCGCTTGATATTTGATGGATTGAATTTGGTTTTGGATTTGTTGCAACTGTTGTATCACCATGGTCGCCGATTTGATTGACGTGACTAAATTAAACTTCGCATTAACGGCATCAATAACCGGAACTATCGCAAAGGATACTTGGCTCATTCCTAGCAATAAACTCATTAAGAACATCATTAATACCGTGCGTACTTTATGTGGTGTAAACATCAGTGCCCCCTTGCGTATAACATGTCTCTGCAAATTTCCGCCATTGCTCTAAGCCTTTATAGTTCAACCAGTCCAGCACCCAACGCTCATCATTAGAACGCCATATATCCAAAAAGGCTTTCTTATCTTTTTCCTTAGAAACGCCAATAAAGGCTAAGAGCAACGGATCCAGATCTAATTCGATGAGACGGTTGCCTATAGGTGATGTTAAGTAATAATCACGTTTAGGCACCGCCGTTCCGATAATCGCGACTTGTTGCTCATTTAAGCCAAAGTCTAAATATTTTTTTGCAACGGATTCGTCGTATATCGTGTGATTAGGTAAAAAGAATTTTGTGGGACAAGATTCTTTAATCGTCCCGCTAATGCGAGAGCTGGTAACATGTTCAATATTTTGGGAGATAAAGCCAACCGCGACATTAAATTTTCGCAAGGTTAACAACCAATCTTCTAACATTGCTTCAAAAATAGGATGCCGAAGAAAGGACCATGCTTCTTCTAAAATCAATAGGGTAGGCTTACGATCTTGAAATAAGCGCGTTAGTCGATGAAAAATAGCACGCACGATAGGAATATAAAGGTTCTCAGGTAATTTTAGTAATTCACCCATTTCCATCCCGAGGACTGAGCAATGGCCAAGGCAGTCAGAAAGCCCATTCATCATAGTTTGAATAGCGCCACTGTTAAAACTATCCAGTGCCATTCGCACCTCTTCATCTTGAATATGTAATAAATCAAGTTGAAGATTGTCTTTGCCACTTTTTGCAAGTGCGCGTAACGACTGCTCAATCATAGCCTTCTTATTAGGCGTAATAGTGACTTTTTGCAACTCACAAATTTCACAGAGCCACTCAACCAAGAACGTCATCTCCGCTTCAAATGCGGTTGTGCCCTCTTCTAGGTTAGCTAAGAGCACTAAGGGCGCGAACTGTGTCCCACCATACACATCAAAATAATCGCCGCCTAATGACTTTATCCAGATATGATTGGAATAATCTTTGTCGAATACGATTACGCGTGAACGAGGATAGCGTCGAAACTGGCATCCCAGCAAGCCCAGCAACGTTGATTTACCCGTGCCCGTTGGGCCAAGCACCATAAAGTGTCCCACATCACCGACGTGTAAGTTCAGACGAAAGGTACGAGAGCCTTTTGTTCTGACATAACACAGTGCAGGCGAGCCCTTTGGATAAAAGGGACACGGTGCCCACCGACTCCCCTGCCAAATAGAGCTTGTTGGGAAAGCATGAGAAACGTAGAGACTATCAACCAGTGGTTTTCGAATATTGTAGCTGCCATGCCCTGGAATGGATCCCAAATAGGCTTCCGTCGCATTAAATGTTTCATCACGTATCTTAAAGTTTAATGCTTCTACCGTTTTAGTAATCTGATTAGCGGCATCTTCCAACTGCGTGCGGTCTTCATTCATCAAGACAATCACAGAGGTCATAAAGCCATAACGAATTTCCCCGGCGCTATTGGCCTTGATCGCATCCATCGTTTGGTATTTTCGTTCCTCTGCTGCTTCATCAATCTGCGGCGCAATGCCCATGGCCATTTTGATGGTACCAATCAGTCCAATTGCTTTATTAGACCATCTGTTTTTCAGTGATTTTAAGTACCGCTGTGCGGTCTCTTTTGATAAGGGAATAAACCTGGATGACCAACGATATTCAAACCCTAAATAATTTAATTCATCTAAAATTGCGGGATAGGTGTATTCTGGCAAATCATCCACAAATAAGATCTTAATCCACTTATTTCCCATTTTAGGAATAATACCCGCAATAAAATGCTGTGACGCAAGATAAGCATCTAAGAAGTAGCCCACCCGTGGCGCTTTTAATGGCTGATGGGTGCCTGTGATGGTTTTATGTAAAAAAGTGATGAGTGCATCGCTTTTTAAACGGTCTAAATGCGTTAATGCCGCAGCCTCAAGTCCTGTCGTCGCGTCACGCTCAGAAAGCGGCACCGTTCCTGTGATTTTTTGAAATTGCGTTAAGAATCTGTCGACGGTTGCCTCAAAGTATTGGTATTCATCATCAATACGGTTGGTTTTATCGTTAATATCGACCATTAGTTTTGATAGTTTTTTTCCAACCTGATCCGTTGGGACATAGCTAATGGATAAATAACAGGTTGATTTGAAGAACGTTTTATCTTGCTCAAAATGATAGCGCCGCGCATCATCAATCAGCGCAGACACTAACTCTGGAAAGGCCTGCTGCTCTGAGTACTTCTTATCTTCAGCGCTCATTAAGTTTGTTTCAACCATCCAGCCATCATCAAGCAATGCTAGCGCCTGCAACACCGCCTGAGCATTGGCATCTAAGATTGCACCCGTCGATGAATCAACATCCTGCGCAACATAACTAAAGTGCGCTGAAAACGCAGCATCCTTATGAAGGATTGTTTTTTCATTATATAAGTATCCAAAACTTAACAATTCTGCTAACTCTCGGTTCTTACGTAATGTCAATATCGTCTCATGTACTTTGCTTTTCATCCGATTAAACCCTTGAAATCAGTGTGAGAGGTACCGTTTGCACCTTTCTCGTTTTTTGTAAATGACCGGCATATCCACGTGCTAAATAAAATCGATGTTGCACGAGAAACCGACTGTTTCGGCGAAAGACAGCAACCCCCTGGCTGTCTCGTTTAGCCGCGAATCTCAGCAAGTAAATCGTTGCCACAAAACCACCTATCACAAACAAGGTAGGCCAATGTGGTAACACGCCTAAAAGCACCCAAACCCAGAAGAAACCCGTAATAATCACAAGGCTTCGCTCTGCGCCCATCATCAAAATGGTGTCAGAAAGTGCTCTATTGGTTTGTCTTGGTGTCCCTCGCATACTATCCATCCTCTTATTTGATGACTGCGCCACTAAAGCTAAAGAAGGTCGACATTAAGGTCACTGCGCCAAAAGCAATGGACAGACCAAGTGCGGCCTGTACAAACTTTTTAGCGCCACCCGATAAATCCATAAATGCCATAGCAAGTCCCGAGAGCACAATCGCAGAGCCCCCAGCAAAATAAGCCACCGGCCCGGCCAGTGAGTCCATTATTTTTTGAAGGGTCTGTGCCCACGGGTATCTGGCAACCGTTGACGCTTGCGCAGAGGCGACATACACGAAGCACATCCCCATCACTAAAGATTGTTTTAATCGTTTTTTCATACTATTGCTCCTACATTAAGCGACGTGTTTAAATTCAAAATTTTTACCATTAAATCCCTTCATCTCAGAAATTGACTTCACCTCCCGACCAGCTGCATGATTTGGATTGCGCACCACATTAATTAATACATCGACTGTCTCAGCAACCAGCGCATTGGGTGGCGGGACGTTTGCTTCTTGAGCCAGTGAAATCAGTCTTAGCACAGAACTTTGTGCAGAATTCGCATGAATCGTGGCAATACCTCCCGGGCAACCGGTATTCCAAGATTTTAATAAATCAAGTGCCGCCCCATCACGCACCTCCCCCACTAAGATTCGATCGGGCCTTGATCGCATTGCAATTTTTAACAACGTTGTCATCGACACCGCTTGGGACGTTGTCATTGAGACGACATTTGGCATTTCACATTGAAGTTCTGCCGTGTCCTCTAGTATTAATATTCGCTGCGCTTGATCACAGATTTCACTCATCTTCTTAATGATCGCATTTGAGAAAGTGGTCTTACCCGTGCCTGGGCCTCCTGATACCAGCATGTTTTTTCGGGAAATGAGCGCCTCAGCAATATAGTCATGTTGAGCGTGTGTCATGATCTCCTTTTCTAAATAATCCTCAAGCGGATAAACCGTCTTCGCTGGCTTTCGAATCGTAAAGGATGCTCTCGTGCTAATAGGAACAATCGTTCCCTCCAAACGTTCACCATGAAAGGGCAATAATGTTTCTATATAAGGACTTTTTGCATTGAGAAACAAACCTTGCATCCTGGCTAGCTGTAGCAAAAAGTTTTGTGCCTCTGCCCTACCAATGTCACACGCTTTGTACATTCCCTTTGATCGCGATTCGAGCCAAACAGAACCATCAGGGTTTGCCATGATCTCGGTGATATCATCATCGTCCAATGCTGCACAGATCTGTTTACCCAACATCTTTTTGAGAAAGATTGTCTTAAGTGAAAGTTGATCGCCATCACCCTTCGTTGCGTGTTCACCCATCTAAGATTACCCCCCATAAACTCAGCGTGCTTCTCTCTATCGTTATCATGAACAATCAAACCTATGATGATTATCGTCATTTTGTGTCCCACAAGGAGCCCGCCCATGCTGTCTCGTTCTATTCGATAAAATCATCAAAAAGTAAAAAGCCTCATTGAGTGTCCCAGCACCGAGCGCCTGCCCACCCGGGCAAAAGGTGAGTTCACTGACTGGGATCCTTGGTGGATTATGCGCTAAAGCGTGTGTTAACATCTGCCTCAAAGAGGTTGCCATCACTCGCTTACAGTGCTGTGCCAAAACCAGATTGCCCTCGTGAAACCCATCCGCTACAACACGAGAATAAAGTCTTAACGCATGTGACGAACAACGCCTTGTTGTCTTTGTTTTTAGTCCTTTCATTTTAATGCGCCGTGCTTTTAAAAATCGTGCTCGTTCACTCACGTCAGACGCCTCTTCTTGACTAACGTCAAGCCGCCGACGGACCGAACGCTTAGGCGCACGAGGAACGTTCACCGGCTGTGTTGACTGATTTTCGGGTGTTTTTGGTGACTGAGGCGGCGAGCCTTCTACTTTATCATCACTCTTCATATCGTTCATTCTGCCTCCGCTTGCGTTGATGATGGGTTACGTAACGCGTCGATCACCGACACGTCATGGGTATGAAACACTGGAATATAAAAAGCATGGGGTTTGTCCTCAGTATCCTGGGCGCTTTCTTTTTCGATTTTAACGTTGGCCTCCACATACAGGCGCAAGCCTGGGCGTGCGCTCCCACTTAAAAATGTCGCGGCAACGCCCCACACCGTGATAGGAATCCATTGCGTGCACACAGGTGCTTCCTTGCCATCCTTGTAGCTAACCTCATCCACGGCTAGCACAATGTTAGTCACGGGCATACCCGTGCTGGTGGCCTGCAACGTGGGCACTTCTTTTAAACGACCAATGATGGTTAAGCATGCACCGGTTCCTTTATTGATTTTCATCATTTCCTCCTCAGGTGTTTGTTAGGTTTCTCTCAGTACTCTGTATTTCATTACGCGGCGTCATCAGGGAAAGCGCCCTGCGCCTCATCCTGTTGTGCTTGTCGCTGTTGTCGCAAGACTTTTGCAAAAGATGCCA
>JAJFKI010000074.1 GCA_021773295.1 Gammaproteobacteria bacterium | reverse complement strand
TTTACCCGATGACGCGGGAACAAGCCACACAAAAATTAGTGCATGATCTCCCCAAGGGCATCGCGGCTGCACTGCTTATTTATTTTCTCACAGGTGAGCCACTGTCATCTTTAGTAGTTGCATTATTTGTTATGGCTTTTTACTTTAATAAAGACAATGAAAGCAAAAATCAATATCGAGATATGGCTGAGAGATTTCGCGGCATCACGTCTCAATTACAGAGTTAAGGGATCAGGTAGTGAATTACCCGATCTATTAATATTAAAATTTACAACCTCGGTTAATTCACTACCTGACCCCTCTCCTTTTAATCACAAAATAACATCTACTCCCTTGGCTTCAACAAGATTTAATAATTTTAATGCAGCACCACTGGGTTTACGCTCTCCGCGCTCCCACTGTTTGATAGCTGCCACACTAACATTAATGATTTTGGCAAATACGGCTTGGCTGACACCAGCACATAGACGAATTTTTTTGATTTTGCTAGGAGAAAGCTCATGGGTTTCTGAAACACATAGCGCGTCAAACTCTCGCATTGTAGCGAGATCGGCGATACCTGCGTCATGCAGATCTTTCACCATTTCGTGGGCTTCTTTTAAAAGTCTTTTTTTCGTTTTATCATTTTTTTTCATGATACACCTCGACTAATTGATCTTTACTACACATTTTTTCTAGCGCACTCATGGATGCTTCAAGATACATTTTCGCGATTTTTTTATACATTTCCTTTTCTTCGCTATCTAAGTTTTCTCGATCATTTTTTGAAAAACCAAATATAAAAACTGATCGATCTTTATCTTTAAAGGCAAGTAATACTCTATGCCCACCACGCTTTCCCTGGCCACGTCTAGCAACTCGTTTTTTAATTAACCCAGCTCCTAAATCTGCATCAATAAGACCTTCTTCAAGCTCATTGACTGCGTTCCTCAATGTAGCATCTGAAAGCTTTTCTTTTTTTGCCCATCGGACAAAATTTTTTGTTTCGAAGATCCTAATTTTCAAGCCTTCACCCCGCTAGAATACATTGTATACTATAATACACAGTATTCCGATTGTCAAATTTTTATTCTTGTAGTTAAGAATGTCAAAGCCAGCATAACATGAGCTTAGGTTTTCTTGCAGCATGTTATTAGCCTTCACTAATCTAGCCCAATTTGAAGAAGTAAGGGGTCAGGTGGTAAATCACCCGATCTATTAATATTAAAATTTACAACCTCGGTTAATTCACTACCTGACCCCTCTGCTCTGACCCCTCTGCTCTCTTTTTTGGCGTCACACGGGGTGAGCATTTATTTGACAAACATCAAGGGGGTTCGGTAGAATACACCCTGTTTAATGTGAGGTTAGCAGATTGAGGTATTTACCCTCCTAAATTTAGAGAATTAGATAGCACTTGGAGATTGACCTTATGGCGGCTTACCCATCTGAAATCGGACAATATATAGAAGAAGAACCGAGTCATTTATATTCAGGAGGAAACACGGGCGATGGATTAAAAGATAATTTTACTACGTTTCCTGTTGCAAGATCTGCGACCTTCTTTTCAAACGCTTCAAGTAGCCGTTCTACCAGCCATGCAAAGGAGGTAGATGCACCTATTGACAGTGAAACATTAATGACAGCGACTAAGTTCTTTCCTTTTTCTGAGTTAATGGAGAGCTGGCTTTATGGTGCAGAGGGTTATTATATGAGAAACGCCAAATTGGGTGTTGATTTTAACACAAATGCAACAAGAGCGGATGGTATGGGGCTATCATTTTTAGTGGTTTGTCGTGCTTATGCCTATTGGAAATCAGCAGGTGAGCCAGATGAGTTTAATCTATTAGAAGGTGGCGCAGGGAATGGAGCACTTTCTTTTGGGATTCTTTCAATACTTAAGTCCTTGGCAGAAGCAAATGAGGATTATCGAAACTTTTACAGCGCCATTAAATACCATATCGCAGAAATATCGCCAGGTTTAGCCAAAGAGCAAGCCGATAAAAATAAAGTGTTTATTGACGAGGATAAGCTTAAAATTGTTCAGGTCGATATTACTTCCCACCAGGAATGTGTGAAAGTAGATTTTTTTCTAACAAATGAATTGTTAGATGCATTTCCTCTTGAAGCAGTAAAGACTGCAGAAGACGGTACGCTATTAACTCAATTAGTTGCGGTCAGTATATCAATCGAATCATTTAGACGTATCTTTGGGGAAGAATGTTTAGAGAATCAAAGGGTACTAACTAACCATTTTAATAACATGAGTACATCAACAATTAATATTTCTACATCAGTCGTTCTAGATAAAGATCAATTTACGGGGTTAAGCCAACATAATAAGAAGCTATGTTCATGGACGACTTGTTGGGTGCCCGTGGGCTTATTTAAGGAGCTTAATGACTTTTTTGTTGGTCCCTTTGGTAGACTGTATACAGAAACCTTGACTAAGGGTAATGTGGGATTTATAAATCCAAAGCTTGTTGATTTTATGCGTTTTGTCAGCAAAAACTTAAGAGGTATTATTTTAACGTTAGATTATGCGCAATTAACGGGGGATAAAAAAGCGTTTTGTTCTGACAATTCTCATATGCTAATACCAGTAGATGGAAAGTTTGGTTATCACGACGTGCTAAGTGAAGTATCGCCAAGTCAATTTGGAAAAATTGATTTAACTCAGGATGTAGATTTAAAATTATTAAGTCATATAGGTGCATTGTTAGGAATTACAACGCTCTCAGCGGGTCATCAATCACATTTGATTTATGCGATGTCTAATGTTGCCTATAAAGAGATTGCTAAGGAGATAGCGAAAATACCCAAAAAAGCACAGAGAATATTAACAGGACTGAAGTTATTCACGATAATGGGTAAGCACTTTTGCTACCTTGAGCAGGCATCATCAGGGGCCAGCAAGGATATAATAAAGAAATATTTAAAAATGATTTGCAGTACTCACCCTGATGTTGTTGAGTGTGAAAAAAAAGTGTTGCCTAATGCTAATCTTCACGCAGGTCAGATTATTGCAGAGACGAGTTTGGATCTCTTTGGTGGGGGCAGGTGAGTAATACTATGTTCACTACCTGCCTGCTTCACACATCAAGCGACTTGATCGTTACCTTTTGGAAAGTCAAGGGGTCAGGTGGTGAACATATCATTACCCACAAGTTAGAACTAGATATAATTAGATTAAATTAGAGCCGAATATGTCTTTTTTGTCCAGGCTAATGTAGTTATGTCAGATTAACAATTCAAGGCGTGCACGTTGATTGTCCTCGTTCCGTGTTTTGATTTCTCGCGCTACAAGCTCCAAACACACAGCCTGCAAAAAATGATAGAGCAATAGCTGCACCAGCTTTTGTTGAACATAAAACGCCTAAAATTGCCAGAGAGCCCGTGGCGCTTGCAGCACTTACGATACCACCTGTTGCAGCAAACAAACCATAGCGAGTTATAGGGTTATTAGCGTCGTGATTTGTTAATTGAGTTTCTGTCGCTGTTGTAAGCATATTGTCATTGTTTTGCATGATGCTACTCCTCTTTTTCTTTAAATATTGATTCGGATACTAATAATTCCAAACCAGAAGAGGGTAATGTTATAAGATAACATTTTATTTGTCAATAATAGGTTTTTGTCTTAATGATTTGTTATTTTATAACAAATGCGAGCCGTCTGAGATAATAACCTACTTAAGTGAGTAGCAGCGAGAGCATAAGCCTGTAATCTCAATGGATTTCTCTTTGGTTACAAAATGATTTTCAGTCGTTAGTTTCTCTATTAAAGCAGTCATGACTGGTTCAATAACTTCAGTTACTTGGCTACAGCGATTACATATCATGAGCAATTCAGAATCAGTGTGTTCTTGTGGTTTCTGGCACAATGTATAAGATTGTATAGAGCTTATTTTGTGTACGATTCCATTCCCTATCAGAAAGTCTAATACTCGGTAGACTGTTGGTGGCTTAGCATTTTGTTTAGTTTTGGATAGTTGCTCCAAAATTGTATAAGCTTTTACGGGTGACTTATTTTTCCAGAGTATTGATAAAATTGATTGTCTTAGAGGGGTTATTTTAATCTCTAACTGCTCAATATAGGTTTTAAAGTTCATTTAATCTCCTACAAGCTTATAGTATGAGAGGATTATCTCATAAACTATGCCAAAGTTAGCGCTAATATTTATGAATTCTTAGTACAGGTAATGTTAATTGGACTATCGGCTCACATGGGAAGTGCCTCGAAAATTACGCTTTCCTGCCTAACTTATTGTATTTAGTTGAATTTTAGCAAAAATCAAATCGCCTAAATCTCGCATCTTGAAGTGTGACGGGTATATACCCGCCACACTCCAAGATGCGAGATTAATGCTATTGCTTTTTGCCCCCTTGGAACCTTTGAAATTTGGCAATAGAATAGCTATTACCTGCA
>JAJFKI010000073.1 GCA_021773295.1 Gammaproteobacteria bacterium | reverse complement strand
TTTACCCGATGACGCGGGAACAAGCCACACAAAAATTAGTGCATGATCTCCCCAAGGGCATCGCGGCTGCACTGCTTATTTATTTTCTCACAGGTGAGCCACTGTCATCTTTAGTAGTTGCATTATTTGTTATGGCTTTTTGCTTTAATAAAAACAATGAAAGCCAAAATCAATATCGAGATATGGCTGAGAGATTTCGCGGCATCACGTCTCAATTACGGTAATCGTTAATTTCGTATCTTGAAGTATGATAGGTGTAATACTTCGGCACTTATCTTTCCGATTTTTGGGGTAGCACGGTGGGTCGTAGCGAAGCATTTGAGGATGAAGAAGCTGCGCTTTCTGAATTTTGGCTAAATAAACTGTAGCTTGGTAATGAATCTATTGCTAGTTGGTTTATTTGAGTATTATTATCGCCAAGTTTCTGATGTCCAATTTTATTAACCATTTGTAGAAATGAGGCAATACAAGGATGCATTGCTTCATTTGAAATGGAGCTAAAGATATCTCGCGCTTCCTCGGTAAGCACAAACTCAGGAGATGGTGATAAAGTCATAATTCGTCCGGTTTGATATTTATCTAAGCCCAGCTGTTGGTGCTTCAAAGAACTTTCTACAAATACTATCCAGACTTTATTTTCACGTTGCTGAATATTTCTTACCAACATACGCAGTTGCTCATTGGAATAATCGGGGTTGTGTGTAATATCAATGACAAGTGCTTTCATGGCATGACATTTTTCAAGGGGAAGCTGGTGGAGTTGAGTGACATCAGCCATAACGATTTTAGCCTTTTCAATCACTCGCATTTCTTTGATGCCACCTTCTTTTTTTACATCATCAAAAAAGCTTCCTACTTCATAATACGTATCACCAAACAAATGTACGTCAGCGTCGTAGTATTTACCATCAGCAGCTGGGCCATGTAACATAGTGGACAGGGTTAATAAAGTAGTTGTAATGGCTTGTTGTCCGCTATCTGTAAAATATAATTCAAGCTGTTCGCTAGGGATCTCTAGAACCCTCGAGCAGTAATTTAATTCCGTATTGCGTAACGCTATAATTGGATCGTTATAATTGTTTGTGCGTATCGCATGGATTTGTGCTAACCCATCCAAAGAAATAAGATATTCTAGTATATTCTCAGTATACAGCGTCGCTTTTCGATAAAATTCGGTAGTTTCAATTTTCTCTATATTTTCAAGCAGTGTTTGAGCCGCACTGCAATTGTTGTAGAGCTTAAGTAAACTATGATAAAAGCAATGCATCAGACCTTCTAAAGGCTGATGATTATCCAATATTTTTAGCTGCTTTACAAAATCCAAAGCATATAGAAGAGTGTTGTTTAACAAAGCGAGCGTACATGCAGGAATCGGAAGGATTGGGCCTGTATAAACGTTCACATGCTCGGGGATTGGTAGGGTTTTTCTAGCAATGACATAGTCAGTTAAATAGGCCCTCATTCCTTGAGCCTGGTAGTCCTGGGAACCAGATTGCAAGGCATTATGTAAATAAGCCTCTGCTTGTTGAAAACTCGTTAACGTATTGTTATCACCACGCACACTATTTCGAATATGTGTGTCTGTTTTCTTGTTGGATGTTGTTTTTTCAGGTGCTTTAGGCTTATGGCTCAATACTAATTTAACTGATGGATCTGTTTTTTCAGGGTTCTCAAAATCAAATATTCTTAAAAGGTGATCTAACTCTACTAGACTTTGAAGTATGACTTCGTCAAAAAACTCTGGTTCCGTTCCTAGAGAAAGTCGTATTGTTAAATTACCAGCATCTGTTATCGTGGGTCTTAATGGGCCAAAGCTTTGGCGCCTTTCGGTATGTATCTGAATGCCTGATTTTTTTGTGTGGAAGTTGAGAAGGGCAGCAAACATGCTTAATAAAATGTTTGTGATGCCTTCTTTATAAGTGCTATTGTTAATATTACATTTCGGGTATAAGCGTATTAGTAGACAAGTTATAGGATGATGGGAGCTATCTAACGTAATCTTCTGAAGATTTGCCTGCATTGCTTTTTCACGGAGCATGTTGACCCGCTCGAAGCGGACGCGTAATAATTTGCTTGAAAGGTTAGGCTGAGGAAATATGTTATGTGATAATTTTTTAAATCGCTGCAATAACTCAAGACTTCTGCCAATTAACACGTTTGGCTCTAGGGCAGTAATGTGTTTTGTCGGTTTAAGAACTCGCTGCAAATTTTGTATTAAGGCATCATTTTCCCTTAGCCCTTGATTATTGCTAACAGCCATTTCAAGTGCATGTGTTATGGTTGAAAAATTGTTTTCGCGCGCGCCTGCATGTGCGATCTTAGTCATGACATAAGAGCTTACCTTTTCCCCCGGCTTTGGATAACCTGTCTTTAAATCAAGTTTTTTAATTTCCTGGCAAAATTTTTCCGGAAAGTCAGGTGGTGATATTAACTTGATAAACACAGGGTTAAAGCGAAGGCGACTTTTACCTGTCTTACCCTGTTGCTTGGTTAGCGCACAAAATAATTTTGCATTAGTATGCATTCCTTGTGAACGAAAATATTGTAACTGTGTCTTATTATTGTATTCTCTTGCTTGTGCTTTTCCATAACCTGCTTTGGGTGTAAACGTAGCCATATGAATAAACATGTTGAGGACAATGCTGGAATACATGATAAGTAACGACATATTACCAGCATACTTTGGGATATCTTGCATTAAGCAAGCATACAATTCTTGAAAACTGGTTTCACCATCTTCTTCAAGTTCTGTTTTGTCACTAGTATAACCGGAAGGAATACTGGCTGTTGTTTGTTGTGGCTGGGTTGGTAGGGATAAGTTTAATGTTGTTATTGAACTGGAACTAGCTATCATGGGTGAATTTGAGCCAGCGGCATCTATCGTTATCGAACTTAATGCTGATACAGGTGTAAGATTTTCTCTTGGGCTTGGGTTAACACTAAGTTTTTGTGATGCACTAAAAAATTGATTGGAAGAAGAGCTTGAAGCCATCGTTGGGTTTGTATAAGCGTTTAAAGTGGCAGTCGTTACAGGGATTGCAAAAAGCGTTGGTGAGGATGAACCTGATGAATTTAATAATTCATTTAAATATTTATAGGCTATTTGATAAATTTCACCATCAACAGAAGTTACATTGTATGAGTTTTTGATTAGATTTACTATGTGCTTTAACACATCAGCTTTTTCTCGTCGTCGCATATTACGCATATTATTTATTAAACGACGTTGGTCGTCGACAATTGAAGTATTGTATTCAGTTCCTGTTAGTAAACGAATAATCATGGACGTTCTCCACGTTCACCACCTGACCCCTTCGCAAATTAAGCGACTTGATCGTTACCTTTGGGTGTCAGCCAAGCGATGATGAAGGCTGCGATATAAAGTGCTGGTACATCACCCCATAAGTGAGCGATATTGTTTAAATCAATGATGGATTGATACAGCATAATCGTAGCGTGGACGATATTGGCCCAGACACTAAACCAGATGAAGCTGAGATACTTTGTGGGATCGCGAGATGCGAGTATATAGAACACGCCCATGGTGGCATAAATACCGACAATCATTTGTTCATAATCATCTTGGGGTGGGGTCCATTGCCAACCGATTTTGTACCATTCTACCAGTGGGTAGACACCCACGATAAAAAAGATACCGAGAATAATGAGGGCTATTTTCAAATAGCGTAATTTTACATCCTTATCCATTTAGGCGATTCCTTTTGTTGAAGTGTGATTAGTATAGCCTATCGTGGCTTTGGTTTACGATCAAGGGTCAATGAGGGCGCTAATCCCAGCGATCATCTCTGGCCATGACTTTATTGTCTTCGATTTTTACAGGGAAGGAGTGGATATCTTCATAAGCTGGCGGGCAGGTGACTTCGCCGCTGCGCGCGCAAAAGCGGGCACCGTGGCGGGGGCAGACGATTTCATCGTCGTCGAGAAAGCCATCGGCTAGTGAGGCGCCATCGTGGCTGCAGACATCTTCGATGACGTAAAAGTGGTCGTCTAAGTTAATGACGAGTACTTCGGCGTCATCGAGCTCTGTGACTTTCCAAGTACCAGGGGCAATGTCATTACAATTCGCTAGGGTAATCCATTTGTACATATTGGTTCCTATTCAAAAATTCCTAATTGTAATTTAGCACCTTCTGACATGCGATCAACACCCCAGGGTGGATCCCAGACCATTTGCACATGCGCATCAATGACGCCTTCGACTTCTCGCACTTTATCGGTGACCAGCAGCGGGAAGCTTTGTGCCACAGGGCAGCCCGGCGAAGTTAAGGTCATTTGAACGACCACTTCAAAATTATCTTCAACGAAGATGTCATAGATTAATCCAAGATCATAAATATTTACGGGGATTTCAGGATCGTAAATATCCTTGAGCTGGGTAATGACCGCTTCTTTTAACGTTTCTTTGTCAATGTTTGCATCTTCTGTCATAAGCGTTACTCTGTGGTTACTGTGTCAGATTCTTGATTTAAGGCCGCATGCATCGCATGCCATGCCAAGGTTGCGCATTTGATCCTAGAGGGATAATTACGCACACCGCCTAATACATTAAGTTTTCCTAATTCATCTGTGGTTTCTGGTTTCTTCGCCGCTGTGATTAATTGATGAAATTTCTCAAACACCGCTTCGACTTGTTGTATGGTTTTCCCCAGCAAACTGTCTGTCATCATGGAAGCGGAAGCGATGGAAATCGCACATCCTGTGCCTTTAAAACTTGCTTTTTCTACAATGCCATTCTCAACTTTTAGATAAATTGTAATTCTATCGCCGCAAAGTGGGTTAAAGCCATCAATTTTTTGCGTGGCATCTTCCATCTCATAAAAGTTTCTTGGTTGACGATTATGATCGATAATAATTTCTTGATACAGCTCTCTTAAATCACTCATTTGGCAAATACCTCCCGCACCTTATCTAAGGCAGAAAATAACTGTTTGATTTCAGCCTTGGTATTATACATACAAAACGATGCTCTCGCCGTTGCTGGAATGTTAAAATGCTGCATCACTGGCATCGCGCAGTGATGGCCAGTGCGAATGGCAATCCCTTCATGGTCCAAAATCGTACCCACATCATGGGCATGAATATTGTCTAATAGAAAAGATAAAATCCCCGTTTTATCTGCTGCTGTGCCAATGACACGCAAGCCATCAAAATCATCAGCAAGCTGCTGTGCATAGGCACTTAACCCTTGTTCATAGTGAGCAATATTCTCGATGCCAATGCTTTGGATATAATCGATGGCTGTGGCTAAACCAATTGCGCCGGCAATGTGCATAGTGCCAGCTTCATAGCGAAAGGGGATTTCATTGTAAGTGGTTTTTTCAAAGGTTACCATTTTAATCATTTCACCACCGCCTTGATACGGCGGCATTTTCTCTAAAATTTCTTTTTTAGCATACAGTGCACCGATACCAGTAGGACCATACATTTTGTGGCCAGATAAGGTATAAAAGTCGCAGCCTAATGCTTGCACGTCAATTGCCATATGTGGCGTTGCCTGAGCACCGTCAATTAAAATAGGAACATCATGCTGATGGGCAATATCAATCATTTGTTTTATGGGATTAATGGTGCCAAGTGCATTCGAGATATGCACAACAGCGACTAATTTTGTTTTGTTAGAAAAGAGGGCTTGGTATTCTTCCAATAATAATTCGCCCTTGTCATTAATAGGGATAATTTTTAATGTTGCACCGGTTTGTTCGCAGAGCATTTGCCAAGGGACAATATTGGCATGGTGCTCCATTTCAGAAATAATAATTTCATCATCTTGCCCGATATTAGCTCGGCCATAACTCTGTGCAACTAAATTAATGGCTTCGGTGGTACCGCGTAAAAAGACAATTTCACTGTCATGTTTAGCATTCACAAATTGTTGCACAGTTTTACGTGCATCTTCATAGGCTTTTGTGGCACGCTCACTCAGCGTATGAACACCACGATGTATGTTAGCATTATCATGCTGGTAGTAGTGAACCAGTGAATCAATAACAGCTTGAGGCTTTTGACTGGTAGCAGCATTATCAAAATAAATGAGTGGTTTGTTATGAACAGTTTGCGCTAACGCAGGGAAATCTTGTTTAATGCTTTTAACATCGAAAGCCATCGTAGTAATATGTTCAGATTGAGTATCCACTGTCATAGCAGCTCCTGTTGTTCATGTTCCAAGTGCAATTGTGCTAATATTAATTGCTCCAGGTTGAGACGAAGTTCTTCATGGCTAATTGATTGTAAAATATCTTTAGCAAATCCGAAGGTCAGCACATTGCGAGCAGTTTCTTTGTCAATACCACGAGTACTTAAAAAGAATAAAGCATCTTCATCTAACTGGCCTACTGTGGCCCCATGGGTACACTTTACATCGTCGGCATAAATTTCTAATTGTGGCTTCGTGTCAATTTCAGCATGTTCTGAGAGTAATAAATTTTTGTTAGATTGGCAGGCATTAATTTTTTGCGCGTCTTTTCTCACAATGACACTACCGTTAAACACGGCACGAGAGCGGTCATCGATAATGCCCTTATAGAATTCGTCACTGTTAGTATTAGCGACCTGGTGGTCTATCATGGTATGGTTATCGATGTGTTGTTGTTTACGAGTAATATATAAGCCAGATAGTTGACAGTACGCGCCAGTTTGTTCCAAGCTGACAGAGTTATTAGTACGTGCTAAGCGACTGCCAAAGTCAAACTTAAACTGTTGTAATTGACTATCACGTCGCAAGCGGGAACGCACTGATGCTAAATGATAAGCCTGCATACTTTCACATTGTATTTTGTAATGCTTAAGCTTGGCATTATCAAAACAGTGGACATTAGTGATAATCGTGCTTAAGTAGTTATTGTCATTATCACCGAGATGGTGTTCAACGATGGTTGCTTCACTGTTTTTTTCTAAAATAATATGGTGATTTAAGTGTGACATTCCTTGCTCAGCCGTATTAATATGATAAATGTGTATAGGTGTGTCTATAATGCTATTTTCTTTTATCGTGAGGATGAGGCCATCTGTTAGTAGTGCTGTGTTTAAGGTAGCAACAATATCATCGAGTTCATGGGTAAAGTCAGGCTTGATGTCTAAAGTGTCTTGACTCAATACATGATAACTAATACTTTTTGTGTTTTCTAAGCTCGATAGTGATTGTTGGAAATGCCCATTGTTAAAAACCAAGGTTTGTGCGTTAGCTGGGAGAGTGATATTGCTTAATTGCTCTGAGGCTGGCTGAATAGTAAATAGTTTTTTTGTTAATGGTTTTAAGTTTGTATATTTCCAATCTTCAACTCGTGTATTTGGTAAGCCTTGAGCGAGTAATTGCTCTAATGCTTCTTGCTGCAGTGTCATTAGCCACGGCAAACTTTCTTGCTTAGCCTGTGCTAAGTGTGCTTGTTCACGGTAATGGCTTTCATTCAATGCTATCATTGTGACACCTTTTCCATTTTCTCAATCCATCCATAACCTGTTTTCTCTAACTCTAAGGCTAAGGAGTAATCTCCAGATTTAATAATTTTACCATTTGCTAATACATGCACGAAGTCAGGCTTAATATAATCAAGTAACCGTTGGTAGTGTGTAATTAAAATAAAAGAGCGATCTTTGTTGCGTAATTGATTAACACCACCAGCCACAATTTTTAAGGCATCAATATCCAGGCCAGAATCCGTTTCATCGAGTATGCCTAGAGTCGGTTCTAGTAACATCATTTGTAATATTTCATTACGTTTTTTCTCGCCACCGGAAAAGCCTGCATTGACATCACGATAAAGAAAACTTTTATCTATCCCTAGTTTTTTTATTTTATCTTTGGCTAATTCTAAAAATTCATACGCATCAACTTCTTGTTCATCGTTAGCTTTACGCTTCGCGTTGACAGCTGCTTTTAGCAAATAAATATTATTAACACCAGGGATTTCAACCGGATATTGAAAAGCCAAAAAGATACCTTGATGCGCACGTTCTTCCGGGCTTAATTCAAATAAGTCTTGTTGTTGATACTGAATACGCCCAGTTGTAGTATCGTAACCACTTCGACCTGCAAGCACATTTGACAATGTGCTTTTACCAGAGCCATTGGGGCCCATGATGGCATGCACTTCGCCGGGATTAACCGTTAAATTAATGCCATTTAATATTTGTTTATCTTCGACGCTAACATGTAAATCATTTATTTCTAACATAGTATCCTCTTTATCCAACACTGCCTTCAAGGCTTATGCCTAGTAATTTTTGCGCTTCAACCGCAAACTCCATCGGGAGTTGCTTCATCACTTGTTTACAAAACCCATTCACCACCATCGAAACAGCATCATCTGTTTCAATGCCGCGTTGTTGTAAATAAAATAATTGCTCTTCACTAATCTTTGAGGTGGTTGCCTCATGCTCTACTTGAGCCGTGGGATTTTTGGTTTCAATATATGGGAACGTGTGAGCACCACAGGTATCACCCATTAATAAGGAATCACACTGAGTATAATTACGTGCATTTTCAGCAGACTTAGCAATTCGTACCAAGCCACGGTATGCATTTTCAGCAAAACCAGCGGAAATACCTTTTGAAATAATTGTGCTCTTAGTATTCTTACCTAAATGAATCATCTTAGTGCCAGTATCAGCTTGTTGATAGTTATTGGTAAGCGCAACGGAATAAAACTCCCCAATAGAGTTATCACCTTCTAAAATAACACTCGGATATTTCCAAGTGATGGCAGAACCTGTTTCTACTTGTGTCCAAGAAATTTTACTATTAACGCCACGACAAGCACCGCGTTTAGTCACGAAATTATAAATACCACCTTTACCTTCTTTATCTCCTGGATACCAGTTTTGCACCGTAGAATATTTTATTTGTGCATTATCGAAGGCAATCAGTTCAACCACTGCCGCATGTAATTGGTTTTCATCACGCATCGGTGCCGTGCATCCTTCCAAATAACTCACATAACTACCAGGCTCTGCGATAATTAAGGTTCGCTCAAATTGACCGGTACTCATGGCATTGATTCGAAAATAAGTGGATAACTCCATCGGACAGCGTACACCTTCAGGAATATAACAAAACGAACCATCACTAAATACGGCAGCATTTAATGACGCATAAAAGTTATCAGTATACGGTACAACGGTGCCTAAATATTTTTGCACTAATGCAGGATGCTCTTGTAATGCTTCAGAGAAAGAGCAAAAGATAATGCCCATTTCTTTTAATTTGCTCTTGAAGGTGGTTGCTACTGAGACACTATCAAACACTGCATCAACGGCAACGCCGGCTAACATTTCTTGTTCTCTTAATGGAATGCCGAGCTTTTCATAAGTCTTCAATAATTCCGGATCGATTTCATCTAAACTTTGTGGTCCATCACTTGCGTTTTTTGGTGCAGAGAAATAACTGATTTCTTGGAAGTCAATTGGGGGATAATGCACATGGGCCCACTTGGGCTCTATCATGGTTTGCCAATGGCGAAAAGCTTTGAGGCGCCACTCTAACATAAACTCAGGTTCATTTTTGCGTTTTGAAATTTCACGCACAACAGCTTCACTCAAACCAGGTGGTATGGTATCACTTTCAATATCCGTGATAAAACCATGTTCGTAGTCTTGTTGTAGTAATTTATCTAACTGTTTATTTTCATTCATTACTTATTCATCCTGCAAGCCTTGTTGTTCGGTATTCATTTCCGATAACGCTTGCTTTAACTTGTCGACAGATACGCTTTGAGTACTCATGGGACTCACCATTTCCAACAAACTTATATCCTCTAATGCATTTAAAACAATTTGGCTGATAACGCGCCAATTGCCGCGGATAGAACAACTCGCTTCTATTTGGCAATGGCTATCGGTATGTGCGCATTCCGTTAAACCCACATCGCCTTCAATGGCTTTGATAATGCTAGCAATGGAAATTTTTTTAGGTTCTATGGCGAGACTATAACCGCCATTTGCACCACGGTGTGATATCAGCAACTCTGCCTTTGCAAGTAGTTTCAAGATCTTACTTACCGTTGGTAAGGCAATATGAGTATGTGTTGTAATGTCTTTGGCATTATGAATATCCACCGGGTTCTGTGCGAGATACGCCATTACCACGGTGGCATAATCAGTAATGCGACTGATTTTCAGCATCCTCTTGCTCCAATAATTCGTTGCCAGCCATAATTAGGACCGCAATAGTACTATTTAAAGTATAGTAAAGCAATAGAACAAAGTGGCTGAAATAGCGATAATTTAATTAATTTAAGCTTTTTATAAGATAGATGAAAACCGTTCTCATTTAGACGCTTCTTTTTCTCTGCATCATTCCCTCCTCCCTTAGTATTGCTGAGGAGGATCAGGCTGAGAAGATCTTATCTCATGACCACAGTTTTATCTCAACACGACGATTTTGTTCGCGGCCGTGGTAAGTGCTGTTATTAGCTTGAGGACTTGATTGGGCGCGAGAAACAACGCGTAAGCGATCGGATTGAATGCCTTGATGTTGAAGAAAAGCAGCAACATTCGCGGCACGCTTACCGGCCAATACTCTGTTGTTAGCAACATCACCTTGATTGTCGGTATAACCAGTGACTTCGATTAAAGTATCAGGATTAGCTTTCATTAAGGTAACAACGCCATTTAGCATTGCATCATACTTATGTGGAACAGTAGCGCTGCCGCTGGGAAAGTAAATTGCTGAAGGCATTAGTAATTGTGTATTACTGCCATGTTTTACTAACTTAACCCCAGAGCCATGTTCATGTAACTCAAGCGCTTTATCATGCTTTTCGATTTGACTACCGATGATAGCACCAAGGGCAGCTCCAGCTACTGCACCGACGGCGGTTGCACCGGGAGAGCGGCTAATACTCGCTAAGCCACCACCGGCAGCTCCACCAAGGATGGCACCTTTAGTGGTTTTGCTCATAGGAATGTATCCAGGAGAGTCCGGGTCTTTGTCATTAGTGCATGCGGATAATAATAACAACAAGCTACAAGCAAAAACAGTGATGATGCGGGACATTAGCGTTTCTCCATAAATTGTAAGTATTTAACACCTTGTTGGAATGCTTCAAATTGCTCACGATTAAGTTTCGAGACTTCCTCACGGGTTACACATAATGGCGCAATGGCTAACAGTGAAGGATGCGTTGCATAAAAGTCACAAAGCTTAGCGACATTCTCACGATAACATATTCCACCATAGCCAATAAAGCGAGTAACGATATCTCTTGATTCAATATCGTTTAAACCATCGCCAATATGAATGATACGTGGATAAAATTTCATTAAATCTTTGATGATACGGCGCTTGCCATCCATGCTGATAAAAACAGAATCTTCTTCATAACCTTTATAATTACCTTGCTCATCAAAATAAATATCAATGGCATAAATGGCGCTTTCGGCGATACCCAGCTTCAACCCGAAAGCTTTAACTCCGGGCAATAAACCGGCGGATAATATGAAGATTTTTTTGCCTAAGCTATCTAAGAAGTTGATGGTTTTGCGAGTATCTGGTGCACGGTTTTGATAGTAAGTATCACCTAACTCTTCTAATTGTGACAGATGCGGCTTAATCAATTCCATGCGCTCTTTATAGATTTCCTGAGTGACACCCGTTTCAGACATGGCTTTATTTGTCATGGCATGCACTTGTTCCCAGTGCCCACATGCCTTGGCAAGTTCATCTACACCTTCAATACTACTGAGTGTGCTATCGCAATCAAACACGATGGCGTCTACTGGCTCATTCAATAATGGCAAATCATCCATTAACGATTCTCCTCAGGGATGACCCGCACATTGATGATACCGCTGATGCTAGAGAGAGTGTCAATCAAAGAAGGTGTGATGGGTTTATCAACATCGATAAGCGTATATGCAATTTCATTTTTAGAACGGTTGACCATGTCGATAATGTTAATACTTTCATTAGATATTTCCGTTGAAATTTGCGCTAACATATTGGGAACGTTTTGATTAGTGATTGCAAGGCGATGGCCTTTATTGCGAGGCATTTTAATCGATGGGTAGTTTACTGAGTGCGTGATATTACCATCTTCTAAAAACTCTTTCACTTGTTCTGCAATCATCACAGCGCAATTTTCTTGTGCTTGCACCGTTGAAGCCCCAAGATGTGGCAAAGAAATTACTTGTGGAAATGCTGCTAATTCTTGGCTAGGGAAGTCACTGACATAAGACTGTAATTTTCCGCTTTCGAGTCTTTGCTTCAACGCACCTTCGTCGACGATTTCTGCCCGAGAGAAATTAAGTAAAATCGCACCATCCTTCATTAGGTTGAGTAAATCCATATTAAGCAAGTGCTTGGTATCATCCAGCAATGGTACGTGTATACTAATATAGTCAGCTTCCTTTAATACTTCTTTGATGTCATCAGCCCGTCTTACCACGGATGAAATTTGCCAAGCATTACCAGCAGTAATATGAGGATCAAAACCAATGACTTTCATCCCTAAGCTAATAGCAGCATTTGCAACTTTAACGCCAACATTGCCAAGGCCAATTAAACCTAGCGTCTTGCCATGAATTTCAGAACCTACAAATTTGCTTTTACCGCTTTCATATTTTTTAGGATCAGATAACGCTTGCCGGGCATAATCCCATGATTGACAAATGTTACGAGAGCCCAATAGCATTCCTGCTAATACTAATTCTTTTACCGCGTTGGCATTGGCGCCAGGTGTATTTAGAACTGGAATGCCTTTTTCCGTGCAGTAATCAACGGGCACATTGTTCACGCCAACACCGGCGCGCCCCACAACTAAGGTTGTGTTATTAATTTCTTCTGTTTTTAAGGAGTGTGAACGCAGTAAAATGCCATGTGGTTCAGGTTGAGCAGTGGCGACACTGTAGTCTTTTTCATTAAAGAGGCTTAAGCCCTTGTCAGAAATATTATTGAAAACTTTTATATTAAACATGTTGATCCTCTCTTGTTTTATTCGTGATGAATTTTTTTATACTTAATGCGGTGCGGTTGTATAGCAGCATCACCTAAGCGTTTTACTTTATCCGCTTCATAATCCTCAAAGTTACCGGCAAACCATTCCACGTGGCTATCACCCTCAAATGCAAGGATGTGAGTTGCTAAGCGATCCAAGAACCAGCGATCATGAGAGATGATAAAGGCACAACCAGGAAATGCTGAAATGGCTTCCTCTAAGGCTCGCAGTGTTTCAACATCTAAATCATTCGTGGGTTCATCGAGTAACAACACATTACCGCCAGAGCGTAATAACTTCGCTAAGTGGACTCGATTACGTTCACCACCCGATAAATCTTTCACTAATTTTTGCTGTGCAGGCCCTTTGAAATTAAAGCGGCTGACATAAGCACGGGATTGCGTTTCATAATCGCCCACGGCAATAATGTCTTGGCCATCAGAAATTTCTTCCCATACTGTTTTACTGCCATCCAAACTATCACGGCTTTGATCAACATAAGCGAGCTCAACCGTTTCCCCAATAGTGATAGTGCCACTTTCTGGTTCTTCTTGCCCAGTAATCATTTTAAAGAGTGTTGATTTACCAGCGCCATTAGCACCGATGATTCCAACGATGGCGCCAGCAGGCACACTGAAACTCAAATCGTCTATTAAAAATCTATCACCAAAACTTTTCGATAAATTTTTCACATCAATGACTTTATCACCAAGCCTTGGTCCAGGCGGGATGTAAATTTCATGAGTTTCATTACGTTGCTGGAATTCTTTAGAGCTTAATTCTTCAAAGCGTTCTAAGCGCGCTTTATTTTTTGCTTGACGACCTTTAGGATTGGAGCGTACCCATTCTAGTTCTTCTTTAATGGCACGCTGCCTGGCTTTTTCTTGCTTTTGCTCCAGCTCTAAACGTTTTTCTTTTTGTTCTAACCATGCTGTGTAATTACCTTCATAAGGAATACCACGACCGCGATCGAGTTCTAAAATCCAGCCCGCAGCGTTATCTAAAAAGTAACGATCATGCGTCACGGCAACTACCGTCCCTGTATACTCTGCTAAGAAGCGCTCTAGCCAGGCAATACTTTCTGCATCTAAATGGTTAGTCGGTTCGTCTAATAACAACATATCCGGTTTGGATAACAATAAACGACATAAAGCCACCCGGCGGCGTTCACCACCTGACAATTTACTCACATCAGCATCCCAAGGGGGCAAACGCAGTGCATCGGCTGCAATTTCTAATTGCCGTTCAACTTCCCAACCATTGGCGGCATCAATGGCATTTTGTAAATTACCTTGTTCTTCTAATAGTGCATTCATTTCATCATCAGACATAGGTTCGGCAAATTTTATACTGATGTCATTGAAGCGTTCTAATAATTGAATCACTTCACCTAAACCTTGCTCGACATTGCCGCGTACATCTTTGCTTTCATCGAGTTGCGGTTCTTGGGGTAAGTAACCCATCTTGGTACCCGTTAGCGCGCGCGCTTCACCTTCGAAATCCTTATCAATGCCCGCCATGATGCGCAGCACGGTTGATTTACCTGAGCCATTTATACCAAGTACGCCAATCTTTGCGCCAGGATAAAAGGACAGGGAAATATCAGAAATAATTTCTTGCTTGGGCGGCACAATTTTGTGCACCCGGTTCATTGTGTATATATACTGAGCCATAACTTGGGATCCAAAGCAGTTTGAAATGAAGGCCATACAGTACAGAAAGCGGGGGACATGGTCAATGGGTCTATAGCATTTCCACTTTAAAATCCCGTGAATAGACAAAAAATAACGTCGTCTATTCACGGGATTTTAAAGTGGGAGAGGTACATCTATATATAGTGTAAGATTGCCATTAAGCCGGAGATGATGGCCACAGTGCCTGCCAGCATGACAGCCATTCTGCGCGTGAGATCTTGAGAGAGTTTTTGTATATCGAGTTTTAATTCGCTTCTTAGTTCAGCAATGTCTTGTTTTAATTCGCTACGTAGCTCGGCAATTTCATGGCGAACTTTGTCGAATTCTTGCTTAGTTTCAGCCCGCAATGCTGCAATTTCTTGTTTAGTTTCAGCCCGCAATGCTGCAATTTCTTGCTTAGTTTCAGCACGAAGCTTATTGATTTCTTGCTTGAATTCAAACCTAGCTTGATTAGCCAAATCTTTACTCAACATCTGCGTTTCGCGGATGTCCTCTTTTGTGGCAATTTGTTCATCGAGTAGATTCGCTATCATCTTTATATATACCTTCGCCTGGCCTTCGGCCTGCTTACGATTATAACCGCACTTTTCGAGCTCGTTGGTCATGTCTAATGTATCTAACATCATAGTCAAATATATCCTTACAGTATAGAGTATGAACAAGTATATTTTCCAGGATAAAAAAGTATTACACGAAAACAAATTATATGCAACAATAGATAAACTGTTGATGTAGAAAATCTCTCTAAATCTGGTCGCATTTAAAGCCCATGTGGGTTAAAATTAGCAGCTTGAGAGACTCGCCAATCCTTGGAGAAATGAATGTTTACAAATGATTTCAAGATAGAAGGTTTTGATAAAGAATTATGGGACGCCATCAAGCACGAAGAGCAGCGTCAAGAACAGCATATCGAATTAATCGCCTCTGAAAATTACGCGAGTCCCAGAGTATTAGAAGCCCAGGGCTCTGTGTTAACGAACAAATATGCTGAAGGGTATCCCAATAAACGTTATTATGGCGGCTGTGAATACGTTGATGTCGCTGAGCAATTAGCCATTGAGCGGGTCAAAGAATTATTCGGTGCTGATTATGCCAATGTCCAACCTCACTCGGGTTCGCAAGCAAATGCTGCGGTTTATATGGCTTTGTTAGAGCCGGGCGATACCTTCATGGGCATGAATCTTTCCCACGGTGGCCACTTGACTCATGGTTCTAAAGTGAATTTCTCTGGTCGTTTATACAATTGTGTTGAGTATGGCATCAAACCCGATACGGGCGAAATGGATTACGATAATATTCAAGCCTTAGCGACTGAACATAAACCAAAAATGATCATTGCCGGTTTTTCTGCGTATTCCGGTATTTTGGATTGGCAAAAGTTTAGAGATATTGCCGACAGTGTCGGCGCATATTTAATGGTAGACATGGCCCATGTTGCTGGCTTAGTAGCTGCGGGCGAATATCCATCTCCCGTGCAAATTGCCGATGTCACAACATCGACGACTCATAAAACGTTACGCGGCCCTCGTGGTGGTATTATCTTAGCGAAGGCTAACCCCGATTTAGAAAAGAAATTTAATTCAAGGGTTTTCCCAGGCTCACAAGGTGGACCACTGATGCATGTGATTGCGGCCAAAGCAGTAGCTTTTAAAGAAGCGTTACAACCAGACTTTAAAACTTACCAACAACAAGTGGTTAAAAACGCTAAAGCCTTAGCACACACTATGATGGACAGAGGTTTTAACTTAGTGGGCAATGGCACCGAGAATCATTTGATCTTAATTGATTTAATCAATAAAGACATCACCGGTAAAGATGCAGAAGAAGCCTTAGGCCGTGCTAATATTACCGTGAATAAAAACACAGTACCTAATGAGCCACGCTCACCATTCGTCACGAGTGGCTTACGCGTTGGTACGCCCGCGGTGACGACGCGTGGTTTCAAAGAAAAAGAAATACAAGCTATCGGTAACTGGATGTGTGACGTTGTCGATAACTTAGATAATGAAGACATCATACAAGATGTTAAACAAAAAGCGATTGCATTATGTGAAGAGTTTCCTGTGTACGATCATTAAGAGCTAGGAGAGCTTATGCACTGTCCTTTTTGCGGCGATGAAGAAACTAAAGTCACTGACTCACGTTTAATGAATGAAGGTGAGCAAGTTCGGCGTCGTCGAGAATGTTTGAAATGTAAAGAGCGCTTTACCACGGTTGAGTCAGCCTTGTTATCCATGCCAAGGGTGATCAAACGGGATGGCAGTCGTACGCCATTTGTAGAAGAAAAAATAAGGGCCGGTTTTTTAAAGGCTTTAGAAAAACGTCCTGTCAGCATGGAACGAGTTGAACAAGCAATTCGACAACTTTGTCATAAGTTACGCGCCAGCGGCGAGCGAGAAGTTAGCTCTGCTTTGATTGGCGATATGGTAATGCAAGAATTATTAGCCCTTGACGAAGTTGCCTATGTCCGATTTGCCTCTGTCTATCGCAGTTTTGAAGATTTAGATGCGTTTAAGCAAGAAATTCAAAACTTAAAGCAAACATCTGGTTAGTTAGATAGTAGGTATATACATGACAGACATAAAACCGCGACACCGACATCGTTCTCGTAAACTTGTGTTACAAGGTTTGTATCAATGGCAAATCTCTGGGAACGATATTAAAGATATTGAAGAACACTTATTAATAGAAAACCAAGACAAAAAATTCGATCGCGAGTTTGTCAGTCAATTTCTAAGTGGCATTCCAAAATCATTAACCCAAACCGATGAACTTTTCACGCAATATTTGGATAGAAGCATCAATGAAATCACACCGATTGAATTAGCCGTTTTACGCATGGGCGTCTATGAATTAAAACACCGCCTCGATGTGCCTTATAAGGTTGTACTCAATGAAGCCGTCGAATTGTGTAAAGTCTTTGGCGCCACCGAAGGTCATAAATACATTAACAGTATTTTAGACAAAGTGGCTAATGACATCAGACAAGCAGAAAAAACATAAGCCATGGCTACACCAAAATCCATTTGGACCAACCCCATCCACTTCATCGCTTTTGGCTTTGGCAGCGGCGCCATGCCTAAAGCGCCAGGCACTTGGGGTACGGTTGTTGGCGTTGTTTTATATTATGGATTGAGCCATTTCAGCTTACCCATCTATGCCACCATTACTATTGCAAGCTTTATCATTGGGATCTGGATCTGCGGCAAAACCGCCAAAGATATCGGTGTACATGATCACCCCGGCATCGTCTGGGATGAAATCGTCGGCTACTTCATCACAATGTTTGCTCTTCCTAACACCTGGCCTTGGATGCTAGCAGGCTTTATCCTTTTCCGTTTCTTCGACATCTTAAAACCACCACCAATTAATTTATTAGAAACAAAATTAAAGGGCGGCTTAGCGATTATGGCGGATGATGTGTTGGCTGGGGTGTTTGCTTGGGTGGTGTTGTTGCTTGTTTATTTGATATTTTCATAAACGAGCAAATTGCCGTGTGCGTAGCTAATTCTTAATCTTCCCGCGTTTTAGCGGACACCAAACCTTTTCTGCATTCTGAAGTTTTTGATGACTTTAGGAGCTAAGACTTATGGGTAATGATGTGACAAATCGGAGTTAGATCAAAGCTGCAGGTGACTGATTTTTAGGAGAAGTTCGCAATACACACGTTAGTTTAAAGGATGATCTGCCACTAATTTAATGCCCACCCATCGCACTCAACGACTTTGGTTTTTGCATCACAAATACCAAAGGCAACATCGCTAAAAAGCTAATGGCTGTTATCCAATAAGCATCCACAAAAGCAACCATCGTTGCTTGGCGTGATAGCTCTTGGCCTAGGAGTTGGGCCGTCATGGGGGAATTAGCGGTTAAGTGATGAGCGGCGAGCCATTTTTGCAAAGCGGCGCTGCTATGGGTGATTTTGCCACCGTAATAATTCCAATTGACTTGTGTTTCTCGCGTGACGATGGTGCCGAGGATGGAGACGCCGATGGAGCTTCCTAAGCTTCTGCCGAAGCTAAATAAGCCAGAGCCTTCTGCCGTATCCTTTGGTTTTAAAGTACTTAAGGCTAATGCAGATAGCGGCACGAAAAATAAGCCCATGCCTAGTCCCTGAATGGCGCCGGTGATTACAATTAAATTAACCCCGGTGTCTAAGGTAAAAAGGCTCATCCAATAAGTGCCGATGGCTGCGAGGACGATGCCCAACGCAATGAACAAACGCGGATCGACACGATTAATCATTTGCGCGACAAACATCATACCAATAGCAGCGGTTATTCCACGGGGCATCATTACCAGCCCTGTGGTACTCGTGGGAAAATGCATTAAATTTTCTAACATCAACGGCTGAATGGCGACGATGCCAAAAATACTAATACCAAACACGCTCAGCATTAAAGTACAACTCATAAAGTTTCTATCTTTAAATAAGCGTAAATTGATGATGTTGTGCTTGTAGTAAAGCCCACGAATGATGAAGGTGGTTAAGCTCACGATGCAAACCACGGCGAGTAACAGCATGCCATTACTATCAAACCAATTGTGCTCATTGCCTTTATCTAAAAAGACTTGTAAGGATCCAATACCAAGTGTCATCCAAAACATGCCCACCCAATCGGTTATGGGTTTGCTGCGGGGCGTTTCTTGTATGTATTTTAATGCCATGTATAAAGCGATGATACACACAGGCAAGTTCACATAAAAAATCCAGCGCCAGTCTAAATACTCAGTGATATAACCACCAATAGTAGGCCCTAATACTGGTGCGACCATAATGCCAATACCCCAGATTGCCATGGCTTTGCCTTGTTCATCTGGCGGGAAAGTATCGCGCAGAATGTATTGTGATAAAGGAATTAAGGTGGCGCCAAACACACCTTGTAGTATGCGAAAAGATACGATTTCATAAAGACTCGTCGACAAACCACATAACATTGATGTGACTAAAAAGCCAATAATATTAATTAACAGTAATCGTCGCCTGCCTAGACGGCTCACTAAGTAACCCGTCAGAGGCATCATAATTGCAGCGGCGACAATATAAGACGTTAACACCCAAGTGATTTGATCCATGTTGGCGCCGAGAGAACCCATCATATGTGGCAGCGCCACATTGACAATGGTCATGTCTAACACTTCCATCACGGCTACTAACATAACGGCGATGGTGATTAGCCATTTTGCTTTATCAGTAATGGTATCTTTGGTGAGAGTGGCCGTCGTCATGATTTAGGCTTTGTCTTGTTTAGTGAACTTGTTTCAACTTTAACCATAGAGCTTGAACCAACACGAAGCGGATACTCTTTTGAGGGATTATCAATGATGATTCGCACTGGAAAGCGTTGCGTCACTTTGACCCAGTTCCCGGTTGCATTTTCAGGCGGTAATAATGAAAAGACGCTGCCGCTGCCGCGACTGATGCTGTCCACATGACCTTTAAATTTATGACTGGGGTACATGTCGACGGTGACTGTAACGGCTTGTCCGGGTTTGATGAGTTCCATTTGGGTTTCTTTGAAATTTGCATCCACCCACCATAATTTATTTTCCACGAGTTCAAATAAGATTTGATGCGCTGAAACCATGTTCCCCACACGCACTTTGAAATTTGCTAAGTAACCATCGGCAGGAGCGACGATATGCGTGTATGCTAAATTAATTTTGGCATTATCCAGTTTTGCTTGCGCTCCTCTAATTTTTGCGTTTTGACTGCCTGTGTCACCTAATTGTTGCTTCGCTTGTTTTAATTGGTTGGCTGCGGCAATGACGGCAGCGGTTGCAGTTTTATAATCGGCAGTGGCTTCATCGCCTTTCGCGATAGAGGCTTGTTGCTTGGAGACCAGTGTGGCGATACGGCGAAAGTTACGTTCTTTCGCGGTTAAACTAGCTTCGGCTTTATTTAATTCCGCGCGGGCGACTTTAATGGCGGAAGAATTCACTTCCATGTCTTGTTGTGCGAGTGATAATTCCGCGTTGGCTTGTTTTACCGTTGCTTCAAAAGGGCGGGCATCGATGTCTATTAAGGGTTGGCCTTTGCGTACGAATTGATTATTCTTAGTATAAATTGCAGCGACGGGGCCACTGACTTGAGTCGCAATATTAACCACATGCGCTTGCACATAAGCATCGTCAGTTGATGGGTGGTATTTGCTATAGAAGTAATAAACGATACCGGCGATCACTAATAGTAACATGACACAACTCCACATCATTAGCTGCTTTTTGCTAGTCGCTTTGGTTTTAGTGGCTTGGGCGTTTAATTGGCTGTCATCATTCATGCACTTGAGTCCCGATAAAAAAGCTCTATTATAGAATAAGTTAGCAATGAAAACAAGCATTTTTGTAGATTAATTGCACAAAATCTTTTGTGCCCGATAGGTCGATAAATCCTTGAAACTCCACTACAATACGGACTTATTTATAAAGAGGTGACACCAATGAAGATTAATATTGGCTTAACAGAAGAGCAGCGTGAGCACATTGCCCATGGCTTATCCCGTTTATTGGCAGATACGTATGGTTTATATCTCAAAACTCATAACTTCCACTGGAATGTAACCGGCCCTATGTTTGCTACATTACATACCATGTTTGAAGAAGAATATTTAGAACTCGCCACTGCCGTGGATGAAATTGCAGAGCGCATTCGGGCGTTAGGCGTACAAGCGCCAGGCAGCTATAGTGAATTTGTTGAATTAAGCAGTATCAAAGAAGCAAGCGGCGTCCTATCAGCCTCAGAAATGATTGCGCAAATGGTGGAAGGGCAAGAGACAGTGATTCGTACGGCACGTTCTATTTTCCCCGCGGCGGATGATGCTCATGATGAACCTACCGCTGATTTATTAACGCAACGCATGCAAATCCATGAAAAAAATGCTTGGATGCTGCGTAGTTTATTGATGGATTAAGGTAAGTTTATGATTCACAGCATGACCGCATTCGCGCGGCAAGAGACAAAACAATCCTGGGGCAATGCCACGTGGGAATTAAAAGCGGTGAACCATCGCTATCTTGATACATCCTTTCGTATGCCGGAAAGTTTTCGTGATACGGAATTGAGTTTAAGAGAATTCATTCGTAAACAGTTGCATCGTGGCAAAGTGGAATGCACCTTGCGCATGCAACTCAGCGATGATGAATTAGCAACGATTTCTTTGAACGATGCCTTGCTAGAGCAACTTGTCGCCATGACACAAACCGTTGGTTCAAAATTAGAAGGCCCAGGAAAAATTAATCCAATGAATCTGTTAACCTGGCCCGGCGTGATTGAGCAAGCGCAGCAAGATGATGAGGAAATGAAACAAGCTATCAAAGAGTTGTTTGCCGAAACAATCACGAGTCTCATTAAATGTAGACAACGCGAGGGTGACGCCTTAAAACAAGCCATTGAAGATCGCTTAATTGCAATCAAAGAACAAGTGAACATTGTTGAAAAAATGGTGCCAACGATTATCGAATCGCAACGGCAAAAAGTCGTCGATAGAATTGCGGAAATCACACAAGAGGTCGATCAAAACCGCTTAGAACAAGAGTTAGTGTATTTCACACAGAAAATGGATGTGGCGGAAGAAATGGATCGCTTAGTCACACACATCAATGAAATGCAGCGGGTGTTAAATAAAGGTGGCCCAGTGGGGCGAAGGCTTGATTTCTTATTACAAGAAATGAATCGAGAAGCCAATACCTTGGGTTCTAAATCGCAACACAGTGACACCGCCCATGCATCAGTAGAAATCAAAGTGTTAATCGAACAAATTCGAGAACAAGTTCAAAATATCGAATGAGGAAAATTGCGTGAGTGGTCAATTATGGGTAGTAGCTGCACCATCTGGTGCGGGGAAGACAAGTTTAGTCAATGCCTTGGTGGACAGTGTTTCTGGGATCAAACTATCTATTTCTCACACCACACGACCTCCACGCGCCAGTGATGAAGAAGGTAAGGATTACTTCTTCATTGACAAACCAACATTTGAAGCAATGATTACAGAACAAGCATTTTTAGAGTATGCCAATGTGTTTGGTAATTATTATGGTACATCAAAGCAATGGGTCGAACATGAATTAGCCAAAGGTGAAGATGTCATTTTAGAAATCGATTGGCAGGGTGCGGAGCAAGTTAGCGCCTTGTTACCAGACTCTCGTAGTATTTTTATTTTGCCCCCTTCACCTGGAACGCTACGGCATCGCTTGGAAAAGCGAGCCGAAGATCAAGCAGATGTGATTGCTAAACGCTTACAAGAGGCTACGGAGGAAATGTCCCATTGTGAGGATTTCGACTATATTATTATTAATGATAAATTCGAGGAAGCATTGCTTGAGTTGAGTGCCATTATCTTGGCTCAGCGCTTAAAGAGTGCAAGGCAAGCACAAAAATATGGCACTTTGTTGCAAAGTTTGCGAAAATAAGCTGAATTAGGTATCAATCATTCATTCTGAAGAGTGATTGGTATGGACCTTTCCTTTTCCCTTCCCTCTTGCGGGGGAGGGCCAGGGTGGGGAGTAATACAATTAAATTTGAAAAAACGAGGTAAATTATGGCACGAATCACTGTAGAAGATTGTTTAGAAAACGTAGAAAATCGTTTTGTCCTAGTATTAGACTCCGCAAAACGCGCTCGGCAGTTATCCTTAACCATGGCTGAGCCTAAAGTTCCTAGAGATAACGATAAACCTACTGTCATCGCACTGCGCGAAATCGCCGCCAATCTTTTAACTGGCGAAGAGGAAGTGAGTGAAGAAGGTGAAGAGGGTGAAGATTTTAACCCAGAAAACACAGAGGCAGAGCAACTCATATAGCGTATGGATTATTTTGAAGGATTAAGCACAGCATTAGCCAATTACCTCGATGATGAACAAATCGAGCAAATTCACAAAGCTTATCTCTTAGCCTTTGAAGGCCATGACGGCCAAAAGCGTCGTACGGGTGAGCCTTATGTTACTCACCCAGTCGCAGTTGCTAAAATCTTAGCAGAAATGCATATGGACGCTCAAAGCATTATGGCTGCTTTGATGCATGATTTATTAGAAGATACTCACATTGATAAAGCCACGCTGGAAGAGCAATTTGGCAAGCAAGTTGCGGATTTAGTGGATGGTGTTAGTAAGTTAACCCAAATCAAATTCGAAACTCGCGCCGAAGCGCAAGCAGAAAACTTCCGTAAAATGGTCTTGGCGATGGCGCAAGACATCCGTGTCATCATCGTCAAACTGGCAGATAGATTACACAACATGCGGACCTTAAAAGCCTTGCCACCCAACAAGCGTCGTCGTATTGCCTTAGAAACTTTAGAAATTTACGCACCCATTGCCAATCGTTTAGGTATGCACTCCTTTCGTATCGAGTTAGAGGACTTAGGTTTTGCTGCTTTGTATCCTATGCGTTATCGAGTTTTGAATGAAGCGGTGCGCAAAGCAAGGGGAAACCGTAAAGAAATTTTGAGCGTCATTGAAAAATCATTACAGTCTTGTCTGTCTCACAAAGGCATGCCACCGACAAAATTATTCGGCCGAGAAAAACATTTATATAGCCTTTATAAAAAAATGCGTAATAAGCGTTTGTCGTTTTCAGAAATTATGGATGTGTATGCGTTTCGTATCATTGTTGATTCATTAGATAGCTGTTATCGCGTGCTAGGCGCCGTGCATAATTCTTATAAACCAGTTCCAGAGCGTTTTAAAGACTATATTGCTATCCCAAAAGCCAATGGTTACCAATCGTTGCATACCACCTTGTTTGGTCCCTATGGTGTGCCGATCGAAATACAAATTCGCACAGAAGAAATGCACCGTACTGCAGAAAGTGGTATTGCCGCACACTGGCTTTATAAGGCTGATTCGGCGGTGGGGAGCAAAGCTCACATCCGTGCACAGCAATGGCTGAAAAATTTATTAGAAATGCAACAAACTACGGGTAGTTCATTAGAGTTTATTGAAAACGTTAAAATTGATTTATTCCCAGATGAAGTGTATGTCTTCACACCAAAGGGTAATATATTAGAATTACCTCGCGGCGCCACTGCCGTTGATTTCGCCTATGCGATTCATACGGAAATTGGTGAAACCTGTGTGGCAGCAAAAATTGATAGACGTTTAGCACCACTCAGCACACAATTACATAATGGCCAGAACGTAGAAATTATTACATCACCCGGTGCAAGACCCAATCCCGCCTGGTTAAATTTCGTGGTTACCGGCAAAGCTCGCAGTAAAATCAGACACTATTTGAAAAAGCAACGCGGTGATGAATCCATTGCCTTAGGAAAACGTTTACTCGATAGAGCCTTAAGTACGTTAAGTTTAAGCTTAGATAAAATATCAGAAGCTGATATTTTACGTGTATTAAAAGAGTCAAGCTATGATAGTTTGGATAGCTTGTTAGAAGATACGGGTTTGGGTAATCAAGTGCCATTAATTGTCGCCAGGCGTTTAGCCTGCGCTATTCAAGAAGAACAGGATGTCGAAGAGCAAGCTAAGCAAGAAGCCACCGAGCGTTTATCGCATACGCCACTATTAATCAAAGGTACAGAGGGCATGGTGGTCTCCTTTGCAAAATGTTGTTACCCCATCCCGGGCGATTTAATTGTTGGAATATTAGATGCTGGGCGTGGCATCATGGTGCACAGAGAGAGTTGTCGTGATATAGCGTCACTGCGTAAAACCGATAAATGTATTTTCTTGAGTTGGGAAAAAGATGTCGATGGTGATTTCCAAGCGGAAATTCGCGCGGAGTTGGTAAATGTTAAAGGTGTACTAGCGTCACTTGCCCTGGCAGCATCCGACATTGATGCCAATATTGAAAATATTTCCGTAGAAGATAGGGATGGCCATTATAGTGAAGTAAACTTAGTGGTCTCAGTAAAAGATAGGGCGCACTTAGCACGCTTAATGCGTCGTATTCGAACCATCACAGAAGCGTCAAAAATTTTTCGCACAAAATAATTAATAGGAGTGATGACCATGGATCATAAAGCCAAAAAAATCGTTGATACCACACAAGCGCCAGCGGCAATTGGTGTTTATTCACAAGCCATTCGTGTGGGCGATACAGTTTATATGTCAGGCCAGATTCCATTAGTCCCAAAAACGATGCAACTCATAGAAGGCGACTTCAATGCACAAGCTTTTCAAATGTTTGATAATTTACAAGCCGTAGCAGAGGCTGCCGGCGGTGCTTTAAGTCAAATTGTGAAAATGAATATTTATGTCACCGATATGGAGCAATTCCCAGCGCTGAATGAAATCATGTCCCGTTATTTTAACCCGCCGTATCCCGCAAGAGCAGTCGTAGGTGTCGCACAATTACCAAAGGGTGCGATGGTAGAAGCTGAAGCTATCATGGTGATAGATTCCTATTTTCCGGAGTAAGTGTCATGTTAGCATGGACGTATTTGCTAATAGCAGGATTGTTTGAAATTGGTTTCACCACTTCTTTGAAACTGTCAGAAGGCTTTACGAGGCTTGTGCCATCACTGTGTTTTTTAGCATTTGCTTTTGTTAGCTTTTATCTCCTAACCAAAGCCATGCAAACCATTCCTTTAGGAACTTCTTATGCAATTTGGACGGGCATTGGTGCATTCGGCACGGCCTTAGTCGGCATTATTTGGTTTAGCGAGCCGGCTAATTTTTTACGTTTACTATTTTTATTTATTTTGATTGCTTCAATTGTTGGGCTTAAGTTAGTATCCAAATAGAAGTGCGTAGGGATTCTTGCGTTCAGTGCATTCCATTCTTTGTGGTCTTTGAAATACTTGAACTGGAACTTGCTGCGCCATAGCATGAAGCGGTATTTGAACAGTCTTTTTTATTTGCACAAGGGTTAGCACAGTTACAAAAGAAGGCAGGCTGAACAATGGGAGATAATAATAATATTCTTTTTTTATATAACTGATCTCTTACTTTCATGAAAACTTCGAATTGTTTTTGAGTGTAGGCATCATCAAGAAGTTTGTTAATGAATTTTGCTGGCAAAACTTCAAGTAACTTATTAATCAGTTTTTCTAGCACATCAGGCGTTTGGTGCTCTGCGACATAGTGTAAGACATTATAGCCATTATCAGCTCTGACAAATACTGTTTCACACAGTGTGTTGAGATTAAGTTTATCAATAAAGGCTAAAAACGTGTTTTTTGAAATCAAATGATAGGCAGCATAATGTACGCCATTCCAATGATAATCATTACTGAGCCGAGCAATATCATCGATGGTCGCAGCATCCATTGATTCAAGCATAATAGTAAATGCCACCGTAGAGCGAGCAGTGCTAATAGCACATTGCCAACCACTTAAATTAAATGCAACAGGTTTTAACATAAGTTGTCTAAATATTAGCTTCGGTATTCTTTTGCATAAAACAATGAAGGCATCATCTGGTAAGTAATAAGCAGCTATGTGAAAGCCCGAGCAATAGCCTAATCCATCTTGCTCTAATAGCAGTAATTCTAATATGGGTGCTGGTATTGAGCTGATAATATCAAAGGCTAATTTTTCTTTGTTTTTTCTTGTCGAAAGCATTAAATTGCGGACTAATTGCTGCAGTATGCCAACTTTTTCTTTGTATTGTCCGGCATAGTATGGAGAAATGTGTAAATAGAGGCGCAAGAAAGTAGGGACATTTTGCTTGCTGAGTGTAATAGTGCTTAGAGCGTGTAATGAGAATTCATCATTCATCGAAAAATTTTTCTGAATGCTAAAACGATTTAAGCTTTTTTTTAGTAAGCCAGCAGAAGTATCTGGTTTGAAGAAAATTATAAACTTACCTTTATCTTCTTTTATTTTTTTTGTGTTATAAGCAAGAAACTGAAGAAAACTATAGATAGTTTGGTTACATTGCTTTTCTCTTTTTATGTGTTCATCCTGCGTAGAGAATGCATGTGAAACTGGACTTGTGGGCTTGGTTAATGTGTAAGGTAGTTTTTTCGTACTATCCAAATTAGGTGTAAGTTCCTCTTGCGCACTTGTTGCCATAATCTATTACCTCTTCAGTGATATCCATAAACATGGAATGATTATATCAATCCAATGCTGGGATGCAAAATTAAAGGGGCTCAATTAGACACTTTTCTTAAGACTTTCTTAATTGGTGATTAGCCACAAAGCTTCTATACTTAGCAATGGAGGATATCACCAACCCAGTGTTCGGTGAGACGTCGTTTTCAATGTTACAAGCTATACCCATCGCACTTCTAAATGCAACTTTCTGTCGGGCGCTTTTTGCCCTCCCCCCTATTCTAGCAGTCTACATAATGAGGTTGTTAACGTTCCATCGCCATATAAACTGCGATGGACACGTATCTTCGGGCTCTTTCTTTCATATTTCTTTGTAATAGGTATAAGACATTGAAACATATTTTCCATAGAAAGAGCCTAGAAGATTTAAAAAGATTAAGGAAGTCAAGGAGGCTGACTTCCTTAATCTTTCATTAAGAATTACCCGATACACTGTGTTGAAACTTAATTAAATACAGTGGGGTTGATATGTCTTCTGAACAAAAAGGTATACTTGGAAAAAGACTTAAGAATTATGGCACAAGTGGTCTACATAGAAGTACGGTTCCATCAAGCTCATTCGCTTCATCATCTTACTCATCATCTGAGAACCCGCTTGACACTATTAAGTCTGCCGATAATGCAAAGAAATTATTTGGTATACAACAAATCACTCAATGTGCTAGGCGCGTAGTAAAAGGTGAAGCAGATATCAAAGCGCTCGTCCATTATCTCAATATGCCAAGTGAGTACTTAGATATTTTAGATGATAGCAATGTCAATAAGCTCATTGACAGTTTTACAAATTGTTTAACCAGTCTTCGCAATAGAGATTCTTGTTTAAAACGAGGGGGACAACCCAGAGCATTTTTATTTTTGATGGCTTTGATAACAACTGATTTTTTTGAAAAGCTAACCGATGATCGGTTTAACCAATTTGTTAACAATTTATTGCTAACAAACGTCGACTTAGGGATCAAGGCAAATTATTGCAGTAATAGCAGTGATAGTGTTATGTCAGTTGAAAGCTCAGACACCGCTAAATTTCTTGATACAGTTTTTCGATGTGTCTTTACACTGCTAACAAATTATAGCGTAAGCTTTGATGTTTCTAAAGGCATGCCAAGTGCTGAGGACGTAGTAAAGATGAAGGACGCTGCGAGAGCAAGAGCTACATTGCTTGTTAGCAAGTTTGCAGCCTCTGAGACATTTAGTAAGCTTTCTGGTGATGAAAAAAACTATTTTGCTAAGAAGTTATCAGTTTTCGAAGATTTGGAAAAAATAATACGAGCAATTGCTGGTGTTGAAGAAAACAAAGAGTTTTCAATATCAGGCATATTACCCTATTTTGGGTTTTCTTAATATATACCCGCCACACTTCAAAAAGCAATAGCATTAATCTCGCATTTTGAAGTGTGACGGGTATAGCACTTCCACTTTAAAAATAACTTTTTTATTACATCAAGCGCAAATCTAATGTGCAAGGATATTCACTATTGGGTGGTAATGTTTTTATGCTCACAACACCTTGCGTATGCCCATGTGTCATGAAACGTTGGGCGCGTCTGGCTTCAGCTTCTGTTTGATTCACAGGCGGAGAGTCATAGCTGCGCCCACCTTCATGGTTTACTAAATAACGGCAGCCGCCAATGGCGTGTTGACTTTGTTTATCGATGATATCAAAAACTAAGGTTTTTGTGGGCACTAACATAGGATGCAAGCAAATAGGCAATTGCCAGGCTTTAAAACGCACACCAGCCACGTACTGCATGGGTAAGTGTGTTTCTTGTAGGGGCAATTGATAGCCGTTGCAAGTAATGGTATATCGTTCAGGATCAAAGTTTGAAACCATCACCTGTAAGCGATCAGTAGACGCATCGACGGGTCTTGAGGTTTGTCCAGACTCAGTGTATTCACCTAGGACGTTCCACGTATCTAATGCAGAGGTGAGTTTCAATTTAGTGCCGTTAATTGAAGTTTCGCCTATCACTGGGAAACGGGTATCAAAAAACACTTGGAACAATTCGCGTGTTAAGTGTATCCCTGCTTGGTTTAAGTGGTTTAATGCACTTAGGAAATCAACTTTGATATGGTAGGGTAGCATGAACCTGTCATGCAATTGATTGCCCCAACGAATGCATTTCTTCTCGTAAGGTGACTCCCAAAAAACCGCCAAGAAACTTCTTAATAATAAATGTTGTAAGAATGCCATTTGCCAATGCTGCGGCATTTCAAAGGCGCGAAATTCGATTAAGCCTAAGCGGCCTTGTGTATTGTCTGGTGCGTATAATTTATCGATACAAATTTCACTACGATGAGTGTTGCCTGTGGCGTCGGTTAACAAGTTACGTAATAAGCGATCAATTTGCCAATAATTAGATTGCTCTAATTGTGATGGAATATGTTGTAAAGCAATTTCTAATTCATACAAACTCTCATGCCGTGCCTCATCAATACGAGGCGCTTGACTGGTAGGCCCGACGAATAATCCAGAAAATAAATACGATAAACTCGGGTGACGCTGCCAAAAAAGTAAAAAACTTTTCAAAACATCAGGTCTTTGTAAAAATGGGCTGTCTAAGGGGGTGGGACCTCCTAATACAATATGATTGCCGCCCCCACTACTCACGGGTTTACCATCTAATAAGAATTTACAACTGGTTAAACCAATCTCTTCGGCTGATTCATAAATCGTTTTTAATTGTTGACTTAAGTCGATTGCAGAGCTGGCTGGCTGCATATTCACTTCGACAACACCAGGATCAGGCGTAATACTAAAATTATTAACCCGTGGATCTCGTGGTGGTCCATAACCTTCTAAGGCAATACGATAAGAAGATTGCTCCACACTGTGCTCTAGTTGTTGCATTAACACTAAGAAGTGCTCTAAGTAAGGCACAGGAGGAATGAAGACGTGTAAACGACCATTTATCACGGAAATACATACAGCAGTTCTTTGCCACGTGTATTGGATGCTTGCATGTTCTTTATTAGCAGTGTGTTGTAGAGATGTTAAGTCAGGAATATCCTCAAGTGGTTCAAATAAGCTACGCTCTGGCATGGTTTGATCTTGTTCGGTGGCAATATGACACAAGCTTTCCAAAGGTAATCGATAACCTACAGAAGTTTCACCTGGCAATAAAAATAAATGCTGTCGTCGAAATTTCCAGAGAGGAGAGCCCCAAGAATTTTTATTAAAATCCCATGACAACGGAATAACATAAGCCACAGGCTCTTTACTAATGGCATCAATCGTTGTTTCTAAGGGTAATTGTTGGTTTTGCCACTGTTGATAAAATTCATCTTCAAACGCTTCAAGTAGAGAATCCTTTTCTAAGCCTAGTTGTTGGATAAAGTCTTCAGCTAAACGTTTTGCATCCGCTAGGGTATAGCGATCGTCCCCCGATGCTGTTAATAAGTGTTGCTGTTGCCAGATTGGTTTGAGATCAGTGCGCCAAATACATTGCAACGCCCAGCGCGGCTCAGCTTCCCCAGGGTACCATTTTCCTTGGGATAATAGGTTTATACCTTGTGGTGCAAATGCTTGTTGTAAGCGTTGTATCAGTTGCCAGCTTAAATTTAATTTTTCTTGGCCCAGTGCTGCGGTTTGCCATTGTGGATCTTGTTGATTATCCTTTGCTAGGAAGGTAGGCTCACCACCTTGAGTTAACGTAACACCATAAGCATTAAGTTTATCATCAACACTTGCGGCGATAGTTTCAATGCTTTGCCATTGTTGTTTGGTATAAGGTTCAATGTGTTCGTTGCAATTATCTAAGCGACGCAATTGCATGTCATAAGCAAACGTCACTTCACAAGGGGCGCTAGAACCACTGATGGGAGCCGTCATGTCAGGAGTAGGTGCTGAGCAAAGTGGAATGTGTCCTTCAGCAGTTAACAAACCCGAGGTAGGATCAAAACCAATCCACCCAGCACCTGGCACATACACTTCTACCCAGGCATGTAATTCTAAGCTGTCTTCTTTAATCGTCTCTTTTTCATCAGCATTCACGAGTTGCACTAAATAACCCGATGCAAAGCGTGCTGCTAGCCCTAAGTGTCTTAACGAGTTAATCATTAACCAACTGATGTCACGACAAGAACCTAGTTTGCTTGTTAAGGTTTCATCCGGCGATTGTGTACCTTGCTCAAAACGCGTGGTGTATTCAATATTATCTGCATGAAATTGATTCACATGGGTTAAAAAGTCTACTAGACCACTGCTAAGGGATGAAAATTTTTGCAGCCATTGCGACATTAAGTCTGAGCAAGTATTTGATTTTAAATAGGGCTGTAAGGACTCTTGCAAGTGTGTTTCATATTGGAATGGATATTGCACCGCATAAGGCTCAACGAAGAAGTCAAAGGGGTTGATAGCGGTTAATTGCAATTGCACATCAACACTGACCTTTAACTGATTAGTTGTTTGTGGAAAAACTACGCGGGCCAAATGATTACCAAAGGGATCTTGTTGCCAATTAATGTAGTGTTGTTCTGGCGTTATTTTAAGTGAATACGCCAACAATGTTGCCTGGCAATGAGGCGCCGGTTTAAGGCGAATAACATGTGGACCTAAATTAATGTGTTCACTGAATTGGTAAAGGGTTTGGTGATGTATTGCGATTGAATTCGTCATACTTTTTTTCCATAAAATTTTACATAGGCGCTATAGGGCAGCTCATTCCGAGTTGCCTTATAGTTTACACAAAAAATGGATGTAGCGCATGCTAGAAGTAGAAGACATGTTAGAACAAGAATTGGATCAATTATCAGGAATTTTCGCAAATTACCAGCCACTGGATGGTGCTTACGATGAGTTATTTATAGCAACAGCTAAGCCCAGAGATAGCATTAACACCTTAGTGAAAGCGCTCGATCCTGTGGATGCCGACCAATTCAAATCCTACCAACAAGTTGCCGAACATATTATGCAAAAGAATGGTACAACATTTACGGTGTATTCTGATGAAGGTAACATTGATAAAGTGTTTCCTTTTGACTTAATTCCTCGTGTTATTTCTGCCCATGAGTGGCGCAAGGTTGAGCAAGGATTGATTCAGCGTGTCACCGCGATGAATTTATTTTTAGCGGATATTTATCATGAACAAAGGATTATAAAAGAGGGCATCATGCCAGCAGATTACGTCCTGGATTCCGCTGGTTATTTAGACGTGATGCGTTATATTGAACCGCTGGGCGGCACACGTATTCATGTGGCTGGGATTGATTTGATTCGTGGCGCTAATGGGGATTTTGTAGTATTAGAAGATAATATGCGCGTACCTTCTGGCGTGTCATATGTATTAGAAAATCGTTTAACCTTGAAATACACCTTACCCAGAATTTTTCAAAACAATAAAGTCCGCTCAGTGGAAGAGTATCCGATTAAATTTAGACAAGCCCTCAGAGAATTACACCAAAAACATGACAATACTGCCGTTATTTTAACCCCCGGGCCTTATAATTCTGCCTACTTTGAACATGGTTTCTTGGCGCGCAAAATGGGGTGTTATTTAGCACAAGGTTGTGATTTAACCGTCGAGCAAGACAAAGTGTTTATTAAAACTACTCGAGGTTTAAAACAAGTCGATATAATTTATAATCGTGTGAGTGATGATTGGTTAGATCCAGATGTTTTTAAAGAAGAAAGTTTGTTGGGTGTGCCTGGGTTAGTAAAAGCCTATGCCGCAGGTAATGTAATATTAGCCAATGCTATTGGTAATGGTGTAGCAGATGATAAAGGTATTTATCCTTATGTTCCGGATATCATTAAGTATTACTTGAATGAAGAACCAATTCTAGGACAAGTAGAAACCTTCATGGGTAACGATAAAAAGCATTGCGATCATATTCTAAATAATTTAGACAAGCTTGTGGTAAAAGCCGTAGATTCGGCTGGTGGTTATGGCATGCTTTTTGGTCCGAGGGCGGCAGAAAAAGAGCGGGAAGAATTTGCAGAAAAAGTAAAAGCGAGTCCACGATCGTATATCGCACAACCGGTGGTTGAATTATCCACTTGCCCAACCTGGGTAGACAATGAAATGCAACCACGCCGGGTTGATTTGCGTCCCTTTGTGATTACAGGTAAAGATTCTTGGGTGTTGCCTGGTGGTTTAACACGGGTGGCCTTAGAAAAGGATTCTTATATTGTTAACTCGAGCCAAGGTGGTGGCTCTAAAGATACATGGGTGTTGGCAGAATAATGATAGCACATATCGCAGAAGCATGTTTTTGGTTATTTCGGTACTTAGAGCGTACTGAAACTACGGCACGTTTAGTTATTATGAATCATCTATATATTTTAGATGGTGATCACTGTCCACAAGACAACTGGAAGCCCATTATTAATATCAACGGTCAGTGTAAGTTATTTGAGACTATGTACGCCAAGAAAAATTACTCATCTGATACAGTGGCGTTTAACTTCTTAACATGGGAAGAAAAAAATAGCGAGTCCATTGTTAATTCATTTGACAGTGCGCGTGAAAATGCGAGAAGTATCCGCGATACTATTAGTAGTGAGTTATGGAATGCTCTCAATGGTTTTTGGCTGTGGCTGAGTCAAGGTGAAGGAAAAGAGCTTTATAATAAAAATAAATATTTGTTTTATGAAAGAATTGTTTCTCAGTGTAATACCATCAAAGGAATTTTTTATTGCTCGATGCGACAAGAAGAAGCATTTGAGTTTATTTATATTGGCATGATGCTAGAGCGAGCCTTACAAACTACACGTATCTTAGGAGCAAAGCTATTTGATAAAAAGGCTAAGGTTCGTAAAAAACAACAAAGCCACTATTGGTTAGGGATGCTAAAAATGCTACAAGCTAATGAGTCATTTTTAAAATGCCCGCGTTATGATTTAAATTACCAGTCAGTCGCTGAGTTTTTACTATTTGAGCATTCGTTTCCACGATCGGTAGTGTATGGTTTAAAGCGTGCTCTGATAAGTTTTAGTAATATTAGAAACTATGTGAACGTAGATAAATACACCAAGGCTGAAATTGAATTGAGCACCTTGACAGATAATTTAGAGCATTGCTCTAAAGTGAGCTATATTACGGGGGATTTGTGGCAACACTTACAAGAACTGGCGCAGTCTATGGAAATGATTTGTAGTCAAATTCAAGTGGATTATTTTTATAAAAATTTCGACGAATTATACTCGGTAGGGGCATAACATGACTCGAATCTTAGGCATTTCCTTTGATGGCGTCGCAGCACCATCAATTTCATTGAAACAAACGTACTTTAGTAAACTTGATAAAGAAACCACCTTTGGGTGGGGTTATGGTTGGTATCCACAAGGAGAAAGAGCGGGAACTATTTTAAAAGATGCTACTGAAGCCGATAGCAGCAAAATTAATGAAATGCTTACACAGTGGCAGCGATTTCATTCGGCTATTTTCATCGGTCATTTACGCGGTGCAGCAAAAGGAATATCACAGCAATCCACACAACCGTTTGGACGAAGTTATGCCGGGCGTGATTGGATTATGTTGCATAATGGCGACTTAAACAATTATAAAGATGTTTTAATATTAGATGAGCACACTAATTTTGAACCACTGGGACAAACAGACTCAGAACATTTGTTTTGTTGGCTCATGCAAAACATTGCAAGTGCTGGTGCAAGACGTATTGCTGACATTGATCAAAACAAACTGGCGCCATGGTTAGCAACGATTAACCAGCTAGGCACAGCTAATATCATGTTAAGTGATGGTGATGATTTGTTGGTGTATCAAGATGTTAATCTTTTTAATCCCTTAAAATATTGCCGCCGTCATCCACCCTATGAAAATACGATTCTTGAATCTGAAGATGTATTAATTGATTTGAGTAGCGGTTTTGACACCTCAAGAACGATGGTCGTGTTTGCAACTCAAGTTATGTCTGATGAAAGTTGGACTGATATGGAGCCAGGGCAATTTCTTGTGGTTCGCCGTGGATGGATTAAATGGGATAGTAAACAGCAAAAAGATTATAAACCAGAGCCACTTATTTCAATTAATGCAATCACTACTCACTCAGAACCTGCAATTCTTCGAGTTTATCACAGTACGACATATCGTTATGACAAAGCAGTAGAACTAAGTAAGCATCTATTCAGATTACGCCCCGTACATGCTGATCAACAGGAAGTTATATCGTTTGATTTAGTCATAACGCCTGATGCGGATAAAATAGAATACACCGATGTTTTTAATAACCATGCAGTTTTAGCTGAAATTAATCAACCTTATACGGAATTTTCGATTGTCACACAATCTGTGGTGAAAATAGCCATGAAGGATTTGTACAGCGATCCCTTGGCAGCGCACCGGCAGACATTTCCTATTGCTTGGATGCCCTGGCAACAACAAGTATTAATGCCTTACTTACTACCGCCAGAGTTACCAACTGCAAATCTGGAAGAGTTGTCCGAATACGCCAAAACATTTGTTTACCGTAATGACGCTGATTTACTAGCGGTATTAAATGATCTTAACAATGTTATTTACCATGATTATGAATATGAATCAGACTCAACGTCATTAATGACCACACCCTATGAAGTGTATATAAAACGCAAAGGTGTATGTCAAGATTTTGCAAACCTATTCATTTGCATCGCCAGATTATTAAATATCCCCGCCCGCTACCGAACAGGTTATATCTACACAGGTGCCAATTACAAAAATAAAATCCAATCAGAAGCTTCACACGCATGGATAGAAGCCTACATCCCAATGGTAGGCTGGCGTGGCTACGATCCAACCAATGGCATCCTAGCCGGCAATGATCATGTCCGTGTCGCATGTGGTCGCAACTACCGCGATGCAACACCAACCTCCGGCACAATCTATGAAGGCGGCAGCAAAAAAGAAATTCTAGAGGTTGATGTGAGGGTGACAAAGGAAGCACCCTTAGATTATCCTAGAAACGGCAGTTAAGACACGAATTTTGGCGCAACATCTTGATACGCCTAGCTCTATAAAAAATTGTTTCATCACCAACAAGGTGACTTCAAAATTTTTTATTACGCCAGGCAAATCAATCTGTTACACTAAAAGTTCGCGTTTAACTGCCGTTTCTAGGATTATTGATTGCAGATTATTTAAAATTCTGAAATTGCACCCTGTATAAGCTGGTAAGCACCTCCACCTGGCGTTTCAATAACAAAAACATCACCGGAGTCCAGTGACACAGTTGCGGTAGCACCTAAATACTCTTTAATACCATTATGACGAATCACATAATTAATACCAGGCATGCCAGCTCCTCCACCCTTTAAACCAAAGGGTTTAGTCTTACGGCGATTGGAAAGAATGGTAGCACTCATCGGTTCTAGGAATTGTATTTTTCGAGTGACACCATCGCCGCCATTGTACTGACCTTTACCGCCAGAGTCTTTTCTTATTTCAAAGGATTGCAAACGTACCGGGAAGCGCGCTTCTAATATTTCCGGATCGGTTAAGCGGGTATTCGTCATATGCGTATGAACAGCGTTGGCGCCAGGCCAATGTATGCCAGCACCCACACCACCGCAAATGGTTTCATAATATTGATACTGTGCGTTACCGAAGGTGAAGTTGTTCATAGTGCCTTGGCTAGCAGCCATGACGCCTAAAGCGGCGAATAAGACATCGACAATGACTTGTGACGTTTCTACATTGCCGGCAACTACTGGGGCAGGATATTTTGGATCGAGAAAATCACAGTTAAGGATTAAATTAACGGGATCTAAACAACCGGAGTTTAGAGGAATATTTGCTTTGATTAAACAGCGCAAGATATATAATATAGCGGCTTTTACTACAGCGACGGGCGCATTAAAATTACTGTTAGGGTTAACGGTTTTACTTTGGCTAAAATCAATCGTGAGCGTGTTATCATTATTAGGCGTTATGTTTACGGCGACTACATTACCATTATCCATAGCGCAATGAAAGGCACCAGCTTTCATCTTGGGAATTAGTTGAATCACACTTTCTCTAGCGTTATCTTTAACAAACTTCATGTAAGCTTGTGTTGTCGCTAAGCCGTAACGCCCAACTAAGTGGTGCAATGCAAGACGGCCTTTTTCATTGGCGGCGATTTGAGCTTGCAAGTCGGCAATGTTTTGCTGGATATTTCTTGCGGGGTATTTTGAGGATGAAAATAATTGCTTAACAGCCTCTTCGAGAAATATTCCCTTACGGACTAATTGTACGTCTTCTATTAAAATTCCTTCTTCTTCGATATGATGACTTTCTGCGGGCATAGAGCCTGGTGTAATGCCGCCGATATCGGCATGATGTCCACGAGACGCCACATAGAATAATTGCGTTTTACCATCTTCGGTAAACACGGGCGTTATTACTGTTATATCTGGCAAGTGAGTGCCACCACAATAGGGACTATTTAGCATAAAGACATCGCCTTTTTTTAAACGATGATGATGTTGCTGATGAATATACTTTACACTTTCACTCATCGAGCCTAAGTGCACCGGGATGTGTGGCGCATTAGCAACGAGTTCACCTTCTTTGGTGAAAATAGCGCAGGAAAAATCTAAGCGCTCCTTGATATTAACAGAGTAGGCCGTTTGTCTTAGCACAACACCCATTTGTTCGGCAATGGACATGAATTGATTATTAAAAATTTCTAATAGAATGGGTGAGCGTGCCGTTCCAATGGTTTCATTTTTCTTAGCGTTGGTCTTTTCGAGCAATAGTTGTCCGTCGGCTAATAAGCACGCTTGCCAATGTTTGTGAATGACAAGGGTGTTTGTTGGTTCGATGACAATAGCGGGTCCAGTAATAGCATGTTGTAAATCATGTCGTTGATAGACAGGACAATCAACAAATTTTCCGTCGATAAAAAGTTGATGAGAAATTATAGTTTTCTTTACGGACGGAATACGAATGTTGTTAAGGTAACGACTATTCTCCGATGTTGAAATTGCTTCGACACTGATGCTGGAAATAATAATCCTCTTGCTAGCATCAAAAAAACCGAATAGTCTTAAATGCTTTTTCTCAAATTGCTGTAACAGCTTATCATATTCTTCATAGCTTAATTCAATGCTAGTATCCGAGCCTTTATAACGGCAATGTACATACTGATTAAAATTAAGAGAAGCCGTGTTCTGTTTAAAGAGTGACTGTAAACTTTTTTCTAATTGTTGATATTGCTGTTTTAATTCATTAACTCGCTCATCTGTTAATGTCTTTTCAATAGCCAATGACTTCATCATGCGTTGATCAGCGATACCAATCCCTAGCGCTGACAGTCCCCCAGCAAAGGGATGAATTAATAGTTTATCAATACCAATTTCTTCAGCGACAAGACAAGCATGTTGCCCGCTGGCAGCGCCAAAGCAATTCAACACATAATCTTGAATATCAAAACCCCGCTGCACTGAGATTTTTTTAATAGCATTGGCCATGTTGTTGACAGCAACGTTGATGAAGCCTTCTGCTAATTGATAAGGACATAAGGAAGTATTATTTTCATGATTAACGTTTTTGGCAAGGGAGGCAAATAGCTGTATCACAATGGTTTTATTGATGGGATCTTTACCACTTTTACCGAATACATTGGGTAATGCTGTTTCAGGTATAGCGCCCAGTAGTACATTGCAGTCTGTCACTGTCAATGGCCCACCATTACCATAACAGGCCGGACCAGGATAGGCACCAGCAGATTCCGGCCCAACTTGCATGCGACCGTGTTGGTAATACACAATGGAGCCACCACCAGCAGCAATGGTATGTACATTTAACATGGGTGAGGATAAACGTGTTCCGGCAATAGTACTTTCATACACACGCTCATACTCACCACAATAGTGACTGACATCGGTAGAGGTTCCTCCCATATCAAAGCCAATTACATGCTCAAAGCCTGCCGTCTTTGCGGTGTGTACCATGCCAATCACACCACCGGCAGGGCCGGAAAGGATGCTATCCTTTCCATGAAAATTAATAGCATCAGATAAGCCACCATTAGATTGCATCAATTGTAACGTTGTTTTTGGCAAGGTTGTTGTGATGTCACCGATGTAGCGGTTTAACACGGGTGATAAGTAAGCATCGACCACGGTGGTATCACCACGGGTAATAATTTTTGGTAACGGACTCACTTGATGACTGACAGAGATTTGGCTAAAACCAATATCAGCCGCAAGTTGTGCCATGGCTGTTTCATGGCTGGCATTCAAATAACTATGCATAAAGACGATAGCGACGGATTGAAAGCCTGTTTGATAATACTGTTCAAGCTTTTCGCGATAGGTGTTAAGCTCTAGTGGTTTTATAATTTCACCAGTAGCATTCATGCGCTCATCCACTTCTAGGACTTCAGCATGTATGATGCTAGGTAGCTTTATATCTAAAGCAAAAATTTCAGGCCGGTTTTGATAACCAATGCTTAGCGCATCTTTAAAGCCTTTTGTCGTGACTAATAAGGTAGGCTCTCCTTTTCGTTCTAGCAATGCATTGGTGGCAACTGTTGTGCCGAGTTTTATCATTAATATATCATCACTAACAATATTCTCAGAAGCCAAACAGTCTTTAATACCTTGAACCACAGCATCTTCATAGTGCGAGGGATTTTCTGAGAGTAATTTATGAATGATTAATTCATCTGCAGGTGTTTTAGCAATGACATCAGTAAAGGTGCCACCTCTATCAATCCAAAACTGCCATTGTTTTTTATTTTGTTGCATGTGTCTTAGTTCTTGTTTGCAAGATCAAAAAACTAATAATCCCACAACAACTGAGTCCAATTAACACCATTGCCAACGGCTTACCCGTCGTGTCATGCAACCGCGCAGCAAGCATACCCGCGAAAGTCGATGCCAAACCTTGCCCTAAACCAAAAATAGCCGCAGCGCTACCAGCGGTACCACGCTTGGTGCCCATCGAAGCCGCTTTACTGGTTGGTGATAATACGCCAAGGGCTGCAAAATAAAGAATGGTGGGTCCGAGAATATTAACGACGCTCAGACCAGATTGAATTGCTAATTCCAGCATGATTAATCCTGCAGTTAATCCAAAAAATAAACCAATCATGATCACTTTATCGACGGAAAAATAATCTGTGGCTTTGGCGGCAATGAGTTTGCCAATTAACATACCGGAAATAGTACCGAACGCAAAGTAGCCATAAATTTGCGGCGATATTTTCATGACATGAATGAATATAAAGGGTGATTCCGTAAAGTAAACTACTGTGCCGGCAAAGATGAAACTATAAGTCAATAAATAACGACAGTAATAGCGGCTAGTAATCAATTGGCGATAGGTATCAAGCACGTCTAATAGTATATTTTTTCTCTCTAGCATATCTTTATTTGTTTCTTGCAGTACAAAATAGCATTGTAAAAACAAAGCAACCCCGACAAGGGTTAAAAATAAGAAATTCACTCGCCAACCAAAATTTACTTGAATAAAACCACCCAAAGCTGTGGCAATGGCAGGTGCCCACACGGCAGTTATGCTAAGATAAGCTAAGGCTTTTGTGGTTCTTTCTTTACTATAAAGATCGTTCACCATGGCGCGGCCAATGGCGGTCACACAACCAATACCAAAGCCTTGCATCAAACGGCCGATGATAAATTCTGGCATATTAACAGCTGCAAAACAAAGAATTGAGCCTGCAACATAAAGAGGCACTGTCCACAAAATAATTATTCTGCGCCCAAAAATATCAGATAGTGGCGCGAAGATAAAACGAGATAAGCCTAATGCTAGAAAGTAAACTGCCACAGTATGTTGAATAATGCTTTGCGTCGTCCCTAGGGCTATCATAATAGCGGGTAGTGATGGCAAATAAATATCTCTGGAGAATTTAGCAGCATACCAAGACGTGACAACGGTTATTTTTGCTTTTAAATCAGCTTTCATGTGTCACCATAACGTTTAACGTATTCTTCCCACATTGCCATGGTTTCTTCTAGTAATACATTAGTGATCTTAACAACCTCTGGCATTAATTGTGTAAACTGTTTTAAGAAATCATCCTGTTCAATTTCATACAGCGACAAGCGATGCCCACGACCCAATTGACTACCTGCTGAAACAGCAAAGGCAATTTGTTTGTCTTTATCAAATAGTTTGTCAGGCTTGCGATTGAGAATAGGGACTTCTCGTCCCCAGTAATCGACTCCATTCACCAAGGCATAACTTTCTTTCTCAGCAAACTTAGGCGCATAGTATTTACACGCTTCTAATAATCGCTGCCCGTCAGTAGTAAAAGGATTACGATACCATTTCATAAAGTTCCAAGGCATGGCGCTATAATTTTTAGTTTGTTTAATATCAATAATCACAGGTCCGCTTTTTTTCTTTTCTAAAATATACAAATAACGTTTACGCCCAAAAGAGCCATTGCCAAAAGCAACGGTTTTAATTTTATAATTCTTGAAGCTATCTTTAAGGGGGTGATGGTGTATAAACTCCTCAAGCAATGATGTGGCAAAGGGATCATTATCTGATAAATTCTCTGAGGACAATTGCTTCGCCCATTTTTTCCCACTCTTTAAATAATTATGAATATTCTCTTCCCAGGATTTGACGTTAACTTTGTCTAACGGTGCAAAGGTTTTATAATTTAACTCGGGATGTTTAAAATGATGAATGTATTCTTGCTGAAACTGTTCACTGATGTCTTTATTGAGAGCTTTGTGAAAATGTTTGGGGTTTCTCAAATGAATCGCCATCAACACACAAACGATGTCCCACACATAAGGCCCGAGATAAGCCCTATCAAAATCCACCATCCCTGCAGCAAATTGCGTCTTGGCATAATTATCAATATGAGCACTGCCATGAATAAATACATTGGGGATGCTACGATAATCGATCAGTTGTGTTAAACGCTCATGCAAAGGAGACTTGCTACGGCGAAAATAGAAATAAGGGCCTTTTTCCGGTGAGAGTAATTTTGGCTGATTCTTTTCACTTTCATCCCACGGCAAATGCCATAATAGCACTTTCACGGCGTCATCTAATTGCTCGAATTTCTTACTCATTCTTCCCTGCTAGTATCAAGATTATCCTTAAATATTAAGGAATTATCTTAGCATAGGTGTGAGGCAACTGCGACATCCGTAGGGCTTAGGGGCAATGGCTCGTCGACCTCCTGTCTCCTGCGCTTTATTTGCCCCTAAACCCTACGGATGTCGCAGTTGCTTTGTAGTTTTTTGTGAGTATTAGGGCTGTGTTGTTGTATATTTGAACACGCTTTGATACAATCTCGCCTCCTTGACTATGAATGAGGTTCCATGAGATGAGAGATTTAGCAAGTTCCCCTGTTTTTCGTAATGCTGAGGTAATGTTAGCGGCCTTAGAAGCGCGTCAGGCAGCGCCTGAATTTGCGGTGAAAGAGGCTGAATTGGTGGCGGCAATAGCCGATGCTAAATTTGATGCGCCGATTTTCTCTGATCTTGATTTCCCTTATTATGCCCTGTCGGCTTATCAGCATGAACAGCTTTCCTTAGCGCAATTTACCTCTATCATTTTAAATTGGTCTGCCTTGGCGGATTATCCTGATGAGCATCGCCAAAATGTGCGTTTTTATCAACTCAAGCCTAAAGATGTGAATAGTCGCAGGATGTTAACCAAGTTTCTCACCTTGCAAAGCTTTCATGGCATCGACGATACGTTTGATAAAGAGAACCTTGATGCCATTATGGTTGCGTTACTTAACGGGGATGTGCCCGCATCAGAACGCAGCTTTATGACGTTTACGATTGATAGCAAAGAAAAAGCAGCAGCGATGTTTAATCGTTTGCGTGAACTTGATTTTAAATTGTTTATCCCCATTCGCCAGCCCGATGGTCGTTTATTAGTGATCGTACCTTCCTTTACCATTATTCAAACAGTGCTAGATCAATTAGCGCCAGATAAGAAACGGCAATTGATTCCACGGTTTGGTGAAGATGATGCCGATTCGGTGGCCACAATGCATGCTAAAGGCGAGCATCCCTTTGGAATGAGCTTTCCATGCGAAGGTTTCGAGCATGATGAAGCAGATGGTTTTCAGTGTGGTCGCTTAGGGTTTTCGATTCATGATGTTTATCATGTGTCTCTCTTATTATTCACATCATCACCAGCAGCTATTAATCGCCTAATTGAGCTGGCTCGTTCATTACAGATAAGTTTAGAAAATGAGTCTCAAAAAGAGCAAGTACAATCACTCATGGAAGTCCTTATCGATAATGAATTTAGACAAAGATTCGCGGGTAATACCTTACAAAAAATTAGAGATAAGCGTGCTGGCGATACGCCAGATGACTTAGAGATGCAAGTGTATTTTGCCTTAAATCAAAGTATGCGCCCACTCATCCAGGAGACACAAGTTTATAAAATGGCTGAGGAATGTTTAGCAGAAGCACAGAAAAAAATGGATGAAGCTCAGCGGAAAATAATCTTAACTAAGATGCAAACAGATTTTCCTGAGGTGCCCAACTTAGCATTAGGAAGATTATTTTTACAAACTGTTTATCAAGATATGTTTAGCCAGTCTGAAGCTTGGCAAGCCATGGGGTTTAATCTTGCCAAATTTGTAACATTAATGCATCCACAAAACCCTGCTTATAAGCAAGCGTTAGCACGTTATGAAAACGACAAAAAGCCATTTTTCTTTAGCGATCCAGAACAAAAGCTCTTAACTAATACCTTTCATCTGGGACGACAACAGTGTCGTGAGGTGTTTGGGACAGTTATTCAAGAATGTTCAGATGAGGCTTGTGCATGGTTACAGCAATACAGAGCATTGCTAAATAAGCTTGCCCAGAGTGTTATGAGTAATGATCTTGCGAGCCTTAAGGCATTGATCGCAGATGAAACGCTAAAACACTATATTGATGATCTTAATCTGCTTTTGGTTACAGGCCCTTCATTAATCGACATGGCGATTGAACACAACCATGTTGCTATAGTGGCGCCATTAGTCGCCGCAGGCGCGCGCGTTGATGGCTCACAACTGATAAAGTGCGCTAAAGCAGGCAAAGCCAAGATGCTAGCTTGTTTATTAGAGCTTGGCGCCTGTCCTACATACAAAGATGAGCAAGGCTTAACGGCGATTGCTTATTGTCTTAAACATGATGTTGCTGATTGCTTACATGTATTACTGCGGCGGGTTTCTTTGAGTATCGGGCATTTAGCGTATCTTACTAAGGTCAAAAAGATTGAGATACAAGCAGCTTGCGCACCCCTACTTAAACGTTATCAAGCCTTTAAAGCTAAATTAGATGACATTCGATATGATTTCGAAGTTAGTCAAACAGCTTCAATGAAGCAATTAGTAGCAGATAATCACGAGGATAGATTTCCCTATACAGTATGCGCAGGGCATTATAGAAGCATTGAAGACGTTAAGTATCCTAATCAGCACGAAGCATTAGATTCCATTTCTGAACGTCCTCTCATTTGTCATGTGCGGGATGTTTCTTTATGGAAATTATTGCATAAACATGTTCCCTTAGATATAAAGTGTCGCTATTATGATGACAACACCTTGTCGCATTTATTATTTCCCAATACACGTTTCGCTATTCCGAAATCTTGGTCAATAGAGATAGCGAAGGTACGATTCTTGTTAAAGCATGGTGCCGATATTTATGCTACGAATAAATATGGTAAAAATGCCATTACCTTGGCACTAGAAACACGCAGTTTTAATGTGATTGACTTATTTGAAGAGCAACTCGGCGCTATCAATTGGGAAAGCATCCAAAGATCACTAATAAGGCTCGTCAGCACTAGTATAGGTAAGAATCAATGGACCGCAGAAACTATTTATTTAGTGAAATACTTAATTAAGAAAGGCGTTAATTTTAACCGAAGAACTTACACTAGGGAAGCATTAGACTTCATGGCTTGGCAAACAAGAGATGATTTGGTTTCGCTTTGGCAGCTTTTGCGAGGGTATCCCATTGTTGAGTATTCGTTTCTTAGTAGTGAAGCTGTGGGTTCAGTGAATGCGCCACTTGATTTACGATTATTTTGTATAAGGCATGGCGCCGATGTTAATCAGCTTGATTATCAGGGTAAGCCGGAATTAAACACCGCTGTTGAAAGAGGGTGGTTTGATTATGCCGTTGAATTGTTGAGCTTAGGAGCGAATCCAAATTTAACTGATGCAGATGATAATAGTGCCTTACACATGGCGGCGAAAGATGGGCGCGTGGCATTTATTGAATTGCTAATGAGTTATGGTGCTCAGTCTTTTGAAAATAGTGAAGGCTTGACACCAGCCGCCTATGGGATTGTCCATGATCAATTGGCTGCTGCGGCGCAACTTAATGGTGGTGATTTGCGCTCGACACTCCCCTTGTTAAAAGAAAATAGTGAGTTACAAGCGCTTGTTACAAGTTTAGTGGATGACGCAGCAATGCAAGCAGCATCCACACAGCTTGCTAGCGCTTTGAATAAAGGGCACCCCACGAGAGAGTTGCTGTCTACTGATACAGTACCTCAGCTTGCATTACTGGCAATGACCTTAGGACAAATTAACACACAACAATTTTATACGACATTAATACAGTGGCGATACTTTCATGCCTATGGTGAGCATATGCAGAATGTGCAGGTCCATGTTTGTGATCGAAATGATACTGGTGCTTGGCAGCATTTATTACCCTTTTTGACGCAAGAACATTTAACTAATCAGCTGGGCCAAACAGCTTGGACAGCGTCTTTAAATACGTTTCCCCATGAAGCATTAGTGGCAATCTTTAAGAAAATGAGTGATCCAACGATCCCTGCATCAGAACGACTTTTTATTAGTTTTGACATTGATCCTAGATTAGTAAAGCTGCCCGCCAGCTGGGGTTCATACCGTCCTAAACAATTATTAGCACCACAAAAAATTGCAGACACATCCTTATACCGTGTCATTATTCCAAGCATAACACTGTTACAAACCATCACGGCCAGCATTGATGCTAGTGAATCATTGGTGCCGGTGATGCAAATGCTATCGCAAGGGGAGAAAGCCTCAGCCTTGTGTAATCATGCGTATCCACTTATCCTTACTTATCCTAGCGGTGAATCTGTGGCTGATTCACAAAAGTCTGTTGGACATTTGTTTGCAAATCTTGAAACCATTCATAAAAAGCAATTAAGCCCCATTAAACCAATGATAAAGCAAGTATTACCGGTACTCACAGCAGCAGGTATTAGTCAAGAAGACATAGAAGCTATCTTTTTCAATTTTGAGCTGCGAAGCCTCCGCAGTGACATGACTAGCGTTAAATGTTGGCATGCGAACACTCAGCATTATCAATACAGTGCAGAAGAGCAATTAATGATTCTGCTGACAGAGTGTGTTCTGATGAATACGGTTTATGAAAAAATGCTTGCTGAACAAAGATCACAAGTGGTGCTAATGGCATTAGCAAAACTATTTGGAGTTGATGAAACAGCAAAGCTTGAGCGTAAAAAAGTGGATGCTCATCGCATCATTAGCGTATTAGTTCGGCATTTTAACAAGCATGAGCCTGATGGGTTTAAGATGAATACGTTTCTGGATTTAGCCTTACCCGCACGTTATGAAAACAGTGAAGGCTTAATTTCAGATCATGTTGCGTCACCAGTATTACACATGGCTAAGGTAGAATATACGCGTTATGTAAGTGCTGCACTTGTGAAAGACAGTTTTGTGGCGTGTGGGCAAATTATTTTTGCTACAATGAACGCATTGGCCGAGGCGTCTGATTGTGATTTTGCCTTTGAATCGCTTTATCAACGTAATACCACACAACTTTCGAGCGCGGTTGAAACACGAAATATTGCGGCTTTGACAAAATTATTAACGTCTAATAGATTTAAGCGAATAGTGATCAATCCGTTACAAGTACCCGTACAAGGGATGCCAATCATTCATTATATGATTGAAAATCAGTGTATTGATTTGTTAAACGTATTTATCAGTTCCGATTATCCTTTATTACCTGAGCACTTAACGTATGCGGTTAAGCAACAACACACTGCCATGGTAAAATTTATGTTGGACCAAGGCCTGTCGCCATTTGTGTTGGATGAAAAAGGTTTAACACCTGTGGCTTATTGTTTAGAGCGTGGTGATACAGAAACACTTTATCTGTTTTTGCAGCGGATCGTCATCGGTATTAATTATTTGCATCATTTAAAGAAAAAGGAAGTTGCTGTTCACCCTAAATGTTTACAAATCATGCATGATTATTATGGGTTTATTAAAGAACTCCAGGCGATGATGAATAATTATGGAATGGTTGATGATATAAGGGTTTCCAAAATTATTCAATTAAGTGCGTACAATGATCATCGTTTTAATTTGAATATTTTTCTCGATGCAGCACAGGAGAAAGATTATAGTGATTATCCGTTCCCTGACTCTAAGCTTGAAGAGCCACTGCTGTGTCGATTACACGCGTCTGAAGTCAGAACATTAACAGACCGTTGCAGCGTGAATTTTCATCTTCAAACCAGCAACGGCAAAAATTTAGCCCATTATATGCTAACCACTATCGGCAATTTGGCGAAGTTTTCTCCTAGCTTTTCTGGTGTGATCGGTTTTTCGAATGCTTGTAGCAATGCAACTGAAACGCTAATGGAGTTTATTGGCATGGGAGTTTCTCCCGCAGAGGAGGATAATAATGGATACAGTGCTATAACACAGGCAAACAATCTTGAGGATAAAACACTCTATAGGCAGTTAAAAGCAAAAGCGGGTAGTTCTCTGGCACCTTCATTACAAAATGTATTATTTCAAATTATGTTAAACAAAAACACCTGGGCAGCGGATGATATTAAACGCTTTAAGGCAATCATCACAGCAGGATACGATTTAAATAAACCAGTCTTGATTGAAGAGAAAGAAGAAGGTATTAATATGCCTGCGTTTAGCATGTGGGGCGTGAGCACGGCTAAGTATGCAATTCGTACTGTTTGGTCGAGATTACGTGGTCGACCTATCTATGGTTCGGTGCCTTTAAAAATATGCGAGATAGCTATTTATACGACCTTAGATGCGCCACTAGACATTCGTCAATTCTGTATTGAGCAGGGTGCTAATCCTAATGAATTAAGTTTTGATGGCCAAACAGAACTAGCCATCGCGATAAAAAGAGAGTGGTTTGACTATGCGAAGCAATTGTTAGCAAAAGGTGCTGATCCAATTATGCCAGATAGTAATGGCGTTACGGCAAAACAAATCGCCATGACGATGCCTGATAGAAAGTACATCGCATTGATAGACAGTCACTTGCATACACATGTCACAGCGCTTGCTGTTAAGACTGTTAAACAAAGCTGGCATCCGTCGCAAGTTGTTAGTGCTAAAACTGAATTTTTTAGGCGTGAAGAAGAGCAACCACCCATTGCGGCGTCCTCGTCATCGTCTTCGTCGAGTTCTGCCTATGCGAGTTCCTCTTCCCAATTACCGCATCGTTAAAAGAGTCGCACAGACTCCGTCATCCCGGCTTAAGGCTAATTGGAAGGCTCAAGGCTAGGATGACGTGATCCATGCAAGGCCTTGATCACTTGGACAATTTTTACTATCCTACATTTTTAAACAAACTTAATAACCCAATGCAACAACACTTATCCACATTACCCGTAATAACCCTAAAAGGCGTCGGCGAAAAAATGGCTGGCTTATTAGCCAAAAAGGGTATTTATAGCTTGCAAGATTTATTATTGCATTTACCCATGCGTTATCAAGATAGGACGCGAGTTACAGCCTTAAGGGATCTGCGAGCCAATGATTATGCGGTGATTGAAGTCAATTTAATTGAGGCTAACATTAATCTTGGCAAGCGTCGTACCTTATTATGCCAAGTCAGCGATGGTACTGGGAAAATTCATTTGCGCTTTTTTAATTTTTCCATGGCGCAAAAAAATAATTTAAAAAAAGGGGAACGCTTGCGCTGCTTTGGTGAAGCACGTCTCGGCCCTAAAGGTTTAGAGATGGTGCACCCTGAATATCGGCATTTAAAGGATGGGGAAGAGCCGCCCATTGAAGAACACTTAACACCCATTTATCCAACAACTGATGGTTTAACCCAAAATACCTTTAGGCGCTTACTCACTCAAGCGTTAAGGTTTTTAGAACAAGGCAGTGTGCATGAACTACCAGCTGTATTAACGGAGCAATGGCAATTGCCTAGTTTGAAACAAGCGTTGCAATATTGTCATGCGCCACCGCCTGATGTCCATGTTCAGCAATTATTAGACGGCACACATCCGATGCAACAGCGTTTAGTGTTTGAAGAACTGTTGGCACACAGCTTAGCGATGCAAAAATTAAGACACAAGTTACAACAAAATCCCGCACCTGCTTTCACACAAGCCGGTGATTTAAATAAACAGTTTATATCACAAGTAGGTTTTGAGTTAACCGCTGCGCAACAACGAGTGCTTGGAGAAATTCAACAGGATCTCAATGAATCAGTGCCCATGTTACGCATGGTGCAGGGGGATGTAGGCTCTGGTAAAACAGTAGTAGCAGCACTGAGTATGTTGCGCGCCGTTGAAAATAACTATCAAGCCGCCTTAATGGCACCGACGGAAATTTTAGCAGAGCAACATTATCAAACTTTCAAAAAATGGTTACAGCCGTCAGGCATTCAGTTAGCTTGGTTATCGGGTAATCAAAATGCCGCCGTTCGTAGAGAGCAATTAGCCTTAATGACAGAGGGTAAGGCAAAAATCATCATCGGAACCCATGCTCTATTTCAAGCGTCTGTGCAATTTGAAAAGCTAGGCTTAGTGGTGATTGATGAGCAACACCGCTTCGGAGTGCATCAACGCTTAGCGTTACGCAATAAAGGCATGCAAAGAGGTCAAGTTCCCCATCAATTAGTGATGACGGCGACGCCAATTCCTCGCAGTTTAGCCATGACCGCTTACGGAGATTTAGAATATTCTGTCATCGATGAATTACCTCCTGGTCGAACGCCGGTGGCAACCGTTGCTATTGCCAATGACAGGCGACAAGCGGTGATTGAACGTGTAGCAAAAGCGTGTGAAGCGCAGCGCCAAGCCTATTGGGTGTGTACGCTCATTGAAGAATCAGAAGTTTTGCAGTGCCAAGCAGCCGAAGCGACGGCAGCACAATTAACACAAGAATTACCGCACTTATGTATCGCCTTAGTTCATGGTCGCATGCCGACTAGTGACAAAGAAGCTATCATGCAGCGCTTTAAACAAGGCAATATTGATTTGTTAGTGGCTACCACAGTGATAGAAGTGGGGGTAGATGTGCCCAATGCCAGCTTGATGATCATTGAAAATCCTGAACGCTTAGGTTTAGCACAGCTACATCAATTACGTGGCCGAGTAGGGCGCGGCAGCCTTGCTAGTCACTGCGTATTGATGTATCAATCGCCATTATCTTTACAGGGCAGAGAGCGCTTACAAGTGATGCGCGAAACCAATGATGGTTTTATCATTGCCCAAAAAGATTTAAGCATGCGTGGTCCGGGTGAAGTGTTAGGCACTAGGCAAACAGGCATGATGCAATTTAAAGTCGCCGATATCGTCCGTGATCACGCTTTGTTAACCGCAGCAAAACAGGCTGCAAAGCAACTTTTAAGCCAAGATAAACAAGCTGCTGAAGAAATTACCCAACGCTGGTATGGTCAGCGTTTGGAATATCATGACGTGTGAAGTAAAAAGCTAATCTATCTTATAAAACGGATTCGGTAGCCGATACTTTCTCCCTGTATTAGGTCCTGCAATGTCGCTGTATTGATCGCCCATGGTGAAAAGAATATCGTAGCCGGCTTTTTTGATTTGCTTTCTCGCGGCTATTTTATATGGAATTGTTGATTTTTTATCATAATCATTCGGTTCCAAATAAAGATCAGTCCAAAAATAATAACCGGCATGTTTTAAATTAGCGTTTACTAAATCACGCTGCTTCTCTTTTGCCGAAGAAATAAAAAACACACGTACATTATGTTGCACCGCAACACGGTATAAATCTCGCACGGGCGCAATGGCGCGTTTAAAATGCGCAGCGTGGTACTGACGCTTATCCTCTATTTTATAAATACTTGAATAATTAGACAGCGCAGTTTCTTCCACATCCAACACGATGGCTAAACTTTTGGTTTCATCATCTGCAAGATTAGCCCGCACTTGATTGACTAAGTAGCGCTCAGCTTCGCGGGTTATTTTAGTAATGTCTTTTAAATACTTTCCGGATAAACGATATTCAACGTTTGCTTGTTGTGGTGTCGCTGATTGTTTTACTGGTGCAGCGATGGTCACGCTCGATAAGAGCAATGCTGCTAAGAAGAGAGTAATTCTCATAATTTATTGTCCATAACTTTAAAAGTGCGGGCATTATAGCCCCACCATTTAGCTGTATCAACTCACATCAAAATTAGCAAAAATCCAAACCATTTTTAACTTTTTTTAAAAAAAATTGACTTTACCCAGCAATCACACATTTTATCCACAGAATACACCCAAGTTGTTACTTGTTTTCAAAGAAATTCCTGGTACATTGAGAACCCTGGCCTGAAGTACGATGGGTATAAACGTACCGATGAAAACGGAAGAACAAGGATCAGACATGGCAGTGACAAGGAGACAATTTACCAGTCGATTAAAAGCGCAAGTCGTTGAAGCGGCCCTTGCACAATCGCAGCATGATGATGCACTGCACAGCAGTGATGCCAATCTTATCGAAACCATTTTAAAAAGCGTGAGTGGCAGTTCGCAAAAAGCGTTACTCGAGCGTTACACAAAATTAAAATCACGTTATTTTCACACGCGTGCCAAAGCGTTATTAATCCAATTCTTAAGCATCAAGCAAAATAAAAATATTGACGATATCTTATCAGACACCTATCGTCGTGCCGAGCAGCGAGAATTTATCCAAATCCTCACGCTATTTGTGGCTGGTGAGTCAGATGCATTACACACGGTGAGAATGTTCGAGCGCTATTATCAACGTCACAAGCCGTCATACCTAAGAGTATTCGCGCTGCAGCGCCATATAAAATTAAGACAATTTATCGACAGTTTTAAACAAAATTGTTTAAAGGACATTGCTCAATGCAATGTGGGTTTTATTCCTAAAAGTAGTAGCGATGTGCTGGACGAAGAGGAACAGTATCATTCCTTATTCAGTCAGCCAATGACAAAGGTGAAAGTGTCAACGCAATGCGTGGGGCTTTCAGTGAATCAACAACAACGGCGGAGCTTATTTCGCCCGCGGGGCACAATGCCGGTTGGTAATTAAGGCAATGAGGAGAGTAACGATGACCACCAAAATATTATTCGTCTTAATCACAGGGCTAAGCGTGAGCATGAGTAGTTATGCGATGCGTTTATCTAGTCCGGCATTTAAGCCCTTTCATCGCATTCCGGCTAATTTTACCTGTAAGGGTGATGATGTATCACCGCCATTACATTGGACTGACGTGCCAGCAGGGACGCGATCCTATGTGTTAACCATGGCTGATCCCGATGCTGCTAATGGCGTATGGGATCATTGGATCTTGTTTAATATTCCCATCACAGTGGCAAAGTTGCCAGAAAATCCAGAACAATTGCCTGCGGGTACAAAGGTTGGAAAAAATAGTTGGGGCAAACAAACTTATAATGGTCCATGCCCGCCAAAAGGTAAGCATCGTTACGTGTTCACCTTGTATGCCCTAGATAGTCAATTAGATTTGCCAGAGGATAGTAATAAGGCACAAGTGCTCGCGGCGCTAGCACCTTATGAAATTGATAAAGCCACATTAACGGGGGTATTTACTCAATAAAGTTTCTGAGGAAGGATAGGTTTATGGTTGATATTCTTCCGAAAGGGGAGAGAGAAGAGTTAGCAGCTTATCTCTTGCATGCTCATCATGAGGATGAACATACTTTCTTCCGACCACTTTGAGTGCAAAAAATGCCTCAAATCAAACCATCACAGCTTTGCTTGCCCAACACTTGGACAACTCCTGGAAATGGCAGCGATTTGACTATCATTATGATATGACAAGAGCAGTCATTTCTGGGGGCAAGTGTTACAGTCTTCACTTCAAATCTAATAATTTAATAATCCTTAATTGCATAATTCAATATGAGCATGCCATAATAGGAAAACACTGTTCATACACTATACTATAAGGATAGATTGGATGATGATGTTAGACACATTAGAAATTACCAATGAATTATCAAAAAACACAATTTCTAACTCTGCCGAACGAATAGCCGCCTTTGTTAAAGCTTCTTTGTCAGGATGCGGATGATTTGTGAAAAGATCATTAATCACTTCAATAATAAAGCCATGTTCTAAATCACAGCATAAGCCCTGTAACCACCAGCCGTACGGATGCTTATCGAGATCAACATTGTTAGCTTGTAATTGCTGGCTTAATGCAATGGCAAAGGCACGATAAAGATGAAAGCAGGGATAAAGCGCCACCAAACCTAACAGTGTGCCTTGCTTGGCCGCTTGCCACAGATGATCTAAATAGGCTTGACAAGTATGGTTGCTTGTTTGCTGTGGCGCTTGGTAATGCTGCTCTAGTAAATAGTGTTGATAACGCCCCAACTCATGCTCTGTGTTTTGATTAAACTGTTGTAATTGTACTTGAATCTCGGGCATCAAATCTTGGGCTATGTGCTGTGTAATAGCCATATACTCTTTCAGATATAAGGTATCTTGATAAAGATAATCTTGAAATCGTTTTGGTGATAGTTGCGCCTTGACTAATGCCTGAATGAACGCTAAATCAATGATTTGCTGGTAGTGTGGCGCCATGACATGATCAAGATGAGCACAGAGATCCGAAGTTTTCAGGTCGGTTTGAGTCATAATTATCCAAATAAGGTGGTGGCTATGGGTGGACTTGAACCACCGACCTCAGCATTATGAATGCCGCGCTCTAACCAGCTGAGCTACATAGCCAAATAAGGAGAGCTATTCTCTAAAATTGGCATTTACTTGTCAAGTAGGATGGGTATATATCCATTACAGATGAAAATGCGACATTAGGGCGATTTGATTTTTGTTCCCTTTGGACGTTCGAAATGCAGGTAATAGCTATTCTATTGGCAAATTTCGAACGTTCAAAGGGGGCAAAAAGCAATAGCCTTCATTTCGCATTTTCATCTGTGATGGGTATATAGCTAATATCAGTCCATATTATTACCTGATGTGGCTTTGGAGAATACAGTGATATCAGTTA
>JAJFKI010000072.1 GCA_021773295.1 Gammaproteobacteria bacterium | reverse complement strand
CTTCATCGCCGCCAGTGCTGCTCGAAGCACTCGCACCATCGCCACGCTCTCTTTGAGCTAATAACGCTTCTAACTCTCGTACTCTAGCTTCTGCCGCTTCGCGGCCCGCTTCTGCCGCTTCGCGGTCCGCTTCTGCCGCTTCGCGGCCCGCTTCTGCGGCTTCGCGACCTGCTTCTGCCACTTTGCGACCCGCTTCTGCACGCTTCTTCGAGAGCTTTTGCTGCAAAATGACCGCATCGGTTTGCTCGCGAATCTGTGTGCCTTCTACGCGACCAGCCTGTCTTGCTTGCTTCCGCTGATGGCCTCTCAATACTTGCGGACTTGCTTCACCAGACTGAGTTTTTAAGTCATGATAAATCAGCGCACCTTCCTCACTGTGTCGAATGAGGGCTCGACTTCTGCCGGGCGAGTCTTCGCTGCTACTAGCGCGAGCCGCTTGGCGTTGCCGTCTTTGTAAACTTTCTGTCTTAGACAGCCTAACTAACGTCCGACTTAACTGACGCTCTGCAGACGTTTCAGCATGTTGCCTGGCTTGACGTTGTTCATTCACAAAAAATCGTTCGCTGCCACAAACCGAGGCCATATTAAATTGTCTTAACTTCGCTAAGATGATGGCCCGTTTTTCCAAAATTTCTTGCTCCGACTTGCTGGAAAACAAAGTCTTTAAACGCGACCAAAACCCCTTCTCTTTTTGCTCGGACTGTTCCCACTCTTTTCGCAAAAAAGTAATGGCACTCTCACCATACACGCTGCGAAACGGTATATTATGGCCATCATAGCTCAGTAAAAACCGTGTGACTTCTCCCAGTAAGTGTTCCTGTAAGCGCCTATGCTGCTCACTCTCGCTATCCATGGCGAGCAATAATCCATAAGGCGTCATGCCAATGTCCGAGCCCTCATTAATGGGTGCACGCTGAACATCCAGTCTTGCACCCGCACTTAGCAGCAATGATAACATAGTATCCAACTGTTGCACAAAATTTCGGTTATAAGAGGCCAACATCCAGCTATGCCCTTGAATATCCATCCATTTTTTACGTGCCGAGAGGGAAGGACCCACCCCGCCGCCGTTCCTTAGGTAAATAAAGAATTGATGTAGTAAAGTATTACCTTCGCTATCAGTGATGGTGACAGCCGATTGCTCATCCTGGTTCGTTAACTGTAAGTAGCGCACGCCACTAATGTTCACCGCACGCTCCATGCGGCTATGTATTAAGTAGAGCGCTAAATCAACGCGTCGTGCTCGCACCATGTGGTGCAATAAGGTATTACCCTTATCATCGGTCATGTCTAAGCAGGTTTTACCTTCACCGTTTTTGATGTCAATACTGGCGCCGTAATCTAACAGCCCTTCACAGATCTCTTGTTGACCCAAGCGCACCGCCATATGCAATAAGGTTTCTTGGCGACTCACATAAGCATCTACCGGCCACTCTGTTTGCATCAAGCGCTTTGCAACTTGTGCAAAAGTGCCCGGATAATAAAAGGGTAAGTTACGAGTGAATACAAGGGCCGCACTCATTCGTTGCTTAAGCGCACAAAAATGTAAGTAATCCTCACGAAATACTGGTGGCAGTTGTTCACCATAAGCTCGCTGTGCACCTAATCCTTTATGAGACTGACTCGCTGTTGTTAGCATTTGCAGCTGCTCTCCCATCGCTTGCTGGTGCGCCTGTATCGCCGCCAGCAACTCCGTCAGCTCTTCTAAAGAATAGGTTTGCTTACGGCGCGTTAAGTGGAATAATACCCCCTGGTTAGATTTGCTAGCGTGTGACTCTTTAGCAAAGCGCGCCTTGTGTGCTTTAAACGACGTCTTATGTAAGGCTTGTTTGAAGAGCGTCAGTAATGCCTCCCTGTCTACCGTGAGAGACACTGCATCCTCCAGTGCTTGTTGCTCTTTAATGAACTGCTGCAAGGCTGTCTGTTGTAGCGATAACGCATAATATAAATCACCCAGCTGTGTGGGGCAGGCATAGGCAGCCGTTGCTTCATCAACGGTGGGGATATGCACGGTATCGCTTCCCAGTAATCGCTCATAGCGACTGACCACCTCTTCTAAGTCCGCTCCAGTCAGCTGTTCTTTTGCGGGTAAATCCCAGCGGTACTGGAAGACATCTTGTAGCAACTCACGGCCTTGGGGATGTGACGTCATTAAGGGCTCTAGGCACCTTGTTAAACCTTGCTCGACTTCGTGCACGGCAATTGTAAAATCCTCTAATGCAGCCTCGCCGATTTCCTCGAGTAAACTGCGGATATACTCTCGCTGTGCCTCATTAGCGGCACGCCGTTGCCTAACAATACCACGGACCAGCGAAATCCCTTCTAAGGCAATTTGATACATGCGACGATGGCTCACCATCACCTGCAACACATCCCAACGATTGGCTAACACCAATAAATGTAATTGTTGTGTGAGCGAATCAAGGTTTAAGCCACGCGCTTTCCAAAAGTCCAGCTGTGATAACTGATGCTCCGCCAAGGCCTCATCAATGAAGGATTGACCCAGTTGCCCCAGCATCATCTGTGGTGATTGGGACCATTGTTTTAACCAGGTCGCCGCATCATCGGCCAAGAGCGGCAATAAGGGACTAAAGGCTGCATGCAGGTGCTTATCTGATTGAAGGTGTCCGAGCTTCGGTTGCGTTTTTAGATAATGTGTCAATGCGCGCTGATGGTTGGCGGCTGTGAAAAGTTTCCCCATATCCCGCTGTAATGTTTCGATCGTATTACAGGCACTTGCTAGTCGTTCCTGCAAATGTTCGTAATGGTTCAACGCGATGCCTTCGTACTCTTGTAGCTCTCGAATAAAACCTTTCAAGTCTTCAACCGTTAGCAAGGCATGGTGGTAAACGCTAAGCTCGCTAAAGACTTGTTTACTATGAGAAAGCCAAGTGCGGCGCATAGCAGGCGTTAATTGATAGTTGGCTAAGCGACAGGCACGTTCTAATAGTGCATCACTATCGGCTAATAGTGCTGTTTCAGCAAGCAATAACTCATGTGCAATTACGACATCAACGGGTTCGAGCATACCACCCAGTGATTCGTATTCAGCGACTAAGCGCTGCAAAATCACGCGGTACTGGTGATACCATTCCTGTGTTTGTCGTTGGATGAGATAAAGGACTAAGATTCTGGCACAAGATTGTTGATGCTGCTCAAGCCGTTGTTCGTATTTGAGCCGCTTCGCCTTGTCCGCTAATGATTCTGGAAATAACAGTGATAACAGCGCGCGTTCATTATGGCGAACACCCCACAAAGCAAGGGCCATAAACGATTGACGGGCCTCCTCCTTTTCCCACCAAGGCTGCAGTAGTTCACGATGCAAAATAGGCCTTAGAGTATGGCTTGCTTCATAATGCACTCTTCTCACATCATTGGGCCGCCCATGACGCTGAACCATAAGCCAATGAGTCTGCCTGGCAGCAGCGGGTGTTAACTGTGAAAGGTAGCTCGTTTCTCTATCTAATAACCGTTCAAACACTAATCCTAAAATGCGTGTCCCAGATAAAATAGGCTTATTGGAAAAGGCGTGAGTGCGGGGTGCCATTTCTGCGACAGTCGTCAAGGATAACCATTGATAAGGCATCGTAATCGCACCCGCTTGTAATTCATCACGTGATAATCGCTCTAGTCGCTGGTGAATCACTTGATTCAATGTTTTTGAAAATGAATCTAGCCAGCGACGCTTACAATCACTCAGTGGTACTACGCCAAGCTCTCTGCTAGAGATGGCATCAGAATCTGTTAAGGCTTCATCATCTTCTGTATAATCCTCCGACCTTACAAGATCAGCGCCATGAACCAACCAGTGACCCTCTATTTGATCGCCCCGTTGCTGCAAGGTTAATTCCCCCAAGCACCACAGTAAATCTTCACTGTAAAAGGGTAGTAAAATCCTAATATCAAAATCTTTCTTTTGCCGTAAGCGACTCGCCAGCAGATCAAAGACATCCGCTCCACCGTCGGTCGTGAGTTGTAACTCCGTATCAAAGCGCTGCAGCCAATCCACGGGGGATGGACCATTGTGCTGTGGTGCAATAATCATCGCATCTCTTGTCATGACACTTTTTTCAATATTCCCCATATTATCCAGAGGAATCGTTAATGCTTCGCCATGAGGAATGTAATAAAGACCATCTCCTTGCATGGGTAAGTGTGTCTCGCTATCAGTTAAGACACACTGAGCATAGAGACCAATTAAAAACGCGATGTCAACCGGGCTATACCACGTCTCTTCGTTAGCTTTTGGAATTAAGGCCTGTGCAATAGCGCGTTCTGGCCATTCATGCACCGGTGTTTGTAAGAATTCAACGCGGGCCTTCACAAGCTGATAAAATTCCCTAAAGTGATTACCAAAGCGCTGGATAGTTAATGTGTCGAGTGTTAGTGGCCTAGAAACAGGCTCAGCCTCGTCTGCTGTAGCAAGGGTTGAAACACTGGCCCGCTCCTCCTCGGTAGGCAAGGCGGTTTCTTCTACCGCTAATGTTTCTTTATCAACGACGGATAGCGTTGTCGTATGTGCTACTGCTACCTCACTCAGTGCCGATGTTAACGCCGTTGAGGTTGCAGACATTTGCCATAACGCCAGTGCTTGCGTTAAGTAGGCTAAATCAATGACGAGCGCTTCATCACTGAGTGTGCTTGTGCTGTCTTCATCACCTAAGCGACGATAAACCTCATGATAACGCTGCGCAAGCTTATGAATAGACGCCAAGCGCATTAACCACGTTTTATCCCGGCTCAAATCATATTGATGCTGGCAAATCGCCGCTACCTGCGGATAGCAGCGTTGCAAGGCTTTATCCTCTGCAAGCAAATGCTCCAGCCTTTGAACCTGCTGTCGCTCATGTTCGGCTATCTCACCAGTCGGTTTGTCAAATAAGCGTGATAACGTTACATCATCACTGAAAATGACGGGCGTTGTTACGCTGCTCTGTTCAACGCTTGGCGCTAATAGCGCCTCTGCCCACACGGTTTTTGCAACTCTGCTGCTGTCTATGCGATGCTTACGCAAAAAATCCTGGCGACGAGGATTCTTTTTTTCCAGTTGCCGTTTAACAAGCTGTATTTGATGTAACCTCAAATCAGGTGCATTGACACGGTGGGGCCTAGTTCGTGCAAGAGATTTTCCTAAGGCTAATTTGGGTAGTTCGTCTGACACAATGACACCACAAGAGGTTCCATCCAACGGGCCTTGTCGACGTGCCGCATAAGGACTCGCGACGGTTTTAATCTGGATGATAGCCTCAGGAAAATCAGCACGTAAACGGCGACGGATTGCGCGCTGAAAACCAGTCACTAAGCCTCTGGGAAAACCTGATGTCGCCATGGGATCATGTGCGCACAGTAAGACAGTAAAGCCATGATGTGCACGCCTTATGATGATTTCACCACTCACCCAGTGTATCTGGCTTAAATTAATCGGAAATAAAATTTTTGCTTGCTGGTAGCGCTCATCTTGAAGCAGTGGGTTTAGCTCATCAAACACATCTTTATAGGCAAGGAGTTCCTTTTGCAATCGGATTTGTAGCAATTCTTTTGCATTGTCCCAGCTAGCAACGCTTGTAACGCTCTTGAACAGGGCTTTTAATAAATCTTGATTTTCTTGTCGATTCATTTGCTGACTGGTATACCATTGTTTGAACTGTTTAAAGGTTGTAAATGTCAATGCCCTTTCCAATAACAAACGCGTTGCGCTAATTGCTTGATCACTTTTATTCATAAAATGCGTGGGGGCTATTGAGGACAGGCCACCCAGTTCGCGAAAGCTTGCAATAGGCGGTGTTACCGCCACTAACCAGCCGCCTTTATCCGGTTTTCCGCCAAAACAATCGTGCTGATTGGGTTCGCCTAACACATAATCATAACCGCATTTATAGCCATGAAAACCAGCGCCTTCAGTTAACAGGTTTGCACGTATGACCGTGTCGATGTCTTTATCATCATAGAGGCACTTAGAGACGGAGCGGCTTGTGTTTAGTGGCGAGAACGACATACCAGTGCCAGCACTGCTGCTTGAGGCGCTGGCTTCTGATGGTTGTGCCATCGTTTTGCGTGCAGAAACAACGGGATGGCTCTTTATTGGAAAAGAAGGCGCGATATGCAGCCCCATACTAATTTTTCTTGAGGTTAAGACACGGAAGCTTTCAAGATCTTGACTCGTGATATTAGGACAATTAATAAATTCTATTTTTTGCCACGTACCTAGCTGAGGTTGTCGCTGCCCATCGTTAAATAGCAGGTGCTTTAATTGGTCACCATCGCTTTTTAAACCGGTTAGCTTGATATGTAACAGGCCGTCGATTAAACTAATTTCCCGCAAGATTTCTAACTCTTTATCAATCGGAATGTTGCTAAAATCAATTGCTTCAATAAAGCGCTTTAATGCCAGCTCAATGGGAACATCACGTGTATCCTCTAGCATGTCGGGCACACGTTTTTCTTTTTCTAGCCATTGTTCGACGGTTAGGCCACCGGATAAGCTTTGATTACCTAACATCGCCTCAATAGAATATTTCTTGAGGAGACCGAACCCACCTCGGTGAGCTTTATAAATCAACTCAAAGGCCACTATAGGATTACCTTTTGCAGCAGCTAACATGCCTTGATAGAAATGGTAAATCAGTGGGTCTAAGTGCTGTAAAAATCGGTTAAAAGAAAGTAAAGGGACGGCCTCTGAGGACTCCAAATCATCTTGGTATTGCTTGAACAGATCGCGTGTCAAACAAATTCTCTCATGAAGAAACGTTTCAATACCAGTAACTAGTCGGACAGGAAGATTAGCGCTAGCTAAATCAGCTTCAGTAAAGCGTCCAGAGGCCAATAAGCGATGGTAATAAGCATTCTTACGCTGAGCTTGTCTTAACAAGCGCACAACCACTAACTCAGGACAGATGCGTTTAAGGAAGTCATGACGATAACCCGCATCAATTTCTTCTGACATCATGGGCAACACGTAACGAAAGTTCTTAACACGCATGGCTGTGTCACCACCTGGCTGCTTATCAGCTGCTCGAATCATGGCTCTGTCTTCATCAATACCAACACTCGCTAATTCTGCGGGTTCTAAATCACTGTTTAAGCGGATTTGTCCTTGCTCGTTATCAAACTTTGTATCTTCAAAACGAATAATCATTTCACAAATTGTCTTAGCGGCATTATGACGAGGATTTAATTTATCAAAAAGCTCTGGATAAAAATCATAAATGATATCCATGCCAACACCCTCAACCCCTTTTGACACTTGGTAGATATAACTCACATCATCATCAATGATCTTTAAAAGCCGGGTCGCGGCTGTTCCATTAATGGAAAGCATTTCATTAAAAAGCGTATGCACTAAAAATTCCATGCCAGGATCCAACGGGGGCTCATCATAAGCAGGCGTTGGTGCTGCCGCACTAGAGCTAGAAGCACCACTCATATCCTCTAAACGCTCACTGCCTTTTTGTACTTTAAAAAACATATCCGCAAAATGAAACACGTCATGGCTGGTATTTTCCCCTACTGTTTCATCCTCGGTTTGTAAGCGTTTTATAATTGATTGAGCAACCTCTGGATGCAAAAAACCAGGGTTTAAATCCATACCAACGGCACGAATCCAGCGATCAGGTGCTTCTACACTAGTTAGGTCGTTTTTCAAATAATAAGCGTAAGCAGCTTCGATGCGATCTAAATGACAAACAAGCGTGGCATACCGAAGCGCCGTGAGTTTTTCTTCACGTAATTTTGCTGATTTTGCAATAAATTGTTTGACTAACTTTTGGATTTTTTTTATAGGCGCTTTAAAGTCAACAGCAGCCCTAGCCTGTCGTTTTTCTCGTAATGCTTGGGTTAAGCCAGCCACTCGCTCTAATTCATCAAAGGGCAAAAACTCATTGCAAAGCGCTTTAATTCTATCAATTACCTCTCCCTCATAGTGCCATACGTTTAAGGCTTGGATGGCATCCCGCTCTATGGTGATAACATCGGTACGAATGCAAGCATTCAAGTTTTTGGTGAGTAGCTCTTCCATTTGTTCATGGTTGATACTCAAATCCCATGGCCTGGCAGTATCCTTTTCGGCCCGTGCTTTGAGTTTAGCAATATAGGCATCCGCACGCGCTTTTTCTTTTGCTCGCCCAGCTAGTACATTAAGCACATGCTCAAAGTTATTGAGGCGCGCATTGGCATCACCGAGATTGACACCTGGTCTGTTGGGTAGTGATAATGCAATTTCCATTGGTGTCAAACCAATACTATCTCGCGTAAAATAACGCTCCCAGCGTAATAAATCTCTTTTTTCAGCATAGTAACTCACCACTGCATGATCAAAGTTATGTAGACAGAGATACCGCGCAATAAGATGTAAATGGTTATGCTTTAATTCAGGGAATAACGTATCTAACCAACTGAGTAATGACTGCTTATCATGAGAGCTTTTATCAACGGCGTCTAGCAGTACTTCCACACGCCCCAAGCGTTTCGCCAGCTCAATTGGCGTTTCATCTTCCTCGCCACCCGTTGCATTTAGGTAAGACAGTATGTCGGTATATTTAGGGATAACTACTTTGAGTGTTTCGGGCAAATTGTAAATCAATGCGAGATGAATAGCATTATAAGAAACACCTTCTTGTTTGCAATATTGGATAAGCTCTAAGGCGGCTTTAGTTCGTTGGCCTGATTGGCCTTCAAGCTGTTGCCACTCTTCTAGTTTCTCTGGCGTAATAACGATGGCGGTATCCACACCATCTTCTCGAGCTGCTTCCTCAAGACTCTCACGAATCGTTTCACTGGACCCCATCCAGGAATGGCGTACTTGTGTTCGTGCGGGGTGTTCGGCTAGATCAGTTAAATTAGGGGCAGAATCGTGTCTTTGCATTGCATATCTCTCCATTCGATCAATTAAGACATGTACTCGTCCTACTTCCAAAAATAGAAGCGAAGTACGATGTGTATAGAGGCTATCCATCGCATACTGGTGCCCGATAACTCCGATAGGCACCAGTTAAAACACATTCGGTAAACTATTAACCAAAGCGTTCACGTATAGAAAATTTACCCTAAATTAAATCAAGTCGCAATAAAAAAATGACATGACATTGAAGATAATGATGTTATGACTTCTCGCACCATTGATTTAAGGTCAGCTGACCGATATAGCCGTATTGCGTGGCTGTACTGTTGTTAGTCGGTGGAACCGGTATGGGTGGCATAGGTGTCACGGGGCCTGAGGCACTGACATCGCCGGTGTCACAGATAGGATTACCACAGCGCCTCACGACTGTTTCAACAAACGGGCCCCAAGAAGTGTCAGAGAATTTATAGACCCGGTTTTGTAGTGCAAATATCTTGTATTGATAATTATTGATTGGCGCTGATTGGTATGCATATAGCCCACTAACACCCTCAACAATTGAGGGGGGGTTGGGGGTATTCCTGATGCCTTTCTCTGTGCTTACTGTAGTAAACTCGCCACTTTGATAGTAATCACTTTGCTTGTTAAGCGCTTGCACATAAACCTTCTCTGATTGTGATGTCGTAATCGTGTAGTAAATGACAATCCGCCAACTATTATTATGTGGGCTAATGGTTGCTGAAAAATGATCAATTGGAAAATAATAATCTGATGATACATGAGCGGTACCATCACTTTTTCGCGGGTTAATAAAATAAGAATAGTAGTTCAAACCTTCCCAACGTGGAAGCGCCACACTAGAACGAGCAACAAAGCCCGTCGGACAGATAACTTTTTTCACGTAGAACCAGGCTGCATTACCCGTACCATCGATGATGGAGCCTACAAGAAAAATACCGTATTGATCGGTTTTTGTGGTACCGGCTGCTGCGGCTAAGGGTAATGAAGCAGTTACTTTTTTACTACTCGAGTCATAACTCGCTCCAGGCAATAAGGCTGTTAGTCCCTGCCCGATTTTATCGGTGGGCGCAACTAAAGACACTTGTAATTTTGTGGGCTGATTAGAAGGCGTGGCACTGATTAAATACTGCTGCCCCCATGGGCCATAGACATAGCCATCACTGGTCATAGGAATGGTTAAATACGGCTGCAAATCTTTCATATTCGTCGTTATTTTTTTGTTATCAACGTAGTAGGCACTGTAGGCTTGCAGAATTAATTCCATTTCACCCGCCGACTTGTTTAAGGTGGCCGTTAATATTCGATTCTGCATGGCTGTCACAACGACAGTGGTGATAATGCCAATCAGCACAATCACAAACATAATTTCAATTAAGCTAAACCCAGTTCTACGTTTCATTATCACTCCAGTCCTAGTCGCTGCGCCGCAATATGATAAGATTCAATCACGTCGCCTAAATCCCTGCGAAAGCGATCTTTATCTAATTTCTCTTTCGTCTTGGCATCCCAAATGCGACAACCATCTGGGGTAAACTCATCGCCTAAGACGATGCGGCCATCATAACGGCCAAATTCTAATTTATAATCTACCAGCCACATGCCGGCTTCGGCAAATAAAGGGTTTAATACCGCATTCACAGCAAAGGTTTTATGCTTCATCACGGCAATTTCTTCGGACGTTGCCCAGCCAAAGGTAAGAATGTGTGCATCATTAATCATTGGATCATGCAGAGCATCGTCTTTTAAGAAAAATTCAAACACGGGTGGGTTAAGTGGCAAGCCTTCATCAATTCCCAGGCGTTTACTCAAACTCCCGGCAGAGACATTACGCACCACACATTCTACTTTGATCATATCCAAGCGTTTAACCAAGCTTTCGGTCTCATTTAATGGTTTAATCAAATGCGTCTCGATGCCGGCTTGCTCTAGCTTCTCCATGATGAAGGTATTAAAGCGATTATTAATCGCCCCCTTGCCGGCAAGCTTGGCTTTTTTCACACCGTCAAAGGCTGAAGCATCATCCCTAAAAGTTAAAACAAGTTCATTAGGGTTATCCGTTAAATACGCTGATTTCGCTTTACCCTCATAGAGTAAATCACCCTTTTGCATGTTGCCTCCCCGTAGATTTCGCAATGGCTTGTTGCGCGGCTAAGCTGCCTGGCGGCAAAAGAGACATTTGTCGTTGACTCTTAACCGCGTAAACTGGAATGGTGTAATAAGGATCGGCTGGGTAAAAATACACGCCCTTTGGCACATTAATTTTTGCTAAACTTTTACTTTGCAAATAATCATCGTCATGGTTGCGCAATAAGGCATTGTGTTTACCCATGGTTGCACAGCCTGTTAATAGGCAAGCGATAAAACCAAATATCAAGAACGCCCAAAACCTCATGAATTTGTTACCCCTAATAATTCTGCTTGCTGCATTGCGGTTTGCAATAGTGCTTTTTTATCATCAGACAATGGCGTTAAGGGTAAGCGAATCCCTTCAGGCATTAAGCCTAATTGACTCACGGCCCACTTCACCGGAATTGGATTTGATTCACTGAATAATTGTTCATGTAAATCAGCTAACTTGGCATCGAGTTTATTGGCTAATGCTACATCGCCGGCTAACGCTGCATCACACATTTGTTTCATCAATTTGGGCGCCGCATTAGCAGTGACAGAAATCACACCTCTGCCACCGGCTAACATACTATCTTTTGCCAAAGAATCTTCACCGCTATACACATCCAAACGGCCTTCGCACTGTTGTAATAATTGCTTTGCTCGTTGAATAGAGCCGCTAGCTTCTTTGATGCCGACAATGTTAGAGACATGGGATAAACGCTCGACGGTTTTTGGCAAAATATCACAAGCCGTTCTGCCGGGGACATTATATAAAATTAAGGGGACCGGTACCGCTTGGGCAATGGCTTTGTAATGTTGAAACAGCCCTTCTTGTGTTGGTTTGACATAGGCGGGTGCCATGAGTAAACAACCGTCCACACCGAGCTCCATCGCCTGTTTAGTGAGTTCGATAGAAGCCTTGGTGCTAGTAACACCCGTACCAGCAATGACCGGTAAGCGATTATTGACATGGTTCACCACATGTTTTATCACCAAACGTTGCTCATCAGCACTGAGTGTCGCCGACTCGCCCGTGGTGCCTACCACAACAATACCGTCGGTGCCGTTTTCAATATGAAAATCCACTAATTGGGTCAGTGAATCAAAATCAATCACCCCATCTACAAACATAGGTGTCACTAAGGCGACGATGCTACCGTGAAACATATTAAGTCCTCTTGTTTTACGCGTTTCTGCGTATAATAAACTGATTTGGTATTAATTCCTACAGCTAATTAAATTATTCTGGGTCTGGTGATTGTGTGCTGTCATGCCTTAGGCTAAACTTAATTTCTATTAACCTGGAAATGGAATTCAGCGGATAAAAATGAATCAACTCTTGCTCATTACAGCCATTGGTGATATCAAAAACAGCAGTATCAGCGCCATCACGCGCACCGTTCAAGAACATCAATGTGTCATTGAAAAAAGTCGCGTGACTAATATTGGCAATAATTGGGCGTTGATTGCGCAAGTCAATGGTCAGTGGAATCACATTACGAAACTCGAACTCGATTTACCTATCCTCGCCGATCGTGATCATTTGACCATTAATTGCCAGCGTTGCTCCCACTTAAACTTTGAACATGACATGCTGCCCTACACCATCGAAATTATTACTCAAGCAACCGATAATTTATTGCACGAAATTTGTAGTTTTTTAGATGCCATGGAAATTATTATCCTGGAAGTCTTCACCCAATCAAAAAAACGGGCGACTTCTAATGTTCCTATGGATACCATTGTCATGAAAATTTATATTCCAGCAGATACACAACTATCCGATTTGCGGGAACAATTTATGTTGCTCTGTGATGAATTAAATGTAGACGCTTTATTAGAGCCAGAGAAATAGTAAAGCGCGGTGAGCGATCAAGGCTTGCAGAGTTTTCAGCAGAGAATTTGTGATATTACAGATTCGCTCATACTGTGAAAACTTTCACAACTTTTTAATGACGAAGATAAAACCGTCTTTATCTTCCTCAAACACTAACAATTCATCCCCCGTCAATGCCAACAAACTTTTAATATCTTTTTCAGAAGCAAGATCCGTCGTGACAACTTTTAGAATCTTCCCAGGACTTAATTGCTTCAACGCTTTTTTAGTTTTAAGCATCGGCACGGGGCACAATAAGCCACTGGTATCAAGCAACTGATCGTATTGCATTAATTGATTTGCCGTAACACCGACACCATTTCATAAGCAGCATCAGCACAATCACGGCCATGGTGTCCGCGTTTACCGCCGACTCGGTCTTGGGCTTGTTCTAAGTTTTTTGTAGTTAAAATGCCGAAGATAACTGGTAACTCATGATCTAAAGCCACGCGCTGACAGCCTTGTGTTACTTGCTGGCACACATATTCATAGTGATTTGTTTCACCGTAAATTACAGCACCCATGCAAATCACTGTAGCATATTCACCATGCTTTGCTAAGCGTTGTGCTACCACAGGTATTTCCACGGCGCCTGGCACCCACACTACTGTGATTTTTTCATCAGAAAATTCTAATTCCTTTAGGCGCTCAAGTGCACCCGCCAGCAACTTATCGGTGATATCTTGATTAAACCGGCTCACCACAATAGCAATGTTAAAATCAGAATGAATATCTTCTGCATGAATCGTTCGCATTAGTTTCTCCCTATACCGACAATAAATGTCCGAGTTTATCCCGCTTGGTTTGTAAATATTTTTTATTTTCTTCCTTTGGGGTTATTTCCAAAGATTCGCGGCTTACTATTTCTAAACCATAGCCCTCAACGCCATATATTTTTCGTGGATTATTCGTTAGAATCCGTATTTTTTTAACGCCCAAATGACTTAGCATTTGTGAGCCGATGCCATAGTCACGATGATCTGCCTTAAAACCTAAGTGTTGATTGGCTTCCACCGTGTCCAAGCCTTTGTCTTGCAAACCATAAGCTTGAATTTTGTTGGCAAGACCAATGCCGCGCCCCTCTTGGCGTAAATACACTAACACACCACCTTGCTCACTGATTTGCTTTAAGGCTGTTTGTAATTGTTCGCCGCAATCACAGCGCGCCGAACCAAAGACATCACCGGTTAAACATTCAGAATGCACGCGCACTAACACGGGTGCTTCAGAATCAATGTCACCTTTGATCAGCGCCACGTGTTGTTTTTGATCGATTTTATTTTCGAAGACTTTAATTGTAAATTCACCATAAGGATCTAGCGGTAAACGAGATTCAGATACCGTCGTCAATAAACACTCACTTTTCATCCGATAAGTGATTAATTCATTGATCGCTGCGATTTTAATATTGTGCTTTAAGGCAAAGGTTTTTAAATCAGGCAAACGCGCCATGGTGCCATCGTCATTTAAAATTTCACAAATCACCGCAGCTTCTCTAAAGCCTGCCAAGCGAGCTAAATCTACACTCCCTTCCGTATGACCGGCACGCTCTAAGACACCACCCCAGCGAGCGCGTAGCGGGAAAATATGCCCTGGCATGATTAAATCACTCGGTTTAGCATCAGGATGCGTTGCAGCTTTAATCGTGCGGTAGCGATCGCTAATGGAAACGCCTGTGGTCACCCCCTCTGCTGCTTCGATAGATACCGTAAAAGGTGTGCTGTATTTTGACTGATTTTGCTCACACATCATCGGTATGCCAAGTTGTTGCACAATATGATCTGCTAGGGTCAAACACACGATGCCTCTCGCTTCTTTTGACATAAAGTTAATCATTTCTAGGGTGATTTTATCCGCTGCTACGATCAAATCGCCTTCATTTTCCCGATCTTCATCATCCACCAAGATGAGCATTCGCCCCTCAGCGATTTCTCTGATGGCTTCTTCTGTGCTGATGAAGTGATTGGACATAGGTTTCCCCTGGTTACATTGTTTTGACACAGCTTTTACCATATTAGTCAATAAAATACCATTAGATTCTGGGGAAAGCCGGTTTTAGCTTACGCACAGCCCCACGGTCGAGGCAAAAAGTGTTTTTAATGAGGGGGTTTAGATACACTAAATGACCGAATTAAAAACACTTTTTAACGAAGAGATTGGAGCCGTGCATAAGCCCTGTGAATAATTAATTTATTTAGGTAAACTATTCAGATGCTTATCAAATCGAGACTGTTCCTAATAATCCTTAGCTTAGCGCTTACCTGCAGCGGCCCTATTGCGTTGGCAGATAATTTGCCTGATCTTGGCGATCCCAGCAAAACAAAATTCACCACCTACGAAGAACAGCAAATGGCCAAAGATTTTCTCATTATGATCAGGGCCTCTGGCCGCATCATCGATGATCCTGTCGATAATCAATATTTATCCGACTTGGGCAAGCGCTTAGTGCAAAACAGTCCCTCACCCAATAAACACTTTGCTTTTTACTGGTTTGCCAGTCGGGCCATCAATGCCTTTGCGGGCCCTGATGGCAATATTTTTATGCATACACAATTATTCCTTGCCACTAGCAATGAAGATGAATTCGCTGGCGTCATGGCTCACGAAATTGGCCACGTGGTGCAAGGCCATTTGGCACGTGGCATTGCCGAGCAAAAAACATTAAAAATGGGTGCCTTAGCCGGTCTCTTGGCCGCCTTAGCCATAGGAATGGTAGCACCTAATGCCGCTGCTGGCGCTGTGACTGCCGCCATGGCAGGCGCAGAACAACAAATGTTGAACTATTCCCGCGCTCATGAAAAAGAAGCCGACAGAGTCGGTATTAAAATCTTAGCAAAAACCGGGTTTAATCCCTGGGGCATGCCGAGCTTTTTTAAACGCATGCTGCAAGATGAGCGCTTATATCAAAAAATCCCAGCCCTCTTGAATGATCACCCCCTCACACAAGAACGTATTTCAGACACTGAAAATCGTGCTAGCCAATACCCCAAAAAATATAATAAAAGCCCGCTGCAATATTATTTGATCAAAGAACGCATTCGCGTGCAAACCTTCGGTAATCAACACAAGCTATTAAACCGCTACCAACATATTATCAACAATAAAACCTACAACAATAAAACCGCCATACAATACGGCTATGGCTTAAGCTTAATGCTCAACCACAAATCAGAAAAGGCCATTAAAATCTTTGAAGCATTGGATCAGCAATATCCTAAAAAAATCATTTTTAAATTAGCTATTGCTGATGCTGCGGATGAATTACATCAATTCAAACGCTCCATCAGTATTTTGAAAAAATTACACCAATCCTATCCTGATAACTACGCCATCATGGCATATTACGCTGACACCTTATTAAAATCACAGCGACCACAGCAAGCTCTCAATTTAATGCAAGATTATGCTTTAAGTAATCCCAATCATCCTGTACTCTATGGCACATTAGCCAGAGCGCAGGCAAAAACTGAGCGAGTGGCCCAAGCCTATCAAACCCGGGCAAATTATTTATTAACCATCGGTCAAGATGCTGATGCCATGGATCAATTAAAAATGGCATTAACCATGCCAAAAATCGATAGGGATACAAAAGAACGCGTGCAAGCGCAGTTAAAGCAACTTAGAGAAGAGGCTAAAAACCGAGAGGGGTAATCACATGATTTTATGTTTGGACGTTGGTAATTCGCAAATCTTTGGCGGCGTGTTTGATAATCACGATGAACTACAATTACGCTTTCGTTACGCGACCGTGCATGGCGGCACGTCTGATCAACTGGGGATCTTTCTTAAAGGTGTGATTGAGCATAATGATTTTGAAGCGAGTGATATTGAAAACATTGCCATTTGCTCTGTGGTTCCTTCCATCGATTATTCCCTTAGGGCCGCTTGTTTAAAATATTTTTCTATCGATCCTTTTATCTTGCAGGCAGGTGTTAAAACTGGCTTGAAAATAAAATACCGCAATCCTGTGGAAGTAGGCGCCGATAGGATCGCCAATGCTATTGCAGCTAGCCACTACTTCCCTGATAAAAATCTTATTGTTGTGGATTTCGGTACGGCGACAACTTTTTGTGTAATTTCTAAAAATAAAGATTACCAAGGCGGCGCCATCTTGCCGGGCATTCGTTTATCCATGGAAGCTTTGCAAATTCATACTGAAAAATTATCTTCCGTAGAAATTTTACGACCGCAACAAGCCATCGGTCGCTCCACCACGGAAGGCATCCAAGCAGGTCTGTATTATAGTCAATTAGGCGTCGTTAAAGAAATGGCGCAACGCATCCACCAAGAAACCTTCAACGATGAAGAGGCCCTACTCATCGGCACCGGTGGCTTTGGCCATTTATTCGAAGCGGAACAACTCTTTGATAAAGTCATGCCAGAATTGGTGCTAGACGGCTTACGCTTGGCATTGTTAAACAACCGTTAGAGAAAAATGGGGTGAACGATGGGATTTGAACCCACGACCACCAGGATCACAACCCGGGGCTCTACCAACTGAGCTACGCCCACCACAACAAAAAAATATGGCACGCCCGGCAGGATTCGAACCTGCTACCCTCGGCTTAGAAGGCCGATGCTCTATCCGAATGAGCTACGGGCGCACTGATCTACCTGCACTTGGACTTACAGTCATGTTAGCGCCGTAAACCTAAGTACGATGAGTATATACCCGCCACACTCCAAGATGCGAGATTAATGCTATTGCTTTTTGCCCCCTTGGAACCTTTGAAATTTGGCAATAGAATAGCTATTACCTGCATTTCAAAGCTCCCAAGGGAACAAAAATCAAATCGCCTAAATCTCGCATCTTGAAGTGTGACGGGTATATACTCATCACAGATGAAACTGCAAAATAAATGCTATTGCTTTTTGCCCCCTTTGAGCGTTCGAAATTTGCCAATAGACCGGCTATTACCTGCATTTCGAACGCTCAAAGGGAACAAAAATCAAGTCGCCTTAATTCCGCAGTTTCATCTGTAATGAGTATATACTGCCTAACGCTGTTTTAGGAGCAATACTCGCTAAAAATCACCATATTATGGTCGGGGTAGAGGGATTTGAACCCCCGACATCCTGCTCCCAAAGCAGGCGCGCTACCAAACTGCGCTATACCCCGAGTGGTAGGCATCATACTGATTCATAGCCAATTCGTCAATATGATTAAAATAAATTCTTTACTAGCGCTGACGGCCAAAGTCACATACAATGCGCATTTTTAGATCTGGAGCGATGGATAATGACGGCGAAAATCTTAGACGGCAAAAAAACTGCCTCTGATCTTGAAGCAGAATTGGCGCAAAAAATACAACAACGCTTAGCGCAAGGCTTAAGAGCGCCAGGCTTAGCGGTTGTCTTGATGGGTGATAACCCCGCTTCAGAAATCTATGTACGCAATAAGCGCCGTGCCTGTGAGAGAGCTGGCATTATCTCTGAAACCCATAATTTGCCGACAGACACGACGCAAGAATCCTTGCTCAATCTCATTGATACCTTGAACCAACAAGAGCATATCGATGGCATTTTGGTGCAATTACCTTTGCCTAAGCATATCGATGCTGATCTCATCTTAGAACGCATTGCGCCTAATAAGGATGTTGATGGATTTCACCCTTATACGTTAGGTCGTCTGATTCAGCGCCGCCCAGCATTACGTCCTTGCACACCCTACGGCATCATTAAGTTATTAGAGCACTATAATATTGAGCTTAAAGGTTTAAATGCAACGATTGTCGGCGCTTCTAATATCGTCGGGCGACCCATGGCCTTAGAATTATTATTAGCCCGTGCCACAGTGACCATTTGCCATTCCGCGACACAAGCGTTGGATAAAAAAGTTGGCGCAGCCGATTTAGTTGTCGTCGCCGTGGGTAAAATTGGTTTAGTCGAACCTGAGTGGATTAAACCTGGCGCTATTGTCATTGATGTCGGCATCAATCGCGTGGAAACGGAAGAGAAAGTGAGCGTAGTGGGTGACATTGATTTTGATAAAGCCAAAGAAAGAGCCGGCTGGATTACCCCAGTACCAGGCGGTGTTGGGCCAATGACCGTCTCCACCTTGCTCAGAAATACCGTGTATGCCTGTGAAATGTTGCACTGTGAATCACCTAAAGTGCTCATACCTTGAGAAAGAGTGATTCAAACTGCGAAATTCAGGCGACTTGATTTTTTATATTAGCTATTCGAACTACGCCAGGAGGTGCCTTCGGCATTGTCTTCTAGGGTAACGCCCATTGCGCTCAGAGTTTCACGAATTTCGTCGGCTCTGATCCAGTCTTTGTCTGCTCGGGCTTGTTTTCGATCGAGGATTAATTGTTCTATTGCATCTACGTCTAATGATTCTGAGGCTTTTTGTAAGAATACTTCGGGAGTCGTTTGCATTATTCCTAACACTTGGCCAAGTTGGCGTAAGCGTGCGCCTAGTTTGGCAGCAGTGTCTGGGTTTTCAGTTTTGATGCGATTAATTTCATGGGAAATATTGAATAGCACCGCTAAAGCTTGGGGTGTATTAAAATCATCATCCATTGCTTCGCTGAATTGTTGTTGGAATTCTTTACCCACTGCATCATCCACCTCAACTTCATCAAAATCACGTAAGCTGGTATATAAACGTCCTAAGGAGCCTTCTGCGACATCCAAAGCCTCATCAGAATAGTGTATGGGGCTGCGATAATGGCTTGCCACTAATAAATAACGTACCACTTCCGCCCGGTATTCTTTTAACACGTCACGGATTGTGAAAAAGTTACCGAGGGATTTCGACATTTTTTCTTTGTTCACTTGCACGAAGCCATTGTGCATCCAATAGTTCACGAAGGTTTCGCCCGTTGCGGCTTCTGATTGTGCGATTTCATTTTCATGATGGGGGAATTTTAAATCATGACCACCACCATGAATATCGAAATGATTACCTAAACACTGGGTGGACATTGCCGAACACTCAATATGCCAACCAGGGCGCCCTGCTCCCCAGGGAGATTCCCAACTAGGCTCGCCAGGCTTTGCCATTTTCCATAAGACAAAATCTAAAGGATTAAGCTTAGCGTCATTGGGATCGATTCTAACGCCTATTTGCAAGCTTTCAATGTCTTTATTGGCGAGTTTGCCATAATCTTTAAACGCTTTAACATCATAGTAGACATCCCCATTATCAGCCACATAGGCAGCCCCTTTATCAATAAGCTGCTGTATCATGGTAATCATTTGCGGCATGTGATCGGTGGCTAAGGGTTCGTGATCGGGCGGCAGAATATTTAAAGCACCTTCATCTTCATGGGCCGCTTCAATGAAGCGCGTTGTTAGTTCTTTCACACTTTCATTATTTTCTTGCGCACGCTTAATGATTTTGTCATCGATGTCGGTAATATTTCTAATATAGTTAACCTCGTAACCACTAAAGCGTAAATAACGCAGGACAGTGTCAAAGGCTACCAACATTCGCGCATGACCTAAGTGACAAAAATCATAAACCGTCACGCCACAAACATACATATTGATTTTGTTCGGATGAATTGGCTTGAATACTTCTTTTTCACCGCTTAATGAATTATGAATCGTTAACATTAGAAATCCTCTTAATCACACTGAGCTTTAGCTTGCAATAAACGTTGCGCGATGCGCTCTTTGCCGAGCAAATCCGCTAAGGGATTTAACTCGGGGCCATGCACGGCACCACTGATGGCAATTCTTAATGGTTGAAATAATTGCTTACCTTTAACACCGGTGGCTTGCTGCACGGCTTTAGTGAAAGTTTTGAAGTCTTCATGATCTTGTTGCCAAATCATGGCTGCTTGCTTAAAAAAGGCTGTATCAACATTGTTTAAAATAGTCTTGGCATCATCATCTAGCTCGAGCGTATCTGCAAAAAACAATTGCGCCCAACGACGAGCATCTTCTGGAAACGTAATATTGGCCCGCACTACGCTGGTAAATAATTCATGTTTATCCGCGTCAACATACTCTTTGACAAAAGGCTTAACCCACGCCCAAACCTGTGCATCACTAAGTGCAGCTAGAGCTTCTTTTTGCCAATAATGTAATTGTTCTTCATTATATTTCGCCGGCGAGGTGCTAAGACGCGAAAATTCAAATTTCTCTGCTAATTGTTGCAAGCTCAGTAAGCTATTATCTTCATAATAATGCCCGAGCCTTGCCATGTAATTTTGCAGCGCCGCCGGCAAGAAACCCGCTTGTTTTAAATCGGCAATACTACGACTACCATGGCGCTTTGATAAAGGGCTACCATCGGGACCGACGATTAATGAAATATGACAATAGGTTGGTGTTGGTAACTCTAAGGCTTGCAAAATCAACATTTGCCGCGGACTATTGGTTAAGTGATCCTCACCCCGCACCACGTGGGTGACTCCCATCATTGCGTCATCAATGGCGTTGCAATACATAAATGGCGCGGTACCATTTTGGCGGCGAATGATAAAATCGCCAATATCATTGGTTTGAAAACGCTGTATACCTTTGACCACATCTTCAAATTCAACACTAGCATCATTAGGAATACGAAAACGCAATGAAGGCTTTTCCCCAGCTGCTAACTTTTTATCAATGTCATCTTTTGATAAATTACGACAGGTACCAGGATAACGTGGCGGCTGCCCTGCTGCTCGCTGCACTTTGCGCGTCACCGCTAACTTTTCTTCGGAACAAAAACAAGGATACGCTAATTTTTTTTCTATAATTTTGTCATAAAAGCCATCGTAAATAGCCTGGCGCTGTGATTGCCAATAAGGTCCATTATCGCCCCCTACATCAGGTCCCTCTTGCCACTGCAAACCCAACCACTGCAAATCTTGTTTTAATTGTTGGGTATATTCATCCTTCGAACGCTCCCTGTCCGTATCTTCAATCCGCAGTAAAAACACGCCAGCATGCCCCAAGGCATAGAGCCCATTAAACAACGCCGTGCGCGCATTACCCATATGAATAAACCCAGTGGGACTGGGACAAAACCGTAATTTAATCGTGTGTGCCATGGTAACCCTTTAAACAGAAATGCAGCAGCGCAAATATTAGCACATCAAGGCTGTTCCTGCTATCCTATGTCGTTTTCAGCAAATAAATAAGCCTATGAGCACTGTTTTCATTTCAGATTTACATTTAGAACCAAGCCAGCCCCAGGCTCTGGTGCTATTGCAGCATATTCTGCAATATTGTCATCAAAATGCCCGGGAATTATACATCATAGGGGACTTATTCGAAGTATGGCTCGGCGATGATGATAAATCAGCCTTTAATCAGCAAGTCATCAAGCTGCTAAAGGCGTTAAGTAACAACAACGTCAAACTCTATCTCATGCGTGGCAATCGTGATTTTATGCTCGGCAAAGGCTTTGCTAAAGCCATTGGTGCCACGTTACTAAAGGATCCTTACATCACCACCCTTCATAATAAAAAAACCATTATCACCCACGGCGACTTACTCTGCACCGATGATCATGATTATCAACGCTTTCGCCGCATCATCCAAAATCCTTTCATCAAATGGCTCATCAGACAATGCCCCTTGAGCTTCAGAGCCAAATCCGCCCGGAAAATTCGCAAGCAAAGTCAGCAACATAAAAGCGACACTGTGTTAAACATTATGGATATCAACCGAAATACGCTAAAGCAATGGTTCAAGCGACACAAGGCCCAACAAATCATCCACGGCCATACCCACCGCCCTAGCATTGCCCTGCTGCGACATGAGACAGACTGGCTGCACCATATCGTCTTAAGCGACTGGCATCACTATGGCAATGCCCTCATCATCAAAGATACTGGCGACTATCAACTCATTAACTTTAAACACTCCATAAGGACATAAAAAGATAATGATTTTTGATGCACATTTCCATATTATTGATCCAGAATACCCATTAATTGCCAACCAAGGTTATTTGCCGGATCCCTTTACAGCAGATGATTATCTAAAACAAGTAGCAGCGCTTGACGTACAAGGTGGCGCCATTGTGTCAGGATCTTTTCAAGGCTTTGACCAATGCTATTTAATTGCAGCACTTAATAAACTAGGTAAGCAATTTGTCGGCGTGACACAATTACCCATCACAACTTCAGATAACGAAATCCTAACACTCCATGAGCATGGTATACGCGCCTTACGCTTTAATCTTTATCGCGGCGGTTCAGAAACGGTTATGCACTTAGAAGATTTTGCCAATCGAATTTACCAGCTAGCAGGCTGGCATGTAGAGCTTTATGTAGATTCATCAGACTTAGCAGACTTAAGCCCTATGATTTCCCGCTTACCAAAAGTAAGCATCGATCACCTAGGCTTACGCCAAGCAGGCTTCAAAGATTTACTAAAGCTAGTTAAACAAGGCATAAAAGTAAAAGCCAGCGGCTTCATGCGAGTAGACTTCGACGTAAAAAATGCCCTACGACAAATTTATAATATCAATCCCACAGCACTAATGTTCGGCACAGACTTACCAGGAACAAGAGCCTCACGTCAATTTTCACAGAATGACCTAGCCCTCATCGAAGATACATTTTCAAAAAATGCCACAAACAACATCCTATGGAAAAATGCACAGCAGTTTTACCTTGGCGACTAACCTTAAAAAAACTTTATACACACATCACCTCTCATGCAATGCAGCCTGTTTTGTCTTCAAAATAGGCTTCAAGATATAATCCATAATAGATTTCTCACCCGTTAGAATATCAACAGATGCCATCATACCGGGCAAGATTGGTAACGACTTACCATCATGACTAAAATGATTGTCATTAGTACGCACTTGGATTTCATAAAAACCTTCGCCTTTTTCATCTAATACCGTATCAGCACCAATGTTTACTAACTTTGCTTGTAAACCACCGTAAATCGAAAAGTCATAGGCCGTTAATTTCACCGTAGCCTCTTGTCCAGGGTGTAAAAACGCAATATCAGCTGGTCTAACTTTAGCTTCAATGAGTAAGGCATCATCCTTGGGCACGATTTCGACTAACTCCATGCCTGGCTTAATCACTCCACCAACCGTGTTGACATAAATTTGTTTCACTGTCCCGTCTACAGGGCTTTTTATGGTTGTTCTGGCATAGCGATCTTTCAACGCTTTATTATTTTCTTGCATTTGCGCTAAATCTGATTTGGCTTTCGTTAATGATTCTAACGACGTTGAACGAAAATTCAATTTAGCTTGTTGAAATTTCTTATCAGCCTCTGAAACAGATCGTCTCGATTTAAGGATTGTCGCACTAACCGTATTCAAATCACCCTCAACTTCATTCGTTTGTCGCTCCAAACGTAATACTTCCATTTTAGACGCTGCTCCCTCTTTAACTAAGGGCTTTAACATAGAGAGCTCCTTACTAATCAATTCATAGCTTTTTGATAACTTTTTCTTTTTGCTCATTAGTTCAGCTAGTTCCTGTTGCTTTTGTTCTTTTTGATCCAAGATAATATCCATTTGATTATGAAGACTACTGAGCAATGATCGATGCAATGCCAGTTCACTCGATACCAACTCTGGGTATTGTTTTAGTATCGTCGTTTCAGGCTGAAAAGTATTATCATTAATTTCTGCAAACAAACGTTGTATTTTTAACTGGATACTCGCAGACTTTGCTAAGCTTTCATGGTATTGTGAAGCATATTGTGTATCATCAATCGTCATTAACACTTGTCCTTGTTTGACATCTTCACCTTCTCGAACTTTAACGCTTTGCAAAATACCACCTTCCAAATTTTGAATAATTTGCACTTGTTTTGATGGCACAACTTTCCCCTGTGCTTGCGTCACTTCATCTAAACGGGTGATCGATGCATAAATCGTTGCAATAATGATAAAAGCACATGCTGTCCACAAAATCCAATGGCTCGGTCGACTCGCACCTATCATGGTGGCAACGCTTGTGTCTTCAAATAAATCTTTTGTGTCTTTAGACATGAGTCACCTACCTTATGATTTAAATTTAATATCACCTTTGGTCAAAGCTGCAATGATACGTTCTTTAGGACCATCAGCTATGATAGAACCTGCTTCTAATACAATAAGCCTATCCACCAGTGCCAACATGGAAGCACGGTGAGTCACAATAATAAAAGTTTTACCCTCAATGTGTTCTTTTAAATCAGATACAAATTCATGCTCTGTACGCTCATCCATAGAACTGGTAGGCTCATCCATAATGATAATTTGTGGATCTAATAACAGCGCTCTGGCAATCGCTACTGATTGTCTTTGTCCACCAGAAATAGCCTCACCTTTTTCTCCAACGGGCATCTCAATACCATCAGGATGTTTACTGGTAAATCGCTCAACTTGGCTGATTTGACTTGCTTTACGAATGGCAGTTCCTGTGACATAAGGCGCTGCAAAGGTAATATTGTCCTGCACAGAACCATTAAACAGCACAATGTTTTGTGGTACGAAACCGATATGATGTCGCAAATCCACTGGGTTAATTTGCTGGATATCTGTACCATCAATTAAAATATTACCTGAATCAGGTTGATACAGATTCAATATCAATTTATCAATGGTACTTTTCCCCGAACCTACACGTCCTATAACAGCGACTTTTTCTCCAGGTTTTATCGAAAAAGACACCTCATCTAAGGCTTTTACTTTTTGATCTGGATACGCAAAGTTAACTTTTCTAAATTCAATATCACCTTCAAATTGTGGATGATAAAGATAATTCTTACCACGTGGCCTGTCGACTTTAGCATCCATTACTTTTGATAATGCTCTATACGCAGTAGCAGATTGATAATAACGCGCAATTAAGCCACTCATTTGCATAATAGGCGCTAATACTCGTCCTGATAAAATAGTACAAGCTACTAACGCACCGACGGTGATACGACCCGTCGTAATTAAATACACACCAACAATAATCACCAATACGGTAGAAAAATACTGCATAAATAATGAAAAGTTAATACTTAAATTTGATAAAAAGCGAACCTTTAAAATGTGTTTTGCAGAATAGCAAATCGCTCTTTCCCACCGTGACTGCAGCGGAGCCTCTGCACCAATGGCTTTAACCGTTTCAATTCCATTTAGTGCTTCAAATAAAATAGCGTCTTTATCCGATGCAGATTGATACAATTTTTTTGCCTCTTTATTTAAGGGCAATTGAATAATATAACTGACAATAAAAATAGTTGGTATAATTGCTAACGGTACTATCACCAATGGCCCTGCAATATAAGCAATCACAATTAAAAACAGCAAAATAAAAGGAAAATCCACAATGGCGCTTATAGAAGCTGAGGTCACAAAATCTCTAAAAGCAGTGTAGGCTGTGACTGTATTCACCATGGAACCAACAGATTTTGGTCGCACCGCCATTTTTAACCCCAGAATTTTTTCAAAAATTTCTGCAGACAAGTGAATATCAATATTCTTCCCGGCCACGTCAATAAAATAGGAACGTAGTAAACGCATCATAAAATCAAAGGCGAGCACAATAAAAACACCAATACCTAATACCCAGAGCGTATCAACGGCATAGTTAGGCACAACTCTGTCATAAACGTTCATTACAAATAGCGGCAATGCTAATGCAAAAATATTAATTAATAATGAAGCGACTAACATTTCGCTATACACAGGCCAAGCTTCACGGATTTTATTCCAAAACCAATGCCCCTTTTCAGGCAAATCTAAGGATTGCTGTTCTTTGTGAAAATCATATTTAGGTTTAATCAATAAGGCAAAACCACTGTAATGCTTTTCTAAAGCACTTCTATCAATGACTTTACTACCAATGCCCGTTTCAGGTTGCACGATGGTTAAACTGCCATCGACATTGACATTCGTTAGCACGCAAGCATCACCATTATTTAATAACAGTACCACAGGCAACATTAACTCTGTAAATTCCTCTAAATAACGTTCACTAACCCTGGCTGAAAGCCCTGCTCGCTTTGCGGCCCGCACAAATAAATCGGGTGTAATCGTACCTTCAGCAATAGGTAAGCCTGCCGTCAAGGTGTCTGCTGAGAGTGGCTTATGATAAAACTTAGTGATAAAACACAAGCACTGTAAAAGTGGATCTTTATGTATAATACGCTCTTCTTGTATATGATCGCTCCACTCAATGACATTTGCCTTCAAACTATCCACTTGTTTCCCCCTGTTTTACGAGTATTTCAGGTTTCTCTATGCGAAATTTATGCCATCCTAAAAACAAGCTACTAACGATGAGCGATCAAAAGAAATGTGGCCTTGATTTTGCTAAAGATAACATCAAATAAGGAGAAATTTATGTCAGAGGCTAATAACAATATCATTGGTTATGTAACTGCAGTCATTAATAAAGCAAGCATTATCAATATTGATGGCTTAAATACCGATTTAAAAGCAAATTATCCAGTGACCGCAGAAGATATTATTGATACGGGCACTCACGGTATTGTTGATATTGAATTTAACAGCGGCAAAAACATTACTCTATCACCCAACACTGTACAAGGGATGGCACATTATGTCATGGACGATGCATCAGCTAGCACTAGCATAGGTGCCTTGCAACAAGTGAACATTAATAGCCCAGCCTATAAGCTCTCTCAGCATCAGCATAATAAACCTAGAAACCACAAAGAAAACAAAAATTCCAGCTCTAATAAGACGAAAGCCACATTAGGTTCAACCGCTGCGATTGCAATTAGTTTAACGTCTGTCAGTGATGTTGCTTTGTCCTTAGATTTTTCTACAATCGATTTTTATTCGTTATTAACGTTAGATGCTGCCATTATGACGCAATTAGCACTGCCACTTAGCATCATTCTCTCTTCTCCTAACCAAACATACCAACAAGGTGAAACTCACAAAGATACTCATAACATTCAGCACGACGCTGAAAAACTCAACAATAATCCCGAAGAAAATAGTGAAAATGATGCCAAAAATATTAACATTTTATTTAATAATACGTTCGACGAAAATAATCAAACCAAAGCACAAAAAGAAGGTGACTCAATTGCAATATCTGCAGCTAGTGAAGAGGAGGTTCATACTGAAGAGCCCAGCAATATTCACGATGATATTATCATAGATAATGGCGAAAAAGAAAAAACCAGTGAAGATGCTGCTCAAAAATATTTTGTCGAAACAACCACCACCAGCAAATCAGTTACCACCATTGAAACACCTAGTTCTATTATATTAAACGGTACAAACGGTAATGATACCCTCTATGGTACAGAAGGTAATGACGTACTCTATGGTGGCACAGGCAGTGACACTCTTTATGGTAACGGTGGTGATGATAGCTTGTTCGGTCAGCAAGGCCACGATACATTATACGGAGGCGCCGGCAATGACTTTCTATCTGGTGGCAAAGGTAGTGATACCCTCTATGGAGGCAGTGGTGATGACACTTTATATGGTGGTAAAGGCGCTGATACCCTCTATGGGGGCAGTGGTGATGACACTTTATATGGTGGTAAAGGCGCTGATACCCTCTATGGGGGCAGTGGTGATGACACTTTACGTGGCGGCAAGGGCGCTGATACCCTCTATGGGGGCAGTGGTGATGACACCATTACTGGCAATTCAGGTAGTGATACTATTTATGGCCAAGCTGGGAATGACAAATTAACGGGTGGCTCGGGCCATGATGATTTTATATATAAAAATGCGCTCGATGGACACGATGTTATTACAGATTTTAATGAAATTAATGGTGATATAGACCAAGTAGATTTACATCAATTATTTGATAACTTAGGTGTTGCACAAAGCGAAAGAGCTGACATGGTACACTTAGAACAAGATGGCAGTGATGCAGTGATTACAATCGATGGGGTTAATGATTTCTCAGTTACGATCAATAATACTTCCATCGGTAATTTGGATATTGGCACCGGTAATAATGATGAAATTATTGTTTAGAGGGTACACCACTATGAAATCGAAACAAACCATCACCGCTTGACACTAAATCGGCATCAATCCTAGTAAACACTTCAACTCTATCACTGATATCCTGTTGCGCAATCTTTTCAGCTAAGTGTAAATAATCTTTGAAGTGCCGAGCTTCTGACTTTAATAGTGATAAATAAAAAGTTTGTAATTCTTTATCTAGATATGGAGCGAGTGTATGGAAACGTTCACAAGAACGCGCTTCGATTAAAGCACCGATGATCAAGACATCAATCAAACGATTTGGCTCATCACTCCTCGCCGCTTCTCGTAAACGGGCAGCATAACGAGACGGCGACAAATGAACATACTCAATACCACGTTTACATAAGAGTTGATGCACTTTTTCAAAATGACGTAACTCTTCTCGCGCTAAGCGTGACATTTTTTGTAATAAGTCAGGATACTGTTTATAACGATACATTAAATGCAAAGCCGTGGAAGCTGCTTTTTTTTCACAGTGCGCATGATCGATCAATAGAATATCTTGTTGCTTTAAGGCCGCATCAATCCATGCCTTAGGGGTTGGCACGTTTAAAAAATCCAGCAACTCTGATAAATCAGGTTTGATCATCTAAGTCGACCATTGTTGATTCTGTTTTTTTAGCTTGGTTCATTTTAGCAATATCGTTGCGAAGATCAGAAAGATGTTTCAAGTAAGCTTCATCAATATCACCCGTCACATAATCGCCACTAAACACAGAATCTTCAAAGCGAGTAATGGTACGATTACCCTCTTGCGCCGCAGCAACCAAGTCGGACAAATCTTGGAATAACAAACCATCTGCACCAATCGCTTGACACACTTCATCATCGCTACGCCCATGAGAAATTAATTCCTCGGCCGCCGGCATATCAATGCCATAAACATTAGGATGTTTCACTGGAGGCGCCGCTGATACAAAGTATACTTTTTTCGCACCTGCTTGACGCACCATTTGAATAATTTCCTTAGACGTCGTACCTCTTACAATTGAATCATCCACTAATAACACATTTTTATCGCGAAATTCTAAAGGAATAGTATTTAACTTACGCCACACTGACTTACGCCTTAACGCTTGTTCTGGCATGATAAACGTGCGACCCACATAATGATTTTTCACTAAGCCTTCACGATATTTCAAGCCAAGCTTTCTCGCCATTGAGTGCGCTGCCACTCGTGATGTATCGGGAACAGGCATAACAACATCAACATCTAAGTCTGGCCATTCACGTTTAACTTTTTCAGCAAGATACTCGCCTAATTTTAATCTAACCTTATATACCAGTATCTTATCAATAACGGAATCTGGCCTAGCTAAATAAACATGCTCGAAAATACAAGGATGATAGTTAGGAGCATCCACACATTGTTGCCGATGAATATTACCCTCTTTGCTAATATATACCGCTTCCCCTGGTTGCACATCATCTAAAATGTCAAAGCCTAACACATCTAAAGCGACACTCTCAGAGGCAACCATATAATCCATGCCTTTGCTCGTTTGGCGTTGACCAATCACTAAAGGCCGAATACCAAAAGGATCACGAAACGCTACAATACCATAATCATTAATCAATGCCGTCACTGCATAAGCACCGCGACAACGCTTATGTAAACCCTTAACTGCTTGAAAAATATGTTCAGGCTGCAAATGAATTTCATGCACATGATTCAACTCATTCGCTAAAATATTTAAGATAACTTCAGAATCAGACGAGGTATTTAAATGACGTAAATCATCTTTCCACAATTGCTCTCGCAATTCACCCACATTGGTTAAATTACCATTATGCGCTAAGGCAATCCCATAGGGAGAATTGACATAAAAAGGCTGCGCCTCGGCACCACTCGCCGTACCCGCCGTCGGATAACGCACATGGCCTATCCCCATATTACCCAAGAGCCCGGCCAAGTCATTTGCGCGCATCACATCCCGCACCAGGCCATTACCTTTTCGCCGATGAACTTGCTGCCCATCCCACGTTACAATTCCCGCCGCATCTTGCCCCCGATGCTGCAACAACGTCATCGCATCATAAAGCGCCTGACCCACTGCCTGCTGCGACACAATTCCAACAATTCCACACATAAATTAATAGCCTACTTATTTATCAAAACAAGCCGCTGATTCTATCAAAATATAATCAATTAAGTAAGCAAAAACACTATTTTTATAATTGCATCTTTTTAAAAACACAACTCACTATTCAACCATAAAACCCTTTAAACCAGGGCGCGTCCAAAGCGTTGCTACAAAATCTGGGCAGTTCCTTTTCAGAACACACATAAACCGTCACATAATCGCCGCTAACACTGGACGGCAAAAATGAAACAAGCTTAAGCAGCTAAAATTATCCCACTCATTAAGTGAGTCAGCACGGTAAAATAAGGAATAAAGGTAGAATCCTTCCACCAACTCGCATCTGACATGGTCGTGAAATCCGCAATAAGCAGCAATAATGCAACAATCAAAAGGCCACGTGCGATGCCAAATATAAGGCCAAAAAACCTATCTAAAAAACTCAGTCCCGTTTTTTTAATGAGCCCCACTAGCAACATGTTCACTAAGCCACCCACAATTAAAGTTACGATCATCAAAATAACAAAGCTTAAATAATAACGTACTTTGTCATGATGAATGTGCGTCGCAAAAAATTGGGCTAAATCACTGGAATAGTTGAGCGCTACCCAAACGGCCAATACCCAAATAAATAAAGAAAGTGTTTCTTTCACAAAACCGCGCCACAAGCCAAAAGCAGCAGACAGTAACACAAGTGCAATAATCACAAAATCCGCAATACTAAAGCTCATACCACTCATCAAGTGCGCAGAAGAACCAGCCGTCACATGAGCACTATCACTACCTGCTTGGGCTACCGTATGTATCATTGTTTTAGCCGCTGTTGTATCAATCATTAACGCCTCCTTTTAATGGTAAATATTCTTTTGAAACTGGTTTATAGCGTGTTTCTTTTTTAACTTTGGCTTTAATCGATTGTAAATTATCTTGCCCTAGTACTGGCCCCACAAAAACACGATAAACTTGATCACTTTGCTGTTGGTATGCTCGAAAACCTTTATCCCTTAGCATCCCCACCAAAGCCTTCGCCTTATTTTTATCTTGGAAACTTGCCAACTGTAAGACATAGGCTTTTTCAGTAGGCACTTTTTCAACTTTTTTTAATTCAGGTTTCGCTACGTCTGATGCTTGTTGCGTGGTATAGGCTAATGGATCGCGAGCATGAGGAGTCTTTTTGTTAATCGTTGAGGTGTCTAATAGAACCCTCGTATCACTTTTTTTTGGGATGGAAATTTCATCCATACTCTTTTGTGGCTTTGGATCCAATGCTCGGTACATTAAAGGTTTAAAAATAACTAATAATGCGACAACCACAATCACCGCCAAAAATAAATGCTTATAATTCATACTATACTCATTCCCTTGCTTGTAAAACTTCCGCTACTGTAAAAAACGATCCAAAAATAACTACGCGTTCATTAGCTGCCAAGTCGTTAGTAATCTTTTTGTATGCTGCCGGAATAGACTCATATGCTACCACAGTTTCCGCGCCAATACCTCGCAAATGCTGCGCTAATTCTTTTGCCATGGCCGAACGTTCATTTCCAAAGGCTGCCACATGCCAGTCATTAATTTGATCTAAAATCTCAGAAAATATACTCTGCTGCAATTTATCTTTTGCCACGCCCACCACAGCATGTGTTTTTTTCCAAGGCAATTGTCTTAAGCGATGCGCTAGCATGCTAATCGCTTGCTCATTATGAGCCACATCAATAATGATGTTATCAGTTAGAAATTCAAAACGCCCCGGCAAATATAATGACTGCATGCCTTTCACCATATCGGCTTCACTCAAGGCTAATTTGTCTTTTAATAAATGATATACCATCATCGCGCAGGCAACATTACTACTGACTAAGCCTGTTAAAGGTACGTTGTGGTAGGTAATGTGTAGCCCGTGCCAATGACAAACGTCTTTTTCGTAAACTAATTCGAAGTCTTTATCATGAATGTATAAATCGCAATTTAATTGCTTGGCTTTATCCAATAATACGCGTGGCATATTGGCTTCACCTAACACGACTGGCTTGCCTTGACGCATGATCTCTGCTTTTTCTTTCGCAATTTTTTCACGCGTGCCGCCTAACCTATTAATATGATCAAGTGCCACTGTAGTGATAACTGTCACATCAGCATCCACGCAATTCACTGGATCACAGCGCCCCCCCAAACCGACTTCTAAAAGAATGATATCCGGCTTAAAGGTTTTAAAAACACTTAAGGCCGAGAGCGTGATAAATTCAAAGGTATTCAACACTTCATCATCTCTGGCAAGATCAATCTCCCGAAACGCGTCTAATAATTTCTGATCAGAAATTGATTGGCCATTTAATTTAATACGTTCATTAAACTGAACTAAATGAGGTGAGGTATAACTAGCAACCCGGTAGCCCGCTGCCAAAAAAATCGATTCTAACACACTGACGCAACTACCCTTGCCATTCGTGCCGCCAACGGTCACTACGGTGGCATCAAACTGTTGTAAATCAGGTCGTTTGATGATTTGCAATAAACCAAGCGGACTATGACGAGCAACCTCAATGGTCCCCTGTAAATAATCCAACCATTGACTTAACTGCCAGCGCTGTCTTGCTCCTGCGATGAGACCACTCCCTTGTTGCTCAATGGAAGAGGAGCACGGGTTAACTTCGCCAGTAGATGGGCAAGTTTATCCGCCATATCACGACGATCGATAATCATATCGATAGCTCCATTCTCCAATAAAAATTCACTCCGTTGAAATCCCTCCGGTAAAACTTGACGCACCGTTTGTTCAATCACCCTAGGACCAGCAAAACCGATTAAGGCCTTAGGCTCAGCAATAATGACATCACCCAACATTGCTAAACTCGCCGAAACACCTCCCATGGTGGGATCGGTTAAGACTGAAATGAAAGGAAGACCACCGCGATGGAGTTTATTCAGTACTGCGCTGGTCTTTGCCATTTGAAAGAGTGAAATCAAGGCTTCTTGCATCCTGGCACCACCACTGGCAGAAAAGCAAATTAAAGGTTGGCGATGCTCTAAGGCGGCTTGTGCCGCCTTGACAAACTTTGTCCCGACCACTCGTCCCATGGAACCACCAATAAAGCGATATTCAAACGCACAAGCTACTACGGGGATGCCACGCATATCGCCACGCAGTACTACTAACGCATCTTTTTCACCCGTATTTTTTTGTGCGGTGCTTAAGCGATCTTTATACTTTTTAGTGTCTTTAAACTTTAAAATATCCACAGGCTCTATGTCGGCACCAATTTCAACGAATTTCTCACCGTCTAATAATGCCTTCAAGCGATCACGCGCACCAATGCGAAAATGATGATTACACTTGGGGCAAACTTCTTGATTGCGTTCTAACTCGGGACGATAAAGCACGCCATCACACTGTGGGCACTTCGTCCATACGCCTTCTGGCACTTTTTTACTGCTGCCATTGGTCGTTGTTCTAACTGAAGGGATTAATTTTGAAAACCAACTCATAATGCGGACCGTATATCACTCATAAAATGTTCAACTTCTGCCAATAAGGCAGTGTCGTCCTGGTTAAATTGCTCCATTCTAGCAATAAGTGCGCTACCAATCACTACCCCATCGGCAATTTTTGCGATGGCTGCTGCAGATTCTGCATCACGAATACCAAAACCAACGCAAATTGGCAGGGATAAGTGTTCACCAATGGACTTTAAATGCTCAGCTACATCATCTGTGTCTAACTTGCCGGAACCGGTAATCCCCTTTAAAGACACATAATAATGATAACCACGCCCATATTTTTTCACTAAGGCTAAACGCTGGGTGGTGGTGGTGGGAGAAATTAAATAAATGGGATCCAATTGCTGCTGTTGTAAGTGAAGACTCAACGCTTCGCCTTCTTCAGGTGGCATATCAACCACTAAGACACCATCGACACCGGCTCTAGCGGCGGCATTGGCAAAATTGTCATAACCCATAACTTCGATAGGATTTAAATAACCCATTAAAATCACCGGCGTTTTATCATCGGCTTTCCTAAATTCCCGCACCACAGCGAAAATATCGCGCAGCTTAGTGCCATTGGCCAATGAGCGTTCGTGAGCATGTTGAATCACTGGGCCTTCCGCCATTGGATCGGTAAATGGCATGCCGAGCTCAATCATGTCTGCACCTGCTTTCACTAAGGTTTGCATGATAGACAAGCTCATTTTTATAGTAGGATCACCTGCCGTCACATAGGGTACAAGTGCTTTGCGTTGGTTCTTTGCAAGTACTTCTAAGGTTTTGCTAATTCTACTCATCGTCTTACACCTTAATTCCATCAATTTCAGCGACCGTGTGAATGTCTTTATCACCACGACCTGAAAGATTGACTATAATGATTTGTTCTTTATCCATAGTTGCAGCAATTTTGTTAGCATAGGCTATGGCGTGGCTGGACTCTAAGGCTGGCATAATCCCTTCGATATGGGTTAAATCATGGAAAGCTGCCAGCGCTTCTTCATCATTGACGTTAGTATATTTAACTCTAGCCACATCTTTTAAAAGCGCGTGCTCGGGTCCAACACCTGGATAATCTAATCCTGCAGAAATAGAATGGGTTGCATTAATTTGCCCTTCTTCATCACACATTAAGTAGGTACGATTACCATGCAAGACACCGGTTTTGCCCACACATAATGGCGCCGCGTGTAAACCAGTATCAATACCTTTGCCGCCTGCTTCAACACCCACCATAGCGACATCTTCATCATCTAAAAAAGGATAAAATAAACCGATAGCATTAGACCCCCCCCCCACACAAGCAATCAATAAATCAGGCAAGCGGTTTTCTAGCTCCAATAGTTGTTCTTTGGCTTCATAACCGATGACCGCTTGAAAGTCTCGCACCATTTGTGGGTATGGGTGTGGGCCTGCCACGGTACCGAGAATATAAAACGTATCATCCACATTGGTTACCCAATCGCGCAAGGCTTCATTCAAAGCATCTTTTAAGGTTTTAGATCCAGAGTCTACCGGGACTACAGTCGCGCCTAACAGTTTCATGCGATACACATTAATCGCTTGGCGAGCAATATCTTGGGTACCCATATACACGACACATTCAAGCCCCAGGCGTGCCGCAACCGTGGCGGTGGCTACACCATGTTGACCAGCGCCAGTTTCAGCGATAATACGCGTTTTACCCATGCGCTTAGCTAATAGGGCTTGGCCAATGGTGTTGTTGATTTTATGAGCACCAGTATGCGTTAAGTCTTCGCGTTTTAAATAAATTTTGGCACCGCCCACATGTTTTGTTAAACGCTCGGCGAAATATAAAGGCGTGGGTCTACCCACATAGTGTTTTAAATCCTGTTGAAATTCGGCAAAGAAGGTTTGATCTTGACGACAATCAGTATAGGCTTGTTGTAAATCGCTCAATGGTTTCATTAAAGTTTCAGCAACAAACTTACCGCCGTAAGGACCAAAATGTCCTCCATCATCGGGCATTTGAGTATGGTATTCAATGTTAGACATGGTGCACCTCTTTAGCGAATGCCTGCAGTTTAGCAAAATCTTTGATGCCTGGCTCCTTTTCAATGCTTGAGCTGACATCGACTGCATAAGGTTTGACTTGCTTTATGGCCGCGCCAACATTTTCTGGCGTTAAACCGCCGGCTAGAATAATAGGACAAGGACAATCCCTTGGCACTAAACGCCAATCAAACACCTTGCCAGTACCACCTTTGAGCGTCGGATGAGAGGTATCTAACAAACACGCCACAGCGCTTTGGTATTGCTGACAGGCTGTGGCAATATCAGTATTTTCATCGATGGGTATTGCTTTAATATAGGGTTTATTAAATTGCTGACAATAGGCGGGTGTTTCATCCCCGTGAAATTGCAAACGATCCAACATAACTTGATCTAACACTTGTTGTACTCTGCTCGCATCTTCATTCACAAATAAACCAACCGTTGTGATAAACGGTGGCAAGGCGTTAATAATGGATTGCGCTTGCTGTAGGGTTGTCGCCCGTGGACTGCTGGGATAAAAGTTTAAGCCGATAGCATCCGCGCCCACCGCTGCCGCAGCAATTGCATCCTCTTCTCGGGTAATACCACAAAATTTTATCTTGACTGTCATTGTATATACTCCTCGTGACTCAAAATGCGAAATTAATGCTATTGCTTTTTGCCCCCTTTGAACGTTCGAAATTTGCCAGTAGAATAACTATTACCCGCATTTCGAACGTCCAAAGGGAACAAACATCAAATCGCCTAAATTTCGCATTTTGAATCACGAGGAGTATATCCTATGTGATTAATGGAATTCTAGCGGTTTGTGGCACATCAAATTCTGGGTATGTCACTTGAATTAAGTATAAACCTTGCGGCGGGGCTGTTACACCCGCTTTTGTTCTATCTTGTTGTTGTAATAATGTTTGTATCCAAAGGGGCTCATGCTCACCTTCGCCTACTTTGAACAAGGCACCCACAATATTGCGCACCATATGATGCAAAAAAGCATTGGCTTGGATATCGACGATAATATACTCGCCTCGGCGTGCTACATTGGCATCTAACATGTCACGAATACCATGCTTGGCTTGGCAGCCCGCTGCACGAAAGGATGAAAAATCATGTTCACCCAATAAGTACTTGATCCCTTGTCGCATCTTGTCCGCATCCAAAGGCACATGATGCCAAGTGATTGCATGTCGCAAAATGGCAGAATGTACCCGTGAATTGTAAATAATATAGTGATAGCGGCGCGCTGTTGCTGAAAACCTAGCATGGAATTCCACAGGCACAGCCTTCGCCCACACAACACGGATATTGCTAGGCAAATGGGTATTAGTCCCCATGAGCCATGCTTTTTCACTGCGATCAACGTCAGTTTCAAAGTGTATCACTTGCTGCGTGGCGTGCACCCCTCTATCCGTGCGCCCAGCACACTGTACTTGAATAGGTGCAGCCGCCACTAGGCTTAAAGCCTTTTCCACGGTTATTTGTAGGGATGCTACCGATTTCTGCGCTTGCCAGCCAAAATACCGAGTACCATCATATTCAATGCCTAATGCATATTTCATTGCGTATCTTTGTGGTTATGGAGGGCAAGATAGTAGCAATTCTGGGGGCTAGATGCTATACCCATCACCGATGAAAATCCGAAATGAATGCTATTGCTTTTTGCCCCCTTTGAACGTTCGAAATTTGCCAATAGACTGGCTATTACCTGCATTTCGAACGCTCAAAGGGAACAAAAATCAAGTCGCCTTAATTCCGCATTTTCATCTGTAATGGGTATAGACCCATCACCGATGTGAGGGAGGATTAAGGGGGAAAATAATTTAGTTGCCGGGTAACAGTTGGTCGGTTTTATCACCATAGCCACCACCCGATGGCTCATAGTCAAGACCTAAATCTTGGGCATAGTTATTTAAATCTAATTCATTAGGGATCTGCCTCTTGCTGCTGCGAGGGCCTGGTTCGAGAAAGTTTGCGAAATGTTTGTCATAGCTAGCCATATGCGTCATTCTTTTGTTGCTTAACTTATAAGCAATTATTCTATCAGGCGATTCTTAAGAAATTATTAAACCCAGAGAATGCCTATTACTTCGGTACCGGGATAACCCCAACATTTGGCTGAATCAAGGTATTTGCCGGAAAGAATGTGCTAGTTTTTGTGAAGTGATCCAATGTCTTAATGCTTTCAATGTTATGTTCATCAAACCGGCTCAGTAAGCGATAAAATGTTTCAACTTCCGGGTGACGACGCCAGAAGAAAGTCGCATTAAATCCCTTGCGAGCGCTTCTGCGTTCATTGGCTATTTCGATGTAGCGATATAGCTTCTCCTCGTTACTTAATTTAGGATTGAGCTCAATCATATCACGCACACCAGAGCTATTTGTTAAGTACCTGCCGTCGACTTTTACGCTCGCTAGCCGAGAGGCTATCGCTGTAATTAGTTCGGGTAAGATCTTATTTTTAAGTTCATCTTGCTCTTTACAGGTTTTGCTTCTTGCTTTGTCTAAAGAAACAATGGCAAAAGATAGTAATCGCTGATCGCGTTTTGGTTTTAGCAAACTGGCCGCGGCTTGGATTACCGGAACAGGAAGACGTCTAAGATTTGAGTGTTCCCGCTGTTTTTTAGCGAAGGCTAACCCTTGCTTTTCACTCATAGAATTAAGGGTTTTACTCAATTCAGTCATTGGCTGTGTTAACTCAACGCCCCACAATTCAAGCATCATACAACCAATGGCATATAGGTCAGATGCCGTATCGGGTTCGGGTTTCATTATACTTTTTGATGCCCTTAAGAAAGGATCATTATAATGAGAATAACGCTTGTCAGCAGACTCATTTTTGCTAAGCTTAGCCGCATCGATAATCGCCAGTTCGGCGCCACCATTCTCAGTTGGCGTTAAGCGCACCATCGCTGGTGTAATGTGGCCATGCGCCCTGCCATCTTTATCTTTATGATACTGTAAAAACAGAGCAAGGAGCTTTATGGTAAATTCGATGCGTTCGGGAAAAGACGACATTAGAAAATAAGGACCTTTAATCAAATCTTCTAAGGTATTCCCTTCAAAAATGTGCGTGAGACTTTCAACCTCATCATCGAAAGAATCATCTTCTTCTAATTTAACTATCTCTGTAGCCATTGTGCACCCCCCTATGTTTTTTCAGCCGATTTGTGCAAATCGTGCCGTTAAGGTGTTATCATTGTACCGAATCTGAGCTTAAACGCAAATTTTTGCCCAAATTCATGCCAAAAACGCAATATGTTTGAAAACATAAACCAAATGCTAATAAAACCCTAAGGTTAGGTCAATACAATTTACAAAACTTTACCGTAAAAGAGTATGTATATGAGTGAAAGCAGACAATTGGCCGCTTTTATTGTGGCCCTTAGAAATCCAACCATTAGCGTTTATCAATTGCCTCCCATGAACTTAGGCAACAAAGCCTTTTTTGAAGCTTGTGTCATGCATGCAAGCGCAGCAGAGCTTAACAATCTGAGAGACATCATCCACCATTATATGGTAGAACATCATCCTGTGATCTATGAAAAGATTGGCAAACATCCGGATAAAGTGATAAGACGCCTAAATCACCTAGAAGATAACCGCGTTATGATCAAACATTTCCTGGAAACAGCCGCAACAAAATCTCCTAATTTTGCCGTTCATTCAGCTGCCTATCATTATTACTGTGCCCAAAGGTCCGACGTAATGGCCATTGAAAATTTAAGTATATTCTTAACCCACGCCAGTTCGATTGATTTTTTCCGAGCAAACTTTCAAAGGCAGCTAACAAACTTCATGGCTCCGCTTACGCTTAAATATAAAAAATTCATGGCTGATTTTTTGTTGCAAATCAAGAATAGTAATGATGTGCGTCAAAAAGTAGATGATTCCATTGATGAAAAAACCACTACTGCTGTCCGCGAACAGCAAAAAGTTAAATTTTCACAGAGCTGTTTTATGGATGCCATTGTTGGTTTAAGAGGCACTGAACGTAATTACAGTGGTTATTTAAAAGTAGCTTATGATAATAGAAATATCTTGCGATTATTTCTTTATAGCAACCCTAATCTAACGTCATTTCTTCTTAAGAACAAAGCATTTCTCGGACATTTAATTGCAAAATGGCGCATCTATTGTTATCCGAGCTCTGATAGCATGCCAGTATCACCTTCTTCACCTTCAGATGCGCCTGCTGCAGGCTCGATAGCCGGCACAAGTTCTAGTTCTTTAATAACACCAGAGCGTGATGATGAAAACACACCATCAACCAGTCCACCGCGTTTATCCTTTTTTGATGAAGCCTGTTCACGTTTCAACTCGAGTTCGAGTTCGAATTCAAATGCCACGATAAAACAAAAACAGTCTTTACCGTTATCTTTGAAGAGAGGGATAAAAAGAGCGCATGCTGATACTAAAGAAAGTCCTGGAGGTTCTGAAAATTTAACTTCTAGCAGCAATAATACTGACGAAACAAAAAGAGCACCAAAGAAACGTTAAGAACACCCAAAGCACTGCGTCAACACATTAGGAGTATGAACAAAAGTAAGCTCCTCGTTTTTTAAAAATGAGATAAGTTGATTGACCGTCTTAACCTGACGAGTATTTAAATAAGCAAAGTGACGATATAAGCGCTCTACATTTTTATGACGATTCAAGGCAAGGGCAAGCTTGCCCTTTCTCATCGCCCGTCTTGCCACAGCAATGTCCATAAGACGCCCTAATTTATTGGGGACACCATCCTCTAGCACGGCCACCATTTGTTTAATGCCATCACTGTTAGTCGTGTTAGCAATGGGCACCAGCTTTTCTCGTAATAAATCGATTAAGTGTGGTATGCGTTGTGTAAAAGCTTGTTGTTGGCCAAAAAAACCTGGTGTCGCCACAGACGACACACTTGACTCAGCCCCTGAAGAAGATAAAGTGGCACTGCTGCTACTTTCAGTTATTAACGCTGACTCACCGCTATAGGATGAAGAGGCACTAGCACTAGCACTAGCACTAGCACTAGCACTAGCAGCAGCGTCCTCTACTACGTCTGGTCTAATATAAAGTTTTTCTTCCAACGCTTTTAAAACCTTCAAGGCTTCACTTAGCGCTCTTTTCTCCTTTGGCGATGTTGTTAAGCACTCAATGGCACGCTGCAAGGCGTGCTGAATTAAAGCATGCTTTTCATTGTCTTGTGGCTTTAAATCAAGTCCTGCAAATAAATCATAAGAAGGCTTTGCAAGACTTGGATTACTGCGTATCGCTAGCATTTCATCTCTTGTTGGAACTCTTGCTCCCCATATCCTCCCAAGGACTCGACCCAACGAATAATAGTCTGAATAAACGTCATTCGGCTCTCCTGACCATATTTCTGGAGAGTAAGCAGTAGGCGAACCACAGATGAGATCATCACGTTCATCGCGTGGTATAGCGAAGGCTGGATCAACAATTGTCAGTGATTCAAATTCAAAATCAGCTTCATCAGAATCTTCAGCTGAGACATCTTTTAATTTAACCACGACATTATCTGACTTAAGATCACGATGAATCATATCAGTTGCTTCGTATTGTTTTATGTAAGCCTCTAACAATAAAATGCTAATACGAGCACGATGCTTTTTTTTCAAAGACCAGTCATGTTTTTCTTCGGCGTAGCGTTTCCAATCTGCTAAGTCTGCTATATTAAAATGCCCCATGAGACGTTGTGGCATGAGAATCACTGGTGCATTGTATGCAGCCGAGCACTTATTATTATCTTTAGCGTAAAACTCTCGATGCAGTGCGCTGCTGTTAGCAATGATATAAGGCTTTGTCGGTATTCCTGTTAATTCGTTATTATTTATTTCACTGCACACTTCTTCTACGACTATTCTAGATATATGACGATCACGGGCTTTAAAACCTCGAATATTACCTTTGCTTGTCGTAATTTTTACCTTAAAGGTTTTATCACCCATCGGTACAAGATATTTACGCGCTCTAATAAAATACGCATACCCACCAGCGCCCGATGGTTTATCATCAAAAACCCATAGGGTATAACCCGGACGATTATTACGTTTCACTTTGGCCAAAGTATGCGTTAAAAAGAGGGTCTTATTGAGCTTATTGACGCGGATAGGCGTACCTGCTGGAAACACTGCACCAATCTCTAAGGACTCACCCGTAAAAAATGCTTTAAACTTTGAAAAAAAATCTGTTTTGCGTGCTTGTCGCATGAGTTCATACAGCAATAAGTGATGGTATCTTTGCTTTTGACTCAACTCGCCTTCATCACTGCGCAATTCATAGGGATCAATCCGCACTGCCATGATTCTTCGGCGACGTCTCGCATGAGGCATAACAACTCCATTGTCTTACAAGGCGGCATTTCCTTTGCCGCTGTTCTTTATAGTACTGCAAGATGTGATAGGTATGAAGCAATAATTTAAAGAATCGCGGCACGTTGCCTTATTCTGAGAAAAAAATGAATTGACGTAAAAAGCTTAGACTTTTTTAGAATAGACCATTTTTTTAAATTTGCAGGGAAAGTCCTGCAATTTGTGAAAATAATTTGCTAGTATTAATGATTAATAATGATATTACAGGGAGTGTAATTGATGAAAAAATGGCTAGCCTGCCTCTTCTTATTGCTGTGTGCCACGGTCATTGCTAGCACTAGCCAATTCACAGGTGAGTGGGATAATACCAACGCTGGCGCCAGCGATTTCAGCAAACTCATCATTTCTGGCTCCGGGCCAAAACTCAGCATCAAAGCCTCTGGCAGCTGTAAAACCGCCGCTTGTGACTGGGCCCCCACCATCGGCACGATCTATGCCGACAGTATTCATTCCAACATGGCTGGCAGTGCTCAGTTATTAGTAGGCTTATTTCCAACCAATCAAGGTGAAAAATATTTACTCTTAAAACCCACCGGCCCACATCGCTTACGAGGCGAAGTCTTAACGCGCTATCGCAATAGTGTGCAAAATAATTACGTTAAAACCTACTTATTTACTCAAAAAAATGTGCCAAAAGAAAAAGGCGATAAAAAAGCGGCCGCTGATTTACCACTACCACCACCCAGATTAGTCACACCTAAAAATGGCAAAACCTATTATCACTACCCCCGCAAGACATTATTAAAATGGAAACCCGTTAAGGGAGCCAGTAGTTATGTGGTCGAAGTGGATTGTTATCATTGCTGCCGCTACAAACAATGGTGCAGCACCTTAGGCCATCCTTGGTTAGAAGAAAAAAACATTACCAACACCCAATTTCTATTTGAATTCATTGGACCACAAACTGCTAGATGGCGCGTATGGGCGGTGTCGGCGAGTGGGACTGATGGCTATAAGGCGCCTTGGCAAAAGTTTAAATATCGGCGGTAATCAGTGACTATAAAATTAATGTTTAATTTCCGATTCACTAGACAAATTTGTCTAATAGCCATTAGACAAATCGAAAAGCCTGGCTATCTTATTGATGTTTAATGGTTTTTATGGCAACGGTTCTTCTGGCTGATCAACGACAATGGCCGTAGTCATCACCCCATTAACATTAGTGGCTGTCCTACCCATGTCGACGACGGCGTCTATGCCTTGTACCAAACCCACGATGGCGTATGGTAATCCCATGGCAGTTAAGGTGACAGTTGCGGCCACAAAGGCTGTGCCTGGGATGCCCGAAATCCCTAAAGAAGCGACCATGTTAATCATCATGACCGTCAAAACAGTGGTCCAAGTGATGGGTTGATGCATGATGGTCATCACCATCACCACTAACATGGCTGGGTAAATGCCCGCGCAGGCATTCATTCCCAAGGTTGCACCCACACTAGGCACGAAGGTTGACGTGACTTGCCGTAAGTTAAAACGGTTTTTTAACACTTCTTCTGTTACTGGCAAAGTACCAAAGCTTGAGCGAGTCGTGAACGCGACTAATAATGCAGGATAGGCTTGTTTTAAATACGTGTAAGGATTCACGCCTTTTAAGAATACGAACAATAAATGCATGACGATGACAATGATCATTGCCACGTACATGGCAATGATAAAATTGCCAATGGATTCTAATGACACCAGACCTTGTGTTGCAGTGACGTATGCAATTAAGGCTAAAACACCATAAGGCGTTAACGCTAATACCATGCGGGTTAATTGCTTGACCACTTGAAAGGCTGCGGCGACAAAGGAACGAAAGGGTTCTACTAACTCCTTATTGGCACGATAAACTATCATGGCACTGATACCAATTAATACAGCAAAGAGTACGATAGCTACGGTGTTTTCATTCGACATCGCAGCGAATGGATTGCTGGGCAACATAGCGAGCAAGGTATCCACCATGCCGGTGTATTGATGCTTCGGCGCTAAACTGCCTGCCGGTAATTGCAAGCCCTGCCCCACATGAAACCATTTTCCGACAAAAACTCCAATGGCTGCAGCAATGGCTGTCATGCCCAAGAGCATTCCCACTGAGCGTAATGTTAACCGCCTTAGATAGTGACCACTGGCATCACCGATGTTCATGATTGAGTGAATGATGGAGGTTAGGACTAAGGGTACTACTAACATTTTTAACAGTGAAAAATAAGCGGTACCGATAAAACTTAAGGCTTGGGTGGTAACAACTACTGCCTGGGAACTATCTTTACCGACCAATTTAATCACTACCCCTAACGCAACGCCTAAGACTAATCCCAAAAATACACGACTATTGAAGCTCAACTTACGTCGGTGTAACCAGACTAATCCCATTAGCATGATGGCTAATAATATCATCGGTAAAAAATATAAACTGTCTGCCATAAACTTCTCTTTAAGGTTGATAGTTATTCACTTTGATTGATTATCCTAGAAACGGTAGTTAAAAGACTAGCACGTTACCCAAATTTAGGTAGTGGTAATTACCCAAATTTGGGTAATTACCACTAGACAAATCGCAAAAAGAACTAACCCATTGATTATGAACAGTTTTTAAAACTATAGTTTTTCTAAATCGCCGTATCTTCTGCCAATTTTAATCACATTTTATGAGGATCATTTATTATCCTCTAGCAGGAAATATTTAAGGACGATCTAGATTCATTGCTGTGGCAATACCACGTTTTATCATGAATTCTACGTCCTCATTAGCATCAATATAATTAATTTGAATGTCAGGATACTTATTTTGAAACACTCGAAACACTTGATCGACAAACCCTTGACCAACGATTCTAACGTTTTTGAAATCTAGTGTTATGCGTTTGAAGCGTTCTAATTTAAATAACACGCGCTTAGCTTGAGAACGTGATATAAAACTTTCTCCCCCTAACTGGCTCAACTCAACTGTAACTGTTGATTGAGTAATTGTTAAAAATTCTTCATTGCTGTTCATTTTCGCGCTCACGATTTTTTTAAACTAAGTATCATGTTTATTGCATGGTAGGCAACGATTAAATGTTAGTAAACATGTGATTTTGCCATTTAAGATAAGTATTAATTGAAAGGGAGGCAAAAAGCAAGTCGCCTGAATTTCGCATTTTGAATCACGAGGAGTATAATCCTAAATTTAGGATCATGCTGCAGCAGCATGGATACAAGGAGAAGCATGGAACCTTACGCACTTTGTGTACATCATCTTCACTATCAGCGTGGTCAGAGGCAGATCTTAAGTGATATTAATCTGAAGCTTTCGCCTGGGCAAGGATTGCAACTTGTTGGTGCTAACGGTTGCGGCAAGACGACCCTGCTGGCATTGATTGCTGGTTTATTGCCTGAAGAGTCTGGTGCTATTCAATGGCAAGGGTGTGATATTCATTCGCAGTTTAAACACTATTGTCAACAGATGCTTTATCTTGGGCATAAAACAGGGTTGAAGCCTTGGTTAACAGTTTGTGAAACAATGCAACACTATTGTGCCGTGCGTTCGCAAAAAAGTCGTGTTTCGGTCCAGCAAGTGCTACAGCAATTACAACTCGACACCTTAGTGAATCATTTAGTCGGTGAATTATCTGCCGGGCAGCAACGCCGCTTAGCTTGGGCGCCCTTTTTAATGTTTCCAGCCAGCTTGTGGTTGTTAGATGAACCGTTTGTGCACTTGGATGTGCCGAGTAGTAAACTCTGTTTGCAGTTAATCCAAGAGCATTTAATAAATCAGGGGATGGTTGTCATTGCGTCTCATCAAGGATTAGCCTTAGAATACCCGCATTGGGAAATGTATGATTTAAGCAAGGACCTTGTCGATGCTATCTAGCACTTTAATCAAACAACAATTACTGTACGGCAAACGCAGAGCCAGTCTTTGGCTGACACCCTTATTATTTTTTGTGATTGCTGTTAGTTTTTTTCCACTGACACTGACTGCCAATGATGCGAAACTGACAAGCATTGCGCCTGGGGTGATTTGGGTCGTGAGCTTATTTGCCAGTTTGCTTTCCTTGCAATGGTTTTATCGCGATGATTGTGAGGATGGCAGTTTGGATCAATTAATCTTATCGCCTCAACCTTTGCCCGTGTTAATCTTGAATAAAACCATTGGGCATTGGATGTTGCATGGTTTACCTATCGTGTTACTCGCACCATTAATGGGCATGTTTTATCATTTAAACCTGCAAAGCGATTTATTATTAATGTTAACTTTATTAATTGGCACACCTATTTTAATGTTTCTGGGTGCCATCGGTTGTGCCTTGACGATTGGTTTGAAAGGTCATGGCTTTTTGTTACCCGTGTTAATCTTTCCCTTGTTTATTCCGATTATTATGTTAGCGACGACGGCGATAAAAGTTCAAAATATTGGCTTGCCCGTTAACGGCTATCTTGCTTTGTTAATGACGGCTTTATTAATGAGTGCTGTAGTTTCGCCGTTTGTGAGTGCGGCAGCTTTAAAGATGGGGGTTAGTGTATGATAAAACTCTTTAAAAAGATGATAACCCTGCAAGGGGCCTTTGAAATCTGTGGACAGTGGATACCATGGCTAGCCTTATTTTTGGTGATGTGTCTTGCAGTGGGTTTAGTAGATGGCCTGGTGTTAGCCCCAGCAGATTACCAACAAGGCAATGCTTATCGCATCATGTATGTGCATGTGCCAAGTGCAATGTTAGCGATGAGTATTTACGTTGTCATGGCTCTATGGGCAATCATGTATTGGGTGTGGCGAATAAAACTAGCGGCCGTCGCCTTGAACATCAGTGCTCGTATCGGTGCGGGCATGACCTTTCTTGCATTGATGACAGGAGCCATTTGGGGCAAACCCATGTGGGGCACTTGGTGGGTGTGGGATGCACGCTTAACTTCAATGTTAATTTTATTGTTTTTATATTTAGGCATCATCGCCCTGCATTCATCATTACCAGAACAAAGCATGAAGGCCAAAGCAACATCGCTGTTAGCCATCGTTGGTGTCATCAATATCCCCATCATCCATTATTCCGTGAAATGGTGGAATACCTTACACCAAGGCAGCAGTTTTGATTTTAATGCCAATAATATTGCGGCCAGTATGCTATACCCATTGATTGCCATGCTATTAGCCTTCGTCTGTTACTATTTATTATTACTTTGCTTTGGTATGCGGCGTTATATTATGACGCGCCATGCTGATAATCAATGGTTAAAACAATCCGTCATGGATGGGAAGTAAGATGCAATATTTTAATCATATCGCCAGTGCATTTGGCCTTGTGTTTCTAGTGGGTGGCGGCTATTTGCTATGGTCATGGCAGCAGCACCGAAAAAAACTCAATGCCATCGTGCGCGAGCAGGAAGATTCCGGAACATGAAGGCGCACTTTAGACAGCGTTTACTTTATATTGGACTCATATTACTAGTATTGACAAGCGCGATGGGCTTTGCCCTTTATGCACTTAGACAAAATATTAATTTATTTTTTACGCCCACAGAGTTATTAGATAAACCCCAGATTTATGGACACAGGATTCAAATGGGTGGTTATGTCGCCACCAACAGTGTGAAGTACTTAAAAAACCATAACATCACGTTTGATGTGACCGATAGACATAAAACTATCCCTGTTACTTATCAGGGTGTGCTACCTAATCTGTTTCGCGCGGGTCAAGGTGTGGTAGTAACAGGGACGTATCAAAAACAACAAGGCTTTAAAGCGTTAGAAGTTTTAGCAAAACATGACGCTAAATACATGCCAAGCTGGGTAGCAAAAAAATTAAAAGAGAAAAAACATGATACCTGAGCTAGGAAATTTTGCCTGCATTATCGCATTAGGCTTAGCGCTATTATTAATCGTAACGCCATGGCTACAGCGCCAAAGCCCACTGGAGACAAGGTTGTTGCTGGTACGTAGCACGGCAATTGCCTGCGCTATGATGATCCTGTTTGGTTTTTTCTGTTTGATTTACTCATTCCTCATCAATGACTTTACTGTGCGCTACGTGGTACAACACAGTCATTACTTATTACCCTGGTATTATCGCATTGGTGCCACTTGGGGGGGACATGAAGGTTCACTGTTATTATGGGTGAGTATTTTAGCACTGTGGATGATTGCTGTAACGCTTTGGCGTGATGATTTAGAAACAAGCTCACAAATAAAAGTCTTGGTGGTACTGGCTGCGCTAATAGCCGGCTTTTTGTTATTTTTATTAATCACATCAAACCCGTTTAACCGTACACTCACTAGCACGCCATTATTAGGTGCTGACTTAAATCCATTGTTGCAAGATCCCGGATTAATCTTACACCCACCCGTGCTATACATGGGCTACGTAGGCTTTGCTGTGGTGTTTGCCTATGGCATCACGGCTCTTTGGCAAGGCAAGATGAGCAAAGCGTGGTTTAAACACTGTCGCCGTTGGACGATGGTAGCTTGGGCGTTTCTCGGCGTGGGGATTGTGATGGGAAGTTGGTGGTCTTATCGTGAGTTAGGCTGGGGTGGCTGGTGGTTTTGGGATCCTGTTGAAAATGCCTCGCTATTACCATGGCTCATTGCTACAGCATTGATTCATTCACTGGTAGTCTCTGAAAAACGCGATACGTTTAAAGCCTGGACTGTATTATTAACATTGCTCACTTTTGCGCTTAGTTTATTAGGCACTTTTTTAGTGCGCTCTGGTGTGTTAATTTCAGTGCATGCCTTTTCTAATGATCCCAGTCGCGGCATTTATTTATTGCTTTATTTATTTACCATCATTGGCGGCTCACTTTTGCTTTACGGCTTACGTAGTCCCAAGCTTTATACAGCGCCAACTTTTAATTTATTATCACGAGAAACCATGCTACTCATTAATAATATTTTCTTGCTAACAGCAGTCGCCACTATTTTATTAGGCACCGTCTACCCCATCATTTTAGACAGCTTAAATTTAGCAAAAATATCCGTCGGCCCACCCTATTTTAACCAAGTCTTTATTCCCTTAATGATGCCTTTGATTTTCTTGATGGGTGTTGCGCCACAAATCAATTGGCACAATATGTCATGGCGTTTGTTGTATCAACATAATCGCATCCGCTTTATCCTTTGCGCTATTGCTAGTGTCTTATTATCATGGCTCATTGCAAGCAGCCTTTATCTTGTCAGCCTTATCAGCTTGTTCTTAGCTTTTTGGGTATTAACCAGCTTACAATGGCATCGTAACACTTGGCGCACACCACGCTTACTGGGCATGAATATTGCCCACTGGGGATTTGCCATTTGTTTGATTGGGATTACTATCAGCAGTTTTTACAATCAACAATTAGCCGTAGATATGCAAGTCGGTGATCGTGTCACACTTGCTGGCTATCAATTTAAATTTAGCCATACAGAAAAACTGAAGGCCAAAAATTACCAAGCAGACGTAGCCGACTTTGCTATCACTAAAAATAAGAAAATTAAAGGACAAGTTCGCTCTGAATTAAGAACCTATTATTCCAACAATGCAGCACTGACCAAAACGGGTATCAATGCTAATGCCTGGCGCGATTTATATTTAGTCGTAGGGCCGCAATTAACGCACGGTTATTGGACTGTACGCATTTATTTTAAACCCTTTATTCGCTGGATATGGCTAGGTGGATTTTTGATTGTGTTAGGCGGTACCTTTACCTTATTAGCCAAACCGACAAGGAGGCAAGTGCTATGAAAACATCACGCAAACGCTATTATATTCCTTTAATCATTTTTATCGCCTTTGCCTGCGGCTTACTCTTGAGTATATACAAGCACCATGATGATTTACCAACGCCCTTTTTAAACCGCGTAGCGCCTGACATTCGTTTACCTAGTTTGTTTAATGAAAAAACCATCATCAGCAATAAAACATGGCAAGGTCACTTAGCCTTAATCAATGTCTGGGCTACTTGGTGTGTCGCTTGCTTACAGGAACACCCCTTCTTGCAACACTTAGCCAAGCAAAACCAAATTGCTCTTTATGGCTTGAATTATAAAGACGATCGCTTAACCGCCATTGATTGGTTAAAAAAACATGGTAACCCCTACCGCGCCGTGGCATTCGACAATAAAGGCCTTGCTGCCATCGACTGGGGTGTTTATGGTACGCCAGAAACTTACTTACTCGATGCCGATGGCATTATCCGCTACAAACACGTGGGCCCCATGAATGAAAAAATATGGAAAAAGAAATTCATGCCATTAATAAAGCGGTATCAGTCATGAAAAAACGTAGCTTAGCCTTTGTTTTCATCCTCATTAGTGTCATTGTAGTAGCAAGGCCTATCGACCCCTATGGCTTACAAACGGATATACAACGACAACGTTTCGCCACATTAACTCAATCACTCCGTTGCCTGGTTTGCCAAAACGAAACGATTGCTGAGTCACAAGCGCCATTGGCACAAGACTTAAGACAACGAGTAGCGGATAAAATTTTAAAAAATGAAAGCAACGGCGTTATTATTGAAGATTTAAAACAACGCTATGGCGACTTCGTGCATTATCAACCACCCTTCACACTATCAACCTTATTACTCTGGTCAGGCCCGTTCATACTGCTCATTGTTGGCATTTACTGCTTACTGAAAAGTATCAAAAAACGACGAGGGTTAAATCAATGAGTGGCTTAATCATCAGCTTGGGTGTTTGCTTGCTAGCGATCACCGTTTTCTCAAGCTTGCCACTGTTCCACAAGCACTATCGTCATACCCTATCATGGCGCAAACACAGCATTGCCCTATGCTTATTGATAATCTTCAGCTTGAGCCTATACAGCTTAATAGGTGCAGCACCAAGCCTTGCTACTTGGAAAAAACACTACCAAGCACATTATCAAGTCATGGACCACTTACAGCAAAAATTATCAAACCCCAAAGTGCTCGATCACCTCAAAGCGCATTTAAAACAACATCCAGAAGAGATTAAAGGCTGGTTTTATCTAGGGGAACTTTATTTATTTAAAAGAGAGTATGCAAATGCCGAAAAAGCCTTTGCTAAGGTGCTTCAGTTAGCACCTAATAATAAACGCGCCATGATGCTTAAGGCGCAAGCTAAGTATTATCAGGATAATGCTACGTAGTGGAATGGACATTTGAAACAACGGTGTCATTTTGACATGGGCGGTTCGGATGCGCCCCTACATTCTTTATTTACTTATTGGGTTGTGGTAGGTAATCAATCGTCATCGGTGCGCTTGTGTCACTATCGTTGGCAGAAATGGTATATCGCATACCGTCGTAATCATAAACAACAAGTTCATTACCTTTTTCGTCATAGTTTTTCATTCCACGAGTTTTAATCTCTGCCCAAGTCGGTACCTTAGAGGCCCAAAATGCAGGACTTGATGAGGATGAGCAACTCGAGCTTGAACTGCTTGAGCTAGATGCTGCTGCTGGCGCTGGTTTTTCGTCATAGGCTGCTGCAAACATCGTACCAAGCTCTTCTGGACTTAGCGCATCTGTATCAAGCGCCTGCATTGTCGCGTGCTGATCAGCGGATGAAGCGTTTGTTATTGAGCGTTTGCCCTGTTTAATCTCAGCTAGAATACGGTTAAAGATGGATAAAGGACGTAACGCTGGATTAGCGTACACACGATAATCAGCGCAGTATTTGTTGATGGCATCTTTAATCAGATTCAGTGAGGTTACTCGACTAAGACTACCTATGCCTCGTGACTGAGCAATTGTCCTCAGGTTTTTGCCGTCATTCTCTTGCATCCATTCGCAAAGGTACGCACCAAGCGGTTTATGTATATACTTATTGTGATCATTAATAATGAGTTCGTACAAATCATCAAGTACAAGTGATTTATTCCCAGCTCTTTTACTTGGATCTCTAGCTAATCGCTCACATTCTACATCTAAACTATTAAGAAACGCTACATTAACGTCCTTGAGCTCTTTTTCTATCTCCCCAGCGGTAAGGCATTTTTGATTATATGAATGATCATTCATGGAACCCGTCACCTGAGGATTAGCATCATGATTGATTAATAGTCTCGCTAATGCAACATTACCTGCCTGATAAGCCAGTTGTAGTGCCTTTGACACTTGTCCTTGATTAATGCTGTCGCCAGCTAGTAAGGCGATCACCGTACCGCTATCATTATCAAGTACAGCTTGCTCTAGGGGTGTGCGCGCTTCGCTTGAAGCACTTGATGATGAGGCCACTGCATTAGAAGAAGATGAACTAGCTATCATTGCTGTGCTATCAGATGATGTACGAAAGGATACAGTATTGCCTTTGAGGATGTTATTCATTAGTGTTAATGGACGTGTATCCTCAGGTGCGTATTCACGGTACTCGGGATTTAACGCTATCAATGCATGTTTAACACACTCTAATGATTGAATATTTCTACTAATAAAAACATTACTCGATTGAGCAATCGTTTTTAAAGACTGGCCATCCTCTTCTAACATCCATTGCGTAATATAAGCCCCGAGTGGACGCATTAACTTCTCAGTGATAATAAGTGTTCTTAATTTATTAAATGCATCAACTTTTTTTCCGGACAGCTCATCACCCTTTTTAGTTAAACGCGCTATTTCTTTATCTAAGTTCTGAATAAAAGAGGTATTCACAGTTACTATGGCTTTAAAAATACTAGCAGCACCAGCATCAGTCTTAGCATAGCCTATGGCCGCTTTGCCCTTAGTATCCACCATGGTTAAATCAGCATCATGGTTAATCAGTAAGGTCGCTAACGCATCGTGGTTTTTGGCAAGCGCCGTATGCAAAGATGTTTCACCGTCATCATTTTGCGCATTAACTTCAGCCCCATGCTGCAACAGTAAGATAACCGCTTCTCGGTGATTATGTGCTGTAGCAATTTGTAAGGCCGTTCTACCATACGTTGTGGTAAGGTTAATTAAATCTAAACGCGTCAACAACAATGTCATGATGTCACACTGATTATTTTCGGCAGCACAATGCAATGGCAATAGTCCGCGATGATTAAAAACAATGATCGTTTCATCATTCATCAGTAATTTCACCGCTTCTAAGTGACCATGTCTCACAGCAGTATGCAAGAGTCTATTATTTATAACATCTTCTGCCGTAAAATCATTGTAACCTTCAGCTGCTAATAGCTTAATTACAACTGCATTATCAAGCTGCGCTACAATACGCACGAGGCTCAAAGTTTCGTCAGCAAGCACCCTGACCTTAGTGCCTTCCTCAATTAAGCACTGTACAACATCATTATTCTCTTTTAAAACCGCGTCAGAAATGACTAAATCAACATTGACAGTTGGACAAGCAAGCGCTATTTGCATTAAGTCGACACGTCCTTTCTTAGCTGCTTGTAACAAACCAACATTGGGATATAAAGAAATTAACCACTCCAACACATCATAATGTTTCTCACCTAGCAAAAAAGCTTTTTCCCAGACCTCGGATAATTGTTTCTTAACGACTAATTTCCAGATGTAATGTTTATGTTTATAGAGTAACGCGAGCTCTAGTGCTTCATCAGGGTTTTCTTTTGACAATTCGATAATGGCACGACCATGTTTAATATGGTGCGCTATCCTGAGCGGGGAGTACGTAAAAAATGGATCGTCTGAGGCTAGTATAGCTAACTCTTTTGGTACTCTGTTAACAATGTCGCTTTTTTCAGCATCACTACAGCGTCCTTTCAACATAGCATCAAAATAATAGCCCGCAGCCTTAACCTTATCTACCTTAACCCAATGGCCATAGTGATACAATATGCCAAGATTAAACTTTGCAACCGGATGATCTGCAATACGTGAATAGTAGGTAAAGGCTTTATGATATTCATCATCCCTGTCACCACCCAATCCATGGTGATAAAACTCACCCAGTGCATTGATAAGAAGCACTGATGTTACCTTGCCTTCTTTGACTAATGATTCCAATGCCTTAACCGCAGCTAAGCTACCATGTTCATTTCTGGTCATGAGTTTTGCGGAATAATAAAAATGCTCTGCTGCTTTGGCAATATCTTGACGCTCCCCTTCTTCAAGATACCACAGACCTTGCTGATACAATGCAACATCATCGATGAAAGGAAGCGGCGTAATCTCTTTCTCAGCTGCCATTAGGGTTACCCCACATAAATCTAAAATCTCACATGGCCCAAGGGCCACACCTCAACAGCCGAATTGTACAATAATGAATCCATCAATGTCAAGAAATATTAAAAACGGTTAGCCCCAAATAGAAACTATTCCTGTGAACTCCCCACACCATCAAAGCTTGTTGTAGAAATTACTCGCATCTTCACTGGAAGAAGAGGAACTCGAACTACTACTGGCCACTGCACTGTTACTTGATGAAGATGCGCTATTTCTTCGCCAAAATAAACTAAGAAAACCAGCATTAGAAGAGGATGAACTTGCTGCAGGTAATTTATCAGCATGGGATGTGTGAACAGATGAAACATCACCTTTTAGGATTTGACTCATTCGTGTTAACGGGTGCGTCGTCTCAGGCGCATGTTCAAGGTATTCAGGGTTTAACGATGTTAATGAATCTTTAAGAAAATCTAATGATTTAACGTTTCCTTTAAGACCAATACTACCCGATGTAGCAATTGTTTTTAAAAACTGACCATCCTTTTCTAACATCCACTCCGTGATATAGGCGCCAAGAGGCCGCATCCCATTCTCATCCTTAATCAGTTTTTCTAGTGCTTGAAAAGCACTAGCTTTCTCCTCAGACAGCGTCCCTCCTTTCTTTGTTAAACGAGCAATTTCTTTTGCCAATGCTTCGAGAAACATGCGGTTAACACGGGCTATTTCCGTAAATACACGAGCGGCCCCAGTGTCAGCAGTGGTATAGTCGATGGGTCTTTTACCATCAGTATTAGCTATCATTAAATTAGTGCCATGATTAATCAGTAATTTTGCTAACTCATATTGATTATTAACAAGCGCTGTATGCAAGGGCGTTTCATCATTTTTGTTCAGCGAATTAATTTCAGCACCATGCTGCAACAATAAAATGACAGCTTCTCGATGATGACTCAGAGCCGATATATGCAAGGCCGTTCTGAGATCTTTACTGGGAATATTAATGAAATCCAAACGCGTCAACAACAAGGCCATGACGTTAGCTTGATTAGTTTCTGCAGCACAATGCAAGGGTATTTGTCCATCATTATTATACACAACGATGGTTTCATCAGTCATCAGCACCTTAGCCACTTCTAGGCGACCGTGTTTTGCTGCAATATGCAAGGGCGTATCTCCTTTTGCATTCTTTTCTATAAAATTATTACAGCCCGCAGTCACTAACAAGGTAATAGCAGCCGCATTATTATACTGCGCGGCAATATGCAAGAGACTCGTACCGTCACTCAACTTGCCAAGCGCAGCCCCCGCACCAATTAAGGTTTGCACCACATCATTATGCCCTGCAGCAATCGCGTGACAAATGGCAGACCAACCAAGCGCGTCTTTATAATCAATGTTAACCTCAAGATTAAGCGCCGCTTTTATCAAACCAACATAGCCTCTTTTCGCCGCTTGCAGTAAACCACTCTCAGGATAAAACGATACTAACCACCGTAACTCATTACCCTCTCCCTTATAAAATGAAAAGGCTTGTTCCCACATGGCAGGTAAATCATAAGTACCTGACGTTAATGATGCTTCAATGTAAGTTTTATTCTGATAACGCAACGCCAAACGCAGCGCTTGTGTTTTGTCTTCTAATGACAATTGTTCAATAGCAACTTCATGGTTTATGCGGTACGCAATCTCGAGAGAAGAACAACCAAGAAATGGGTTGGCGTTTGCTAGGTTAGCTAATTCTTTTTTCGCTCTGACAGTAGCTCGATTTCTAGCATCACTCTCGTCTTTTCCTAGAAACATGCCATCAAAATAATAGCCCGCAGCCTTAGCTTTATCTTGCGTAACACCACTACCATATTTATAAGCATTGCCAAGATTGGTCATTGACACTGGATTACCACCATCAATTGCACGTAAATAGTAAGCATGCGCCTTCTTATAATCTCTATAACCAACCCACCCATTATTGTAACTAATACCAAGTGTATTGATATATCTTGGCGTTAACTTTCCCTGTCGGTCTAATGTTTCCAAGGCTGCAACCGCAGAAAGACCACCCCGTTTATTTTGTTTATTTAATCTTACGGAACGATAAAAATATTCTGCTGCTATGGTAATATCTTGATGCTCCCCTTCTTCAAGATACCACATCCCTTGTTTATACAATGCAACATCATCGGTGGAAGAAAGCGGCGTAATCTTTTTCTCAGCTGCCATTGGGTTTACCTCACTCAACTCTAAAATCTCACATGACCTCCAGGGGCCACACCTCAACAGCCGGACTGTACAATAATAAAACCATTAATGTCAAGCCATTTGTAGCGCCCAAAATAGTATCTATACCCATCGCACTTCATAATGCGAGATTGATACCGCGGTGATTTTTGCACGGAATTATGGGGTTTTCCGTATCTACATCTTCCTCTGCGAAAGCAGAGGACCCAGGATCAATTAAGCTTTGGCAATTCCTCTAGCGGCGCTAGAGGATAAGGAAAAATGTAATAAGATCCTGGATCCTCTGCTTTCGCAGAGGAAGACGTAGTTTGTGCAAAGCGCCAAATCAGGGAACAAAAATCACCACGCCTAAATCTCACATTTCGAAGTACGATGGGTATATTTAACATACGATAAAATCGCTTGGTAATTAGTCCGACAGTCTCCCTCGGTAATCACACTACTACAGATGTTCCAGGTAAAATCTCGACTGACAAACCCTGATTTTTCGAGCCCATCTAGCTCCACAAGGTTCACCCAAAAGAATCGACATATGTCATTTCTATTGGGTAGATATAGCCTCATTCACACCAAAAGAAAATGACATTTGTCATTTCTTTTTGGGTAAAAGTGCTCAGCAGCCCAGGATTCCGTCGTATTTTGGCATAAAATTTATCAAAACATGCCCAAACATTGATTGAGTTTTAACAGAAAGACTAAAAACGTAGGTGAGCCCCAAATAGAAACTATCTCTGTGAACGGCCCACGCCATCACAGCTTATTATGGAATTTACGTGCATCTTTGTGATTTGACGAGGTACTACTAGACCCTGCACTGCTACTTGATGACGATGCGCTACTTCCCCCAAAAAAACTAAGAAAACTAGCACTAGAAGAGGATGAACTTGCTGCGCCTAATTCATCAGCATGCGTTGTGCGAACGGATGAGACACTACCTTTGAGGAGCTGGTTCATTCGTGTTAACGGGCGTGTGGCCTCGAGCCCATGCTCAAGGTAGTCAGGATTTAAGGATATCAATGAATTTTTAAGAAAATCTAATGATTTAACGCTCCCTTTAATGCCAAAACTACCTGATGTAGCAATCGTTTTTAAAGACTGGCCATCATTGTCTAACATCCACTCCGTGATATAGGCGCCGAGAGGCCGCAGTCCATTCTCACTCTTAATCAGTTGTTCTAATGCTCGAAACGCACTGACTTTCTCATCAGACAGCGTCCCTCCTTTCTTAGTTAAACGTGCAATTTCTTTCGCTAAACTTTCAAGAAACGTACGATTAACACGGGCAATTTCCGTAAATACACGAGCAGCCCCACTCTCAGCAGTGGTATAGTCTATGGGTTTTTTACCAGCAGCGCTAGCCATCATTAAATTAGCACCATGGTTAATCAGTAATTTTGCTAACTCATATTGGTTTTTTATCAGCGCGCTATGCAAAGGCGTTTCATCGTCTTTGTTCGACGCGTTAATGTCAGCACCGTGCTGCAACAATAAAATCACTGCTTCACGATGATTACTCTCAACGGCAATCTGCAATGCCGTTTTGTGTTCTTTGCTAGGAATATTGATGAAATCCAAACGCATCAGCAACAAGCTCATGACGTCATGTTGATTATTTCCCGCAGCACAATGCAAAGGTATTTGTCCATGATCATTATAAACAGTAATCGTGTCATCATTCATCAGCACCTTAGCCGTTTCCAGTTGACCGTGTTTTGCTGCAACATGCAAGGGTGTCTCCCCTTCGGCATTCTTCTCTATAAAATCATTACACCCCGCAGCCACTAACAAGGTAATAGCAGCCGCATTATTATACTGCGCGGCAATATGCAAGAGACTCGTACCGTCACTCAACTTGCCAAGCGCAGCCCCCGCATCAATTAAGGTTTTCACCACATCATTATGCCCTGCAGCAATCGCGTAACAAATAGCAGACCAACCACGCGCGTCTGTAGCATCAATATTAACACCACAATCAAGCGCCGCTTTTATCAAACCAACACAGCCTTTTTTTGCCGCTTGTAATAAACCACTCTCAGGGCAAAGCGATACTAACCACCGCAATTCATAACGCTCTCCCTCATAAAATGAAAAAGCTTGTTCCCACATGGCAGGCAAATCATAAGTGCCTAACGTTAATGATGCTTCAATGTAAGTTTTATTCTGATAAAGCAACGCCAAACGCAGCGCTTGCTCTTTATCTTCTAATGATAATTGTTCAATAGCAACTTTATGGTTTATGTGGTACGCAATCTCGAGAGGGGAATAGCCAAGAAATGGGTCGGAGTTTGCTAAGAGAGCTAATCCTTTTTTCGCTACGACAGTAGCTTGATTTCTAGTATCACTCTCGGCTTTTCCTAGAAACATGCCATCAAAATAATAGCCCGCAGCCTTAAGTTTATTTTGCGTAACACCATAACCATAACAATATAAATTGCCAGCATTAGTCATTCCTAATGAATAATCAGCATCAATTACACGTAAATAGTAGGCATGCGCCTTCTTATAATCCCTATAACCAACCCATCCATTATGGTAACTAGCACCAAGCATATTGATATGCCTTGGCGTTAACTTTCCCTGCCGGTCTAATGTTTCCAAGGCTGCAACCGCAGAAAGACCACCATCTTTATTTTTTTTATTTAATCCTACGGAATAATAAAAATATTCTCCTGCTTTGTAAATATCTTGATGCTCCCCTTCTTTTAGATACCACAGACCTTGCTGATATAATGCAACATCATCGGTGGAAGAAAGCGGCGTAATCTTTTTCTCAGCGGCCATTGGGTTTACCTCACATAACTCTAAAATCTCACATGGCCCAAGAGCCACCTCTCAAGCCTGGCACTGTACAACAATAGAACCATGATGTCAAAAAGACCCGCACCCCCTCCACCCACACACCACACACACCCTTGTTGTGATTTACGCACAATCTAGTATCTTCTTGGCACTGAGACTGATGGGTCGTCTTGGGGCGAGGCTTTTCCTTTGAGACCGCCCGAGCACCGCAAGAAAAATCAGGGTCATTTTGCCAGGAAGGCAAAATGAGTCGGCCTAAGCCAGGATGGCGCATGCCGACGACCCT
>JAJFKI010000071.1 GCA_021773295.1 Gammaproteobacteria bacterium | reverse complement strand
CGAGATTAATGCTATTGCTTTTTGCCCCCTTGGAACCTTTGAAATTTGGCAATAGATCGACTATTACCTGCATTTCAAAGGTTCCAAGGGAACAAAAATCAACTCGCCTAAATCTCGCATTTTGAAGTGTGACGGGTATATACCCGCCACACTCCAAAATGCGAGATTAATGCTGTTGCTTTTTGCCCCCGTGCAGGCTTTGAAATTTGGCAATAGAATAGCTATTACCTGCATTTCAAAGCCTGCACGGGAACAAAAATCAACTCGCCTAAATCTCGCATTTTGAAGTGTGACGGGTATATAAGCCTTTCGATCTTGGGTTTAGCAAAAGACCCCGCACCAACACCTCCCCAGTTACTGGGGAGGATGCTTGCGAGGAGACGTTTTAATGCTTAAAACAATCTATTAATATTTAGCATTGAAGACACAATCACCGGCTACATTGCCACAAGTGCCAAGTTGTAGATAGTGAAAACCATCTTCTAACAACACTGCAGGTGCACCTTCGCCATAGTCAGTAACACGATACATGCATTGTGCATCACCGTTTACCATAGCGGCACCAGCAAATGGAATATCTGTTGCTGGATATGTTAAATTTTGAAAATTGTGGGGAGTGACTGTCCAAGGATACCCTGGATCGGTAATAATTTTAGTACCGATAACACTCATATGCGGTGGGCAAGTCGTTGTGCCCCATTTTATTAAATAACCTGCTTGATAGGTACCGTCCGGAAACGTATTTGCCAGTACACTGACACTAAATACCATGGTTACGAAAAATGCTAGCAGGCCTGTTATTAGCTTTTTCATTGCTAGTTCCTCCATATTATTATTAATTCTTACAAAACAATTAACTACACGTGATAGTTAAAGTTCTAATGTAAACTATAGTAACGGATTTGTATTTGGCAATTGATAATTTATTGTTAATGTCTTAACTGGCGTTTTTAGGTTTAATAACAGGCATAAAAAAAGCGCCGGGATAGCGCTTTTCTCATCAATTCTTAGCTTAGTAAAAAGGTGCATGGCGTCCCCAAGGGGATTCGAACCCCTGTTACCGCCGTGAAAGGGCGGAGTCCTAGGCCTCTAGACGATGGGGACCTAAAACATTAAAACAGGGTACTGATTCTCTGGTGGAGCTAGGCGGGATCGAACCGCCGACCTCTTGCATGCCATGCAAGCGCTCTCCCAGCTGAGCTATAGCCCCATAATGGGACCAGGTGTTTACCCTTAATCTCTGCCATGAGAGGCGAATCATACCAGCTATTATTGATCTGTCAAGCACCCGTTTGAATAAATTCTCCAGCAGATTTTATTCGATTTAATACCTTAGGTTTGCCCAGTAAGTATAAGGTCACGTCAATAGAAGGTGAAATGGTATTACCCGTCATAGCCACCCGCAAAGGCTGGGCTAATTTTGGCATTTTCAACTCGAATTGTGCTAGAGTTTGTTGCACAGCAGCTTTAATTGTTTCTACTTGCCAATCATCAATTGCTTCTAGTCGCTGCTTAATATCCATTAACGGCGCTAAGGTATCTTGTATTAAGAATTTATTGGCGGCGGTTTCGTCATAATTGGCTAAAGGTCTATAAAAGATTTTCGCTTTCTCCGCCATTTCTTTTAGGGTTTTAACCCGCTCGCGCAAAGCTAATACGACAGCTTCTAAACTGGGGCCGTCATCCACTTCAAGCTCTGCCTGTTGCATGTGCCACGCCAGGTGCCGAGCTACTTCGGCCTCGGGTAAGGTTTTTAAATAATGTTGGTTTAACCATAATAATTTTTCGGTATCGAAAGCCGCTGCGGATTTATTGACATTGTGGATATCAAATAATTGGCACATTTCTTCGAGGGAAAATATTTCTTGATCACCATGGGACCAACCCAAGCGCACTAAATAATTTAATAAGGCTTGTGGTAAATACCCTTCTTCTTTGAATTGCAACACGCTGACTGCGCCATGGCGTTTTGATAAACGTTTACCATCACTCCCTAAGATCATCGGTATATGAGCATACTCCGGTGGGGTGACGCCTAGCGCTTTTAACATATTAATTTGGCGCGGTGTATTATTAATATGATCATTACCGCGAATGACGTGTGTGACTTTCATGTCCATATCATCGACTACCACGGTGAAATTATAGGTCGGTGTACCATCACTACGCGCAATGATTAAATCATCTAATTCTGCGTTTTGAAATACTACATCGCCTAACACCATGTCTTTAATGAGTACTTCCCCTTCTACGGGATTATTAAAACGCACCACATAAGGCTCATCACGATGCGCTAATTTCAAATGCCGACAATGCTGATCGTAACGCGGCTTTTCTTTATTTTCGATTTGCTGTTCACGTAATTGCTCTAAGCGTTCTTTAGAACAATAGCAACGATACGCATGCCCTGCCGCTAAGAATTGATCTAACACTTCTTGGTACCTGTCAAAATGTTGGGTTTGATAATAAGGTCCTTCATCAGCCTCTAAACCAAGCCAGGCCATGCCGTCCAATATGGCTTGCACTGAAGCTTGGGTAGAGCGCTCCCTATCCGTATCTTCAATACGCAAAATAAATTGCCCGTCATGCCGCTTTGCATATAACCAACTATACAGCGCTGTACGCACGCCACCGACGTGTAAGTGACCAGTAGGACTAGGGGCAAATCGTGTACGAACCGTCATTGAACTCTCCAAGCTGACTTATTAGGTGCGGTATTGTACACTATTGGCCTCATAGACCAAAATAGAAACGGAGAGCAAGCAATGGCGAGTATATTAGTGGTAGGCGCTGGCCCTGTTGGATTGACGGCAGCCTTAGAGTTAAAGCGTTCAGGGCATGAGGTCACGATTATTGAACAATTGGCTGAAATTTCGCAACTCAGCCGTGCCTTAGGGGTTAATGCTCGCACACTGGAATTATTCACACCTTCTGGCTTCGCCGATAGGTTAATTAATGCTGGTCGCGTGATTCAAAAAGCCCATGTTTGGCTAAAGGATGAAAAAAAAGTCTTAATTGATATGAATAACCTCGAACACCAATATCCCTTCATCTTATCGCTGCCACAATATAAAACTGAAGGTTTAATCGAACATGCACTCAGTGAGTTAGGCGTAAAAGTACAACGACTCACCCATTTAGAAGGCTTTACTCAAAGTGACAGCAGTATTGTTGCGACAGTGACTCAAAATGGAATGGAAAATGAAATCACGGCCAATTATATCATTGGTGCCGATGGTGCCCATAGTACAGTGCGTAAAACCTTAGACATTGGCTTTCGAGGCAAACAATATCCTGAAACCTGGAGCTTAGCGGATGTTGAAATGACATGGCCCTATGGCGATACTGACGCTAATTTATTCATCCTAGATCATGGCATCGCTAACGTTATCATCCCTATCAGCGATAATCGTTTTCGTATCATTTCCAATGCCGATGATCTCTTTGGCAGTTTACCTAAAGGCACTACCGTGGGAAACATTCATTGGCAATCGCTCTTTAGCGTCCACTGTCGCATCGTCGATCACTACCAAGAGGGCCGCGCCTTTTTAATGGGTGATGCAGCCCACATCCACTCCCCCGCCGGTGGCCGCGGCATGAATCTTGGCATCGAAGACGCCTTTTGCTTTGTGGAAAAACTCAATAATAACACGCTACAACACTATAATACGGAGCGCCGCCCCATTGGGGAGTCGGTCTTACAACAAACGGATCTGTTATTCCGTGGCCTCAAAACCAAAAACCCTATCATTAAGCTCATCCGTAATTACATCTTCTTGCCAATGATGAATAAGCCCGCGGTACAACGTAAACGATTATGGGACATGGCGGGGTTGCATTAATACGGCGCAATATTGTCAAGGCTGGCCCAAGTATGCTAATGTCGGCCGACTAAATCATGATTATGAAGAGGTCGGCATGACGAGCACAAAACCAAGATTGTTAACTGGCGATACACCCACGGGGAAGTTGCACTTAGGACACTGGGTGGGTTCCTTAGAGAATCGCATTAACTTGCAAGATGATTATGAGTGCTTTTTCATTTTGGCCAATATGCATGCCTTTACCACGCGCATGGATAAGCCGGAAGATATTCGCCAAAATACCATTGATATCGCCATTGATTATTTAAGCGCCGGCATTGATCCCAAAAAAAGTACCATTTTTATTCAATCTGAAGTGCCTGCTATTTCTGAGCTGTGTTTTTTCTTTAGTATGTTAATTCCTTATCCACGCTTAATGCGAAACCCCACCATTAAAGCCGAAATTCGTGATAAGAATTTAGGAGATAATTATTCATTTGGTTTTTTACTCTATCCTATTGGACAAGTCGCGGATATTTTAGCGTTTCGCCCTGAAATCGTGCCTGTGGGTGAAGATCAAATTCCTCATTTAGAAATGACGCGTGAAGTGGCAAGGCGTTTTAACCAAGTCTATTGCGGTGTCGATCAACATTTAGAAGATAGCGAACATTTAGCAGCCGGTGGTTTATTACCGATTATTGCGCCATTGATTGGCCGGGTAAAACGCTTAGTGGGCACAGGTGGCCCCAATGAACAAGGCCAATTACTGAAAATGAGTAAGTCGTTAAATAACGCTATTTTACTCAGTGACGATGCTGACACGGTACGCAAAAAAGTCATGGGCATGTATACCGATCCCAATCGTTTAAAAGCGACTGATAAAGGTCAAGTGGAAAATAACCCTTTATGGATCTTTCATGAAACCTTTAATCCCGATAAGGCATGGGTTAGTGAAGCCGAAGATCGTTATCGCAATGGCGCTATTGGCGATGTTGACTGTAAGAAGCGTTTAGTTGAAGTCTTAGTTGAATTGATTGAACCCATTCGAACAAAACGTTTAGATTTCGAAAATAACTTAGACTATGTGCTGGATGTCTTACGTGATGGTAATGAACGCGCAAACGCAATCGCGGATGATACCTTGCATGACACGAAAGAAGCGATGAAACAAATCTTTTAATAGCAGGGGCGGTTCACAAACCGCCCTTTATCCAATTGCTCGGGTTGTCTTAACTGCCGTTTCTAGGTTTAATAACCGTTACTAGAACCGTTGGTTCCATTTGAACCGTTCATGCCGTTTGAGCCAGTCGAACCATTAGTGCCCGTAGAGCCATTCATGCTGCCATTACCATTAGCACCATTACCTGTGGCGCCATTACTCATACCAGAATTGCCGTTCGTACCCGTCGCAGTATTACCGTTGGTATGACCCATCGCGCGATTCGCAGCATCATCTGCCGCCTGGCGTGCATTATCAGCAGCTTGTTTTAATTGCTCTTGGGTAGTTTGAGTCACGTCGCTTGGGGTATTCATGCCTTGGCCTACACCTAAGTTGCTGGGTTGATCCATGGGTTGTGGTCCGCCGGCACTTGGCGCCGGATCCGCGAAGGCTGAGCCCATAGCGAGGGTTGAAGCGAGAGTGATAGCAATCAAAGTCTTATTCATATGGTTTTCCTTTTGCCAATTAATTAACGTCCCTTTTAGCCAGAGTCATTCCGGCACAAAGAATATCCTAAATCATCCACCTGGATGACGCAAGTGGCTCAATTAGGCGTGATGCTTCGCTCTGGTTTGCATGATGTGTTTATACACATCCGAGTTTGGATAGTTATAAGTCAGTACCGATAAGGCTTTGTCGGCTAAGGGATAAAGCTTTAACCTGTCATAGCTGTCAACAATGATACCTAGCGCAGGCACCACTGCGGGCGCTTGTTGATAGCGCTGCAAAATATTATCGCAGCGATTGATGGCTGCGAGATACGCTGCTTTTTTGTAATAGAAGCGAGCGACGTTTAATTCATAATTGGCCATCATATTGCGAAGATAGACCATACGTGCCCTGGCGTTGGGAACGTAGCGACTACTGGGGAAACGCTCGATCATGTCGTAAAAGTCATTATAGGCTTGCTTCATATTGGTTAAATCCCGCTCGGAAAAGTCGATTTTCAAATAGCGACCGGAAAAACCTCTGTTTTGACTGAAATGTGCCATACCGCGCATGTAATACGCATAATCAATGTCTTTGCTTCTAGGATATAAATGGATGTAGCGTGAAGCCGCAGCCGCCGCTGACGCAAAATCGTCTGATTTATAGTAGGCATAAATAATATTGACTTGGGCTTGGTGTTCATACGTACTAAAGGGATACAAGGTGTCTAAGGCTTCAAATTGAGTAACTGCGTCTTTATAGCGACCTTTGGCTAAATAGACTTCACCCTTATGAAAAATTTGTTGCGCGCTTTGGCCTTTGTATTTATCGGCTAATGTCGCTTCTTTGCCAGAACAGCCTGACAAGAGAAGTGCGGTGAAAATCATGATGACTAGTAGGAACTGTCGCATTTATGTTACCCTTTCTTATATTTTTAAGGCCTTACCGCGGTTTTTATCGGTGGTTTTAGGCCAAGACGAGCCATTATCCTAAAAACGATTGCATAGAGCAACTGCAATACTAAGACACGAGGTTTATGACAGAGTCAGTGATACAAAAAATTGAGCAAACAGTTGCCATTCCTGAGCATTTGCGAGGACAACGCCTCGATAAAGCGCTAGCTTGGGTTTGGCCGCAATATTCTCGCACTCGCCTACAAAACTGGCTGAAGCAAGGTAATATCCTCATCAATGGCCGCCAAATGAAGGCGAAAGACACCATTGAAGGTGGTGAAAGTGCAACACTTCGTGCCGAAATTATTGCCAATGAAGAATGGCTGGCGCAAGACATTCCCATTGAAGTACTGTATGAAGATGAAGCCATTATTATTGTTAATAAACCGGCTGATTTAGTCGTACACCCCGCTGAGAGTGTACCCGATGGCACCTTGATTAATGGCTTATTAACCCTATATCCAGAACTACGCGCCCTGCCCCGCGCCGGCATCGTGCATCGCTTAGACAGAGACACCACAGGTTTGTTAGTCGTGGCTAGAAAAACAGAAGCCCACACCTCCTTAGTAAAACAATTACAAACCCGCTCCATGGGGCGTTGTTATGAAGCCATTGTCTATGGCGTAATGACCGCCGGTGGCAAAGTCAATGCACCCATTGCACGCCATCCGGTGAATCGTAAACGCATGGCGGTGGTTGAAACCGGCAAACCTGCTGTGAGCCATTACCGTGTCTTAGAGCGCTTCGCGGCTTATACACGCATTGAAGTCAAACTAGAAACCGGGCGCACTCACCAAATTAGAGTACACATGTCACATATTGGCTATCCACTCGTGGGAGATGCCGCTTATGGCGGCCGCTTAAAATTACCCCCTGGCGCTAGTGATGAACTCATTGATTTTTTACGCCAATTTAAACGTCAAGCACTGCATGCAAAAGAATTACATTTAACACATCCATTAACAGAAGAACCCGTCTCTTTCTTGGCACCCATTCCAGAAGACATGCAACGTTTAACCGAGCTTTTAAGGAAACATGCAGATGAAGGTAATCAAGGCTAACTGGCCAGCACCAAAAAATATTAACGCCTTCACAACCACCCGCATTGGCGGCTGTTCCCAAGGGCCTTTTGCTAGTTTTAATCTCGGGCATCATGTCGAGGATGATGATAATCACGTGAATCAAAACCGACAATTGTTACAACAACAACTTCCCAGTGAACCTCTATGGTTACAGCAAGTTCATGGCAATACGGTCGTACAGGCCGATCTCTGTAACTCTTACCCCAAAGCCGATGCAGCCTTTACATCACAAGCCAGTAAAGTGTGTTGTATACTCACAGCGGATTGTCTGCCGATTTTATTATGTGATAAGCAAGGAAAACACATCGCAGCTATTCATGGTGGTTGGCGTAGTCTTGCTACTAATATCATTGCCAATACGCTACAAGAGATGAAAGTACCCCCCCAAGACACCCTTGCTTGGCTTGGACCAGCGATTGGGCCTTCTAAATTTGAAGTGGGTGAGGAAGTGAGAAACGCTTTTATTCAATCAAATAGCTCTTTAGAAAAAGCCTTTATGCCGCAGCAAGACAAATGGCTCGCTAATCTATACATCATCGCTACCCAGCAATTATCACAACTCAGGGTAACAGATGTGTACGGTGGAGAATACTGCACATACTCCCAACATGAACTCTTTTACTCTTACCGACGCGATACCCATACCGGACGTATGGCAAGTTTAATTTGGCTGACAAAAGAGTAGATACTCCTCGATTTTGATTATCCACCAATATGTTACAGGTACACTAACATACTGGTTAAACTTAAGATTTCTGTATCGAAAACTTTCTACCTTGATGAAAGAGCTTGAAACGACTAAAGCCAGCCATGAAAAAATTATATTAGAACTACAAGCCTTTTTCCCGGGCCTAAAGATTGGTCCTGAATTTTATAAAACCTGCCAAAAGCTTGTGCCCGCAATCAATCAGCAAGCTGTTGATGCTAAGGTAAGAGAAATTGCAACCTATACGGTTGTTCCTGAAAATAGCAAAACAAAACATGCTGTGCACTATGGCCACTATTTGCTATTCCTTGAAATACAACAATTATTGAGTCATTACCAATATGATAAGCCGGATATTGCTGCTGCAAACCCTTACTATCAAAACATAAAGCCACTTTCTCAGTGCGCAATCATATTCAATAATACAAAAAATAATGGTGATAAAAACACACCCTATGGTTATGTTCAATTTAAATCTCCAGAAAAGCGCGCTAGCATTAAAGCAGTGTTAGCTAAATTAGGGTTTGCACTACGAGATGATAAACTCTATAGTGCTGATTATAATAAGCTGAATTCAGCGTTAATCACGCTTAAACAGCATCTGTACTCCTTTGAATTGCCCGAAAAGAAGCGACCAAAAACAAGTAAAAGAAAGTCTCGTTTTAGCCTATTCTCACGTGATACAGCGTCATCATCAGCCAGCTCAAGCGCATCTTCTTGTACAGCAAGCCCTGCTACCTTGACCGCAACTAGCTCAGCGATAAGCTCGAAACCTGATTACACGCAACGCATATGCTTACTGGGGGATAAGGGTGCTGGTAGTACCGCCTTAATAATCCGATATATTGAAGATTGTTATGGTACACACCTTTCCTATGGCCCCAGTATTCTGAAACGAACTATTAACTATGAAACTCACACTATAAAACAAAATGTGTGGGATAAGAGAAGGAGCGATAGATTTCATACTGGTAGGTTCATCGAAACGTGCGACACTTATATCATATGCATTGATCAAACGAACCTAGATAGTTTTAATAATGTCAAAAAACGGGTTGATGACTCACGCTGTAATAAAAAGGATACTATAATACTATTAGCCGCTACTAAACATGATCTAACCACAAACCTCGCTGCAACTGACGGGCAAGTCCAGGCATTTGCAGACAACTTAAACCTACCGCTCTTCTTTACCAGTGCTAAAAATGGCGATGGTGTTGTAGAACTATTTACTGCTGCAGCAAAACTGTTTCTTGAACAAAAAAACCCAATACAGAAAACTGAAATTTTAATTTCGAAATCAAACACAAAGAGTTGCCCTATTCAGTAGGATAGTACGCTGGGCAACTGCTCGCCCTACTCATAGGCTCAGGCATAATTGTGTTCAATTCAGAAACATAGTATACTTGCCTTCACTTTTAAATGGAGACAACGTAAATGAGAGCAATCAAACACTTACTCAGCCTGGCATTAGCCATTAGCGTGGTGGTCCTATCCCCCATAGCTTTGGCAAAATTACCCACCAAGGTTAATGGCCAAAACATGCCGAGCTTGGCACCCATGCTAAAGCATGCCACCCCTGCTATCGTTAATATTTATGCCCAGGGCAAAGTCAAAGCTCCTGAAAATCCTTTCAGTGAGCCACCTGCTAGTCGTGGTAAAGATAATGACGACGATGATGGTGACGCGCCACAGAGAAATTATTCCAAGCAATTTGAAAGCTTTGGTTCAGGTGTAATTGTTGATGCTCATAATGGTTATATCATCACGAATGCTCATGTCATCACGCAAGCGCGTCAAATCACCGTGACATTAAAAGACGGCCGCCGCTTTAAAGCGAAAGTAAAAGGCGTTGACTTAGCCTCTGATATTGCCGTATTGCAAATCAAAGCACAGAACTTAACCTCTATCCCTTTCGCTAATTCTGATAAATTAGAAGTGGGTGATTTTGTGGTGGCTATCGGTAGCCCCTTTGGTCTTAATCAAACAGTGACTTCTGGTATTGTCAGTGCGTTGCAGCGTGATGATTTACAAATCGAAGGCTATGAAGACTTTATCCAAACCGATGCGCCGATTAATCCCGGTAATTCTGGTGGCGCCTTAGTGAATTTACAAGGTCAATTCGTTGGTATGAATACCGCCATATTAGCACCGAGCGGTGGTAATGTGGGTATTGGTTTCGCTATCCCTGCCGATATGGTGAAAAACGTCATGAACCAATTAATCAAATACGGCAGCATTGGCCGTGGTATTGCCGGTGTCATGATTCAAACCTTAACGCCTGAGTTAGCCACTGCTTTTCACGCCAATGGCGCCAGCGGTGCAGTTGTCACATCGGTGCGTCCTGGCTCTCCGGCAGCGCAAGCTGGTTTGAAAACAGGGGATATCATCGAAAAAATTAATGGCTTAAACATCAAACGTGCCGGCCAAGTGAAAAACAGCATTGGCTTAGTGCGTGCGGGATCACATATTAATTTAGAAGTGATGCGCAATAATAAAATGCTTGCTCTTAAACTAACGACGGCGGATCCGAGTGCGTTTAAGAAAGACATGGAATCCCATAATCCTTTCTTATACGGTGTCGTCATGCGTAACTTCGATGCCCAAGTACCAAACTTCGGTCGTGTCACTGGCGTACAAATCGTCCATGCCAATGATAGCTCCCCCGCCTGGCAAGCAGGCTTACGCCCTGGTGATGTCATCGTGTCGGCTAATATGAAGCCTGCACACAGCATGGAGCAACTACAAACTGCAGTGAATAATCAACACAATGAATTATTGTTGAATATCCTCCGCGGTAATGGAGCCGCGTTTTTTGTAGTAAAACGATAAGCCCCTGCCTATCCCTCCCTCACAAGGGGGAGGGATAGGCAAAATCTATCAACCCAATAACAACAATATATTTTACCCACCAAACGCTACCCTTTATACTATCAACCATAGACTAAATTAATGATTAAACGAGGTTGATTATGGCAGATACAAGATTAAGTGAAACCTTTACAAAAAGGATATCTAACAATTTAGAGGCGATTCATTATTTTAAAGCACATCGCTTTGATTATGCACGTGATGGTAAACCTAATCCAAAACGCATCTATAACCATATGCGCGGTATTGATTTTAACAAGGAGGTTAGAATCACAACCTTAACGGCAGGACTATTATTACAACAATTCGCCAAGCCAGGCCGCCCTAAAGGCAATTACTATTGCAAACCAGGGACTACGCCCTGTGCTGCAGGCGTCAGTGGCAAAGTCAACTTAACGGATTCAAATGAGCTTGTTAACAGAGAAACAAAGCTCTATGCCGTTGTCGAAACGGTCGCAGTATTACACTCACATACAGCAGCCATCACCGACACTTGGTCAATCAAAGATAAAAGCATTGCTTGTTGCGGCGGCGCCGAGCAATACTTGATACCAAATGCTGACAGCACTAAACCAGCAATACTTTTGGGTCGGTAACCCCTATTCTGGAAACAGCCCTGGCATCCAGCGGGATGCCAGCTTGGCTGGAAAAACCAAATACCACGGTGAGCGCATACTCTCCGCTCTAATTACATCTCGCTGGGCCAAACTAGACATCACTCGCCTAGCTTGACGCTCACTAACATCTAAGAGGCTAATAACTTGATTACGCGGTAATTCACCTCGATACAGAATTGCTTCTAATACTTTATCGGCTTTGGGTGCGAGCTCTCCTTTTTCTATCGCTTGAGTTGCCCAGTTGATAACTCGCTCTCTCAATTGTTGTGGCTCAATGATACCTTCCATAAATTTCACCTGATCAAGACAAGTAGTTAGAAAAAATTTAGTAAAAGAAACTAAATTTTCTTCACTTAAATTTCCCCTTCCATCTAAATCATTCCGTCTTGATGAATCACAAGCTGCTAAATGTTGCTTATAAGATCCTTCATTGTGAGCCAAACCACGTGCAATAGACCAAATACCACCTGTGCCAAGAGCATCTGATAACATGGCATAAGCAACTAATCGCGCTACTCTGCCATTACCATCAATAAATGGGTGAATCCATAACAAGCGGTGATGAGCTGCTGGTGTTGCAATGATCGTTTCTGATTTACCTAAATCACCATAAGCAGTTTCATATCTCTTAATAAATCTAGGCAATGCACCAGGACTAATTGGGACATGTCTACCGACAATCACATCTTTTTGATGCAACATTCCGGGCACTACTTGCTCGCGCTTATTGTTACTTTTATCAACGACCCACAGTAAGTCTTCTGGTAATAGTTCGCAAAATCGCCGGTGTGTCTCAAGTATACCAGCCATTGTTGTCACTCGATGCGTAAGCCCACCATCATCTATCCACTGCTGCACAGCGATATGGGATTTTGCCTCTAACTGTAAATTACGTTTTTCAGTATTAGCGCTAAAATCTTCTTTTAATGCTCTGTCAATATCATTGGGGTGTGTATAGTGCCCTTCAATCAAATTGCTATAGTAACAATTCATGGAACGCACCAAATTTGCAACAGCCCGATGCAATCCGTGCGGTAATCCACCAACAAGCTTGGCAGAGCTTGCTGCCAACTCAACAGCTAAATCATTAAGTTCGCCGCGGTAGCACGATGTGGTAGAAACTAGCATTGGCTCCATTAATGATATAGTTTCTCGTCTGTCTTTAGGCGTTGTCGTATCCGCTTTCATGTCCGGTTTAGTGGCCGGCATTGAATCTATAAAATTGCTTACATTTTAATAAGATAGCGATTATTATGAATTGGCAAAGTGATTTTTTTTGGTTAGCGATTCCTTTTAAATTTAATTTAGGATGTGCTAAAAGCTAAAGTTGGTCTCACAGGCTCAAGATCTAGGATAGTGATGAAAAGAACATGAGGAACAAGCTATTAAATCGGCATTTCCCAAAATTCGTAGATTTGGGTGGGAGCGAAGCCTAAGCGTTTGTAGAGGGATAAGGCGCCTTCGTTAACGGCTTCGACGTCTAAGCGGATGCGCTTGTGATCGTTTGAAATTAAATAGTTTAAGGCTTGTTTTAGGAAGTAGCTGCCATAACCTTTGCCTTGTAATTCGGGTTTGATGCAAACGTTGTGAATGAAGGCGGCATCTTCATCGTAGCGGAAGTGGATTTTACCGACGATGTCTTCATTGTGATAGAGCATCCACGCTTCGCGGTTGCTTTCTTTAAAATTATTGGAAAAATGAAAGTTAACTTTTTCATGCGTCGCGTGGAAGCAGGCCACATCCATATCAACCATGGCCTCTAAATCATCTATCGTGGCAAAGCGTTTGCTAAAATCTGGTTTTTCAGTGTAGTCTAACTCTGTATTGTTGCGCCATAGCATATCGTACTCACTGTGGCGATGTGTGGCGCCGCTTTTTTTCAAACAGGCCATGGCGGCTGGTACCTTGTGCGGACAACAAAACACGAGTTTTTTTGCACCCAATGGTCGCACCAAACCTTTGCCTCGTTTTAATAACTCTTTGAAAATTCCTTTGCGGCGGTATTTTGGATTAACCAGTGCCGTTACTTCTGCTTCTCCATCATTGAAAATAAAAATACCTAAGTATGCAATCAGCTTACGATCTGATACCACTAAAAAATCACCGGGGATGTAGCGCTTTTTACGAATGATATTCCAATAGATACGCAGCTTGCCGCCATCTTTTCGTTGGCAAATATCTGATAATTTGCGTAAGGCTTTTAACTGCGGTTGATTAAGTCCTGCTGATTGTCTGACCTGCATAGGCTCACCTCTTACACCGGATTATCAATATCAATAAATTGATGTTGGATGTCAAAGGTTTCAGCTAAATGCTGCCCCAGTGCTTGAACACCATAACGCTCTGTAGCATGATGGCCCGCTGCAATATAATGCACATGACGCTCTCTGGCCATGTGCACAGTGTGTTCTGAAATTTCACCACTGATGAAGCAATCAGCACCGGCATCAATCGCGTAATGAAAATAATTTTGTGCGCCACCCGTGCACCAAGCGATTTTTTTGATGGGTTTATCAGCATCAATGACTAAAGGTTCACGGTGTAATTGCTCTTCGATGGTTTCAATCAACGCCGAGAGTTCAATGGCTTGTTCATAATCGCCATGAAACACAATGGCTTCATCCCCTTTGTCTGCCAACGGCCCGATTAAAGGTAGCTGTAATTGCTGTGCTAACTGCACATTGTTGCCATAGACTTGGTGAGCATCTAAGGGCAAATGATAAGCGAATAAATTAATATCGTGTTGCAATAAGGTTTTCAAGCGTTGGTATTTGTAATCGGTAATTTGTGCCGGTTCATTTTTCCAAAAATAGCCGTGATGCACTAAGATGGCATCTGCTTTTAAAGCAATGGCTCTTTCTAATAAAGCTTTGCAGGCCGTGACACCAGAAATAATTTGACGGATTTCAGACTTGCCCTGCACTTGTAAACCATTGGGACAATAATCAGCAAACTCCTCTGGTTTTAGCACGGAGTTTAAATATTGACAAATGTCATCTCTGGTTGCCATTGTTAAACCCTTTCATTACATTAGTAAGGCTCGCGCCGAATTTTAGCGCCCAATAATGCCAGTTTTTCTTCAATACACTCATAACCTCGATCGATATGATAAATCCTATCCACGATGGTTTGCCCCTCGGCTACTAATCCCGCAATCACTAAGCTGGCAGACGCTCGCAAATCGGTGGCCATCACTGGGACACCGGTTAATAAGTCAATCCCTTGACACACGGCGGTATTATCCTTCACTTCTATATTAGCGCCCATGCGTTGCATTTCAAACACATGCATGAAGCGGTTTTCAAATATCGTTTCCGTAATCGTGCCAGTACCTTCGGCGATACAATTCATTGCCATGAATTGTGCTTGCATATCCGTTGGAAATGCAGGGTATGGCGCCGTGCAAATATCAACGGCTTTGGGGCGCTTGCCACGCATATCTAACTCAATACTATCTTTATCAACATTAATATGAGCACCTGTTTTTTCAAATTTATCGAGTATGGCCGTCATGGTATCCGGCGCTGCTTTTTTTAATTTAATTTTTCCCCGAGTGCAAGCGGCCGCCGCTAAATAAGTACCTGCCTCAATCCTATCAGGCATGATACTGTAATTGCCACCGTGTAAGCGATCCACGCCTTCGATGATAATAGTTTCCGTACCTGCATCTTTTATTTCCGCACCTAAGATATTAAGGAAATTAGCCAAATCAATAATTTCAGGTTCTTTGGCTGCATTACGAATAATTGTGGTGCCTTTAGCTAAAACAGCCGCCATCATTAAATTTTCCGTGCCAGTCACTGAAACTTTTTCAATACGAATATCCGCGCCTTTTAAGCGATCATTAACCCGCGCTCTGATATAACCATCTTCTAAAATAACTTGTGCACCCAACGCTTCTATACCACGTAAATGCAAATCCACAGGACGAGAACCGATAGCACAGCCACCAGGGAGTGATACTTCCGCTTCACCAAATCGCGCTAACAAAGGCCCTAATACGAGGACGGAGGCTCGCATCGTTTTTACTAAATCATAAGGCGCTTTAAAACCAATAATTTTACTGGCATCCACTTCGATACCCATGTGTTCATCAATCAAAAAACGAGTTCCTAAACCACCCGTTAACTCCATCATGGTGGTAATATCATTTAAATGAGGCACATTATTGAGTGTGACTTTATCTTCTGTGAGTAAAGTTGCGGCGAGAATAGGTAATGCAGAGTTTTTTGCGCCAGAGACTCGCACTTCTCCTGACAGTGCTTCGCCACCAGTGATAATTAATCGTGTCATGTCTTTTGCCTCTCCTTATTGCTGACAATGCGTGGCTTGCCACTGCTCTGGCGTATAAGTCTTCATTGATATTGCATGCAAATCTCCTCGAGCAATGGCATCATTCAATACTTTGTACACCATTTGCTGCTGTTGCACTTTGGTTTTACCGCTGAAGTCATCTGCAACAATCATCACATTAAAATGATGACCGTCACCTTCCACTGTAATGGTTGCACTTGGAAATTCAGTGGTGAGTATTTGTTTTAATTCTTCTACTTGCACGTTATTAGTCTCATTGTTTAAATTGCAATACATTTGCCATGCCGGTGACATTGGCAATTGCCAATAATTGTACCGGTGGCTGCTTCACGCTAAAAATAATTTGTCGCTGCTTGGCATAACGATACCACTCAGCTAGCAATGCTAAGCCCGCACTATCGCTATACTCCACTTGACTTAAATCAACGGTAATCGCGTTTAATTTAGGCAGTATGTTTTTTGCGACCAAATGTATCTCTGGCACAGAGGCGTAATTTAACACGCCTTGTACCACGAGGTCACCTTGTTCATTTTGACTGAGTGTAACCATGATTATTTCTTCGCATTATGTTTATTCATGGCAACCAATAAACCATCGATGCCATTTTTATTAATTTCGCTACTGAACTGTGAACGAAAGCTCTTGACCATACTGATCCCATCCACCGTCATATCATACATTTTCCATTGATTACCTCTTAGCACTAAGCGATAATTCACAGGAATCGATGGGCCACCTTCCTGGATGATTTTACTCTTCACTAAGACGCGATGCTTACTTTTATAATCACTGCGCAACGGTAAAAATTGTATCGACTCGTTCGTGTATGATGATAACGCCGTGGAATAAGTACGAATCATAAAGGTTGCAAATTCGTCCATAAATCGTGCTTTTTGCCCGGCAGATGCTTTGAGCCATGCATTACGGCCTAGGACTAACCGTGACATGGCTTTTACATCCACATGTGGCAGCAATATCCGTCTTGCCAACACTTCTGCATAAGCAGGATTACCTTTTATTTTAGCCCGATTTTGCTTTAGAGCCATCAGTAATTGATTAGAGGTTGACTCTAACGAGGTAACAGGCGATGGTGTCGCTAAGGCAATTACAGTCCAAGTGAGCAATATCAATAAACTTATCTTTAACAAACGCTTCATTATCTTTCTCCCTGAGAGTTACGTTTCACTTTTTTTTTCGTCATCTTTTTTCGAATTAAAAATAAATTGTCCAATCATATCTTCTAAAATGATGGCCGAATTGGTTTCCTCTATGACGCCATTGTCTTTGATGAAATTATCTTCAAATCCTGGCGTAATAGCAATGTAATTAGAGCCTAGCAAACCAGCCGTTACAATGCTGGCCGATGAGTCTAAGGGGATGTTATTATCCTTAGCTTCAATACGCAGCTTCACTACTGCTTTATACTCTTTTTTATCTAAATCAATACCAACCACTTGGCCCACTTTTACCCCAGCAATCGTCACCGGTGCTCGTGGTTTTAAGTCACCAATATTATCAAATTTAGCGCTTACTCTATAAGTATTGTGCTCAGAGTAAGTAGAAAAATCACTCACGTGAAACGCCAATACTAACAAAGCAGCAATCCCTGCAATGACAAATAATCCTACGCTTACTTCAATTATTTTATTTCCCACTTACCAGCCCCCCATCATAATTGCGGTTAAAACAAAATCCATACCTAAAACAGCGAGTGATGCATACACCACGGTACGCGTTGTCGCACGGCTAATGCCGGCAGCCGTTGGCACTGTGGCATAACCTTGATACACGGCTATCCACGTTACAACAAAACCAAAAGCAATACTTTTAATAATACCGTTGAGAACATCAATGCGAAAATCCACCGAGGATTGCATATTACTCCAAAAAGACCCAGCATCAATGCCAAGCCACTCCACACCGATTAAGTGTCCACCGAACACGGCCACGGCACAAAAGATAATCGTTAATATCGGGAGTGAAATAATCCCTGCCCAAAAGCGCGGCGCAATCACGCGCCATAAGGGATCGACACCCATCATTTCCATACTGGCTAATTGCTCTGTTGTTTTCATTAAGCCGATTTCTGCAGTTAAGGCAGAGCCCGCACGTCCGGCAAAGAGTAATGCGCCCACCACTGGGCCTAGTTCTCTAACGACACTTAAAGCAATCAGTTGCCCTAATTGCTCAGTAGCACTGAATTTTGAAAGGATATTATAGCCTTGCAAACCTACAACCATACCGATAAAAATCGAAGCTACTAAAATAATCGGCAATGAAAACACACCCACGGAAAATACTTCTTTAATCAATAAAGGAAAGCCTTTAACAAGCCGTGGTTTTCTAAAAATGGTTTTTAACAGGAAGATACCAGCATAGCCCACATTGCTGCAGACATTAATGCTCGACTTCCCAATGTTTTGAATATTCTCTGTCATCATGATTAACCTTAAGCCTCGGATAAAATATCGTGTTCATAGTCTGGTGCTGGATAGTGAAATGGCACCACACCATCCGCTAAGCCATGCATAAATTGTTTCACATGAGGATTGTCATCATTGGCCAAGGATTCTGGCGCGCCTTCGCCGACTACCTTGCCTTGAGCAATCACATAAATATAATCAGCGATACTCACGGTTTCTGGCACATCGTGTGACACGATAATACTTGTCATGCCTAACGCATCATTTAAACGTTTAATAAGTTTGACTAATACGCCCATGGAAATAGGATCTTGACCGGTGAAAGGCTCATCATACATAATCAATTCCGGATCTAAGGCCATGGCTCTCGCCAAAGCAACTCGCCTTGCCATACCGCCGGATAATTGGCTAGGGTTTAATTGCCTAGCGCCACGCAAACCCACGGCTTCTAATTTCATTAAGACTAAGTCACGAATTAAGGATTCAGGTAATTTGGTATGTTCACGAATGGGGAACGCCACATTATCGAAGACGGATAAATTGGTGAATAAAGCGCTATTTTGAAATAACATGCCCATTTTTTCTCTGAGCGTATACAATTGTTTGCGAGATAATTGACCGACACAAACATCACCATAATAAACATGGCCTTTTTGAGGTTTTAAGCGTCCGCCGATAAGGTTGAGCATCGTGGTTTTACCGGTGCCGCTGGGGCCCATGATGGCAGTAATTTTACCACGAGGAATACTGAGCGTCACGTCATCAAAAATAACTTGCTGCCCACGATTGAAGGTCACATTCTCAGCTCGTATTAACTGTTCACTCGCTTGACTCACTCTTTATCCCCTGCTTATAAAGATAGGGCATAGTATCAGCATTATTTATGCCAGAAAAGCTAAATGCTTGATAAAATTATTGTCCTTATATGGTTCTTAGCGACATTTTCCGGTAGAATGCTAATCAAATTTTTGCCAATTTAATAAGGTAACTTGAAAAAATGTCCGATTTTTGTCAACTTGGATTAGCCGTGATTGAAGCCGAAGCCGCGGCAATACAGGCATTAGCGCCGAAAATAAATGAAGATTTTTCAAAAGCTTGTGAAATTCTACTCGCCTGTGAGGGCCGTATTGTGGTCTTAGGCATGGGCAAATCAGGCCATATTGCTAATAAAATTGCCGCAACACTGGCCAGTACTGGCAGCCCCGCCTTTTTTGTGCACCCAGGAGAGGCTAGTCATGGCGATGCTGGCATGATAACCAACAAAGATGTGGTTATTGCCCTTTCAAACTCCGGCGAAACTAGCGAAATTTTAACCTTGCTCGCTTTAATAAAACGCTTAGGTGTTCCCCTCATTTCATTAGCCGGTAATCCTAAATCCACATTAGCCACATCTGCTGAAATAAATTTAGACATTAGTGTCGAGAAAGAAGCCTGTCCTTTGGGCTTAGCGCCCACCAGTAGTACCACGGCCATGCTCGCCATGGGCGATGCCTTAGCCATTGCCTTGTTGACTGCCCGTGGCTTTACAGAAGATGACTTTGCGTTTTCTCATCCCGGCGGTACGTTAGGAAGACGCTTGCTATTAAGAGTGGCTGACTTAATGCATACCCATGAGAAATTACCGACCGTACCCTTTGGCGCGACGGTGACTGATGCCTTGATGGAAATGACGCAAAAAGGATTTGGTTTAACGGCGGTGGTTGATGACAAGATTAGATTAGCAGGCATTTATACTGACGGTGACTTACGCCGCACCTTGGATAAAAATTTGACGCCGCACAACACCCAAATTTCTGATGTAATGACCACACAGTGTAAAACCATTACTCCCGATGTATTAGCCGCCCAGGCTTTACAAATCATGGAAACCTACAAAATTACCGGTTTGTTAATTGTCGATGAGGAGGATGATAAACAACTCATTGGCATTATTCATTTACACGATTTATTACGCGCAGGGGTCGTATAAGATGCAAAACATTATTGATAAAGCAAAAAATATAAAACTGGTTATTTTCGATGTGGATGGTGTGCTCACCGATGGACGTTTGTACATGCCGGATGAACATGTGCAATATAAAGCGTTTCATTGCCATGACGGCTTGGGAATCATTTTGCTAATGCAGTCCGGTGTTGACGTTGGCATTATCACCATGCATCAATCGCCATTAATTACGCAGCGCATGGAATCCCTCGGCGTAAAACATGTCTACCAAGGACAAAAGAAAAAAATGAATGCCTATGTTGATTTGACAGATAAATTACAATTGTCTGATGAGCAAGTGTGTTATGTAGGCGATGATTTGCCAGACTTGCCTTTAATACGTCGTGCTGGGCTTGGGATTACCGTTGCCAGTGCACCAGAATTTATTCGTCAACACGCGGATTGGCATACCAATAAAAATGGCGGCCATGGTGCAGCACGGGAAATTTGTGAAGTGATCATGTCGGCACAACAAACCCTAGAACCTATTTATGGCGAATATTTGTATGTTGAGTAAGAAATACATTGTTGGTTGTATTTTGCTGCTGGGAGTGGCCTACACAGGGTGGTTGTTATTTCAATCCAGTACGTTTGCGCCTGATGTAACACAAGGCAAACAATTTCGTCCGGATATTTTCATGCAAGATGTCAAGGTGGTGGAAACTGATGAAACGGGTAAAGTCGTCAAACATTTAACCTCACCAAAGCTGGTGCATTATCCAAAGGATGATAAAACCCAAATCACGCAGCCGGTGTATGTCGTCTATCAAGACAATCAAAAACAACCCTGGGTGATTAAAGCAACCATGGGCACAAGCTACAATGGTGGTAAAAAAATTGTCTTGCAAGATAATGTCAACATCCATGAATCTCAAGGTACTAATAATCAAGACACCTTAATCACAACCTCCAGTCTCACTTATTTTCCCAAAAAAGATCTTGCAAGCACAAAAAAACCTGTCACTATACAAAAACCAAATTTAAAAATAACTGCTATTGGCATGAATGCCTTTTTGGCAGAAAAAAGAGTGGACTTACTATCAAACACGAGAGGGATTTATGTACCGGATAAACGTCAATCGTAGCCTACTAATGTTTATTTTACTCTTACCATTAACAAGCTTTGCCTTATCCAGTGACAATACGAAAGAACTCATTGTCAATGCCAAAACTGCCAGCATGAATCGTAGCACCGGCATGAATTCCTATAAGGGCAATGTCATCATTAAACAAGGCTCGACAGAAGTACGTGGTGATCAAGTGGATACAAAAGCCGATAAAAATAATAAACTACAAGAAATCATTATCCGCGGTTTCAATGGTCATTTAGCCCATTACAAAACCATCACTGATGAAGGCAAACCACCCTTAGTCGCCAGTGCGCATACTATCAAATATTATCCGCAACGCCATTTTGTTATTTTGTTAAAAGACGCCTCCATTGAGCAGGACAAAAATAAAATAAGAGGCGAACACTTAGAATATGATATTACAAAATTAATATTAACCTCTAGTTCAGAACCACTCAAAGGTGGCAAACGCTCACGCACAACCATTATCGTACAACCCAATGGTGACACAAGCATTACAACCACCCCAGGACTTTAACAACTATGCATGAATTATCTGCCTTAAACTTAAAAAAACGTTATAAGCAAAGAGACGTTGTCAAAGGCGTGAATATTACCTTAAAAAGCAAAGAAATCGTTGGCTTACTCGGCCCTAACGGTGCCGGTAAAACCACCAGTTTCTACATGATCGTTGGCTTAGTCCCTCATGACGAGGGCACCATCAACTTCGATGGCAAAGACATTAGCCTCTTACCTATGCATGCACGCGCACAACTGGGCATTGGCTATTTACCACAAGAACCCTCCGTGTTTCGAAAGCTCACCGTAGAACAAAACATCATGGCTATTTTAGAATTACGCAAAGAATTATCCTACGCTGAGCGCCAAACTATTTTAGATAATTTACTGGGTGAATTTCACATTGCCCACATTCGAGATAACCACGGCATCACCTTATCCGGTGGTGAACGTCGCCGTGTGGAAATTGCCAGAGCCCTAGCAACCGATCCTGCCTTCATCTTACTGGATGAACCTTTCGCTGGCGTCGATCCCATCTCCGTTATCGACATCAAGCGCATCATCAGTCATTTAACCGAACACAACATCGGTGTCTTAATCACTGATCACAATGTCCGAGAAACCCTAGACATTTGCCAACGCGCCTACATCGTCAACGAAGGCGAAATCATTTGCGATGGCAGCCCCGAAGTGATTCTTGCTAATCAAAAAGTAAAAGATGTATACCTTGGCGAAGATTTCGCGATTTAATGATGGGTATATACCCGTCACACTTCAAAATGCGAGATTTATGCGAGTTGCTTATTGTTCCCTTGCAATCTTTGTAATGCAGGTAATAGCTATTCTATTGCCAAATTTCAAAGGTTCTAAGGGTGCAAAAAGCAATAGCATTAATCTCGCATTTTGGAGTGTGGCGGGTATATTACTCCTCGCTAATCACGTTGTTACAAATTGGGTGACACAGTTTGATAACCGCACTCCTGAGATTGAATAGACCGCTCTGTTGTCTTATTAGAGAATATGCTGAATTGTGATATGCGTGCTTCAGATTCAGGTCTAAATGATATTAACTCATACTTTACAAGTCCTTTATTAGACTTTGTCTTCGTTTTTCTTTTATTTGATACAATTTTGTATCCACGCTTTTCATATAAAGCCATCCCAGCAACAAGGTTGGTCTGGGTTGTGACACGAATCCGTTCAATCTGCTGCTCCTTGCAATAATTTTCAACCGTCTCTAATAATTGCTCACCAATTCCTCGCCTTCGATTTTGTTTTGAAACACTTAGTCGAACTAAAGTAATCATTTTTTTGTCATTTATTCTTTGCATCAGAGTATTTAGAATTCCCACACATCCAACCACAACGTTATTGAGAGTAGCGACCCAAAACCTTTTGTTAAATTGAGGCCATTGCGCTTGAGTTTGACTATCAAAGTGATTTAAGTCCCTAGTAATTTTATCTTTTTGAGATGAAGTGTCATCGACTTCTAAACCTGCATATAAAAAATCTTCAATGGATTTTCTATCTTTAGGTTCATATAACCGAATGGTTGCGCGTTGGTTTGAACGGATATCAGATTTAAGAGTACCGCGCTCCTCGTTTTTATAGGTGTTGCACTCAATCTCCGGCCTTATTGATTGCAAAATAACAGAAGATGAACAACTGCTGTTTGCTACAAGCGTGCTGGATAAAGGATAAGCTTGTCGCTGTCTTTTATTATCCCGCTCTGCAGGATTGCTGTTTGCATCTGAACGAGTTGATTCTAAATGATTGCGTTTTGTTCTGTTATTATGGTGCACCGGTGACAACCGAGAAGTGTATTCATTTGGCATATCTTACCCCCTTTTATGATTTTAAACAAAGATGAGATATCCACACTTTTTAAGCGAGTTACATCCACTATTCTAGGCACGTTCTCCTCACGCCGTCTTTGTGGCCTTGAGCCGGGAAGACGACGTGGCTAGACCACATCAGAATCACGGACAAAACACGCAAAAAAGTGTCAGTCCCTCAGAGGATATTCGTGCAAATTACCTAAAATTGGCATAGACTTAGGGTTAGGCGTACTAATTATTCAGATTATAGAAGGCCCAATATGCAAGAACAGCGCATACCAATCTTAAGAAAAAACCTTCGAAATCCCATTTCCAATTATTTTTCATTGTGTTATATAAGGAGGTACTAAGCTAAACTTTTATGTATATTAATTGTATTAACAAATAATTATTAGGAACAGGAGTTTATCATGCAAATAAATTTTACCGGACACCACGTTGAAGTCACTGATCCCATCCGTAATTTCGCCACTGAAAAGCTCAGTCGCTTAAAACGCCACTTTGGCCGTATCATGAGTATCGATGTCACCTTTGAAATCGAAAAGTTAGAACAAGTTGCTAAGGCGACCATCTTTGCCCCTGGCGCTAAATTCCACGCTGATTCAAAATCTGAAGACTTGTATTCAGCTATCGATGGCTTGGTTGACAAGCTTGACAGGCAATTAAAGCACCACAAAGAAAAGTTACACGAAACCCAATAAACTAGTTGCATCTTTATAAAATCCCGCTATTCTTGTGACTCTCAATAACACAAAGAATGGTGGGATTTTTAATATCATGGGTGTGAACAATCTACTAACAGTTGATCACATATACAACCACATCGAGGTCGACAGCAAAAAACGTTTGCTTGAATTACTGAGTCAAAAAGCTACAGAAATCCGGCCTGGCTTGTCAAGTTCTGATGTGTTTGATGCTTTATTATCCAGAGAACGCTTAGGAAGTACCGGCATTGGTCATGGTGTAGCCATTCCTCACTGTCGTTTGCAGGGCTTGGATGATGCAATTGGACTCTTGCTCATTTTACAAAAAAGTATTAAGTTTGACGCTATTGATCAAAAACCGGTAGATATTGTGTTTGGTTTACTTGTACCTGAAGAAGCAACTGAAGATCATTTAAAATTACTCGCTAATGTGGCGAAGTTATTAGATGATGAATCTACGCGTGAGCAATTACGCGCCAGCAATGATCCTTCACAAATTTACCACGTCATCACAGGGCAACATGGGTAAATCCACATCACTCACCACCACTATGCATGGTGTATTCATGGATATTTTTGGCATAGGTGTCTTACTTACTGGCGCTAGTGGCATTGGTAAAAGCGAATTAGCACTTGGGTTAATTAATATGGGCCATCGTTTAGTGGCCGATGATGCGGTGCATTTTCAACGGATGGCTCATGAATCAATTACCGGATCTTGCCCCGCCCTTTTACAAGATTTTTTAGAAGTGCGCGGTTTGGGGATACTCAACATCCGTGTGATGTATGGCGACAAAGCCATTAAAGAAAACAAACGTTTGCAACTCATCGTCAACATCGTTGCCTTTAATGCGGAAGACTTGCTGGCGATCGATCGTTTACACGGCATGTATCGCAGCCAGAATATTTTAGGAACAAAGATCTCTGAAGTGACTATCCCAGTAGCACCGGGACGCAATATGGCAGCCTTGGTAGAAGGTGCTGTGCGTAATCAGGTATTAAAACTCACGGGCTATAATGCCAGTGATGAATTCATTAAGCGTCAAAGTCAATTACTATCTGAAGAAGAGAGCAAATGAGAATTATTATTATCAGTGGCCGTTCTGGCTCCGGAAAAAGTTCGACGCTACGCTTGCTAGAGGACTTAGACTATTATTGTGTAGACAATGTTCCAGCTGATCTCATCCCAAGTTTAATTGAACATTTACAAAGCGATGTTAAAAAAGCGGCAATTAGCATTGATGCCCGCAACATTCCTGAAGATGTTGATAAGCTTAATCAAATTATTACGGCCTTACGTCAAAATGGCGACTCACCAGAAATTATTTACCTAGATGCAGATAGACGCACCCTACTCAATCGCTTTACCGAAACCAGACGTAAACATCCTTTAACAAAAGAAGGCTTATCCTTAAAAGAAGCGATTAATAAAGAAAAACGATTACTACTGCCCATTGTGCATTTGGCCGATCTAGTGATTGATACGTCTGGTTATAACCTCTATCAGTTGCGAGAAGCCGTAACGCAGCGTTTAGGCGAACAAGCGGAACACTTTTCTCTATTAATAGAATCCTTCGGTTATAAATTTGGTGTACCAATCGACAGCGATTATGTCTTTGATGCACGCTTTTTACCAAATCCTTATTGGCACATAGAATTACGCGAGTACAGCGGCTTAGAAAAACCAATCGTTGATTTTTTAGAAAAATTTGATGATGTGGAACAATACTTTCAGGCGATTGTCGACTTTTCTGACCATTGGATCCCAAAATTCAAAGCGTGTAACCGCAGTTATATGACCTTAGCTATCGGCTGTACCGGTGGCCACCACCGTTCCGTTTATTTAGCTGAGCGCATTTTTTCTCATTACCAAAAACACCGCAAGAATGTGCAATTAAGACATAGGGAGTTACCATGAGTATCCGAGTAATTTTAATTACCCACGAGGATGTTGGCTCTGCCATGCTTAACACCGTCAAACAAACCTATGGTGACTTACCCATCCCCGCGACTGTTGTTGCAATTAAACACTCCACTGATATTGATTTATTATTACCACACTTAAAACAACTCATCGCTAATTTTAGCAAACATGAAGGTGTGCTCATCCTTACTGACATGTATGGCTCAACACCCAGCAATATTGCCGTTAGCTTGCGTGAAGGTGGTGAAAATGTGCATGTCATTTCAGGCTTAAATTTGCCAATGCTGATGCGAGTGATGAATTATCCCGATCTTAATTTATGTGATATTTCCCAAAAAGCCTTAAGTGGTGGTAAAGATGGCGTCATGGATTGCTGCAGCGTGGATGAATCATGATTAAGAAAAAGATAACGATTCTGAATAAACTCGGCTTACATGCACGCGCTGCCGCTAAGTTTGTCACCAATGCTAATAAGTTTTCAAGCAATATTGAAATCAGTAAAGGCACTAAGACTGTTAATGGCAAAAGCATTATGGGTGTGATGATGTTGGCTGCCAGCAAAGGCACTGACTTAATCCTGCAAGCAGAGGGTAACGATGAACAACAAGCCATCATCTCTCTCACTGACTTAGTGAATGATCGATTTGGTGAAAAAGAGTAGCCTGTTGTTTCGCATTTATCATCACATGATCAGCCATTAACTCCACGCTTCCTTCTTTTGATAATACAATATGGCTATTGCCTGCTTTTAAAATAATATCCGTATCACTTTCAATAAATATCTCTTCTTCAGCGAGCACCTGTAATGCTTGTTGCAAATCACATATCGCATTTCCTGTTTTAACAATAATACCCTGATCCTTGCTTGCAATAAGTTCGATGTTCTTTTCAGCGTTAATCTGTAACGCTTGATGACACGTTAAAATAACATCACGCCTAGCGAGCAAATCAACCCTATTCTTTGATAACTGTTGATAAGTGCCTGCTATTTGTTGCTGATAGTCTGTTACAACTTGAATCTCATAATCAAGGCCAGATCGCTGATGCCATTGACCTTGAATGTTATAGTGCATTTCCTGACTCCTCATAAAGAGATTGCCTGACGTTTCACAACTAATCATGGTTTTATGTGCTAATTTCCCTAATACAATGTGATGTGAATGCGTATTCGAGAGCATAATTTGTTGCGCATTTTTATCAAATGATAATAATTGCTGGCCCTGGGTTTTAATAATTGCTTGAGATGCATTGGCTTTCGTCACAGGGCTTAGATAATGATCATTGGCGATTGCACCCAACATAATCGGCATACTTGCTTTTGAATACACAAATCCTAATATAACACTAGCATTATGTGGATAAGGTGTATGCATGCCTTGTTGCGCACCCATGTTGCAAGACATACGTCCCATGGCAACCCTTTGTTTCGTTTCAAAATAAGGTAGTTGCACCGAGTAATCTCCAACACTCGATAAATGAGGATAAGCATCATCACTCACAGTATTTGCAATGATTAAACCATATTGCTGTGGTTTTGGTTTAGGTGATTGAATGGGTACTGATGAGGGTATTAACGTTACTTCATTATAGTACTGTAGCGATTTGTCTTTAGATAGCGCTTGCTGTGATACATGTTTTACGCTGATAACGGTATAACATTGATTACTATCGATATGAGGCTCACTGGTTTTTATTTCAATTTGCAAACCAGGCATTAAGCTTGGAAAATGGGTTTTAATGTTTAGGCTATCACTTTGATCATAAGCTAAGGTTTCAAAATTATTGTCTGCTGTTGGTAATCTAACTTGATGTAATTGTATAAACGAATAATGAATCGCTTTATCCACCAGCATACTTGTCTCAAGTATACTGTTTAATGTTGCGATAGAGTGAAAAGGACGTGGCTCATAATTATTGAGGATGATAATTCTTCCCAAAACATCGATTCGATAATATAACTGGTAGTGATGCAATAAGCGTTGCCACGCCTTGGCGTCAGTCTCTTCTGGTAATTGCAACCATTGGGTAATCATCTGTTGCGAGCAGCGATGATTGCAGTGAATGTCTTCTTCTTTGTACGCGACTCCCTTTAAATAGTGATGAATAATCATGGACAGTGGCTTGTGTTGAAATAATTTCGATGTGTTTTGCAAGGCTAATAAGGCAAGCTTTGGTTCGAGTCGCGCTTGTATCCATTGCCCATGAGCATGATGGCTTTGTTTAAGGTTGGTAATCACTGCTTTGATACGGCGAGTCTCGCCCGCTAGGCTGATAATGATCTCAGCAGCTTGCATCAAAGCAATGTTTAGGGTCGAACTCGCAAACCAACTAGCTTCATAAACGTACGCCGCACTTAAGTCTTCAGTACCCGTAAAGTGCGCTAATGGGTAAGTCTTATTCGCCAGAATAATATGTGCTCGTTGAGTTGCTGTACTCACATGCAGCTCCTTTTGCCAAAGCAGCCATGTTAACACATTTTAATAATATTAATTAAATAATTATTTCCCAGCAATACTCATTTGTTCAATCAATACAGAGCCGGTTTGAATAGCATGTTTTTTATCCACATCATTAGCAATCGCAACAATTTGCTGATACATGTCTTTTAAATTGCCGGCAATGGTAATTTCTTCCACGGGATATTGAATTTCACCCTTCTCAACCCAAAAACCAGCCGCACCACGAGAGTAATCCCCCGTGACCATGTTGATACCCTGCCCCATCATTTCAGTCACTAGCAAACCTTTATCCATGGTTTTGAGTAATTCCTCAAAACGCTTGTCACTGTTGCTGACCAGCAAATTATGCATACCACCCGCATGCCCCGTGGTTTGCATGCCTAATTTACGCGCTGAGTAACTATTAAGAAAGTAGCCGCGCAAAACACCAGCTTCTACCACCGTTCGTGGTGTGACTTTAACCCCTTCAAAGTCGAAGGGGCTACTAGCAATGGCTTTGGCCATGAAGGGATCTTCTTTAATAGTAATATGAGGTGCAAAGACAGGTTCGTCTAAACTCTCCAATAAAAAACTAGAACGGCGATACTGGCTAGAACCACTTACCGCCTTAGCAAAATGATTAAATAAACCATACGCCACATCCGTTGAAAACAACACAGGCACTTTACACGACTTAACAGGCCGTGCCCCCAAACGTTCAACGGTACGTTTCGCAGTACTTTTTGCTAACTCAGATACATTGATTAAGTCATTGGCATCCACGGCAAGTGTATAATCATACCCGCGTTGCATATTACCCTGTAAAGAAGCGATTAAAGAACACGTCATCGAGGCACGAGAATATTGATAATCACCGATAAAACCGTGAGAATTGCCATAGACGATCACTGATTCTGTGCTGCTAATATTAGCACCTTCAGAATTTGTAATACGCTTATCTTGTGCCATCGCTTGGGCTTCACAGTCAAGCGCTAATTGGATCGCTTCTTCCGGCGCAATGTGCCAAGGATAATATAAATCTAATTGCGGATAATCATAAGCCATCACAGCAGCATCAGCTAAACCTGCATAGTCATCATCTTGAGTGTAATCCGCTATTTTGCAGGCTTTTTCTACGGTTTGTTGTAGTGCCGCTGGCGTGATGTCAGTCGTGGTGGCTTTACCTTTGCGTTGCCCATAATACACTGTAATACCAATGGCTTTATCTTTTACGTGCTCAATGGTTTCAACATCCTTGTTACGAACATTAATATCTAAGCCTTGATTACTATGCATCACCACTTGCGCCTGACTTGCACCCTTAGCTTTTGCTTGCTTGAGTAATTCACTGACTAATTGCTGCTGATATTCTCGGTTATTGATTGATAATTGCTTGCTCATGCTGTGACCTTGATTGATATTGAGGTTACCCATTATCCTAGAAACGGTAGTTAAACGCGAATTTTTGGTGTAACAGATTGGTTTGACTAGCGTAATAAAAAATTTCGAAGTCACCTTATTGGTGATGAGACAATTTTTTATAGTGCTAGGCAAATCAAGATGTTGCGCCAAAATTCGTGTCTTAACTGCCGTTTCTAGGATCATCCTAGATTCAGCTAAGACAATCTAGTATGATTAGCGCTTCAAATAATCACCTAGGAAGGCAACTCGATGGACATAATGGAATCAGATAAATTTCACATTATTAGACATCCACTCATAGAGCACAAAATGACAATACTGCGTGACGAAAATACTTCGCATCATGATTTTCGCAGGCTTACTAATGAACTCAGCGTGCTTCTCGCCTATGAGGCAACTCGTCATTTAAGACTGACTGATCAAGAAGTCACAACGCCTCTGGAAACTACCATGGGTAAACGCTTAGCGAGTCGAACTGTTATCTTGCCCATTCTAAGAGCAGGGCTTGGTATGGTAGATGCCTTCTTAAGCTTGCTCCCTAATGCCAGAGTAGGACATATTGGCCTAAACCGTGATGAAGAAACACTTCAACCACATGAATACTATTACAAACTACCTGAACGTATTGAGAAGTCCCATATTTTTTTAGTGGACCCAATGCTCGGCACTGGTGGTACGGCATCAGCAGCATTAGCGATGTTAAAAAAACGCAATCTCACGCGTGTGACCTTTGTGTGTATTGTTGCTTCGCCTGAAGGTGTCGCGCATGTACAAGAAGCGCATCCGGATATCCCCATTTATACTGCAAGTTTAGATAGACAATTGAATGACGTCGGTTATATTCTGCCGGGACTCGGTGACGCTGGCGATAGAATTTTTGGCACGAAGTAAATAAACTACAACGACGTACCACCCACGGTTAAACTATCAATTTTAAGCGTGGGTTGCCCAACACCAACGGGTACGCTTTGCCCCTCTTTACCACAGGTGCCAACACCAGCATCGAGTTCCATATTGTTACCAATCATGGATACCCGCGTTAATACATCAGGGCCATTACCAATGAGGGTTGCGCCCTTCACTGGTTTCGTCACTTTACCATTTTCAATTAAGTAAGCTTCGCTGGCAGAAAAAACAAATTTGCCATTAGTAATATCGACTTGGCCGCCGCCAAAGTTAACGGCGTATAAACCTTTATCGACTGAGGCAATGATTTCCTCAGGATCATAAGCACCTGCTAACATGTAGGTATTTGTCATGCGAGGCATGGGTAAATAGGCATAACTTTCACGGCGACCATTTCCAGTGGGCGTAACTCCCATTAATTTTGCATTTAAACGATCTTGCATGTAATTCGTTAAGATACCATCTTCAATTAATACAGTGCATTGAGTAGGGCACCCTTCATCGTCCACATTAAGCGAACCTCGGCGTCCAGGCAATGTTCCATCATCAACAACCGTGCAGCCAGGAGATGCAACCCGTTGCCCGATTTTTCCAGTAAACGCTGAAGTCCCTTTGCGATTAAAATCACCTTCTAAACCATGGCCGATGGCTTCATGTAATAACACACCTGGCCATCCAGGCCCTAAGACAACCGGCATAGTGCCAGCAGGTGCCTCCACAGCTTCTAAATTCACTAAGGCTTGGCGCACTACTTCCACAGATTTTTTTTGCAGCAAGTCATCTTTAAGAAATTCGGCATAATCATGGCGGCCACCAAAACCAATGTGGGCGGTCTCACGCCGACCATGCTCCTCGGCAATCACTTGTATGTCGCAACGCACTAAAGGACGCAAATCAGCACTCAAAGTACCGTCACTGCCCATTAATAAAATCATTTCATAGCTGCCAGAGAGATTTGCTATCACATGGTTGATACGAGCATCTTGTGCCCTAACGAGTTTATCAATCTGCAAAAGCAAGGAGACTTTATCTTTTTCAGACATTTGCATTAGAGGATCATTGGGCGAGTATAAATTTAACGCTTGTGATACTTTTTGTAATTGCAAACTGCCGCCACCTTGTGTGCTAGCAATGCTACGAGCAGCTTTAGCAGCATTTTCTAAACTAGTGAGCTGAATATCATCGGTATAAGCAAAACCAGTTTTTTCACCGGTAATTGCTCGCACTCCCACACCCGTTTCAATATCAAAACTTCCAGATTTAATAATACCGTCTTCTAACATCCATGCTTCATTACGAATACTTTGAAAATAAAGATCGGCATAATCAACTTTATAGCCCAATAGTTGATCTAATACGTTTGTTAATTGTTGCTGCGTTAAACCGGCTGGTTTTAATAATAAATCATCGACTGATTGAATTAATTGTTTCATTTTACTGCCTTTTTAGCCTTTCACATTTTTTATCACAGGTTTATCCCATGTTCCACTTACCAAATAAGTATAATGCGCAATACGCTGAACTTCAGGTGTTACCATTTTGTTAATAATCCAGGCAACACCACCCACAATCGGTCCCCCTGCAATAGTTGCAACGATCGGAATACTAGAGGTTAGGTTGGGCGCAATAAATAAGCGCAAATGATAAATCTTATTATATAAATCAATACCACCATTAATCGCAATATAAGCAACAGAACCATTTATATACGTATTATTGGTAGTAGCATTACCGTCTTTAATATCAAAATCACCACGGAATTTATCAAAATAAAAACCTTTATGGGTTAAGTCTCTAAAGTTTAACGTTAAACGACGTGGCAAACTTTGTATGCTCAGTAAATTAAGCAAGCGACCAAAGCCAACTTTAGCATCAGCACTTTTACTCAAACCATCTATGTAACCAGAACCAAAACGCAAACTTAGCAAGCCTTGTAAATGTTTAGTGGAAAAAGCAATCGGTGAGCCAGGCCAGACTAAGTTAACGTTAATATTCGCATCATCATTATGGAAGTTTTTAGGAAATTGCCACTGCTTTAGGGCATTCGATACATCAGTACTCGACACTGTGCCGACAACATGAGTTTGTTGCTTACCACCTTTTGCTGTCCAACTACCTTTGGCATTTAACACATAATATTTGTTAAATGCTACAAACTTATCAATGCTTAAGCCATTATCCGTACGCGTAGTTTTAAAACCCACATTACCAAAAGCACGATCACCATAACGAAAATCCGCGCAATTAATAATCATCGGTGGTAATTTTTTTGGCAACATTACCACAAAATCAGACATGCTCTTTTTAGAGGGCATTAAATACAGTTTACTAAATTGCATTTCTAGTCGCTCATCCCAATTAAGAGGAAAATACATTGTGCCATCAATATCTGCACCTTTGACTGTCACAATTACTTGGTCTTTTTGTGGGTCAACACCAAATAAAACATGGTTAAACATTTCATCATAAACATTTACCTTAGCGACAGTGATCTGTAAATTTTTTAAAATGAAATTTAATGCGTCACCCGTGTTTTTCTTAGCATGATAATGACTCAAGAAATCAATCCATCCTTTTAAAGACATGTAGTGAATATCACCATCGATGATCAATTTATGACTGACAGGTAAGCCAATCTCTGAGACGCCAAAGTGCACATGTCCCTTAGTAAATTTAATCGCTTGCTTGGTTTTATCATATAATAGCTTACCGGCGACAACACTACCGATGTTAAATCCAAGCAAATACTGATGACCTTTTATATCATGAAGTGAAATGTTCATCGGTAATCTATCAATTTTTTCTTTTGAAAAAGGCTTTGGCAGATTAAACGCAACGCCTTTCAAGTCTGACTTAAGAGATAATTTAATATCCCCTGTATTGGTATAATTTACTTTAGCTTGGTAATCAAATGCACCCTTAGCAAATTGTTCAATGGGATAATTAACAAGTTTAGATAGTTCAACCGCATCTGTCTTGCTGTTAACACTTATTTCCAAACTAGGCTTTGCCTTCGAATGATGACTGAATAAATCAATCGCCGCCTGACTATCCATAATGGCAGCTGTTATATTTTTAGATTTGACACCATGCTGACTAATCAACAATTGGCCGCCCAGCTTATTAATTTTTAAATGTTTACTAAAAGGAAAGGCAACACTATTATTAGCCAATCTGAGCGTGCCATTGTAGCTTATCTCATCGTCCTTAGGATGATGTGCCAATGGAACCCTAAGAGATAACTTAAATTTTGCGGGTCCAGTGAATTTAATTTGACTGAAGTCTTTTCCTACGATTGTCTTGATAGGTGAATGCATCACATAATCCCTGCCAGCTGCTAACGGCCCATGAGCATTACCGTTTACCGTCAATATAATGGGATGCGCTCTGCCAATATACGGCATTATTGCTGTCACATTATCCAATTGGTTACCCAATGATTCAGCTTTATTTGCTATGATTGCAAGCCTTCTTTGAGAAAATTCAATAGAACCATCCATATTTCGTACCGTTGGCCAGTGTGAATGAAATTGAAAATTAAGTTGTTTAAAAGCAGCTTTTATGAAAAAAGTACCCGACTTATCATCATAAGGAAATGTATCAAGCGCTCCACGCCATAACAATTGTCCATCGAGTTTACCGCCCGGCTTGACAGCATTATCCATCCAGTGCACAAATTGTTGATTCAAGAGTTTACTCGGGAGAAATTCTTTTAACGATTGTGGCGTAACATGATGACTCTTGATGGCACTGGCTAAATCTATTTGTGGTGATTTTTCCTTATCAAAACTAATCTTGCCATGAATTGACGCCGCGTCATTTTTTGTTTTCAGCGTAACATCTTGTAGCAATAACTGTGACTTTGTGCCCTTGTTTTCCACAAGCGCATTTAACGTTAGGCTTGTTAAAGCTAATGGCTTTTCATACAGTCTTGGAATGCTTAAGCTGAGATTATGACCATAAGCATTTATTTTTGTTCTCGTTAAATCACCTCTTACCTTAATCGCTAGCGATGTGACGCCTGGTATTTTTTTCCACGCTTGCCACCCTAGCTTATTCACACTAAAGTCATAATCCTTAAGTGTTAGTTTATTCTCAGCTAAACTCACCCCTAATTTTAAATGCTGGATAGTCCCTGTTGGTTTAGTATGCTTGAGGAAATTATTCAGCTCCTTTGGCAAGACCGGATTAAATGTTAACAGTACTCTTATAGCCTCGATAGGAAGGTATTTAATATAAAGCTGGTAGTCTTTATCTTTGGTTACGTTTAAATTAATCTCCTCTAATGGCCACGGCTTCGTCGTAATGACTTTTAACTGATTACTTGTAAGTATAAAGCCACCAGATTTGTGTGCGTTCAAGACAACTTCACCACTGGCACGCTTTAGTTTAATAGTTTTTTTGGTTTTGCTGCTATGGAGACTAAAATTATTTAAACCGAATTTTATATTGACGTTTTTTAACTTGCCTTGCTTAATCTTACCCCAAACTTGGAAGTTAGTATCTCCATGCGTCACTGTCATTGACTTATAGGAATACCCTTGCAGCCATTTGCTCAAATTAAAATTATTCCCTTCCAAATAAAAATGCGCTCGGTAACGACGCAGCTTGCTAGGATTGCCATGTGCATTCATGACAAATTTTAATTTAGTGGTTAGCTTACCATGTGCAATGGTTAAATAACCTTGCGCTCTTATATGAGTGTTATTGCGTTTGAAACTCACATTCAATAGCGCATCAACTTTTTCTCCATTTGGTCGTTTAATGCCAACCACAATATTTTGAAAAGCAATGCGTCGTTGTGCTGATAACCACTGTAGAGCTTGTGCCATTGATAAATGATTGTTGGCAAAGTTGTTATTGTTAATACCAATAAGGGTGAAATGCCCTTGCTTATCTTCTTTCACCGACAAAGAGGCATCACTAATGATTAATATGCCTGGTTCAAATTGTCGCTGCATAATTGATTTTATAATATCAATCCCGATAAACACGCGACTGACTGTCATGGAGGATTTTTGTTGCTTCTTCGAATAAAATTTTACGTGGTCCAAACGAAACATGGGTTGCATGAAATGCCAAGTGGCTTCGACTTTCCCGATTTTAACCGGCATGTGCACCACTTTACTAACAAATGTTTCTACTTCAAACACATGTTTTGCAATAACTGGTGTCATCATGCGTGCAATCGTTACAAAAATCGCAGCAGCAATGACTAACAGTGCAACTGCAATCCAAACTTTTTTGCAAATATTAATAATGACTTTTTTCATGACAACCTCGTCATGTAAGTTGGTAGCGGCGTCTTAGATTACGCAACACAACATAAATCCAGGGCCAAAGCAACATGCTAGTGATGCTGGGTAACCAGTAGAGAACCGTCTTAGGTGCATGACCCGTAATGCCTTGCAGTACAAAAATAATTAATTGATAAATGCCAACAAAAATACACACGGAAATCATTTGCTGCCACCATGGTGATAAACGGAATTGTCGGTAAGACTTCATCGCTAAATAGGCAATGATAATAAATGCCAGTGCATGTTCACCCAAGATTGTACCATTGAGCACATCCACAAAAATCCCCATGCACCAAGCAATACCAATACCAATACGCTGAGGCAAAGCTACTACCCAATAAATCATGACGAGTAAAACCCACTCTGGTCGGAACCAAATAGTCCATGTAGGTATTGGAAATATACTTAACAGCAAAGCAACGATAAAGCTAAACCCAATGACTAATATCATTTTTTGTGTATTGCTAGCCGCCATCACGCACCCGCTGCAATAGTTGTTGATTTAGGTTTCTATCTTCTTTTTCCATCTGTTGTAACTCTCTTTTTGCTTCATCAGAAATGTTGGCTTGTTGCTCCCACACTAATAATACTTGCCTGTCGCGATATAACCGCGCCGTTGGCGATACCACGACTTTCGCATATTGTTGTCCTGGTTTTTCCACCACTTTTGTCACAATCCCCAAGGGGTAGCCAACTGGATAGCGTAAACCTAAACCCGATGTTGTGATTTTATCACCGACTGCAATATCAGCCGTTTCTGGAATATTGATCAATGCTAAGGGACGGTGCGGTCCCATGCCCACTGCAATTGCTCGCATTCCGGTGCGATTATCAACGATCGGAACTGCACTGCGAGTATCGGTTATTAACATTAAACGACTTGTTAAATGATTCACATGGGTAATTTGCCCCATCACACCTTTCGCACCCAACACGGGTTGCCCGACGAATACTTTTTTACTGGCCCCTTTGTTAAGGATTGCTTGGGCAATATATGAATCCATATCCACCGCTAACAATTGCGCCACTTCCACACGCCCTGTGACTTGATTAGAGGATTGTAATAAGGCGCGCAAGGATTTATTTTCCTTTTGCAGCGCAAGAATTTTTTGTACTTTAGCTTTTAATAATAAATTCTGCATTTTTAAATGGGTATTTTCTTTGATAAGTTCATGCTTTGCGCTGAATGAACTTTTAACCCAGTCCGCAACATCCATTGGCCAATTAACCGTGTATTGAAGTGGCGCTACAGCATCGGATAAAAAGCTTCGCACTGTGCCAAATTGATGATGCCGATGATCCGCCATCATTATTACAATAGATAACACTACAAAAAATAATGTGCGAATACCAATATACTGACTATTGTTAAACAACAATGTTTAAGATCCTTACTCGGTCGATAGAAAGTCCCCGCCCAGGCTATCTATAACTTCTAACGCACGACCGCCACCTCTAGCAACACACGTTAAAGGCTCTTCAGCGACAATCACAGGTAAGCCTGTTTCTTCCATCAATAAACGATCTAAATCCTTTAACAAAGCCCCGCCTCCCGTTAAGACCATACCGCGCTCTGCAATATCAGAGGCTAATTCAGGTGGCGCTTGTTCTAAAGCACCGCGCACGGCGCCAACGATACCTGATAATGGTTCTTGCAAAGCTTCTAACACTTCATTGTTATTCAGCGTAAAGCTACGCGGTACACCCTCTGCTAAATTACGACCGCGTACTTCTAATTCACGCACCGCAGTACCAGGAAATGCTGTACCAATTTCTTGCTTAATCCGTTCTGCTGTGGTTTCGCCAATTAAGATACCGTAATTACGTCTGACATAATTAACAATGGCATCATCAAACTTGTCACCACCAATTCGCACGGAAGCTGCATAAACAATGCCATTCAAAGAAATAATTGCGACTTCTGTCGTCCCACCACCGATATCAACGACCATGCAACCACTGGCTTCTTCCACCGGCATACCTGCTCCCATTGCGGCCGCCATAGGTTCTTCCATTAAGTAAACTTCTCTGGCACCAGCGCCCATGGCAGATTCGCGTATCGCACGCCGCTCTACTTGGGTGGAACCACAAGGCACGCACACCAAGACACGAGGACTTGGACGCAAAAATTTATTTTCATGAACTTTATGAATGAAGTGTTGTAACATTTTTTCGGTGACATGAAAGTCGGCGATAACACCATCTTTCATGGGACGGGTTGCAGTAATATTACCCGGCGTACGGCCCAACATGCGTTTCGCTTCCAGCCCAACTGCAGCCACACGTCGCTGGCCATTATGAGCATCTTGGCGAATAGCCACTACGGAAGGCTCGTTCAAAATAATACCATTACCACGAACATAAATGAGTGTGTTGGCTGTACCTAAATCGATTGACAAATCGTTAGAAAAAAGACCACGCAAAACCTTAAACATAAATTCTTTCCTTCCGTATATAACGTTGTGTTTTGAAATGCGTATAGCTTACAACAATTTAGATACAGATACTATTCCCTACCAGCAATCACTTTTCACGGAATTGGCGCTCTTTACTTGGCTAGTGTACAATGCCCAACTTTTAGCTTGGAGAGAAAATCATGAGCGCCATTACTCCTGATGAAGTGGCTAAAGTTGCACACTTAGCTCGCATCGCTATGAGTGACGACAAACTATCAGAATATACACAATCTCTGTCGAGCACTTTAGAATTGGTGCAACAAATGCAACAAGTTGATACAAAAGGTGTCACACCAATGGCACATCCACTGGACACTATTCAACCACAACGAAGCGATCACGTCACCGAAGGTGATTTTTCCAAAGCCATCAATCAAATGGCTCCTAAGATTGAAGCGAATTTGTTTCTTGTCCCACAGGTCATTGAATAATAACGTCAGGAAGCGACTATCATGATACATAAATATACGATTGCCGAATTGAGTCAAGGCTTAAGCAATGGTGATTTCAGTAGTGTTGAAGTCACTCAATATTATCTCGATCGCATGCAACAATTTAACCCACAACTCAATTGCTATATCACCCAATGTAATGAGCATGCCCTGGCTCAAGCTAAAGCCGCCGATGATTTGCGCGCAAAAGGTCAAGCGCAGGGCATCACTGGCATCCCCATTGCCCAAAAAGATTTGTTTTGCACAAAGGACATCAAAACCTCCTGTGGCTCAAAGATGCTGGATAATTTTATTTCGCCATACAATGCCACCGTGGTAGAACGTTGTAATGACGCCGGTATGGTGATGTTGGGCAAATTAAATATGGATGAATTTGCCATGGGATCCTCCAATGAAAATAGTCATTATGGTCCGGTTAAAAACCCTTGGGATATGACACGCGTACCCGGTGGTTCATCGGGTGGATCTGCTGCTGCTGTGGCTGCACGCTTGGCGCCTTGTGCCACTGGTACAGACACCGGTGGATCGATTCGCCAACCAGCAGCACTCACTGGCTTGACGGGATTGAAACCTACCTATGGCCGAGTATCGCGTTTTGGCATGGTGGCTTTTGCTTCCAGCCTTGATCAAGGTGGTCCTCTTACCCAAACAGCGGAGGATGCGGCACTGGTATTAACTATTATTGCAGGACACGATCCTAAAGATTCCACCAGTATGAAACAAGAAGTTCCAGATTATAGTACAACCTTAAATGATTCTATTCATGGCAAAACCATTGGTATCCCCAAAGAATATTTCACCAACGCACTTGATCCTGAGGTAGGTGATACTATCCATACAGCCATCAAAGCCTTTGAAAAACTAGGCGCCAATATTAAATCCATTTCCTTACCCAATACACACTTAGCCGTTCCTGTGTATTACGTCATTGCACCGGCAGAAGCTTCTTCGAATCTTTCTCGTTTTGATGGTGTGCGTTATGGTTATCGCTGTGAAAACCCTAAAGACTTATTGGATTTATATAAACGCACGCGCGCTGAGGGGTTCGGGGAAGAAGTAAAGCGCCGTATTCTCATTGGCACTTATGCCTTGTCTGCTGGCTATTACGATGCTTACTATTTAAAAGCGCAACAAGTGCGGCATTTAATCCGCGATGATTTTATAAAAGCGTTTAATGAGGTGGATGTTATATTAGGACCAACCGCGCCTACCACTGCGTTTAAGCTCGGTGAAAAAATGAATGATCCCGTCAGCATGTATTTATCCGATCTTTATACTATTAATGTGAATTTAGCAGGTTTGCCAAGCTTAGCGCTGCCTAGTGGGTTTGTTAACGACTTGCCAGTGGGCTTGCAACTCATCGGTAAAGATTTTGATGAAGCAACATTACTAAACCTAGGGCATCAATACCAGCAAGTCACCGACTGGCACCGGCAAATACCCACCGCATTCGATAAAGGGGAGGCAGCATAATGGAATGGGAAACCGTCATTGGCTTAGAAGTTCACGCACAATTAGCCACCAAGACAAAAATCTTTTCAGGCGCTGCAATTGCCTATGGCGCAGCACCCAATACACAAGCCTGTGCCATTGATTTAGGCTTGCCAGGTGTCTTACCCGTATTAAATAAAGCATGTGTTAGCATGGCGATTAAATTTGGTTTAAGTACCCAATGCGCCATCGCGCCACGCTCCGTCTTTGCTCGTAAAAATTATTTTTATCCCGACTTACCCAAAGGTTATCAAATCAGTCAATTTGAGTTGCCCATCGTTCACGGCGGCAAGCTCGATGTACAGCAAGAAGACGGTAGCATCAAAACCATCGGCATTACCAGAGCACATTTAGAAGAAGATGCCGGCAAATCCTTGCATGAAGATTTTCATGGTATGTCTGGTATCGATTTTAATCGCACCGGCACGCCTTTATTAGAAATCGTTTCTGAACCTGATATGCGCTGTGCCAAAGAAGCCGTAGCCTATTTAAAAGCCTTGCATGCCTTAGTGACTTATCTGGAGATTTGTGATGGTAATATGCAGGAAGGTTCTTTTCGTTGCGATGCCAATGTTTCCGTAAGGCCCAAAGGCCAAAAAGAATTTGGCACCCGCACGGAAACTAAAAATGTGAATTCATTCCGTTTTGTAGAACGCGCTATTAATTATGAAGTAGAACGCCAAATTCAAGTCTTAGAATCTGGCGGTACGATAAACCAAGAAACACTGCTATTTGATGCGGCTAAAGGTGAAACACGCCCCATGCGCAGTAAAGAAGAAGCCAATGATTACCGCTATTTCCCTGATCCGGATTTATTACCCGTAATTATTGAGCAACAACAAATTGATAGTATTCAACAAACTATGCCTGAATTGCCTTGGGAAAAACAACACCGCTTCCAACAGCAATACGGCTTAAGTCAGTATGATGCGAATGTATTGATTAGCAATAAGGCCTTATCCGAATACTTTGAAACAACCTTGGAACAAACCGATAGTGATGCTAAATTAGTTGCAAACTGGATCATGGGTGACTTGGCTGCTTTTCTCAATAAGAATAATTTATCCATTGAAGAAAGCCCTGTCAGTGCAGAAAATCTTGCCGGCTTAATAAAGCGCATCTCGGATAACACCATCTCAGGCAAAATTGCTAAAACTGTGTTTGAAGCCATGTGGCAAGGGGAAGGTGATGCGGATACCGTCATTGAGAAACATGGCTTGAAACAAATCACTGACGACAGCGCTATTGTGGCCATCATTGATCAAGTCATCGCCGAAAGCCCACAACAACTGGAACAATATCGCGCAGGAAAAGACAAACTGTTTGGATATTTTGTAGGCCAAGTGATGAAAAAAACCCAAGGTAAGGCCAATCCAAAACAAGTTAACGAATTATTGCGCAAGAAATTGTAAATAATATAACAATTGCTGTGCAGCTACATATGGTATAACATCTACTTTTTCAAAAATAAGCAAATAGTTACACATGAAGAACACAGACGAAGTATCTACCAATCAACCTGTCCAAGACAAGCAAGACGTACAGGTAGGTAGTTTCAGGCCTTGGATCATTTGGCTCATTGCCACCTCTTTCTTTTTTTATGAATTTTTACTGCAAGTATTTCCCAATGTTGTCAACACAGAACTCATGCAAACCTTTAAAATTGGTGCAGCAGCGCTCGGTGGCGTCCAAACTTTTTATTTTTTAGGTTACGCGAGTATGCAAATCCCTGGCGGAATGCTCTTAGACCGCTTTGGTCCACGACGTTTACTCACCCTCGCCACGTTATTGTGCGCTGTTGGCGCCATTATGTTTGCCGAGAGTAGCACGCTCCACCAAGCAGAAATTACGCGTTTTATTACCGGCCTGGGCTCAGCCTTTGCTTTAGTGGGCGCTTTGGTGCTCACTAGCCGTTGGTTTCCACCCAACCGTTTTGCCTTTATGAATGGTTTAATCATTGCCGTTGGTATGCTTGGCGCCGTTGTCGGCGAAGCACCTTTGGCCATTTTGGTAGAAAGGTATCATTGGCAACATACTATTATCATCTTAGGCTTTATCGGTATTGGCTTAGCTGTCTTAATATATTTCGTAGTTCGTAGTCATCCAAAACGCGCTAAGAAACAAAAAAATATCAGTATCAGGAGCACCTTTGCTGGCCTTAAGAAGATTGTTGCTTGTCGTCAATCATGGGTGACTGCTACTTATGGCACACTCATGTATGCACCGACCGCAGCGCTTGGCACCTTGTGGGGCGTCAGTTTTCTCACAGCGACTCACCATTTAAATAGGACCGATGCCGCAGGCATTATCTCTGTTATCTTTTTAGGATGGGTTGTTGGTTCTCCCACGTTTGGTGGTTTGTCCGATCGCATGGGACGACGCAAACCCGTCATGTATATCGGCAGCGTTGGTGCCTTTATTTTCTCACTATTAATGATTTATCATACAAATACCAGCCACATAATGCTCAGTATTTATATTTTCTTTTTTGGTTTCTTTTCCAGTGGCTTCGTGATTGCGTTTTCCGTGATCAAGGAATCCCACTCTCAAAATTATAGCGGTACTTCTCTTGGCTTCATGAATATGGTCAATTCATTAGGCGCCTCCATAGCGCCGTTCCTCATTGGCATGTTACTCGATCATTTCTGGGATGGTGCTATTATTAATAACGTACACATTTTCTCAGCCAATGATTTCTTCAAATCCATGAGCGTCATTCCGCTGTTTATCGCGTGTGCATTTGTACTGCTACCGTTTATCAAAGAAACATATTGTAAAGTTCGCTGACAAATAGGACCTGTGAATGATGAGACTAAGAAAAACAACCGGCGTTAGCCTACTCGAAGTATTAATTGCCATCGCCATTATCGCGGCACTTGCCATTTATGCCTATCCTAAATACACGCGCTATGTCACCAAAACTCGCCGCCTCGATGGCCAAGTGGCCTTATTAGAATTGGCCACAGAACTCAATGAATACCACGCACAACACCACAGTTATAAGGGAGCAACCTTAATGAACTTAGATATCCAAGAAATATCACCCGAAGGTTATTACACCTTAACGATTAATGGTGCCACCGATAAAACGTACCTCATCGAGGCAAGCCCCGTTAAGTCACAAGCAAAAAATGACACCGAGTGTGGCAGTTATACTTATAACCAAGCCGGTGAAAAAACCATTACTGGCACTGGCACGGTTGCTGAGTGTTGGTAAATGAAAAAGACGGGCCTACTTCTCATTAATCTTGGCACGCCAAGCAGTCCAAATAAAGCCTCTGTCAAAGCATTTTTAAAACAATTTCTCTCTGATCCAAGAGTCATCGACTTAGCTAATCCTCTGCGCTGGTTACTCGTCAATGGCTACATACTGCCAAGCCGCGCTCGTGCATCTAGTAAGCTCTATCAATCCATTTGGACTGAGCGTGGCTCACCTTTGTTGTTGCACAGTCAAGCCTTATGTGAAAAGGTACAAGCACAGTTAAGGGATCAATGCATCGTTAAGCTCGGCATGCGCTATGGCCAACCGAGTATTCAACAAGCGCTTGAGAAATTGTTAGCGAAAAATATTAGTCACCTTAAAATTTTGCCCCTACTCCCACAATACGCTTCTGCGACCACAGGCTCTGCTATCGAAGCGTGTTTCAACGGTTTAAAAACTAAAGCGAATATCCCATCGATTGAAGTAATCCATGACTTTTATAATCACCCAGCTTATCTTTATGCCCTGCAGCAATCCATGCAAGAACAACTAATCACTTTCAAACCCGATCACATCCTCTTCAGTTACCACGGTATTCCTGAAAGACAAATCAAAAAAAGCGAAGATAGCAAAGCCACCCATTGCGATTTAGACCACTCTTGCCCTGCCATCATCAGTGCCAATCGCTTTTGTTACCGCGCCCAATGCCATGCCACATCGCGCTTACTCGCAAAGACCTTATCCCTTGAAGGCCGAGACGTTAGCACGTGTTTTCAATCTCGCCTGGGTAGAATACCTTGGATCAAGCCTTATACGGATGAATTAATGACACAATTAGCAGCGCAAGGCGTAAAACGCTTAAGCATCGCCTGCCCATCCTTCGTGGCAGATTGCTTAGAAACCTTGGAAGAAATCAATATCCGTGGCCGCGAGCAATGGCAAGCCTTAGGTGGTAGCGCTTTTCAATTCATTCCCTGTCTCAATAGCAACTCCGCCTGGGTCAATGCGGTCAGTAATATTGCTGGACTTTCAAAAAACTTCATTTAAATCAAAACACTATGAATCATTGTCTTCGCTTTAATAAAATGTTAAGGTTGCATACATATAATATGCGCACTTTTAATAATAAACAGGTATACAAGAGGATAAAATGACAAGAGAAGCAACCACAACTAGCATGACTGCCTTTATTGTTTCGTATGTAAATAGTTTACCATCGGAACACGCGAAAAGATTAGCAATCTGTTATATCCGTGATCACATTCGAGCTAATTATCCAAATTTGTACCAACACTATAACTCCGATCACAGTAAACTCATTGGTAATCTTGATAACATTCCCGAAGCACAGCAGCTCATAACAACACTTTTTAACACATTAATAAATGGTTTTAAGGCCCAAACTGTGCCACTCACCCGACAACTTCTTTTATGCGCATTATCATTATTTGAAACCGAAAAGCGTGCTGAATACAATCGTATGCCTAGCAATGTTGTGCCTGAGATCGCGGACTTCGCTGCCGCATTTATTGGCGTCTTGTGCACACATAAAAAAACGTTAGCAAATAAGTATTTCTCCTTAATGGTCATCAAAGTTGATCATCCAACGCCGGACGCCAGCTTAAAGCTACTGAAGAGAATTATTTATGAAGACTTCACCGATGAAGAACTACAAAACCCTGAGCTTAATCAGGATTTAATAGCGCAAGTCTTCGAACAATACCCTGCATTTGGACGCTTACAAACAGCCACTGCTTGGTACATTGACTACGAAAATATGATTAATAATGAACTTGAAAAAGCGATGAGCCTTCTGGAGGAGAATCCAGGACTCAGGCGGTTCCTATTAAACAATTTCGATGAATTAAATCACTCAAATTATACGATAACCATTGTGCCAGCAGCGAGCAGCGACGCCTTCCCAGAAGAAACCCTATCAGCCCCAGCAGCAGCTGCGTGCTCTTATATACACGCAGTTGATGCTGGTAGCGAAGAAGAGAAAAAAGATCATGTGAATGCAAGCGCCCCTCATACACCTGAACACCCTACTGTCTATGTCGATGAAACACCTCAACCGGTATTGCAACGAATTGGCGTAGCAACGCCCGAGCGAACTCACGCTCGTCCCATTCCGGCAGCCACATTGGATACAATGTACCAAGACCAAGGGAACCATAGATTCGTACCCTCATTAAGCATTAGTGATAGCGAAATTTCAGCCATAGGTGCTAATAACCGAGAGGAAAAACCAGTGGCAACAGCACTGTCTGATAGTGTGGCTGAGTCCATTATACGGGCCCAAGTGGCCACCAAGAGCTCTTTTTTTAGTGATGAGGGATTTAGCCCAACCCAAGCGACTAATAGAAAGCCATGTTACCCCATTCGTCGCTATGGTTTGGTATTAGAACAAGAGACGGAAGAAAAAACCCTATCTGATGCAGACGAGCCGTTCACCTTAACGCTCAACATAACACAAGACGTATCACCTAAAAATATCTCACAGGCCGTTGATACAAGCGATGAGCGTAAGGCTGAGTCTTCGTTAGAGGATGGTGATTTACCCAGTGACGAGGTCTCATCTCCTAGCTCGCCTCCGGCTCCCCCAACGCCAGAGCCAAAAGCATCGGCACCGAAAAGACCATCTCATACCTCTTCTGTAAGTACTTTTTGGACCGAAGCACCCGCACCAACTGCTGCAACCGTTGCTAATGACAGGACGGCAGCTTTGCAACTTCGTCGTAAACGGTCTAATGAGTATACCGAAATGCAAGCACCGGAAAACGATAACACTAATAAACGCCAAAGAGCTGCACCAGGTGCATTATTTACACAGTAAATAGGTTTTTATAACTTATTGTTATAAAAGAATTTTTATGCCGGCGTAAAAATTTGCGGCGCAAATGCACCTTATTTGCGCCGCAAATTATTGCTTTTCACCTTGCTTCCTTTAGACTACTTCGTGCCTGATGAACTTTTTTTTAAGAAAATGATACAAAAAGATGCAAGAGAACGTATGTGGCCACCTCCCTTTAAGGTAAAAATCAATAAACGCTGTAAATATTTGCAGTTAAAAATCACGGCCCATAAAGGCTTAGAAGTCGTGACACCTCGGGAGCTCCCTCTACCAGACATTCTGGCTTTTATTGATAAAAAACGTCATTGGATTAACAAGCATTTAGCTAAGGTAAAACCGGTTGAAATCCTATTACCTGAATCCCTTGCGTTACGCGCTATCAATGAAGTCTGGCATGTTGACTACGTTGCAACTCAAAAAAAACACACGCTCGCCGTTGGCACGGACAATCAACAGTTAAACGTCTTCGGAAATCTATTAGAAAAAACAGCGTGCATTAAAGCAATCATAGAATGGCTGAAACTTAGTGCTGAAAGACATTTTAATCCGCTATTAAAGCAACTAAGCATGCAGTTCAACTTACCTTATCAAGGCTTAACGATACGCAGTCAAAAAACCCGCTGGGGGAGTTGCTCCCACGATAAACGCATTTCCCTCAATTGCAATTTACTGTTTTTACCACCAACCTTAGTACAGCATGTGTTACTCCACGAACTTTGTCACACAAAACGCTTAGATCACTCCCCTGCTTTTTGGAAATTACTCACAGGTTTCGATCCACGCTGCGAACAGCATCGCCAAGCATTAAAACATGCGAACAGCTACATTCCTGATTGGATCACTATTGCTAGTTTTGAGTCCTAACATCTGCTGCTGGACTTCACGCCAATAACACACTTTCCAGAGGTCTTTTACCTTGAAAATTGTAAATGATACTTACAATTTTCAAGGTAAAAGACCCGGTAGCACTCTCATCATTGGCCAGAGAGCGAAGGTAACTTACTGATTTATATCGATTTTTATTTAATAATTTGACAAATCAGTGTTTTACCTTGAAAATTGTAAGTATCATTTACTATTTTCAAGGTAAAACATGGACCGCACCTTATTTCAACAATCCATCGAGCATGCATTTCTAGTCAACCCCGTTGTGGCATTATTGGGCCCCAGACAATGTGGCAAAACAACCTTAGCAAAAACCTACATCCAAACGCTTAACCATAAACTGGGGGCTTACTTTGATTTAGAAAGGCCAAGTGATCTCGCAAGACTCGCTAACCCTGAATTAGTCTTATCACGCTTATCCGGTTTAATCGCAATTGATGAAATTCAACATAGTCCAGAATTGTTTCGCACTTTAAGAGTATTAGTAGACAACACCAACCACGAACAAAAATATTTAATTCTAGGCTCAGCATCACGAGAGTTATTACGCCAATCATCCGAAAGCCTCGCCGGTAGAATAAGTTATATTGAATTAACCCCTTTCAATTTCTCAGAAACTGGTAATTTAGAAACATTATGGCTTAGAGGCGGCTTCCCCAAATCATATCTTGCCAACACCTCGGAAATAAGTTATCAGTGGAGAGAAAATTATATTCGTACGTATCTCGAAGTAGATATACCTAATTTAGGCATTAATATTTTACCGGCAAACTTAAGAAGATTTTGGACGATGCTCAGCCATTATCACGGAAATATTTTCAATGCGTCTGAAATTGGACGCTCGATGGGATTATCACACAATACGATTCGCGACTATGCCGACATACTCAGCCATACATTTATGATAAGGCAATTACAACCTTGGCATGAAAATATTAAAAAACGCCAGGTAAAATCCCCTAAAATTTATTTTAGAGACAGTGGTTTATTACATGCGTTACTCAGTATAAAAACAATCGATGAACTGTGGCAACACCCAAAACTAGGTGCATCGTGGGAAGGCTTTGCTTTAGAAGAAATCATCCGTGCTAAGAAAGTTAATCATCAAGACTGTTACTTTTGGGCAACGCATGCAAATGCTGAGCTGGACTTATTAATCATTAAAGAGGGTAAAAAATTAGGGTATGAATTCAAATTTACTGACAGCCCTAAATTAACAAAGTCGATGGGAATAGCACTACAAGATTTACAGTTAGATGAATTAACGGTTATTTATCCTGGCAAACATCAGTTTCCACTCAGCGATAAAATAACAGCTTATGGTCTAGAGTTATTTTTACACTCCTTGTAGATTAAAAAACCTCAACCACTTCAACTTCAAACAATAAATCTTGGCCACACAAGGGATGATTAAAATCAACCGTGACTTTATCATCTTCAACATTGCGAATGGTTCCTGGCATAGCTTGACCATTCATTTGTTCAAATTCCACTATTATGCCTGCTTGCAGCTTAATCGTGTCTGGAAAATCAGTTTTATTTAAGGTATGGATATTGGCAGGATTTGGTAAGCCAAAGCCTTGCTCTGGGCTCACTTCAAATTTTTTGCAATCTCCTGCCTTAAGGCCAATGAGATTTTGTTGAATAGTTTCACTGAGGCTATCATCGCCTAGACGTACAATACTTGGCACGGCATTTACTTTCGTGCTATCGGCAACTGTGCCATCTTTTAATGTAATGGTGATATGCACCAAAGCTTCGCCATCGGCCGTGATCTGTTTCTCATCGTTCATTGTTAAAAAATACCATATCAATAATTAATAAAAAGGCGCCCATCGTAATAGCGCTATCTGCAAAATTAAAGGCAGGGAAATACCAATCTTTATAGTGAAATAATAAAAAATCGATAACATAACCTAAAGTGAATCGATCCCATAAATTACCAAGTGCACCACCAATAATTAAGGCAAGCCCTACCAGTAATAAACGTCGCCTGCTCGAGGTGCGCAGCATCCAATTGATTAACGCCACACAAATAGTGACTGTAATGATCCCTAAACACCAACTCGCCCAACTACCATAGCCATCTAGAAAACTAAAGGCCGCACCCTTATTATGTAATAACAAAAAACTGAAATAAGGAAAAACGCTTTTAGCTTGAAACAAATCAAGCCAATGTCGCATAAAGAGTTTAGAAAGTTGATCGATGACAAAGACTGCAAAACTTAACCATAACCACACTAAGTTATGCCGCCGCCAAATAACCTTAGACATACAAGCGCTCCTCGCCCCCACCATCAACGTTATCAATACAGCGCCCACAAAGCTCTGGATGCGCTTGGTGTTGCCCAACATCGACGCGACGATGCCAGCAGCGTACACATTTCTCATGCTCTACTGGTGCGATTTGGATCCATAAGCCTGGCAATTCGGCAGCCACCGCATTCTCAGGCCCGAGCGTGACTTCTTCTATCATGGCCGCTGAGCTAATCAATACAAAACGTAATTCATCTCCCAAGGCGGATAAATAACGATAATGTTCACTCGTACAATAAAGCGTGACTTCAGCTTCTAGGGCTGAGCCTATTACACCCGAAACCCGCGCTTTTTCTAATTCACGATTGACTTCATCACGCACCGCAATTACTTTTTCCCAATATACGCCATCCATTAATTCTTCATCCGCTAAGGCAAACAGCCCTTGATACCATTGACTTAAGAAGACACTTGGTACCTTGGTGCCTGGCAAGTGTTGCCAAATTTCTTCTGCGGTAAAACTAATGATAGGCGCTAACCAATGCACTAAGGCATGGGCAATATGATAGATTGCTGTTTGCGCCGAACGCCTTGCTAATGAATTAGCTTGGCAAGTGTATTGTCTATCTTTGATGATATCCAAATAAAAACTTCCCATTTGCACATTACAAAAATGATGGATTTTTTGTGTAATGACATGAAATTGATAGGCATCATAAGCAGTAATAATCGCTTGTTGTGCTTTATCAGTCTGAGCCACAGCCCATCTATCAAGCGCTAACATATTTTCCGCGGCCACTATGTCTGTTTTTGGATCAAACCCTTCGAGATTCGCTAAAAAATATCGTGCCGTGTTACGCAAACGCCGGTAGGTGTCACTGGTACGTTTTAAAATTTCATCCGATACGGCTTGCTCATTTCTAAAATCTGATGACGCTGCCCAGAGTCGAATAATATCGGCACCTAAGCTTTTAATGACTTTATCTGGTGATACCACATTCCCCAAAGACTTCGACATTTTGTGGCCTTTGGCATCTACAGTAAAACCATGCGTCAATACTTGTTTATAAGGTGCAAACCCATTGCACGCGACGGAAGACAGCAGTGAGGTATGGAACCAGCCACGATATTGATCGGAGCCTTCTAAGTATAAATCCGCAGGGTAACTTAAATAGCCACGCTGCTGCAGCACACAATGATAACTCGCGCCGGATTCAAACCACACGTCCAAGGTATCGTTGAGCTTATCATACTCTTTAGCGTCTTCTCCTAAGAGATCTTCTGCTTTTAAGTCAAACCAAGCATCAATCCCTTGCGCTTCCACCATCGTTGCAACTTCTTGCAATAACAATGGCGTGTGTGGATGTAAATTTCCACTTTCCTTATGAATAAATAATGGAAGAGGTACACCCCAGGTGCGCTGACGGGAAATACACCAATCGGGACGTTTAGATATCATGTCCTCAATTCGTGCTTGGCCCCACGCTGGAATCCACCTTGCCTTTTCAATACCGATTAAGGCTTTTTCTCTTAAGCCTTGTTGCTCCATGGATACAAACCATTGTGGTGTACCACGAAAAATGAGCGGTGTTTTGTGGCGCCAGCAGTGTGGATAACTGTGTTTAACGCGGGCCAAATGAATTAAATTACCACGCATTTTTAAAGCTTCAATAATATGCTCATTGGCTTTAAAGACATGTTCACCCGCAAACATTTCCGTGTCTTTAGCAAATACACCATTTCCCATGACTTGATGATCCACCGGCAAATCATAATGCTGACCTATTTCAAAATCTTCTTGACCATGACCCGGAGCCGTATGCACGCAACCGGTACCGGCATCTGTTGTCACATGATCCCCTAAAACGAGAGGCACTTGCCTAGCATAGAAAGGATGTTGCAAGCGAATACCCTCTACATCTGAACCTTGGCAATAAGCAACCACACGATAATTATCAACATTAAAACGCACTAAAGCATCTTTCAATAAGGCTTCGGCCATAAATAAATAACGCTTTTTACCTTCTATTTCACATTCCACTAATGAATAGGCTAAGTCTGCACGCAAACAAACGGCTTGATTTGCCGGCAAAGTCCAAGGCGTCGTTGTCCAAATGACGACAGATAAAGACTTATTAGGCACATTGGCATCCGGTGCATGCTGGAGCTTCGACCAAAGCAGAGACTCATCCACCACATCAAATAACACATCAATGGCCGGAGATTCTTTGTCAATATACTCCACTTCCGCTTCCGCTAAGGCTGATCCACACGCCGTGCACCAATGAACAGGTTTATAGCCGCGGTGTAAATGCCCATTAGCAATAATGGTTGCTAAGGTGCGAATGGTATTAGCTTCATAGAGAAAACGCATCGTTAGGTAGGGATTGTCCCATTCGCCCAGGACGCCTAAACGAATAAACGCTTGCTTTTGATTTTCAACTTGGCCAGCAGCATAATCACGACAAGCTTGACGAAATTGTTTATGAGATAATTTTTCCCCGGGCTTACCTTTCTTTTTTTCAACGTTTAATTCAATCGGCAAGCCATGACAATCCCAACCGGGAACGTAAGGAGCATCAAAACCACTTAAGGTTTTGCTTTTGACGATAATATCTTTCAAGGTTTTATTTAAAGCGTGACCAATATGAATATCACCATTAGCGTAGGGTGGACCATCATGTAAAATAAATTGTGGCTTACCGTTATGTTGTTGGCGGATTTGCTCGTAAACTTTATTTTCATACCAAAACTTTATCATTTCCGGTTCACGGTTAGATAAATTCGCCTTCATAGGGAAATTAGTTTTTGGTAAGTTTAATGTCTGTTTATAATCACTCATGGTCTTTTATTCCAAAATAATTTTTAGCATTTTCTGCATCTAATAAAATCTGTTGCTTTAATAGCTCAAACGAGTTATAACGCTTTTCTTCTCGTAACTTATGCATGAAATCCACACGTAGGTAGTGTCCATATATTTCTTCATCGAAATTGAATAAATGCACTTCCAATAACGTCCTAGTTCCATCCACTGTTGGCCGATTCCCAACATTTGCCACGCCGTATATGAGTTCATCTTTTAGGCCATATACTTTAACACAATATACGCCTGTGATGGGGGTTAATTTGCGGTGTAGATAAATATTTGCCGTGGGAAAGCCAATAATCCTGCCACGTTTATCACCGTGGGCCACCCGCCCATACATGCCATAGGGTCGGCCGAGTAATTGTTCTGCCAAACTTAACTCGCCAGCGGCCAAGGCTTGGCGCACCGCAGTACTACTGACTCGCTCACCTTGATGTTGAACAGTGTTGATATTATCTACCTCAAAGCCATGTTTCTGACCCAATTGCGCTACCAACGCAAAGTTACCCTGACGACGGTAGCCAAAATGGAAATCATCACCCAACAACACATAACGCGCCTGTAATTGCTGCAGTAAGACTTGTTCCACAAACGCTTGTGCCGATATCTTCGAAAAATCCTGATTAAAATGGATAGCTAAGACATAATTAACGCCACACTCTGCTAGTAATGGTAGTTTCTCTCGCAATCTCGTTAATCGCGCCACCGTTGGTCTATTGGGGAAAAATTCATTGGGTTGCGGCTCAAGCAAAATCACTACTGCAGGCAAACCACGTTCAGCTGCAGTCGCAACAAATCGGCGCAACAAATGCTGATGCCCTCGATGCACGCCGTCAAAATTACCAATGGTCACGGCGCTGGGCCCATGCTCAGGTTTTAGATTAATTAATCCGCGAATAAATTTCATAATGTATTAGACTCTCTAGCAGGATGCTTGGTCGTATGGATAAAATCCCGAGGACGCATCCCCATGAGCCAGAGAACGGCGAAATAGCTAGCAGCTCCTAGGCCGATTAAAGGAATAAGATGCTGTATACGCCATGATAGGCCCGCTGACAGCCATTCCTGGGTAGGGGGTTTGAAAAACCAGACTAAAGCACCCATTACGACATTCGCCACCAACATTTGCAAAATATAGCGCCGCCAGCCTGGGCTTGGAACGTAAATCTCACGTTTAAGTAAACCAAAGAATAATAAGCCTGCGTTTAGAGTGGATGAGGCTGTTGTTGCTAAGGCTAAGCCAGCATGGGCCATCGGGAAAATCAGAATTAAATTCAGCACGGAATTACAAATCATTGCAACGACAGCATAACGCACCGGTGTTTTTATATTTTGCCTGGCATAAAAACCCGAGGCTAAGACTTTAATTAACATAAATCCTGGCACGCCAAGAGCGAACATCAGCAAACTACGCTGCGCCATCATGACATCCTCAGCACTAAACTTACCATGTTGAAATAAGGTCGACAGTAATGGGGCCGATAATATAAAGATGGCGATACCCGCAGGCAGTGCGATTAATAATACCGAACGAATTGCCCAATTGATGGAGGCATTATAATCCTCATGAGAGTTTTTACTAAAGGCTTTGGCTAAGGTCGGTAAGATAACCGTCGCAATAGCCACACCAAAAACCCCTAAAGGAAAAGAGGTTAAACGATCAGAATAATACAACCAAGAAATACTCCCAGCAGGGAGAAAAGAGGCAAACACAGTATCTAATAATAAATTCACTTGTACTACTGATACCCCAAAGATTGCTGGTAGCATTAACTTTAGAACTCGCCTAACTCCTGGGTCACGCCAACGCATGCGCGGCAAGACTAAAAGCCCTCGATATCTCAAAAAAGGTATTTGAAAGATTAATTGCACCACGCCCGCAACAAATACGCCCCAGGCTAACGCCACCACGGGTTGGTGAAAATGAGACGACAAACCAAAAGCAGCAGCTATCAAACTAAGGTTCAACAACACCGGCGTAAACGCTGGCACGGCAAAGCGACCGTAAGTATTTAACACAGCACCGGCAAAGGCTGTTAAAGAAATAAAAAGTAAATAAGGGAAGGTTAAATGCAGCATATGCGACGCTAAGGCAAACTGAGCAGGGTTGTGCAAATAGCCTGGCGCAAAAACAGCAATCACCACGGGCGTACCGAGTTCGACTAGAATGGTTAATAACAACAGCGCACTGCCCAAAGTCCCCATCATACGACTAATAAATTGGCGCACTTGCTCATGATCTTGGGTTTCTTTGTATTCCGATAACACAGGGACAAAGGCTTGGGAAAAAGCGCCTTCGGCAAATAATCGTCGCATGAAATTAGGGATTTTAAAGGCGACCCAAAAGGCATCAGCAGCCCCAGACACCCCAAAGATATAGGCAATCACCATATCACGCACAAAGCCTAAAACCCGCGACAATAATGTCATGGAAGAGAAGATAACTGTATTTTTCGCTAATTGTTTACTCATTTAAACCACTACCGGGATGTGAACACGGATTTTAACAGATTATCCTAGAAACGGCAGCGACAAAATTCACGTTTAACGGCCGTTTCTAGGATTATAAAGTGATTTCCTCATTAATAATTGACAAATATGGCAAAAAAAGGCATAGTTAGCGGTCCAAAACGGGTCAAATTTTGTGTAACTATTAGGAGATTAACCTTGGCTAACACACCATCTGCTAAAAAACGGGCGCGTCAAGCAGTTACTAGACGTGAACATAACGTGGGCTTACGCTCTAAATTCCGCACGTACCTTAAAAAAGTTATTGCTGCCATCAAGGACAATGATAAAACCAAGGCGAAAGAAGCCTTTGATGCGGCAATACCAGTTATTGATAACATGGCTGGAAAAGGCATTATCCACAAAAATAAAGCGGCTCGTCATAAAAACCGTTTGAATGCCCAAATTAAGGCATTAAAAGGTTAAAACGAATCAGTTCAAATGAATTAACCCATCGCATTCTGAGTCATGCGGTGGGTGATAATGGTTCATTTCCTGTCTAATAAGCCACTAAGCCCGCTTCCTCAAGCTCGTAAATAAATGTAATGACATCATTGGCAGTGCGTTGATCGTATTTTTTCAAATACCTAGCCAGCAACTCGCTGATAGAGCGCTTACCATTGATATCGTGCCAAACATCAACTTGCGCTTCACTAATGGGCAAAAAGATTTGTTTTGTTTGATCTTCGACAAAACAAAAACCCAGCTTCTTACTTAATTGCTCTGTGATTAACTTTGCATTGGGTTCTTTGATGGGTATACGACACTTTTGAATCGTTTCGTCTGATAATTCAATAAATTTTTTCATATTTAATGACAGTGCTAATTGCACAATATTTGCAGGTATGGAATAAACAGTCACAGGTATCAAGGCGACAACAACCGTATGCCTGTCTTGATCAAAAATAGAAAGCGTTTCATTATTGATAATAGCACCCGGTAATAGTTTATGTTTTCGAGCATATAATTTATCTTCATCACGCTGTTGTACCTGGGCCTCTCCAGAGATAAGTATAAACCCTTTATTTTGTTTCACACGGCGACTATAAAACTGAGTCCCTCGAGCAAATTTTAATATTTTTGCCTGCTTTGACAAAAAGAAGGAAAAATTATGTGGTAATAATGAAAAGGCTGGGTGTTTCTTAAAAAAGTTCATGGTTGTTTTCGTTTGAAAGCGCTGGGTCAACCTCATCGTTAAATCTGGAAATTGCTCAGCTAACTCTCTCAATTTAGGTATCTGCAATTGTAGTAATTCCATCTCTTCCAAGCTAACGACCGTTGCATTAGCCGTGCGTTTCATTGACTTTAAATCTATTTCAATGTGGCCAATCGTATCACCTATAGATACTAGTGCTACAGGACTAACCTTGCCAGCATTTTCGATCAATACTGATGCTCTTCCAGATATAATAATACAATAGAGACTATGCTGCTTGCCTTGCTCAACAATTAATGTTTTTTTGGGATATTTTACAATTTCCATGTGTTTAATTAACACTTCCACTTCCGACTCTGTGATACCGATTAAATCTTTACAGCCCAAAATTATCGTAGCAATGCTTTCACCGTAACGATTTTTTTCAGAATGCACTAATAATCTGGAGCTAATAACGTCCCTGTTAAATGATGTGCCCGCAGTATTAACAGAGTGATTCTCCGCAATAAATTCGGCATGACGCAATTCTTCAATTATCTCGGAAAAAGAAAACCAATCAGGGATCGCTTCATTTGTTTTTAGCTTGCGTCTAAACTCAGTGCCTGAGATTTTAGCAATGTCATTTTCCTTAGTCACTTCACTGACAGAAATATATTTATCCAAATCTTTCGCGTAGACCATTTCACTAAATTTTATAAGCTTTATGCCAAGTTCATTTTGATAGTGAATAAATTCTCGCTGAGCTTCATAGGGCTTATGATAACCTTCTCCTGCTGCTCTTTTACCGTAACCAGCATGGTCACGCCCAATAATCATATGAGTACAACCATAATTTCTACGTATAATGCCATGGAGCAATGCTTCCTTTGGACCTGCCATTCGCATGGCTAATGGTAATAAAATCAAGGCGGCGCGTGCTCTTGGATAATATTTTAAAATATGCTCATAACATTTAATCCGTGTTACATGATCAATATCGCCAATTTTAGCAGGACCAATGGTGGGTTGTAACAGTAAAAAGGCATCTAAGGTTTCCATTGCTCGCTTTGTTAATTCAAAATGTGCGCGGTGCATTGGGTTTCTCGTTTGAAACGCAACAACATTTTTTATATCCTTTTCCATTAATGCTGCCCTGACTTCATAGGCTGGCTTACAATATTTTGGGTATTGAGTATGAAAAGGCAACTTAAGTTGACGGATTGGACCACCAATATAAACGCTACCCTCCTGGTTCAACACACGATTAACGCCTGCATGCTTTAGATCAATCGTGCCATAAACGCTGATAACCTCTTGCAATTTATTCGGCTTCCAGATATCAGCAACCGTTAATATCGCAATATTTTCACCTGCCTCGTCTTGCAAGATCACTTCATCGTGTATTGTTAATTGATTAGCAAATTCATCATCGACAGGTAAGGTGATTGGCAGAGGCCAGAAAATCCCATTGGTTAAGTGTGAGCTCTCAAGGACACTAATATAATCATCCATTATCATAAAACCATTCAGGGGATAAAAAGCCCCTGTGAGTAAGAGCTCAATATCACACTGATGGAACAAATCAACTTTTAAATAATGGGTCGCTAACAAAATTCACAACCTCCCGTTTTTATCCTTTTCTCAACACTTTGTAGTCTACTATCATAACTATAGATTGTTATCAGCAAATACAAAGCTATGTTCCTTATACAAAGCTTAATTAAAGCAATTTCGTGTCTTTCAAATCTTTTTGTGCGTTAACATCATCCTTATCAGCACATCCCCTTGTGGCTTTTTGTACACTAATAGCATCAACAGGGCAGGCATCGACACATGCACCACAGCGTATACAGTCGGCTTGATTGATATAGACCTGCGTGGTTTCCTCGCTGCTCTTGGAACGATTAAAGCCTTTTATCTCACCCTTATCACCGTAAATTAATGAACTTACTTCTACAATACAATCTGGTCTTGGTTTTGCTTTTATACACCAATTACAGTAAATGCAAACATCTGGATCGATTTCATATTTATAATTACATTGATAACAGCGCTGTGCCTCATCAATGGCAAGCTCAGGATCATAGCCTTCTTCCACTTCTGCCTCGAATGCTCTTTCATTGACTTTTTTCATTGGCATATCTTGCAGTGGCACAAAATCCATATCACGATTACGCCCTGATTCTCTAGGTGTATCTTCCACAAATACTACGTGCTTCATGCGTTTTTCTTTCATTAAATATTCATCAACGTCCAAAGCGCACTGTTTGCCATGTGCGATAGCTTCTATAATTGTTTTTGCACCTGTAGAATAATCACCTGCGATAAACACATCCTCAATGGATGTTTTAGTACCGCCGGAATTATTAAGCCAACCATCATCACCCACAATTTCTTTTTTAATAGGATCATCAATCCAATGCGTTTCAGGGAATTGGCCAGTAGCAAGAACCACCTGATCGGCGGGAACGACAAACTCACTGTTTTCTACTGGAACAGGACGCCTTCTGCCATGTTCATCAGGCTCACCTAATACATTTTGGATAAATTTCATACCAGCAACATGGCCATTTTTTTCTAAATATTCCATGGGGCTAATTAAAAATTCCATACTAATATCTTCAACCTCTAGTTCGTCTATTTCACCGGGTGTTACCAGCATTTCTGATGCAGATCGACGATAGAGTACTCTCACATTAGATTTAGAACGGCTCAATACCATATCACGCCAATCTTTTAAGTTTAATATCGAATTAAAAAATTCTAGCTGAGTGCCTAAACGTTTAGCCGTACGTGAGCAGTCCATTGCGGTAAAGCCACCACCGATAACTAATACTTTTTTACCGGCGTCACCTGTTTTTAAATGATTTGTTTCTAACAGATAATCTAAGCCATGAGAAATGCCCTCTAAATCTGCCCCTGGTAGTTTTAAATAATTAGGACGCAGCGTTCCTGCTGCAAGTATTACCGCATCGTGATTGTTACGTAACTCTGTTAAGGTTTCATCTTTACCTATATCAACATTACACATAATATCGACGTCTAATAATTCTATTTGTTTAATTTCTCTGTCTATGATATCTCTTGGCAACCTAAAAATTGGGATCCCTTGCTCCAACATACCACCGGCAACCTCGTGCCGTTCAAACACAATAACCTTATGGCCTAGCCGGGCTAAATCTCGGGCCACTGCTAGACCTGCAGGACCCGCACCAACAACTGCGATACGCTTGCCAGTATCGGGATATAATTTGTCGAGGACAACCGGTAAGTCATTGACTTGCAAATCAGCAGCAGATCGCTTTGACCAACAAATTGCAACCGACTCTCCTAAGCCATCCCAACCATGGCGACACTCCGCTTCACAAGGACGAGAACAGACTCGACCTAAGACACCTGGAAATACATTGTCTCTTAAATTAATTTCATAAGCTTCTCTGAAATTACCATTTAAAATTGCTGCTAAGTAACCTGGGATATCTGTATGAGCTGGACAAGCTTGTTGACAAGGTACATTTTCATCGACCCAATTGAAATCTTTTGCCGTATCACCATAACCAGCTACTACAGATAAGGCAGAGATTTTATAAGCTGTTTTAACACCTCTTTTATGTACTGACTTAACACCGCCTGTAGTTTGTTCAATGTCTGGCACTGCAGGTTTTTCCATTGCCATAACTAATTGAGAAAATTTTTCTTGATATTTTTTGTTATCCTCTGATTTATTGATTAAATCTTTGAGTAACACTTTTGCTTGTGTCTTTCTATTGGCAAAGTGTAATGCCACAATGTAAAGAAAAACGACTTCATCAGGGCTTTCTTCATCGATAATCGCTTCATAATGTTTAAGTGATTGGGCATATTTACCTTTACGAAAATTACCATTGGCAACAATGGCGTGCATGTCTTTAGCATCATTACCTAACTCAATGGCTCTCTTTGCGAAATAAGTACTCGCATGCACATCGCCTCTAGCATCACCGCGTTTATAGTAGCAGTGCGCAAGGATCCCCGCTAACTCTGGATGTTCATTAGACGTTGCTATGCGTAAAATATCAATGGCCTTATCCGGTTTTCCTTCTTTAAGTAAGGCTTTAGCTTTCGTAGCTAATGCAGTAATGTCTTCATTTGCGCTCACGTTTTGCATCCTCAATGGTTAACTGAAAATAATCTTCTAATTGTTTATTCACTCTTATTTCTAATTGTTCTTCTCCCTCTGCCCTAACGATCGGCACTCCATTTCTAATGTCATCAACTCCAACTCGTTGTACAAATTTATTGAATCTCTCCGCACCGTTTTTTCTATTTGCTAAATAATAGTCGAGTAAACTTTTAACAGTAGGGACGATTTCATTACCCACGACATCAAAGAGTTCTCGTCCAATAAACCCGTTGCCTTCAGAGTCGCCACCAAGATAAACAGTAAAACCTTCTTCGCTGCCAGCGTGTTGCATTTGCCGCGTACCACGTAATCCAATATCAGCAATCCAATGCTGGCCACATGAATTTGGACAGCCATTCATATTAATTTGCAAAGGTCCTAGTTTCGCCCAGTACTCATCATTATCAGCAAATGCTTCCATAATACGGTGGTAGCAATTAGGTGTATCAGACACTGCTAAGTTACAATAGGTAGTGCCAACACAAGCAACCACATCGGGTAAATGTTCTGCACCATCTAAGCGATAACCAGCAGCACGGATCAATTTTACTAATGGTTCAACATTTGAGTCTGGCACATTGCGAATAATCAAATTTTGCCTAGCAGTTAAAACCAATTCACCATTAGCATATTCTTCAGCCCACTTCGCAAACATTTGAGCTTCATCACCAGATACTTCTGAGCGACGGATCATGATCCTGATAGCATTCAAGCCTTCTTGTCGTTGCGGAACGACATATTGCCCCTCAAAAGGATGCGGCAATATATTAGGTGTGTGATCCTCTGCAATTTCTATGTTATCAATGCCAGCAACATTTCTCTCTTTCATTAAGTTAAATAATAACAGCGCGAATCCTTCAGGACCGTATTTATCCACTATAATTTTTAAGCGGCCTAATTTTCTAGACTCACGATTACCGTAACGACGATGAGCTTCAACGGCTGCCCTGGTAACTGCTTGACACATGTCTTTAGGCACCCAGGAATAAATTAATTTGCTCATGTAAGGATTTTGTCCTAACCCCCCGCCGGCATAATACTGCCACCCTTCTTCTTTCTCACCATTGCCATTGGTTCGTATCATGGGGATCCACGCTTGGCAATTTAATAATGGTAAGCCACAAGCACGGTTACAACCACTAACCACTATCTTATGTTTGCGTGACAGGTTACGTTGCTTTATTAATAATTCTTCATCACCAGCAATCATTTCAATGGTATCGCGGACATTATAGACTTCATGCTGACACACACCTTGCAATGGACAACTAGTAACATTACGCACAACATCACCGCAACAATTGGTAGTGCTTATTTCTATTTGTTT
>JAJFKI010000008.1 GCA_021773295.1 Gammaproteobacteria bacterium | reverse complement strand
ATTTTCTGCCGGACGCTTTTTGTTCCCAGGAGCCGTTTGAAACTTGCCAATAGAATGGCTATTATCTGCGTTTCAAACGGCTCCTGGGAACAAAAATCACCGCGGCATAAATCTCGCATTTTGAAGTACGATGGGTATAGACTTCGGCATCAACATTATCCAATGGTTTATCCATCAAATCAGGATCGAGCAGATATCAATCAGCCATAATGGTTCAGTCAATATTTTTTCCATTTTTTTGTCAAAAAAACGCTAATTCGTCCTGTGTCGAGTAAAATATGAACCACACTTCCCGGGTTGAAAAGTGTTGTACTCGTGTTAAGGTCCTATATTGCTGATTGGTGACTCCGGAAATGAAATATGCAAGTTTAGCGAAATAACGTGATATACTTCACATTATTCATATGTAAAACGTGTGTTTTATCACGTTTTACATATGAATAATGTGAGTTCTAGGAGGGCCATATGGACAGACTTTATCTTAATCAGTTAATAGCGTGGAAAGATGCCGATGATCGAAAACCTCTGGTACTGCTCGGCGCTAGGCAAGTTGGCAAAACCCATTTACTAGAAATGCTAGGCAAGGAGTACTTTGAGGATTTCATCATCATTAACTTTGAAGAAAACCAAGATGTTCATAGCCTATTTGATTCAAACCTTAACCCAGATGCAATCATCAAAGCACTTTGTGCATTTTACAATATAACGATTCAACCCACTAAAACCTTAGTGATCTTTGACGAAATACAAGAATGTCCTAGAGCCTTAACTTCATTAAAATATTTTTGTGAAAAAGGAAGACAGTATTACATAGCAGCTGCAGGATCACTGTTAGGTTTAAAAGTGAATAGTCAAAGCGGTTTTCCTGTTGGAAAAGTTAATCTTATAAGATTATTGCCCATGAGCTTTTTAGAGTTTTTAAAAGCACTCAACAAAAATCAATTATTAGAGTATTTGCAATCCATTGATTCTCTCTCTCCATTACCTGAAGCCCTACACTTACAATCACTCGAACTACTAAGGCTCTATACCTATGTTGGCGGAATGCCTGAAGCCGTAAAAAAATATAGAGACACAGATAACCTAATCGAAGTGCGCCAAATTCAAAATGATATTGTTAAGGCTTACGAGTTTGATTTTGCAAAACATGCTGAGAAAAACCAAATCGCAAAAATTACTGAAGTTTGGCACTCTATCCCCCAACAACTGGCCAAAGAAAACAAAAAATTTATCTTCAGCGTGATAAAAAATAGTGCCAGAGCCCGTGAATATGAAGCTGCTATTCAATGGCTGATCGATGCTGGCATAGTCTATCGTTGTAGTAATATCACTGCACCTAAAATCCCACTGCCGGCTTACACTGATGGCAACGCTTTCAAAATATACCTACTCGATATAGGGTTATTAGGAGCAATGTCAGACTTATCAAGCAGAGCAGTACTTGAAACCAATCATTTGTTTTCAGAATTTAAAGGCGCATTAATCGAGAATATTGTTGCGCAGCAGCTCATAGCAAGCGGACAAAAATCATTGCATTATTGGACTAGTAGTAATATGGCAGAAGTCGATTTCATTACTTCAATTGAATCTATGTTAATTCCAATTGAAACTAAGTCGGGCAAATCATCAAAAAAGAAAAGCTTACTTGTTTATATGAATAACTATAAACCTGACATAACAGTAAGAGCTTCTCCGATGAACTTAAAACAAGATGGCAATATATCAAACTACCCCATTTATTTGCTTGAGAGGTTTCCTATTACTACTTCTATTTAAAAAAGCTGATCTGCTTCCAATTGATCTTGCCAAAAAAAACGGACCATCTGCTAAGCGATCTTGATCCAGTAAATCATAGTGAAAGCATTTGTTAGGATCTTATATCACACTCTTCGAGGTACAGAAGATGGGGGCCATCCTAGTTCGGGGTAGCAAAAAAATACCAAAACAGGCTAATAACCATTCGTTTTAAGACACGTGTGGCGCTTTAACTCGCGTAAGTACGTGGTTATCTCGGGTAGTTTATCGTAACAGCATTTCGAGTCATTAAACACCTTTGTTTCATCATACTTAGTTTACTTTATGTGTCTGATATAAGGCATCAACATCACTTCTCGTGTGGCTTGACATTGGCCATAACTGTTGGTATAAAGCTCAGGTGGTCGTGCAACACGAGGAGATAATTACTGTATGTTGGAATCAAAAGAGCAATTAGAGACTCTAATTAAGTCAGGGTTAACGCCAGAGTGTCAACGCAGGACCGGCGAGAAATTAATCATCAAGGAGATTGAGCAAGTACTTGATAACCTTCCCCAAATTAATGGTTTACTATCACTCAAGCTTCCCACTGCGGCAGGTCTTATGACTTATCTTAGCTCAGTACAAAAGGCATTAGCGCTTTATAAAGCGGTGGTTTCAGCTTCCCCTAACCTCGAGTCTAGCTGGAAACTGGACGTTATGCACCTCCTCGTATATGGCTCGCTACCCATCTGGCAAAAGCACTATGCTATGAATTCTTTCGAGGATATTTTAAATCAATATTTACAGGAAGGCGGAGATCCTAATATCTATATTAACGGGTTGCCGCTGATTTATCATCTCGCTAAAACCCAGGATATCGGGTTAATCCGTAAATTGTTAAGTATCGATGCAACAAATCCTAATTCATTAACCCCCAATCATCATACAGCACTTTTTTACCTGTGCGCGAAGGGGAATGCCAACGGTGTTGAAGAGCTTTTAAGCCGTGGAGCAAACGCTGCGTTGATGACAAACAAAAGCGTTACACCTTTGCACGCGGCCTGTAACATAAGTGATAGAAAGCCAGAAAATAGTGTTGCAATTGTGGACCAACTGCTTGAACATCATGTCAATGTTAATGTGACAAGTAGCTTAGGTCTGACACCGCTGCATTGTGCTGTGATTAAAAATAGCGAGAAAATTATTTATCGCTTATTGCAACGAGGGGCTTTTACTGATTTTCGAGACGAGTTAGGTGAAACACCCCTTTTTAAAGCTGTGAGTATACCTTATGAGCCCTTGTTTATGACCGTGCGGTTACTTTGTGCTGGCGCTTGTCCAAACTTGCCTAATAAGCAGATGATAACCCCGTTACACCGTGCTGTTGCAATAGGGCGTATAGAGATTGCCGCAGTGCTATTACTCGCTGGCGCGGAGCCTTTTCCCCTGGATAAAATTGAAGACACTGCCTTAAAACAGACGTATCAACAATTACTCGATAAACTTCCATTATTTTTTGAACATTGTCGGGAGGTGACTAAGTCTGAACTTCGATCACAACGACGACAAACAAGTACTCGACACAGTTACCCTGCGGCTAATCTTCGACGTCTTAGTGCTGTGGTCCGTGAGAATGCTTTAGAATGTAAAGCGTTGCTTTGGTCTCGAGGAGTGAGGCGTTCTGCTGCAAAATCTTGTCGTCAACAACAGCTTGAAAGTGAGCTTTTAGAGATTCACTTTCGTTTTAATCGCTGGCAAGCTGCGTCTGCTGACAAGCATCATGGTGTCAGCCATACGGTAACCCGCGAGGGACGACAGACAAGTCCTAAAGTCTGAACATAAGAATATGACAGCTTAGAATTGGGAAAACGATCATAGAAAAAAAAGCTTAAGGTGGTCGTGGCATCTAATGTTTAATAAACTTAGTAATATGCTTGATTCACTCTGCTTTGAACGCTAAAGTTTTCTGAAGTATTCATTATACCAGGCCCTCACCCCCTCCGTTTTTGATCATCGAATCTGTCAATTTTAACGTTCTAATGTTAAGAATGTTTTAGATCGTGTAACTCACCAAGCGCTGTATGATTAGAGACACTATTAAAATTAGCTCCCTTATGACCAACAGAAACAAAACCATAACCCGTTATAGCTTATGTTTCGGATAAAGAGCTAGTAATTTTCACCGGTATCGCTGCAAGTTTATTTTTCCCTTTTAGATGGTGGAACATTTTAGTCAAATCATGCCATTTTCCTTGGCTAGGATCATAGCTACAGTACCATGGCTTACTATAAAGTTTATTTCCATTTGAGTCAGGGCGACAGTCAAAGCATGCATAGCGATATTCACAATTTTTACAACCTTCGATATTATCCTTATTTAAATGCCGTATATCATTGTTGATAATATCAGTTAGTCTACGCTGACGAATATTTCCGTGAGATATTCGGCGCTCCATTACGCAGGGATAAACCTCCATTAAGCTATTAATATAGATATCTCGAATAAAACATTGATGTCCAGATAGCGCCATTATTACTTGGTTCTTTTTGAGCGGGTAAGTCTTACTTTTTCTTGTAATCGCCTTTTGTTTAAACATTTCATAGTTATAGCTATCCAAATCGGCACGACCCGTTACTTTTGGTAGCGAGGGCCTAAGTTTATAGCTTGTTTCAGCATTTGGTTTGCCAACCTTGCACGAACTTGTTGAAACAGTGCCGATACGATGTGGGATTTTATATTTTTTAATTAACTTTAAGGCCCGCTCTACTTTTCGGTGTGAACCTTTAACACAGGTAACACGATCATGTTCATGAGAGTTATAAGAATGTATCGATAATGCAATTTGGATATTATATTCTTTAAAGAATTCACACCACGTGTCATCGATAAGAATACCATTTGAATATACCTCAATAAACTCAAAATGCTCACGCGCAAGTCTAATCATTTCTTTGAGATCATCTTTCAATATGGTAGGCTCACCACCAATAAATTGAATACGAGTAATGCCCGCTTCAATAAGGTTCTCCAACACTAATTTAAAATCGTTAATACTCATTCGTTCGACACAATGAGGGTTAGAGCCTTCATAACAAAAGCTACAGGATAGGTTACACTTTCGAGTAACTTCGATCCAAGCAAAAGAAAGTTTGCGATCTTGCTTTAGTGACAAGATATCCTTGATAGGAACTGGTTGTAAGCAAGACATTAAGATCTCGGCTTCTAGAAGATGATTAATAGTTTCAAGAGCTTGTGTACTCACGTCATTAGCATCATAACCTTCTCCAAGAATAGTTTTTACAAACTGTATTGCAGAATTATTTAGGCTATAAAGATTGCCATAATTTAAATCATAAATGGCACTACGGGCAGCCCCATCAACTATGTAAACATTATCAGACAACTTTACAAAATTAAGGTTTTTATTCATTAATTATTCTCTTAGTAAAATATGTTTGTTCATTAATAAGTTTGGCACACTATTCTCTACTAACTCTTGATGTGCTTCTTTTGTAAATCCTGATGATGGTTTTTTCATCGAATTAAAAATTTCATCTATTTTTTGATCCCCCAAACATCGACTTAGGAAATCTGAGAGCAATGGTGATATTGTTTTTATCTCCACCTTTTCACCCAATGCAGAAAAAAGATAGGCTGTTTTTTTCCTTATAGGTATTTCTGAGTTTTTTATTTTTTCAACAGAAGAATAAATATCATAGTCAAAGAAGCATACTTGAGTATAGGTAGGAAGAATAGCGCTATATTGCAACCAATTTTTTGGCAGCATTATTGAGAAATCAGGGAAACAACGTGCATTCATGATTAATCTTTTGTGACAAAATGACATTATCTCATTTAATGGATGGTGTACGTCAGAGTTCATCTTATGTTGATAATAGTAGTCACCAAATTTAATACAATAATTCAAAAATGAGCCGCTGGGCGATAATTTATTAGATAAATAATATTGTTTAAAGAGTGATTCAATATATTCAGGAAAGTATTTCCCCATATCATAGAACGATCTCAATACGCTATTCATTAACTTCTTTCTAAGCGCATCACTATGGATTTTGCATTGTTTGTAACTCATATTTTTCATCCATGCACTCACTTTTGGAAATTTAAGTGAACAGCTTTGTTCATTTAAAAAATAAAGTTCTCTACAAAGATCGTTGGTATAGATTTCAAGGATTAGGCGCTCTGTCTCAACATAGTCTAACATGTCACTTCCTGGGAGTTTTCTAATAGTTTTTTAGCTATCTCTAATTGGGCAACTAAGTATTCGGTTGGAGGAAAGTCTTGGTCATGTTCAAGAAGTATTGCATTAATATTTGTTTTATTTAATACATAGTCTAGAAGCTCCCACGTTGCATTTTCCACTAAACTGCCGTGCGTGTCATGTAAATATCCAGATTCATCATAATCGCCACCCGCAATATGTATTTGTACTATCCTATCGCTATTTAACCGATTAATATACTCATATGGGCTAAAATGATTATTTAGAGCATTCGCATTCAAATTAGCTACATCTAATAATATTCCACAGTTAGTTTCCGCAACTAAAGCATTTAAAAAGTCTACTTCAGCAAATGGTGAGTCGCCCAAAACAAAATGATAGGCTATATTTTCTATCAGTAGCGATCTTTCAATGTAATCTTGAACATAATTAATATGTTCAACGACTCGCTTTAGCATATCATCCGTGTAAGGAATTGGGCTTAGATGGCCTAGAGTAATGCCTGGCATTTTTGTTATTGCTAAATGTTCACTATAGAAGGGACATCTCGTAATATCGCATATCCGCTTTACTTCCTTTAAATGGTGTTGATCGATGTTTGGTGAGCCGATTGATAGGTTTACGCCATGGGGTAACACGACAAATTGCTCAGAAAGCTTCTCAAGAAAGTGCAACTGTGACGTGTTACCCGTAGATGAAATCATATAGGATTCTGCCGTAACGCCTATATAATCGAATGTATAGTCTTTTGAAAAAACAAAGTCTCTCAAATCGGATCGATAACCAATCCCGACACCTAGATTTTCAACTGCATTTTTCACTTATTTCTTAAATTCGAAATCTACTTCACTTTCAGTATTATTTGATTTAGGACTAGGAGTAGGATTATTAGTTAACAGATCTATTCCAAATAAACCTAGTTTGGAGCGGATACTTTGCAAGTCTTGAAGCCTTTTTTGCATTTCCTCCTCTTGCTTACGACCATATTGAGGAGAACAGCAATTTTGTGGATCACAGCACCCTTCATCTGGGGTACAACTGAACATATCAGGCTCGCACTGATTACTATAATTACGTATTTTCTCACTTTCATCTTGCTTGCTCATTTTTTACTCCTTACGATTGCTCATCAAATAAGCTTCATTATATTGGCAGAAAACAAAGTACATTGCCAAGCCTAAAAAAGCAAGTAGTAACCCTTTCCAATATGAACTGTGTCTGAACGAATGACTTACCCCACTTGGTGTCATGATTTTAAAGTAGTTAGCAATACCTGATCCCTTTACTTTATTTCAACAATAACCTTACCAATGGCCTGATGGCTTTCAAGATATCGATGCGCCTTCGCAATATCAGTTAAACAAAACTGTTTAGTGTCGACCAATGGTGTAATTTTTTTATCATCAACTAATTCGGCAACATCTTGCAAAATTTTCCCGAAATGTTGTCGATTTTGACCTGTGATTAATGGTAATGGTTGTAAAACCAAGTGTATGCTTAATCCTCTTTGGAAAGCGGGTGATAAATCATGCTGAGCTCCTGGGTTAATCGAAATCACCTGACCATGCTGTGCAGCTGCTTGAAATGATTTTTCAAGATTATCACCACCAATTGTATCAAACACGATATCAAAACCTCGATTGTCAGTATATTCTTGAACATATTGCTCAACGGTTTTTTCTTTGTAGTTTATTATGTAGTCGGCACCAAGCTGCTTGCTGATGTCAGCTTTGTGTTGATTAGATACTGTTGTGTAAACGATCGCTCCACGCCATTTGGCAAGTTGAATCGCAATATGACCTACACCACCAGTACCACCATGAATAAGCACCTTTTTCATAGGTTGGATATCTGCATAATCAATCAGCGCCTCCCAAGCCGTTTCTGCAACTAATGGTAATGCCGCAGCTTCACGCATGGTTAACGATTTTGGTTTTAAAGCAATAAGCTTGCTATCTGCTAAGGCGTGTTCAGCTAAGCCTCCACTCATATTGAGAAAACCACCAATACAACCATAAACTTCATCACCTGGTAGAAATTCTTCAACATCATCTGCAACAGCTTCGATGGTGCCGGCCACATCACCCTGTAGTACTGCTGGAAACTCTGGGATTAAGTCAGGCATGAGTCCTTGCCTTAATTTGCAGTCGAGAGGATTGATGCTAGTTGCGACAACCTTGATAATCACATGTCCCGATTGAAGCTCTGGCTTTGGCATCTGACTTTCAACAAAGACATTCGCATCGCCAAACTCTGATATTGTCATAACTTTCATAAGCTTTCTCCAAGAAAATGTATGGGGTTGACCCCTTTATGCTTTATGGCGTGTAGCCACTTTCTTCTTCAGTGTTACGTAATAACTCATCGACTCTAACTTCTTGTTCATCTTGAGGCATACGTGTTGAAGCACCTGAGCTTGTAATACGACTTGCACAATAATAAGCACAAAGGATAAATATCACAAAGCTAGCCATCACTGCCATACCATATCCCATATAAGCACGCTCGTCACCACCAGCATTGCTAAAAAGAGATAATGCTAGCCCTAAAGTCCCCCCAAGCGGAAGTGTGGTTGCGCCGGTTAATACGCGCCATTTTAGGTTTGAATTGTTTCTTAAATCATACATCATAATCTCCTCAAATCAGTTTTCTTATAACGTTAACAAACAAAGCTAACCTTCAAATGTAAATAAATTATTAAAATGAGGTAATAAAATGTTTCAGGCCATGGTGTCTCGGATGTAGAAATGATTAAATAGGTAAAAGGTGGGAACGCGTATCTGTGGTGTTATTTTCATCTAAACAATCCCCACTTTTTTTAAATAAATATAATAATGAATACAAGAGCACTACCATAGTAGTAAGGACAAACATATCGGTATTATCCACAGCCCCAGTTTCCTTGTATTGTTCTCTAGGACCAGTCATTAATAACCACGTCATACAAGTTAACAGTGCAACAAGATCAGTAAGAATTAGTTTATTGTAGGTATTTATTATCGTTTGTACTCCTACCAGGCTTTCTTATCCAGTGTACAGTTTTGATAAGTTGTACCACCAAAAGTACATGTATTAGATGGGCCGTGGAAACCATAAGTATACGCTGGTAAACCTGTGGTGTGGTTATCTGCATTAAATTGACTAACTTCTTGCTGTAAGCTACTGTAAATTTCAGGCCATGCTTTTGTGCCAATCATTTGGCAGCCACCAGCATTGGGTATCATTCTTGAATTATAATAAATGTAATTAGTACATTGTCCATTGGAACATTCTTGCCGACTAGGCGCCATACTAAAACTTCTAAATTGGCTAAAGAATTTGACCACATTAATAGACACGTCTGTATTCATCATGAGCTTCATTACGTAATTATCATTAACAAAGGTTTCACACGCTTGTTCTGATGAAAAACTAGGTGGTATGGGTAATGTGATGTTATCCGCATAAGCAACGCTGGTTGCAAGTGTAATTAGCATCAAGATAATGTTTTTTTTCATAGTCTCTCCCAATGGATTTAAAATTATTATATATGTCAATCAATTACAAAATATACCGTGACTTAATCACTGTGCAATTTGACTGATTCTATACAATTTTTTAGGCTAAGTCTATCTCAATATACTCATTGTGGTTGTGTCGCATCTTTTTAGTGATGTTGCTATAATCCCCTCGTTTTATGATTTAGGGATGAGCATGATCAGTTTTAAGTGGAAGCGATTTAGAAAGGACATTATTTTAATGGCGGTTCGTTGGTACGTGGCTTACTCACTGAGTTACCGTGACATTGAAGAACTGATGGCAGCGAGGCTCTAGCGTTGACCACTCTACAGTAAATCGTTGAGTGATTGAGTATGCACCACAACTGGAGACTGAGTTTAGAAAAAAACATAAGTCCAACACGAATGGCAGCTGGAGAATGGATGAAACGTATATAAAAATAAGAGGCCAGTGGCATTATTTATAATGCTAAGCTGATGAAAAACGCCGCCGAACATGAACAACAAGGCAAGTTGTAAATTAATAAGATTAAGCCCAGCATTGTTCGCACCACTTTTATCGATAGTGACTTTTTCTGCTAATCCATTGCTGTTAATAGCTTTTATAAAAAAGCATTTCGCGGCACCAGATAACGACTTCGCTAAATGTTTAAGCTTAGATAGCGTTCTTCCGATTAAAATAAGCTGATTATCAGTAACTGATAAGTAACGACTAACAGCCTGCCCAATCATGCTAGTTGCACCTGAAATAATAATCGTCTTTTTTACCATCCACTCACTCTCCATTGACTGCGCATTTTAGTTTAATAAATTAGTACCTATTAAATTAGGAACAAATTAAACCTTTATGGTCTAAAAAGTTGGTGATAACTTACTTAAAGCAACGGTACTTTTGGCTTCTTCAGAAGTAAAATTACTTTTATATAATCCTTGCATTTCTGAGTTGTCTCCTTTATTGAAAGCTGATTTACCACGACCATTGCTAGGCTAGAAAAAGCCCAGCCACCAAAGATCTCTTTTAGTCGGGCTAATTGTTCATTCGCACGTTCGGAATTATCAAAGTATATAAAGAATGTTCCCCATTCATGATAAGCTGAAGTGATACTCTTTATACCACATTTTTAGATTAACTTAATTATTCGTTTTTTCAGTTCAGGCAATAGCTCTTGTTCAAACCAAGCATTTTTCTTAAGCCATATATTGTTGCGAGGACTGGGGTGAGGAAGAGGCAAGATAGTAGGCCAATACATCTCCCAGTTTTTAACTGTTTCAGTGAGATTTTTACACTTAGTGTCTCTAAGGTAGTATTTCATAGCATACTGACCAATGACAAGTGTAAGTTGAATATTTGTAAGTTGTTGTAATATTTTTTTATGCCAATGTTCAGCACATTCAGGGCGTGGAGGTAAATCACCAGACTTGCCTGTGCCAGGATAACAAAACCCCATGGGCAAAATTGCGATTTTTTTTTCATCATAAAAAACTTCCTTGCTTATCCCCATCCAGTCACGTAGTCGATCTCCGCTTGGGTCATCGAATGGGATGCCTGTTTCATGAACCCTTTTACCCGGAGCTTGCCCTGCGATCAATATTTGCGCTTTTGGATTTATTTGTAAAACAGGGTTAGGGCCTAGAGGTAAAAAAGACTCACATATTCTACAATTTCTAACATCTCTAAGAAGCGTGCAAAATTTATTTTTCATAAAAAAATCACCTGACTGTAGAGAACTCTATTCTTGTAGAAAGAACACCATTGGCAGGCGATACTGTCTTTATAGGACGTTGCCCTATAACGAAGTGGTCGGCTTGCTGTATTACTTGATTCGTATGTCATAGTGCATTATCACTCTCTTAGTTTTTTATTATTGATAAAGACATAACTAGCATATCATTGATATGCTTTATCGAGTTACCCCGAAGATTTTTTGCATCACTGTTCGGGCTACTGGTTTATGGAGTGTATCACGGTTGTGTCGCAAAAAATAATATCTGGTACGGAAAAGCAGGTTAGATAAACCCCGGGCTCACTTAGCCCGCTAGCCCATAAAATTGTTCGAAAACAGATAGATTAGTGGCTTGTTGGTGCTGCCCTTTCCTTAGCATGTGATGCAGCTCAATGCCAGCAATGGTGGCTTCGGCACTATGAAAAGCCTTAAAGCCCATCATAGGTTTTGTGATTTTTTTAATGCTTCGGTGATCTTGCTCAACGATTTACTGTAGAGTAGTCAACGCTAGAGCCTCGCTCAGCCATCAGTTCTTCGATGTCACGGTAACTCAGTGAGTAAGCCACATACCAACGAACCGCCATTAAAATAATGTCCTTTCTAAATCGCTTCCACTTAAAACTGATCATGCTCATCCCTAAATCATAAAACGAGGGGATTATAGCAACATCACTAAAAAGATGCGACACAACCGGTAAACACTCCCACCAAGTGTCTATTTTTCCGAATGCAGCGTAAGCAGGAGAGCCGAAACCGTCAGCGGGTGTCAATTCTGAGGAGCCAGGCACGGAGGTCTCAGCTGTCCAATATGCAGAGTCAAAGAAACGGATTGGAGCTAAACTATAACCAGCATCAGAATAGTAGCGTGTCATAAACCAATTACCCAGACCTCCCAAACCCCAGCCGCCACAAAAGCCTAGCATCGCTCCTATTGCGGTTGCACCTACCAAGCAACTAGCTTCAGCACAGGTTAAACCACAACAGCAAGTGCTATCTGATGTTTCATCTCCTGCTACTGCTTCTAAATCAACGACTATAGATTCCATAATATTTCTCCCAATGAATTAAACGAACTTTACTACTCAGCTATCCTAACGCTTCCAATTTTTTCAATGAATAGACAAAAATGTAAAATACAATTTCATCTATGAAATAATGCCTTTGAGAATACGCACCATTCTGGCATCATCATGAAATTTTATGTTTGGCTCACTGCGTTTGAATTAAATTCAAGCCTGTTGCCACATCTGCTTTTTTTACCAAAGGAGATGATAATGGTTGAATTTGTATTTCTGCAGTTGCGGCAACTGTGGCATTTTCCATATCCCCTCCAAAAACCTTGAAATTCTTATCACTCAATACTGAATGAATGTGTAGGGTTCGTTTACCATTGACCATGGTGATATTGCCGTTTAAAACTAGCAGTTCTAAAAAGTTTAGATAATATTCCTTGTGATACTTTTTTGTTTTATGGTCGAAATATCGTAGTGTTGCTTTATCAACGGCACCCAAGCCTGTAAAGGTTGCACCATTGAGTTTGGCATCAGCGGCACATTGCTGAATACTCTTAAAAACGTTTTCTCCCTTTTTTAGAACCAACATAAAGGGTGCCTTAGTCCCCTGGACTACCGCGCAAGAACTGGAACTTACTGGCAAAGAATTTGTTGCCATAGCGGGTAGGCTAACAGCCACACTTAATAAGCTGCTTAAGATAATCTTTTTCATTTCGATTTTCTCCTATATTTCACTCAAAAGGCATTGAATCATTTTTCACTAATGTATACAATGCTGTAAATTATTAACTTAGAGTTCTTGTATGAAAACAATCAACCTTCCTTCCATGACGCAATTAACCATCTTTTATTATGTTGTTGATCTAAATAGTTTTTCAAAAGCTGCTGAGCAGCTGGGGCATTCTAAGTCTCACATTAGTCAACAAGTCAGGATACTAGAGGAACAGTTTCAAATACGGTTAATTGAGCGAAATACCCGAAAAATGGCTTTGACCTTAGCAGGAGAACAGTTATTTCAACATGCACGATATATCGTAGAAGAATGCCAAGCCGCCACAAATACACTCGCCCGTTTGCGTGATAAGCCAGAAGGATTGCTCCGAATCACTGCGCCAAGTGCTTACTGCGCACATCGACTTGCCCCCATCATGCCTGAATTTCTAAAGCATTATCCCGATATAAAGGTTGATTTGAGAACTACAGCTGAATTACTTGATCTTGTGCGAGATAAAATTGACATCGCAATACGGCTCACTTATACGCCACCAGAAGATCGCATTGCAAAGCGCATTGATAGTTATCAATTGCTTGTTTGTGCTTCGCCGGCATACTTAAACCAACATGAAGAGCCGAAGCATCCAAATGATTTAAATCAACATGCCACACTCAACTATGGCATAGAAAAGAGAAGCTACCGCTGGCGCTTTCTTATGAATGGCACTGAGACTCACATTGATGTTAAAAGCACGCTAGCCTGCAATACTTATGAACCCATTCTTGAGGCAGTCACTGCAGGAATCGGTATTGCACATTTACCAAATTATGTCGTCGAGAAAGCTGTGAGTGCTGGGAAATTAAATCTTATACTGACTGAATACACCCCTCCGGAAATTCCTATTTACCTTATCTATGCACAGCAACCGAGTATACCACCCAGCATTAGAGCGTTTGTTGAGTTTTTGCAGGAGAAATAAAGAAATTGGGTGACTTTTACGAAGAAAACCACTATCAAAAAGTATCTTTGTGCATGGATGGCAGCTTCTAAATTCTTTCTTAAATTCAGTCACCGGCAGTTTACTTTATTTCATTCATCCCCAATGCAGTCCAGTTCAATAAACGTAGCATTTTTGTAAGCTTCTTTATTAGATAACTGTTTTAACACAGCGTCTGGTGCTAACTCGGTTAATAATGGAATAGATCCTTCATTCATTAACACTTTATTGAGTAACTCACCACTTAATCCACTTGTTTCATTAGTATGTACTGAAAAGGCGAAGAAAGCTTTTTCACGCTTATTAACTGGACCAAACTGATGGTATATTGTGCCGTTAAAACGTAGCAAAAATAAACGACCTTCGGGGATTTTCTTTTTTATTCAATGAGTTAAAGCTGGTTTTTTTAAATATAATTGCCTACAACATGCCCCAGAAGCCCTGTGTTTACGTAAGCCCATCAAGAATATTTAAAACCCTTTGCTGAGTTCTGATTTGCTCAATAAAAGCTGCTTAAATACTATTTCAAGAAGCAATAGTTGGTTATTGCAGTCAAATATACTAATATTACTAGTATATTTAGATTGAATGTTCAACTGAGGCCATGCAAATGAAATTGAAGAATTTTTTCGCCCGACACCCTGTGTTCACTCGTCAAGAATACACTAATTTTCTAGACTCACAAGGAGCTAAAAATCTCAATACGCAGCGAGAACTTTTGGCTTACCATCTGAAGCAAGGCCATATTATCAAAATTCGGCAAGGTTTTTATGCGTCGGTCCCTCCAGCTTTGTCAGCCTCACTAGCTACCCCTGTTGATAGCTACTTAATTGCTGGCCGCATTACCAATGATCCAGTGCTATGTTACCATACCGCGCTTGATTTTTTTGGTACTGCTTATTCGATTTACTATTACTTTTATTACCACTCAAATCACGCAATTAAACCATTCCAATTCCAAAACAATACATTTCGACGAATTGCTTTTCCAAAACCATTACTATCGAAGAAGAAAACGATGATTTTTGTCACTAAAGAAGATCGGCAAGGCTTAGACATTTATGTTACGAGCCCAGAACGTACTGTAGTAGACATATTAGATCGGCCGGATTTGGGTGGTGGCTATGAAGAAATATGCCGTTCTATAGAAATGATAAGCGTGTTAGATATAGATATTGTCATTCAGTATGCTTTATTACTGGGGAATGCAACAACCATTGCTAAAGTTGGCTTTTTATTAGAAAGATACAAACAAGAGTTTTCAGTCAGTGAGAACCACTTGTCAGCATTAGAAAAGTTGATTCCAAAATCAAAACACTATATGGTTCGATCGAGTGGTATGCGCGGTGTGTATATCAAACGTTGGAACTTAATAGTACCTATCGACATAATAGAAAAAAATTGGGATGAACCAAATGATTTTATCTAGCGAAAGATTGCTAATAGAAGCACAGGAAACAGGGTTCCGTAGTGAGATTTTAGAAAAAGTTGTTATTCTAATACGCCTGCTTGAAGACATTAATAAGGATAACTATTTGAGAGACCGCCTAGTTTTAAAAGGAGGAACCGCCTTAAACCTTTTCTACTTTGGCTTACCAAGGTTGTCGGTTGATATAGACCTAAACTATATTGGAGCCCTGAATCCTCATGACATGCTCAAGGAGCGTTCTGAAATAACTGAAAAAATTGAGAGGATTTTTCAGAGTTTAGGGCTTACTTTATATAGGAGCCCGAATGTTCATGCTGGAGGAAAAATGATTTGGCGCTACCCAAGTGCTTTGGGCAATCAAGGTAATATTGAAATTGATTTAAACTTTATGTACCGAATCCCATTATTAAAAATAATGACTATATCTAGTGTGGCAGTTTCTGGAAAAAAAGCACATAATGTTCCTGTGCTAGATCTACATGAGCTAGCAGCAGGTAAACTATCTGCGTTGATAAATCGTTCAGCAGCACGTGATGTTTTTGATGCACACTTTCTTTTCCATCACTTAGCGTTAGATTTTAAAAAACTAAAGACACTATTTGTTATCTACTCCGCAATGAATCGAAAAGTTGATCTTAGAAATGACAATTCTTGGCAACTGGCTCATGATGAAAAAGATTTTTTGCATCGCTTGGTTCCAGTACTAAATATGAAACTAATAAAGGGAGTAGGCGACATAAAAACTTGGTCAAAGCAGTTAATGTCTGAGTGTCAAAGTAAATTGGCAACCTTTTACCCTTTAGAAGAAAATGAGAAAGAATTCCTAACTCGGTTGCTAGATCATGGCGAAATTTCCCCTAAATTAATTTGTGATGGCGAGCTAGCTGAAAATGCTGAAAAGCACCCCGCTTTGCAGTGGACTGCCATCAATGCAAAACGAAATAAAAAGCTTTGATAGAACCTGGGCCTGGTGGATTCTAATGCCAAAGAATAGGAAGAAGCGTTATTATAATGAAAATCGTGGTCATGCTGGTATTGATGGTGCAATACCGTTGCAAAAGTCAGAAAATTCACCTGCAATGATCATTTCACTCAATCACTATCGATGGAAAAAACATTGTCGTGGGCTGTTTCAGCTGCCTATTGCTGCTTAGACAACGTTTCGCGACAGACAGGCATGCCGTTTAGAGCCTGTGGATAATCCTTTTGGCCCTAAAGTGTTACCCTTGTCTACGGTATAAACTGTAACCCATGTTTCCGGTTCGGACCTTACCAGCCACCGACAAGAGACTCGGCGGCTGGTGACATGAATTTTCGAGGATGGTCTTGCTGTGCTGTGGCAAGCAGAGCACGTGTTATCAAGCTGGCTGTGCACTCGGCTGCGTGTTTGTTTTTGCTTTTTGTGGCTGCGGACTCGCTAGCGGTGTTGTAGAAACAGGAGGCATTGTTTTGCAAACCTTATCAGCGGCGTCTTTGTTCATTGTTTCCCCTTCTGCTTGTATCCTTTTGAATGACCACGAGGATGGCTTCCAAAAAGAAAATTTCGCTGTGGCCGTCTTCTCTTGCGGCTTAGAGGTTACCTTATCCGCCTCTACCACTTCCACGTTACTGGGCGAAACTGAAATAGATTGGTTCGCTAAGACATAACTCACTTGTTGCTGTTTACCCTCTTGACGTTTCTGCGTATCACCGACCGCATTTAGAATCTTGGTTGTGCTAGAGGCACTCGCGCTACTACTTGGCACTGATAAACTCGGAACAACGGCTGGCGTCTTAGCAGGTTCACTGACTTGTGCGACATAAAAATCCTTCCCATGATACACTGTTGCGGAGTGTTCAGAAGCACTAGACATCTGAGCATTAAGATAATCATAGTCTGCTTTCGGATGACTAGGAACATAATTCGCTGAAGGCCTTGAGGAAAACTCTTCCTCTGCTAATGTGATCTCGCGCGCGAGGGGTTTCGATAATGCCTGTTTCGTTTCATTTGTCTGAACACTTGGCACTTTAAGCACTCTCGCTGGCTTAAGGTCAAGCACTTCCATCACAGCGGTAAGCCTACGATTCGATTCCTCTAGCATCGTATAAAAGCCATCTTGTTGTTTTCCAGTTTGGCCATTTGAATTAGGAAGGAATGTTGAGAGTTCCTGCGCTAAATATGCTTGGAGTTGTGTAAGATCATGTGAATTCTCATGTCGTAGCCAATCCAGAAACTCCTCTGCGCTCGAACGATTTTTACATTTCCATCGTTGCCAAGTAGGTGGCTTCAAGTATTCTTGTAATCCAACTAGTATGCGTCTTTTTATTGCTTGGGCTTGCTGCTGGTGAAAGGCCTCAGACAATAGGGGGTGTATCATTTTGTCAGCTTTATTCATGATCTCTGACGTGACCTTTGCACCTTTATCTACGAGAATAGCTACTATTTCTTCCCTTCCTTCTCTGACGGCATAACCCAGTAAACTTACTTTGATGGGTGCTGGGCCTTCCTTAATAGTAAACAAATCATTGAGATTCAAAGTTTTATCACCCACTACTAGATACGTTTCAATGTTAGTAAGAAGATTCTTAAATTCAGTAATGTTATTATTCTGAATAAACGCTTGTAACTCTTTAGTAGCCGGCTTGGTAATTGCTTTTCTTTCTTGTGCTTTATTTTTTTTATATCGTTTTTTTTCTTTTTCTTCTTGCTGCTTGATTGAATCTCTGTCTTCTTTTGATTTACTAGAGATCAGACGCCCCATTTCGGAATAAAAGTTAGCATGTTCATTCGCAGTCTTCTTATCTACAATGACACCGTAATTGAATAGCATATTGGCAATTGCTACACGATTCATAGAAGCCGCTGCAAATAGTGCAGTCTCTCCAAGCTTCGTAGTTGCTGTAAGAGATGCCCCGGCCTCAATCAATATTTTCAAACACTCAGCATTACCATCTCTTGCAGCAAGGTGTAGTGCAGTAATTCCATCCTTGCTGGCTGCATTAAGCAATGCACCGGCCTTAATCAATGTTTTCAAACACTCTACATTACCCTGTGATGCAGCAATGTCTAGTGCAGTCCTTCCGTTTACGTTGGCTGCATTAACCAATGCACCGCGAGCAATTAGTGCGTTTAGGCATTCATTGCTACCGAACGCTGCAGCAGTCCACAGGGGAGTTCCGTAGCGGCTGGGAAATTCTAGCGATGCGCCAGCATCAAGCAGTATATTCAGACAGTCTGTAGAATTACGCATTGCAGCCGTACATAGCGGAGTCCGCTCACCCACATCAACATAATCTTTATCAAGTATTAAGTTAGTTTTAGTCAATGCCTTCAAAGAGGAAGGATCAGCGCGCGATATAGGAATAAATAAATCGAAAGAATCTACGGTCACATGATAGGTTTCACAAAGATGCTCAACAAACTTTTGCCTACTAGAAGTCAGAGCACATCTTAAAAAGCTGGACGTCCAACAAAAGCTTGGTTTCTCTCTCTTGAACTTCGCATTGACATTAAAATCAAGGCCTGCCTTTTTGGCTAAGCTATCTAAGTTTTCTAATTCCTCTTTAAATTTTTCGAAATCCTCAACTGTTCCACTTTCAATATAGCTAAACAACCTTACTGCTGTTTCTTCTTTAATAACACCCGTCATATCTCATCTCCCATAAAGCATCTATTATCACAAATATTGCGTTTTCTCTCTTGTAGCACCTAGAGACCGAAAAAAACTGCTCAGATTGTACACACAAATCATTTTTTTAGCAAATTTCTATATTGATCTGCTCTAGTATTACGGACGCCTGACTAAGCTAGTATAATTGCAAAAAAGAAGTGAATGAACGATTTAAAAGTAGCATTAATAAAATGATTACCCACTCAAAAATAATGGGGTCGGATAATAATATCTTCACTACCGGCCTCCCCTACTTTTAGATTAACTCATTGTTCTATAAATAAAAATATATTTTTTGGACATAGCGATTTCTAGCGTTTCGAGTCACTTAAGAACATGCAATTAATCTCGTTTTACATAGATAAAAACCCTACTGTTTATGTGAATAAACACAAACTGAACACGACAGTAAAAATTTCCTCATTGAACTTAAAATAAGATGGCAATATATTAAATTATCTGTTTTACTTGTTTGAGAAATTTCCTGCCAGAGGGATAATTAATGAAAAAATCCACATCCAATCTAGTTTTTACTGAAGTTCATAGACCCCATTTAATCAAATCGCTTGGATCATTACCTCATGATGGCGAAGTGAAAAATACAAGCAGCGGTTACATTTACGCTGATATTGATAATGAATTTATTCATCGCGCTTTTCCTTTGATCTGCATCAAGGATATTCAAAAGCCTAACTATTTTAACGAAGATACAAACCACATAGGCGCGCACATCAGAGTAAAGGGGTCAGGTAGTAAATTACCCGAGGTTAATATATAGATCGGGTAATTCACTACCTGACCCCTTACCTCCTTACCTCCCTTACCTCCTCTTCAACCTTACCTGAGCTTCCTGATTCTGTGCTTGATGCCGCCATATAGTGTCTCCTCAATTCGTATTAATATTGAGGTGAATTATAACTGATATAGAAAAAGCCCTATACGTCAATTTTTACAGTATCAATTTCATGCTTATTGATCTGAGCTAATCAATAATAAAGCCATCACTTTTTAACTACAGCTAAAGCAACACAGTCTGATTCGTTCGTTTGTTCTTCTATATCGTAGCCGCTTCGTTGTATTTCATCTATAAAATACTCTACCTCCTCAGGAGTCATGCGCCGCCGATACCCAAAGTTATCAATTTTTTCAAAATTATTATTTTTTACGATACAGCGTGTCCCTTCTTCAGACTTGGCGTAATAATTTTCACCTAATACTTCGACTGGCCCTGGCCTGTAGTTAAGAAAAATGCGACCACGCTCAGTGAATAGCACTGGATCAGACCTGAATGAATGATAAAACTTATCAAAACCATCTTTATGCTCCTCGCCTTCAGAAACTTTGCATGAAGAAAAATATGTTTGCTTGGAACCTGAGCGTCGCTTCGTAAAACCTCTAAAAAATGTATCTCTTAGAAACATAACTTTCCCTCCACAGCAATATTTATTTACTTCAATTTAATGTATTTAAAGAAGAGTATAACCAAAATAGCTGAATCTAATCTACCTCAATTTTTACAGTATTTATGCTATTAGTATCATGAAGAAGTTAATGAATGAGCGATAATAAACCAACCAGTAATTTTCTTTCTGCTCAGTGGTTAATTGTCCTCTATGGATACCTGTCTGTCGCGATTTCTTAATTTCTGTTTAAATTCAGTTAACTATCGATTGCATGGATTGTTGCCCATTGCTGCGTGAACTAGATTTCGCCTAGCACCGGTACCGATACAGTGTATCATTTCTGTTTATTTAAAATTTATCACTTTTTAGGTGGTTATTCTCAGTGCAATATGCTAGAATTAGCATAAAATAGGTGGTAAGGCAAAAATGAAGCGTCTTGAGTGGGTTGGAAGCAGTCTAAGGGATTTAAAAGCATTTCCCTTAGAGGTAAGGCAGGAGTAGGGTATGCACTGCATTTAGCTCAATGTGGCGAAAAATATCAAGAAGCCAAACCCCTTAAAGGGTGTGGTAATGGCGTTTATGAGGTAGTCAGCAATCACGATACGAATACCTATAGAGCCGTATATATTGTAAATTTAGGTGACTCTGTATATGTGTTACATGCCTTTCAAAAAAAATCAAAACGAGGCATAAAAACACCGAAGGAGGAAATTGATAAAATTAACAATCGATTAAAACAACTGAAGCAAGCACTTAAGCAAGGTGGTTAACATGAGTAAAAAACACAGCGATGACAACATTGAAATAACTGCTTCAAGCGGAAATGTCTTCAATGACTTAGGTATTACTAACGCTGAAGATTACCACGCCAAGGTTCATCTGGCTCAGCAAATTAATCACATCATCCAGGAGCGTAATTTAAAACAGGTTGAGGCAGCTGCACTACTCGGTGTGGATCAACCAAAAATATCTGTTCTTAGTCGCGGTCAGCTATCCCAATTCTCGCTAGCGCGTCTGATTCAGTTTCTTAATTTGCTAGATCAAGATGTCAAAATAATCGTAAAACCAAAACCAAAAAAGCGCTTAGATCACGGACACCTCAGCGTTGCTTTTAGCTAATTAGTGGTTGTCTGTGGCGAATTCTAAATTCCTTCTAAAAATCAGTCACCTGTAGCTTGCGTTATTTTTTGTGTATAATAATTGTCATGTTGAGATTAATCGTATTTATTTTTCGTTTTATTACCGTGTGGCTACGAATGTTAGCACCT
>JAJFKI010000070.1 GCA_021773295.1 Gammaproteobacteria bacterium | reverse complement strand
TCGCTTCAGAGCCTACAGGGATGTATTTACGGTGTGTTTACGATAGCCCCGCTTCGCCGAAAATTCTGCATTCACACGAAACAAAAAAATCTCACTCTTCAAGCACTATCCACTCATTCAAAGCAGCAATGATTTTCTGCGCTTGATCTTTACTAGAAATATTAAACTTAGATTTTTGCCCATAAAGCCCATTACGTTTCTGATAGCGCCGAATACTGTATTTATCAGGTCCATATTCTTGCTTTTGACGATTCCAATCTTGGTAACGATAAATGATGGTAGCCCAAGCGCCTTTAGACAAGACTCTCTTATCCAATTCTTTGACAGTAGTTACACCGTCTTCAATGTATTCAATACTCAGTTCATCTACAGATTCAGCCATTATTATTCTCCAAAGTTCCACGTTAAATCTAATTCTCGCGCAGCCTTTACATCATCTAAGCGTTTTATAGGCAAAGTGTGAGGCGCAGTTGTGACTAATTCAGGATTAGTCTTAGCTTCATTTAAAATTTCAATCATTATATCGATGAAATAATCTAAATCTTCTTTTGCTTCAGTTTCAGTCGGCTCAATTAACAAACATTCAGGAATGAGCAAAGGAAAATAAGTCGTCGGGGCATGCACACCATAATCTAGCAAGCGTTTGGCGACATCCATCGCTGTGACACCAAGGGTTTTAGCTTCCTTAGCTAAGGTAACAATAAACTCATGGCTGGCTTTGCGTTCTGGATAAGCCAGTGTAAAGCCTGCTTGTTGCAATCTTGTTTGTAAGTAATTTGCATTAAGTGTCGCAAACTCGGCGGCGCGATGCATGCCTTGTAGCCCAAGAATACGACAATAAATATAAGCTCTTAAAATGATCCCGGCATTTCCCATGAAGCATGACAAGCGCCCAATGCTTTTAGGGCAATCCTTTTTGGTTAGCCAACGATAAGAGTCATTTTCTTTTGTTACCATGGGTGTGGGTAAATAAGGTTTTAAACGTTCGCTCACACCAACAGGACCACAGCCAGGACCGCCACCACCATGGGGCGTGGCAAAAGTTTTATGTAAATTAAAATGTAGGACGTCAAAGCCCATGTCGCCAGGTCTAACTTTCCCTAAAATTGCATTTAAGTTGGCACCATCATAATAAAGCAAACCGCCAGCTTCATGAATAATTTTGGCAACAGCTTTAATATTTTGATCAAACACACCCAAGGTTGAAGGATTCGTTAACATGATGCCCGCGGTTTGTGGGCCAACCATTGCTTTTAATGTATTTAAGTTAATATTACCATCGGCACCGGTAGGGATTTCTTTTACCTTGTAGCCACACATCACAGCAGAGGCAGGATTAGTTCCATGAGCCGCATCAGGCACGATAATTTCATTACGTGCATTATCTTTGCGATCTTCATGATAAGCACGAATCATTGCAACACCCGCAAATTCGCCTTGTGCACCTGCCATCGGTGTTAAAGAAACAGTTGACATGCCAGAAATGGACGCCAACATTTGTTGTAATTCATAAGCGCAACTTAAATATCCTTGGCTTTGTTTAAGGGGTGCAAGAGGATGACGTTTTAAAAAATCAGGCATCATCGCCAGCTTATGCACGCCACGAGGATTGTATTTCATGGTGCATGAACCCAAGGGATAAAATTGCGTGTCAATTGAAAAGTTTTTTTGTGACAGTTGCGTATAGTGTCGCACTGTTTGTAATTCAGAGGCTTCTGGTAATACAGCTTTAGAACTTCTTTGTAATTCTTTAGGGATATCTAACACTGTGTCCACGATATCCGGCGCCTGTAATGCTGCTTGGCGTTGCGTTTGACTTTTTTCAAAAATCAGCATGTTTAATCTCCAGCCTTAAGCCACTTGGTGGATGGCAAATTCTAATTGGTTAGCAAAATGTTGTAAGTCTTTTTCTGTTTTGACTTCCGTGGCGCAGACTAATAGCGCATTTTCTAATTGCGGGAAATAAGGACTTACATTAAACCCACCCTGAATGCCTTGTTCACACAAATTATCAAGAACAGCGTCAATATCACAAGGCAATTGTAATAACACTTCATGGAAATAATGTCCTTGAAACATTAAGGTTACACCGTCAATATTTGTTAACAATGCGGCTAATTGATGGGTGTTGGCGTAACAGGCACGGGCAACTTTTTTCAATCCCTCAAACCCAAGCAGTGACATATAAATCGTAGCAGCCGTTACGGCCAAGCCTTGATTGGTACAAATATTTGAAGTGGCTTTGGAACGGCGTATATGTTGCTCTCTTGCTTGCAGCGTTAAGGTATAACCAGTTAAACCCTCAGAGTCTACCGTGCGACCAATGATTCGCCCCGGCATTTGTCTCACAATCGTTTTCTTACAACATAAAAATCCAAAATAAGGTCCGCCTGAGCTGAGAGGGATACCTAAGGGTTGCCCTTCACCACAGACAATATCGACACCGTCGGCCCATTGGCCCGGTTCTTTTAATAAGGCCACAGCCGTTGGATTAACCACCGCAATGGCGAGGGCATTGTGTTGATGCGCCCATGCTGTTAATTGATTGACGTCTGCTAATACACCAAAAAAGTTAGGTTGTGGGATGACGACGGCCGTGATGTCTTCATTCTCATAAGTAGCAAAAGCCTCTACAAGCACCTTGCCTTGCGTATTACAAAATGGAACCACCTCGATGCTAATGCCTTGCGCATGCACAATGGCATTGGCGGTGTCTAAATAATGGGGATGTATGCTGCCCGCTACTAAAATTCGCTTTGACTTAGATTTACGATTGGCGCGCACAGCCATTAACACCGCTTCTGCTAAGGCTGAAGCGCCATCATACAACGAGGCATTGGATACCTCCATTCCCATGAGTGATGCTATCATGGTTTGGTATTCGTAGAGTAACTGTAAGGTACCTTGACTAGCTTCAGCTTGATAGGGTGTATAAGCTGTCATGAACTCACCGCGCCCTGCTATTTCCCAAACGGCAGCAGGGATATGATGCTCATAAGCACCTGCACCAATAAAACATAAGCCACGCTTATCCAGCGAAGCCTTTTCTTGCATGAGTTGGTTGGTTTGCATTTCTCCCAAGCCATCAGGAATATTTTTTAAAGTATCAATGCGTAATTCTGCAGGAATTTCATTGAATAAATCATTAATACTGTCTGCACCAATGACTGCAAGCATGTTTTTGATGTCATTGTCAGTGTGTGGGATGTAGGGCATGATTATCTCGCTTAAGTGTCGTCAGATTCGATTAATGCTTCATAGCCATCAGCATCAAGTAGATCAGTTAATTCGCTTTCATCAACCGGTTGAATTTTAAAAAGCCAGCCACCGCCGTAAGGATCACTGTTAACCAGTTCCGGCGCATCTGCTAAGGCTTCATTGACTGCAACTACTTCACCGCTTAGCGGAGAATAAATATCAGATGCAGCTTTTACTGACTCAACCACACCGGCTTCATCGCCATTTTTTATATTTATTTCTAGCTCAGGTAATTCAACATAGACTAAATCACCTAGCAGTGACTGCGCGTGATCAGTGATGCCAATGATGACAGAACCATCATCTTCAATCCGGGCCCACTCATGGGATTCGCTATAACGTAATTCACTCGGGATATCACTCATACTTTTACTCCTATAATTTAATTAAAACGTCACCTTTGCGCACAAAGGGTGGTTTAACGATTCGCGCAGGTATTTTTTTCCCGCGTATTTTGACAAAACAATGAGTGCCTGTTTCGACGGGCACTCTTGCAAAGGCTATGGATTTATTCAGTGTTGGTGAAAAACCACCACTGGTGACTTCACCTTCACCGATATTATCAATAATGACTTTTTGATGTTGGCGCATGATACCTTTGCCTTCTAATATGAGACCTACTAATTTCTGACTGGCGCTTTGTGCTTGAATAAGTTCAAGGGCTGCGCGTCCTAAAAATAATCGCTCTTTGGGCTCCCAAGCAATGGTCCAGCCCAACATGGATTCCAAAGGATTCGTACTTTCATCCATATCATTGCCGTATAAATTCATACCAGCTTCCAAGCGCAGCGTATCTCTAGCGCCGAGCCCTGCAGGGCGGACACCGGCTCTTAGTAACTTATCCCAAAATTTTTCAATGTCTTCAGAATGCATAATGATTTCAAAACCGTCCTCACCGGTATAGCCAGTGCGAGCGATGAAGATATGTTCATTCTCGGCGCAATCGAAAGGTTGTAAGGTACTGGCTAAGTCGAGATCAGCCAAAGGCAAGATACTGCTGACTTTTTTTATGGCATTGGGGCCTTGTATCGCCGCCATACTAAGATCGGTGCGAGCATGTAAGCCGACGGAAAAGCCTTCTGCTTGTTGGTTCATCCATTCTAAATCTTGCGCACGGCGTGAGGCGTTTAGCACAACGCGGTATTTATTGACGTCTAAAAAGTAAATAATTAAATCATCAACCACACCAGCACGGTCATTGAGCATACAGCTGTACAAGGCGCGGCCACGCGATTTCATTTTATCCACATCATTAGCCAATAAAAAGCGCAAGAAATCACGCGCCCCAGGGCCCAAAATATCAACGACGCACATATGTGAAACATCAAACACGCCCGCATCCTGGCGTACGGTGTGATGCTCTTGCAATTGAGAGCCATAGTGTATGGGCATTTCCCACCCCGCAAAATCCACCATTTTTGCGCCGGCTTCTAGGTGTTGATCATATAAAGCAGTATGTTGTGCCATGATTATGTCCATTATTAATAAGTAATAGGCCGCATTATCCTCGAAACAATAATTAGGAGCAAGGCTTACTATACCCACCCTAATCATTCCCGCAACAAGGGGAAGAATAATCACCAGTTGTTACAGACTGTTACAAAATAAGGGGTGGGAAATATCGTTCTGTTACGATCGGCTGCTACATTATTTACTAGTTATTTTATCAATAAGGCAAAGGACATGTCGCAACCCATGACTCAAAAAGCTGCTACTTATGGATTAACTTACCAGGCTATTATTCCGTTTTTACATGACTTGGCAAAAAATTGTGATGCCGAAGAGTTTGCTCATCGTCTGCACAATACAGATAAGGAGCTAGGCTTACTGGATAAATTGCTGTATGCCGATAAGCTAGTTGAAGGTGATGGTGAAACCGTCGCCGAGTTTGATGAAGATTTTATCATGAAGCTATTAAAGCAATTCACCCAAGCACCCCTCGTAAATAACTTAACAGGGCTCAATAAACGAAAAGTGGTTTTTAATTGGTTGTTTGCCTTTGTGGCGAAGTTAGTCGCTGAGTTACCCTTTGGCATTGATCAAATAAAAAAAGCACTCCAAGAGCGCGGTCTTAAAACGTGTAGTGAGTTACAACGCTTACAAAAAGAATTACCCCGCGCAACATTTATTTTAGAAAAAATGCGGTTTCATTTATTTAATCTTTATGTATTAGAACCGGCAATACACTATATCGACGTTTCGGATGACAATAAGGAACTGTTGTGCACAGAGGATTTAAAATTATTACAGCAGCAAGTATGGAGTGATGCTATGAAAAGTCACACGTCACAACAAGCCAATCACAGATTAAATTTTCACTATGCTAAATTCACTAGCATTGCATCAGTAATGAAAAACAACCTTCCTAAAGAAAACATTGTCGCACGTTGGTTTCGCAGGGCCGTAGACTTTGTGCGCCGACTCAGCGATAAAAGTAACGGGCTCAGTGCTAGAGGCTCTCTCGACCAGGCGAAAGCTCTAGCACGACAAGCCCATCGTTATGATCGTGATGTTACGGGTAGAGGTTTGGATGAATTTAATATTCCAAAATATGAGACCACGCTACGGTTAAATCGTTTATTGTTTTTTGTTTATGACAAGTGGACCCCCATCGAAGATGTTGAGCTAGGCACGATTGCGATATTATCTGGTCATTTGGCTCACAACGATAAAGACGAATTAAACGCACATTTAGAAAGTAAAGGAAAAAACCTGGGTGTTAATGTTCGCATGAAAGAGGATCATGAAGTTATGATTCAAGGATCAGATGATGCTATTACTAACAAAGAATGGAGAGATTCTGGTGTTGAGGTTGTACATATCAAAATGAAAGATCGTACGGCAGATGTATCGGTAATAGAATTAGATAAAGCCATCGATATTGCTTATAAACACTACAAAGATACAGGCGGCATTCCCATGTTTGAATGTAATCGCGGCAAAGGACGCAGTCATCTAGGTTTGCTGTGCTATCTTTCAAAACATTTCGTTTTGCCACAACTCATGCAAACACGCGGCTTAGTCGCAGGCGCAAGAGTGGATCAAAAGAAATTAATGCGAGCTATTATCCACCGCGCTAGAACGTATACCAAGCAACGCCGTTTAGCCGTATTGAGCGATAGAAAAAAAGCCAAGCTAACAGAATACATCGAAACCTGCCTATTTGAACCTTTAGGTTTGCAACAGGTAGAAAAGCATGTGAACGCATATGCACCGGCTATGTTGATACAATAATCAAGGGGTCGGCTAATGATATGGTGGCGAATTAACATAAGCTAAAAACCAATTTTCGACACGAAAACTGAGTAATTGCCTGCAGGAAAACTGAGTAATTGATTTTGGAAGAGGCTTACCCCAACGGTAATTTAACAATAACTCTTAGCCCGCCAGTTGGTCCTTTATCAAGGGAAATGTCGCCGCCATGGGCTTGGATGATATCCTTTGCTACGGCTAAGCCAAGACCTGTGCCGCCGGTTAAGCGTGAGCGTGAGGATTCTGCGCGGTAAAAGGGTAAAAAGACACTTTCATATTGTTCGGTAGGCAAGCCAGGACCGTCATCATCCACAAAGCACATGGCTTCATCGCCGAGATGGTGTAAGCTTAGTTGCGCACTTTTCCCATATTTAATGGCATTGTTAATTAAGTTTGAAAAAACCCGTCTTAAGGCAATAGATCCACCGCGGATGGCGAGTGGGTGGTTGCAATTATCAAACTGTACGTCATGGCCCGTATCTTGAAAATCCTCACACACGGAAGAGAGTAAGGAATTTAAATTGATTAAACCATATTGTTCCTTGTGATTATCATGTTTTGCAAAGGAGAGCGTTTCCGCAATCATTGCTTCCATTTCATCTAAGTCGTGGACCATTTTATGTTGTATGGTTTCATCGTCAATCGAGAGTGATCGTAGTTTTAAACGGGTAATTGGTGTGCGTAAATCATGGGATAGTGCGGCCAACATTTGTGTGCGACCTTGGATTAAGTTTCTGATCCGCTCCTGCATACGATTCATGGCGCGCGAAAGTTTCATCACAACCTTCGGTCCTTTTTCTGGCAAGAGTTGGGTTTGCAAATCAACGCCGAAGCGATCGGCATTAAGGCTAAAGCGCTGGATAGGTACTGTGTAGCGATTAATGAGCCAGAGAATAAAGATGGTGATTAGTATCAATAGGGTTTCTAAACTGAATAACAGGGTCTGCAACTCCAAACTAGAGGGTTCAATTTCAACAGCAATATTGAGCCAACGATCGGGGCTTAATAAATAGGAAAATTTAATATTAGGTTTTTGATCACTGATTTTAACTAAGACTTGCCATAAGCTGGTTTTTTCAAAATGTACTGGATTCGTTGCTTTGGGCCCAAGGTCTACCGTAAAGTTCGGCAAATTAATTTTTTCGACTAATTTATTTTGTTGTTCGATGGGGGTGGTTTGCACCGTTTGAATCAAGTTAATTGCTTGCCGTGCTAACACATCACGATTGACTTTATATTCAGTGCCAGAATTGTGGCGAGAAAAAATCACTAGCATTAAGATATGAATCATGATCATTAAGCAAAAACCAGTGATGATGAATTTATGTTTAGAGAGGGTTGGCAAAAATTGCTTAAGCATGACATGCCTGAGGTGTTACTTTGGCAGTGAACATATAACCACCGCCACGCACGGTTTTAATGAGTTCTGGTTGCTTCGGATCGACTTCAATTTTTTGTCGCAGGCGACTGACTTGAATGTCGATACTGCGATCAAAGGGACCCGCACTACGGTTATGGGTGATTTCTAATAATTGATCACGACTCAATACCCGCCTTGGGTGATCGAGAAAAGCAACTAATAAGGTATATTCACCGGCGCTTAAAATAATTTCTATCCCCTCAGGGTTGAGCAATTTACGCGTACCTTTGTCAATAATCCAATTACAAAATACTACGGTATCACTGTCACTGGTTGTGCTTTGGGGCTCGGGCTCAATGGGATGCTGACTGCGGCGCAACACGGCTTTAATCCTGGCGACTAATTCTCTGGGATTAAAGGGTTTCGGTAAATAGTCATCTGCACCCACTTCAAGTCCAATGATGCGATCGGTTTCTTCACCGATGGCCGAGAGCATGATAATCGGTAAATTAGAATCCTTGCGTAATTGTTTGCAGAGGCTAAAACCATCGTCACCAGGCATCATGATGTCTAAAATGATTAAATCAAACGTATGCCTTGCTAATTGTGCAAACATATCTTTGCCATTCGCTGCCGCAGAAACTAAGTAGCCATATCTACTAAGAAAATTCGCTAATAATTCACGAATTTCTTTATCATCATCGACAATTAATAAGCGCGGATTTTGCTCATCCATACGGATAATCCTATGTTTTTAGTTGCGCATATTCTATTACATATATTTTATAATTTCACGATTTATTTAGTAACAAATTCAATAATTGCTGGCTATCATTCAGGAATTTAAATAAATGAGTGATTTCGCGAGTTGGGGTGCCTTGAGTGCGGGCTTGTTGGCGGATTTGTTGTAAGCTTTGTTTGAGGTGTGATTTGAGAGTTTCTAGTTGGTTAGTACTACTTTTAGGGAACAAAATCTTATTTTCTTCAAGGTTTAATTGTTCGATGCAGGTATTGGTTTCATCGAGTAATTGTTGTAAGGATAAATGATAAGTCTCGGCACTGGTTTTTGCCTTTTCATAATCAATATTATCGATCATGCTGTAAAGATTGGTGACTAACTCGCTTAATAAATTTAAGTTTTTTTGTGCTGTGATGACATAGTCATGCTCTTCGTGATGATATACCTGAATGGTGTTTAATAAGGTTCGATTGCGTTTGATGAGGGTGTTAATGGCAATTCTGTCTTGGATATTTTTATCCTGATCCGTTATCTTCTGCTGACAAAGCGCATGAGACATGGTTTTTATTTTTGTTAAAGCATCTAGAATTCCACGATTAAGTAAACGCTTAGGGTGTGTGGGCCATAAAAATTTTGCGACAATCATGGCGGCCGTTATTCCTAAAACAATACCAGCCACTCGTTCCAAGGGTGCAGATAATTCAGTCGCTGGGCCTGGTGAGTGGACGATTGCTAAGATAAAAGCAAAGTTTGCTTGGATGGCACCATAGCCGTAGGTTTTACTTTTTAAGGTCAACCAAGCAAAAAAGCTGCACACGATGAACATAAATAACAGTAGGGTGCTAAGATTAAAGTGAATGAAGTATAAAGCAATAATTCCTGCACCACCGCCAAATAAACAGCCTAATAAACGTAACTCACCCATTAATTGTGAATCATAAATATTTTTCTGTGCGGAAACGATCGTGGCTGAAACAATCCCTTGCAGGCCGCCAGGCCAATCGGTAAAAACCCAAATGACCATGGCTAACACGGCACTTAATCCACCTTTGATGCTTTGTTTTATAGCTTCTTCTTTTTCACTAAAATTAAAAAATGATGTGTTTTCGATAATTCTCTTTTGTTGTTCTATGGTTTTTTCATCCGGCATGTTTAACATTAAGTTTTCTATTTCATGAGCTAGTGCATTGATATTACCAATGAAGCTATGAGCTTGCATGGCATCTTCGACGGGGAATTGCTTAACAATGCCTTGCTCACGTAATTGATGAAAACGTTCGGTGCAGGCTGCTATGCTGCTTAACATGTCGTGACAAACTGAAATACAAGCGGTTGCATTAGGTGATAGTGTATTCAAATCTTTTAAACAGGTTTCAATGGGTTTAATAACAGATGCTATGTTAAGTTTTGGATGGTTCAGTAATTGATATTGCTGAGATGTTTGAAATTGACTGTCTAAATTGCGAATTTGACGAGTGATGCGCTTTAGCGATAACAGCATACGATTAATCATTACATGCTCTGATGTGGTTGTCGTCAACTCTACCTTAGACTGACCAATAAGTTCTTCTGCGGCATTCAAATTATCTAGAATGGTTTTATAATCAGTATTGTCTGTTGCTGGTTGTTGCTGTAAGTATAACTGCATGACGTAATCAAAATATTCAACGCAGCCTCCATAGCTTGCTCTTATTTTTTTAATCATAATATCTTTAGAGCGAAGAGGGAAAACAAAGTAAGAGACTAGCCAAGCACTCAATACTCCTACTGTAATATCAGTGATGCGCCATATGGTAATTTGAAAAATTTGTTCATGCTTATAAACTAACTCCCCTAAAATCATATAAGCGGTTATGCCTAACATGACATAAGCATAGGGCCTTTTCGTTGTGAATGACAAAAACAGAGCGCCACCAACAAACAAGAAGATGGCTAATAAAAATAAAACATAACTATGAATCACAAAACCCGCAGTAATAAAACCTAACACACCGCCGAGAAATGTGCCTATTAAACGTGAACCGCCACGCTCTAGGTTTGCACCTAAGGTTGGCATCATTACCACTGCAGCCGTAATAGCTGCCCAAAAGGGATCTTGAAAATGAAAAAACAAACTGACAAAAGTGGCAAGGACAATAGCGCATGCCGTGCGTATCCCATAGCGCATGTTAGCATCAAGACACGCTAAAATCGTATTCATAACACGTATGTCTTTGCATTAGCCCCAACGCGCAAAGGATATTTAGGATTCACATCTGTAATCAGTATGCGTACAGGGAAGCGCTGCGCGATGCGAATCCAATACTCTGTGGCTTCAAGATAAGGCAAGCTGGAAATGGCTGCTGATTTTGATGCTTGCTCACGGTTAATCCCCCAGCCGATGCTGTCAACTGTGCCGTGAAAAGTTTTATTTGGGTACATGTCAATATGTACTCTAACTTTATCGCCAGGCTTGATTTTTCGCAACACGGTTTCACGGTAACGGGTGATCACCCACCAGCGTGATGTGTCGATGAGTGCAAACAAGGATTGGCCGCGTTTAACGTAATCCCCCACGCGTAAATTAAAATTGGTGACTAAACCATCGGTAGCAGCATAACCGGCAGCATGGTTTAAATTGTATTGTGCTTTTTTCAAAACGGCGCTGGCGCGTTCAACTTGCGCTAGGGTTAAGCTTTGTTTGGCAATAAGCAATTGTGATTGGGCTTGCCTGACTTCCGCTGACAGGGCTGCTGTTTTAAAAATAATATCGAGAACTTTGATTTCTGAGATGGCACCTGTCTGGCCCAGTTTTAAATATTTACTTTTATGATCTTTGGCAAGTTGAAATAAATCTTGTTTTTGTTGTAAAGCTTGCATCACGGAGTTGATACGCGTTTGGATGTTTTTGTATTCAATTTTCGCTTGTTTCAATTCTGCCATGGCTTGTTGTACGGCGTATTCGTAGGGGCGTTTGTCTAAGGTAAATAGAAGCTGGCCTTTTTTAACCGCTTGATTATCTTTGATGAAAAGTTTTTCTACATGGCCAGGGACTTGGGCATTGACATTGATGGTATGAGCGTAAACATAAGCATCACGTGAATAGGGTAAATGATAAACGATGAAGTTGTAAAAGAAATAAATAAACAAAATAGCAAGAACGACCAGTAAACGAAAACGATACTTGCGCTCAGTCCATAGAATGCCTAATTTATTTAAATCCATCATAAGCGTTAGTATGCTATGTGTTTGTTAAAGATGCAATACTATGACGTTACACTAAGAAATGAATGATGGTTGATTGACAATCCTATCAGGTTCATCTTGTACTTCTTGGACAGGGAGCGCATCTGAACTTTCTTTGGATAGGTTCTCAATAATGGAATCGAATGCCTTATTTAAGGTGTTACGTTGATGCTCACAGATCGCATCTATAAGGTTATATTCTAGGGAAATTTCAGGCATATTAAGTTGTCGTATAAAATCGATCCACCGGGTACTATTGCTGTAGGTAGGAATGGGTTTTTCTTGTACTTTAGAGGGTGGTGGCGTGAATAATGTAGTTATCGTAGTCGCAGCAATTGGTGATGAGGGGCTAGCGCTGGATGAATTGTTGGTGCTTGAGACGCAAGGAGCGCTAACAGAGTGATTAGCTCTAGACAGACTAGAGGAAGAGGATGTGTGAGCATTGCTGAAACTCGGTACGCTGGATGAACAGCTAGCTTGGGGCTCTTTTGTTTTGCTAAGTACTTTCAATGGAATAACCTTAACATGACGCCCCTTGGATTCTGGTGTTGTCTCATTTGCAATTTTAGCTAACTCTTTTTTTGTTATAGAATCAACAGAATACCCTAAATCCGGCAAACGCTGAGTTAGCTTAATGGTCATATAACGAAGTTTGTTTTCGTACATTGAGTTAAGATCGTAAAGATATTTATTGGGAAACTTGGGATCACGATTGTGATGATATAATTGTATTATTAAAGTATATAGTAATTCATGCTCACACAGCATATCGTCACCATAATTTACTGGGCACGTCTCAAGACGTTCAAAAATAATGTCTATATTTTCAAACATTCTTTGCAGTTTCTTTAAGTCGGGATCTTTTTCATCGGCAAAACAAAACACACCTATTTTGGCGATGTCCAGAACGGACTGACTACTGGGTTGAGACTGAAAGAGGCTTGCATACGCATTGAAGAGTCCTATGAACTCGTAGTTGTCAGCATTGTGTATTGATTGAGAAAATTGTAAGCTTTTAAATAAGCAGACTCGGGCCTTTTTAAATTCACCATGATTTAAATAGGTTTGTCCTAATAAACCATATATTTTTCTAAACAGAGAAAAATCACGGTTCTCTCTGTCACTACAATTAATTGCATCCAATGCTTTTGCTGCCAAGAAACAATGGTCAATAATGTACGCATAATCTTTTTCATTCTGGGTGTTTAAGGACGCTAGGTTAAAATGAGCAAATGCGTCTAAGTAATATACTTTATCAGTTTTGTTGGCTGTATTCATTTGCTGGGTGCAATTGATAATAGCTAAAAGATCTTGCAATGCTTTTTCAGGTGTTTTTTTTGCGATAAAGCATAATACACGTTGCTGATGTACATCTGCCATCTCGTGATAGTCATGGGCTTTTTTTAACGTAACTTTTTTGTAAAAGTTAATCGCAATTTCTTGAAGTCGGATAGATTTATCCAACCAGTCGTTGTTACCTTTATCCAACTGGTCGCTGTTAATGTTATAAGCGATAACCCCTTTTGCAAAGGCATCGGTTGCCAACATGCGGTATCTGTTATCTTTCTCTTTAATTTTATCTTGATCGGAGAGTTTTTCTTGACTCATATAGCACCTTCTCTATTTATTCTTTGTCAGTCTTCGTTTAGTAATACTCAATGCCCTAGGCTAGAGCATTATATCACCATGTTGGCAAATTCATAGTCTAAATGCGATAAATTTTTCAGCACTTTTAGCCTTGCATCGATGATTTTGATGGTTTCCTAAAGTCATTCTTAGCGGTGACTCGAGATCTTACCTCACTTGAGCCCATCTCTATTTCCAAGTAGACTGATCACCATTCTCAATTATTGCTAATAAATAAGTCAACTGGAGGGCCCCATGAACCAAGCATTTCTCGATCACTTAAGCAAAGAAACCCAAAGCTTAAAAGAACAAGGTCTCTATAAGTACGAACGTGTCATCACCACGCCTCAGCAAGCAGACATAGGTATCACCACGGGTGAGCATGTCATTAATTTTTGTGCTAATAATTATTTGGGACTGTCTAATCATCCAGAGCTTGTCAGCGCCGCGCAAAAAGCCTTAGATGAGTATGGGTTTGGCATGTCATCGGTGCGTTTTATTTGTGGTACTCAAACGATTCATAAGGAATTAGAACGACGCATGTCTGATTTTTTGGGTATGGAAGACACGATTTTATATTCCTCTTGTTTTGATGCCAACGGTGGTTTGTTTGAAACTTTATTAGGACCAGAGGATGCGGTGATTAGCGATAGCCTCAATCATGCTTCCATTATTGATGGTGTACGATTGTGTAAAGCGAAACGTTTTCGTTATGCCAATAATAATATGCAAGACTTAGAAACCAAGTTAAAAGAAGCGGGCGATGCGCGGTTTAAATTGATTGCGACCGATGGTGTGTTTTCCATGGATGGTATTGTTGCTAATCTTGCGGGGGTTTGTGATTTGGCCGACAAATATAATGCCTTAGTCATGGTAGATGATTCTCACGCTGTTGGATTCATGGGTGAAAAAGGTCGCGGCACTCATGAAGACTGCAGCGTCATGGGACGTGTTGATATTATTACCGGTACCTTGGGCAAAGCCTTGGGCGGCGCATCGGGTGGTTATACCAGTGCCCATAAGGAAATTATTGAATGGTTGCGTAATCGTTCTCGTCCTTATTTATTTTCCAATAGCTTAGCACCCATGATTGCAGCGACTTCGATTAAAGTATTAGATATCTTAGAAGGTAGCGATGATTTGCGCAAACGTTTGCATGAAAACAGTGAATATTTCCGTGCAGAAATGTCTGCTTTAGGCTTTGATTTGGTGCCGGGTCATCATGCCATTATTCCAGTGATGCTAGGCGATGCTAAATTAGCCGGCGCAATGGCTGATGCTTTGTTAAAAGAAGGGATCTATGTCATTGGATTTTCTTATCCCGTTGTGCCAAAAGGTGCAGCACGTATTCGCACACAAATGTCAGCGGCACACACTAAAGACCAACTAGACCGCGCCATTGCAGCATTTGCTAAAGTGGGTAAAGAATTAGGAGTGATTGCTTAATGAAAGCGTTAGTAAAGTTAAAAGCAGAGCCAGGCTTGTGGTTACAGGAGGTTGAAAAGCCTAAAATCGGCCACAATGATTTATTGATTAAAATTAAAAAAACAGCCATTTGCGGCACTGATTTGCATATTTATAAATGGGATGAATGGGCACAAAAAACCATTCCAGTACCGATGGTGGTCGGCCATGAATTCATGGGCGAAGTGGTTGAAATTGGCGATGCTGTTAAAGGATTTGATATTGGTGATAGAGTGTCTGGCGAAGGGCACTTAACCTGTGGTCATTGTCGCAATTGCCGTGGAGGCAAAAGACATTTGTGTCGTAACACCGTTGGTATTGGTGTGAATTGCCCGGGTTGTTTTGCCGAGTATTTAGCAATTCCTGCAGTGAATGCCTTTAAATTATCTGACATCATCAGTGACGAAGTCGGCTCTATTCTAGATCCCTTTGGTAACGCGACGCATACGGCTTTATCCTTTGATATGGTGGGTGAAGATGTTTTAATTACCGGTGCCGGCCCTATTGGTTTAATGGCAGTGAAAATTGCCCGCCATGCGGGTGCTCGTTACGTAGTTATCACAGATCTTAACCCTTACCGTTTACAACTTGCAGAGCAAATGGGTGCTGACAGAGCGATTAATCCGAATGAAACATCATTGACAGATTTAATGGCTAAGATGGGTATTGTTGAAGGCTTTGATGTTGGCATGGAAATGTCAGGACAGTCGAGCGCCATGGATTTGCTATTACAAGTGACTAACTACGGTGCCTATATTAGTGTGCTAGGCATTCCGCCCCACAAAACAGAAGTGAATTGGGATGAAATTATTTTTAAAGGATTAACCATTAAGGGTATTTATGGTCGGGAAATGTTTGAAACTTGGTATAAGATGGAGAGCATGATCAAAAGCGGGGTGGATGTTTCTGCTGTGATTACTCATCGCTTTGCTGCGGATGATTATGAAAATGCATTTGGGGCGTTGATGCAAGGGAATTGTGGGAAAGTTATTTTAGAGTGGTAGTGTGGATCTTTGATTGGTGTGATAGCAGTATTGTGCGCGGGCAGGGGTTACCCCCAATGGCTCGTCGGCCTCCGCCCCCCTGCCCTTTATTGGGGGGACCCCCCGGCCCGCGCACAATACTGCGTCGAGAATATCACAATTCCCTTGCTGGGCGTGTGGGTAGGGGGGTGGCAGATCGAGTTTTTTTGTACGGCGAATGGTGATAAAAAATGTAGGGGCGGTTCGCGAACCGCCCTCTTTGTGCCGCACTGATGTTATTAAGCGTTTCTTACTTTATGTGCCTGAAGAATTTGAACGTATTATCCCCTCCCCCCTTGCGAGCTGAGGGTGGGAGGTAAAATAAGTTAACTTTCACCCGCTAATTTTAAGACGGTATCCCATTCTTTTTTTGTCACCGGAGTAATTGATAAACGATTGCCTTTTTGTAGGATTTTCATGGTGTTTAAGGCGGGAATTTGTTTTAATTCGTCTAAGGAAATGAATTGTTTGAATTTCTTTTTGAATTTTATGTCCACCATGAACCAGCGTGGGTTTTCTTCAGAGGCTTTTGGATCGTAATACTTACAGTCAGGATCAAGTGCCGTGTGATCGGGGTAGCTTTCTTGAACGACAGTCATGGTGCCTGCGATACCGGGTGGTTTGCAATTGGAATGATAGAAGAAGACTAAGTCGCCTTTTTTCATGTCATCGCGCATCATGTTGCGAGCTTGGTAATTGCGTACACCATCCCAAGGTTCGGTTTTATTGGGCCTTGCTTTTAAATCATCGATGCCAAAGACCTCAGGTTCTGATTTCATGAGCCAGTAGTTCATTGGTTTTTTCCTCTTTTATAAATTTTTTCTTCGGTAATGATGCCTCTTAAAGGAATGTCCCATGTGTCTTCATTGATTTTTTCTACGCGTTGTAAATCAAAGGCTAAGCCGAATAACGTGGGTTTACTAAAGGCATCATGGTGTTTGAATGAAAACGTTTTATCATAGTAACCGCCGCCAAAACCAATGCGATGGCATTGCTTATCGAACGCCACGAGTGGCAGCAGGACAAGATCAAGTTCATTGGTGTTGAAAATCGTTGTCGGATCATAAACGGGTCTGTTGATGCCATATTTGTTTTTGGTGAGTGGGGTGTCTTGTTGATAGTGTGAAAAGAGTAAGGTGTTAGAGCCGTCAGGATTAATAATAGGAAGATAACAGTGTTTATTTTTTCTAAACACTTCTTCAATGATGAGTGATGGATTAATTTCGTTATCATGGGCAGAGTAAACCGCGATATGTTTGGCTTGTTGAAACTCAGATAAGTGTAATATGTTTTGAAATAATTTTTCAGAGGCTGCGTTTATTTGCTCATGAGTGAGCGCTTGACGGCGTTTTCTGAATTGTTGGCGTAATTGAGCTTTGTCCATGGACGTCTCATTCATATGAAAAATAAAAGATGCCATCCAAACAGTCGTTTTCAGTTATCGTTGCCCTGAACCCAATAGCCCAGGTGGGTGTCTCCCTGCCGCATCAGGCTTCCCCGTGAAGGGCATGCACAACAGCGACGACTTTCGACGCCCATTTCATATAGAAATAACGGTTCAGCAACAATGACTTAATTTCGAGCTGTCTAGACGACATCGGATAATGATCATACTAGAACATAGGGTGAATTGCTAACTGATTTTAAAAGATGGGCGTAATCTTTGAGCAACTCATTGAAATATTTAAAAATATGTTTTTATAGATTATAATGTAATGCTATAGTTTGTGGGGCGCCCTTAGGTTATCCCAAGTATTTTTGTTGACATATGTCAACATTGGTTCTATACTCTGCCATATGGATTAAAAGTAAACAGTGGCTTCAAGAAAACAACATCCTAATAAAACTATTGAAGAAGCTGTTCAGTATGCTGAACAACGTGGGTGGTGTTATCAGAAAGCTGGTAAATCAGCCCATTGCTGGGGGAGAATACTCTGCCTCGCTGGTAGTAGGGATGGTTGTATGATTTCGGTATGGTCAACTCCTCGAAATGGGTATAACCATGCTAAACAAATTCGAAAGCGTGTTGATGCTTGCTCGCATTAGATGGAGGGTACCAATATGAACACTTATTGTTTTAGGTTAGTATTAAGGGGTGTAAATGAAAACACCCCTGATTTGGAAGATATTCTATACGACTATCATTGCGATGATGCTCTTATTAACTTTCGCAATGGTACAGTCTATTTAGATTTTGATCGTGAGGCAGAGACCTTAGAAGACGCTATTATATCTGCTATCAAAGATGTAGAATCATCTTCTTTAAATGCTACCGTTGTCCATGTTGGTCCTGATGAATGGGTCAGCGAAACAGATATTGCAAACCGTTTGGAGAGAAAAAGACAGCTAGTCTCTTTATGGGTTAAGGGGGAACGAAGAGTAAAAGTACCTTTTCCAAGTCCTACCATGAAATTATCCGCAAAATCCCCCTTATGGCGATGGAGTGAAGTAACCTTGTGGCTTTATGAAACTGGCCTAATTGATAATCATGACTTAGTGTATGAGGCCAAGTTTATTGAAAATATTAATTCAGCCTTAGAAGAACGTAATAAAGCAGATAGAAAAAAAAGGCATGAGCTTTTGAGGAAAATAGCTGCATAGAGAGATCTTTTGCTATGAGTCTTTGAAAAAATATTATTTATGCTTCCACCAACACATCTGCCATCTTATCCTTCAACCGTTCTAGCCTATCGTCGATAGCTTGGTAATCTGGTTGTGAGGCATTTTTTATTTGTAATAATTCATCAGCGAGGTTGAGGGCAGCGGTAAGAATGAGGTTCTCGAAATTGGCTGGTTTGCGGGAGGTTTGTTTAATGGTGCGTAGGACGCTGTCTAAATAGGAGGCAGTTTGTTGCAGATTGCTCAGCTCTTCTTGGGTGGCTTTGATTTGGAAGGGTTTGCTGAGTAAATAGATGGTGTGAGTATCATTGCTCATAATGTTCTACTTCTGCTACAGTTTTTAATTGGCGGATAATTTTTGAAACTCTTTCGACGACCTGTTTGTTTTTTGAGCGCAACTCACAGCATTCTGCCTTCAATCGTTCATTTTCTTGTTTTATAGTTTTACAAGTCTCGATCATTACTTCGGCTTGTTCTTCTAATTCTGTAAATATTTTAGGAAAATCCATGTCTGTACCTTGTTCAACTGCCATTTCTAGGATGATTGTGACATATTTTTTCTCTATAGGCCATGTTGCCGTGATAGAATATGTTCCTTTTGAATAATGGTAACAATGTCATGCAAAAATTAATCGAATTGCCAACCTATTTAACAGTGGAAGAAGTGCTGGAAGAAGTCCACTCTCTTATTACCCCGGCGGAAGTCCATGGCTTATTGTGCGCTATTATCTGCCTGGGTCAACATGAATTAGACAGCGAGGATTGGGCAGCAAAAGCTATTGGTTTTCCCGATAAAGATATCCATTTGAGTAAGAAGCAGGGCAAGATTTTGCAATCGCTGCTGGATTATTCTTTTAATCGCTTGACCGCCATGGAGTTTGATTTTCAATTATTATTACCCGAAGATAATACTGCCTTGGATAAACGTTCCATGGAGTTAGGTAATTGGTGCCATGGTTTTATCACCGGCTTGGAATTATCTGACGATATAGAAACGATTAATGATCGTTTATCGGTGGATGCTTACGTGGCGATTAATCGTTTGGCAGAAATTGCCGACATTGATTATGATTTGATTGAGTTTGATGAAAGTGATGAGTCCGCTTTTTTTGAAGTGAGTGAATATGTTCGCATGGTGGTGTTAATGATTTTCAGTGAAATTAATCAAAGCGCCAGTAATACCCATGCCGGATCTAGCACCATACATTAAGGAGTAAGTATGCAAGAGTTTGCAACAAGGCGACAAAGATTATTAGAACAAGTCGGGGCAGATGCTATTGTGATTTTATCCTCAAGTCATGAAGTTGTTCGCAATGGTGATTCGCCTTACCCATTTCGACAGCAAAGTGATTTTTATTATTTAACGGGTTTAAATGAGCCCGAAGCCTTCATGGTGTTAATGCATAAAGATGGTAAACCGTATTATATATTGTATAACCGTCCTAATGATCCTTTAATGGAAACTTGGAATGGTAAACGTGCTGGGCAAAAAGGTGCAGTCAAAGAGTTTGGCGCGGATAAAAGTTATGAAACCGATGACTTTATCGATCACTTGCCAGAGTTATTAGAGTCAGTGGATAATGTCTATTACCCATTGGGCTATGATACGAACTTAGATGACTACATCATGACGGGCCTAAATGAATTGCGTATGCAAGTTCGTAAGGGTGTTTCTGTGCCACGCCAGTTTTTTGATCTTAACCCTGTACTCCATGAAATGCGCTTATTTAAAAGTGATGATGAGATTCAATGTTTGCGAATCGCAGCTGAAATTACAGTTGAAGCTCATAAGCGAGCGATGCAAACGTGTAAGCCAGGCTTGTTTGAATATCAACTGCAAGCAGAAATTGAATATACGTTTTTGAAAAATGGTTGCAGTGGGCCTGCTTATACAAGCATTGTGGGTAGTGGCGCTAATAGTTGTATTTTGCATTATATTAATAATAATCAGCCTTTAATAGATGGTGACGTGGTGCTGATTGATGCTGGGGCTGAATATCAAAACTACTCAGCAGATGTGACGCGCACCTTTCCAGTAAATGGCAAGTTTAGTGAAGCCCAAACACAGATTTATCAATTAGTGTTAAAGGCGCAACTCGCCGTGATTGATAGCATTAAGCCAGGATTAGTGTGGGATGAGATGCAAGCCATCGTGGTAGACATTTTTGTTGAAGGCTTATTAGCGTTAGAGATTTTGCAAGGCGATAAAGCTAATTTAATAAAAAACAAAGCCTATTTTGATTTTTACATGCATCGCTCTGGTCACTGGCTGGGCTTGGATACCCATGATGCAGGCAGTTACCGCATCGATAATAAAACACGTGTGTTAGAACCAGGCATGGTATGTACGGTAGAGCCGGGTTTGTATTTTGCACCAGACAATGACGCGATTGATAAAAAATGGTGGAACATTGGCGTTAGAATTGAAGATGATGTTTTAGTGACTGCGACGGGTTGCGATGTTCTCAGTAAGGATTTACCAAAAACCATAGAGGATATAGAAGCATTAATGGCAGGCGCTTAATGCGTATTGTTTGTAGTGAAAGTGTCACTGCGGGCGAGCGTTTATTCTCGCAGTTTGGCGACGTGCAAGTCTTGAGTGATTCTGAAATTAATGCACAAACCTTACAAACAACTGATATTTTAGTGACGCGTTCAACGGTTAAAGTGAATGCTGATCTCTTACAACAATGCGCTTTAAAAATCATTGCTACAGCAACGGCTGGAGTTGATCATATTGATAGGACAGTAGCTGCTGCAAAAGGTATTACTGTTTTGTCAGCAGCTGGTAGTAATGCAGTGAGTGTAGCAGAGTATGTGGTGCATGCCTTATTGATGCTAGCTAATAAATTTAATATGCCATTATCACAGCGTACGCTGGGTATTATTGGTTATGGCGCCGTTGGTAAACAAGTCGCCAGTTTTGCAAAAGCCTTGGGGCTTGTAGTGATTGCAAACGATCCGCCTTTAGAAGCGGCTGGCATTAAGGGTTTAGTCTCATTAGAACAATTACAACAGCAAGCCGATATTATTTCTATTCATTGTCCTTTGCATACCGAAGATCAGTGGTCGACACGGCATTTATGTGATGCTAAGTTTTTCTCGAGACTCGAGCAGTGTATTGTGATGAATACGTCGAGAGGATCGATAATTGATACCACAGCATTATTGAATGCGATAGCGCAAAGAAATGTTGATCACGCAGTGATTGATGTTTGGGAAAATGAACCGGATATTTCTAAGGAATTACTGTCACAAGCCAGTATTGCTACACCCCATATCGCCGGTTATTCTTATACCGCGCGTTTGCGTAGCAGCTACCAAATATATCAGCAATTATGTGAACGATTACAAGCACCCATTGAGGTAATGTGGGAGCAATTGCAGCCAAAAGCGCCCGAAACGATAGTGATTGATAATGCCAAGATGAGCTTGGAACAAGCCTTGTGGCAAGTACTGCAAGAGGCTTATAATCTGCAAGCGGATGATTTGTCATTGAGAGCATTAGCCTCGCTTGATAAAAACACGATGGCGGGTGAATTTAAACGATTACGGCGGGAATATCCAAGGCGGTATGAGCATTCACAGTATTGTGTGCGATTGAAGCATGAAGATGAAATGTTGAAAAAGTGTTTGATAGGACTTGGGTTTAGTTGAACCGTCATCCCGGTTCAACGCCTGAAATAAAAGACGAAACTCGCTAAAATTATGTTGAATCTTTGGCCCGCATGGGGAGAAGAAATAGAATGTATGAATGCCAATGTTTGTGACTTTGGATTTGGAGTGAATAATGAGTAGACATTATGATATTGCAATCGTCGGCGGCGGCTTAGTTGGGGCGAGTTTGGCCGTGGCTTTGGCAAAAGCTAATTTGAATGTCACCATTGCTTTGATTGACCAAGTGCCGCCTGTGACTCAAGTGCAAGCCAGTTATGATGCGCGCTCAGTGGCATTAGCTCACAGTTCTTGTCAAATTTTTCAGTCACTAGATTTGTTACCAGCCATTCAACAATGTGCCAGTGCTATTGAACAAGTGCATGTATCAGAGAAAGGGCAATTTGGTTTTACTAGGATCAAAGCGCAGCAAGTGTATCTAAAGACATTAGGTTATGTTATCGAAATTCCGAAATTATTATTACTATTGTCAGAAGCATTAGCACAGTTACCTCAAGTACAACGAATCACACCAGCAACGGTGACCAAACTCAAGCGTGTGGATAAGCAGTGGCAGTTAAACCTGGTAGATGCCGATGATCTCCAAGCCGACTTAGTCATTGCTGCTGATGGCACCCTATCGCCCATTCGAAACATGCTGGCGCTTCCCACCAAAGACAGCGATTATCAGCAATATGCCATTGTTGCTAATATTTCAATTAATCGGGATCATAAAAATATTGCCTACGAACGATTCACACCACATGGCCCCTTGGCGTTATTACCCTTAGGTGAAAATAGAGTTACCTTGGTATGCGCTATTCCAAAAGTACAAAAAAACTTTATGGAATCTTTATCGGATACAGAATTTTTAGAGTTACTCAGCCAATGGTTTGGCTACCGCCTAGGCCGTTTTGAAAAAATCGGTCAGCGAGTGATGTTTCCACTGCGCTTAATCACAGCGACAGAGCAGTATAAACCTGGCATTGTTATCATTGGTAATGCGGCCCATAATTTACATCCCATCGCGGCGCAAGGGTTTAATTTAGGCTTACGAGACGCAGCATTTTTGGCAGAAGTCATTGCAGACTTTTATTTGGCTGGTAAACCATTGCATGATGAACACTTACTAAAGCACTATTATGAATTGCGCCAACAAGATCAACGAAAAACCATTCAATTTTCCGATGGCTTAGTGAAACTTTTTACCAACGATGTGAAACCACTTACATGGATACGTAATCTTGGTATGGTGGGATTGGATGTCATGCCCATGGCAAAAAAATTATTTGCACGCTATGGCATGGGGTCGAGTGGCCATAGTTCACGCTTAGCAAGAGGAGTTGCCCTTGATGAATAACACGTATGATATTGCTATTATCGGTGCTGGCATGGTGGGTTTAAGCTTTGCCAATTGTTTGGCGGATTTAGATTTATCTATCGCGATTATTGATAGCCGACCCATTAGCGATGATATCCAGCTAGTCGATTATCCAATGCGGGTGAGTGCGATTAGCAAGCGTTCACAAAAATTATTTGAGAAAATTGCTTGTTGGCAAACCATGGGCGAGCTTCGTGTTAGCCCTTATCGGCGCATGCAAGTGTGGGACAGTGAGGGCAATGGTGAAATTAAATTTGATAGTGCCGATATTGGCGAGCCTGCCTTAGGCCATATTATTGAAAACGATGTCATCCTCTATGCGTTGCAAAAACGTTTGCGAAGCTTTGACAATATTCATTTTAAAGCCCCTGAAACCTTAACGGCGCTTAAAAAAAATAATGACGGTATTACTTTGCAAACTGAATCAGGCACTTTGCAGGCAACGCTGGTGGTTGGTGCTGATGGCGCAAACTCATGGGTAAGACAACAATGCCATATTCAATTAAAACAACGTGCTTATGAACACAAAGCCATTGTCGCCACGGTCGTTACAGAAAAACCACATCAATTAACGGCCTGGCAACGTTTTTTACCGACGGGGCCCTTAGCCTTTTTACCGTTACAGGATAAACATCAATGCTCAATTGTTTGGTCATGTACGCCGGATAAAGCGGATTACTTAGTTTCCTTAGAAGAAGATAGCTTTAAACAGGCATTAGCACATGCCTTTGATCATCGTTTAGGAAACATCGAGCAAACCGGCCGCCGCGTTAGCTTCCCACTTTTTATGCGCCATGCAAAAACGTATACGCAGCCCAATATTGCTTTGATAGGCGATGCTGCTCACACGATTCATCCGTTGGCAGGCCAAGGTGTTAACTTAGGCATTGCGGATGCTTATGAATTATCTCGAGTCATCAAAACCGCACTGGCAAAACAACAAAACTATGCCAAGCATATCATTTTACGCCGTTATGAGCGCGCCAGAAAAGGTGAAAACAAACTGATGATCGCTGCCATGAGTGGTTTTAAACAGTTATTCGGCAGCGAGTTAGCGCCAGTGAAAATGCTACGTAATATGGGTTTAAACGTAACAAACAGCTGCAGCCCATTAAAGAATATCATCATTAAACAAGCGATGGGGGGTGATTAATATTGTCTTTTCCCCCACCGTCATCCCGGCTCTGAGCCTTCCAATGCGGGTAATTCATATTCCCTTAATACCAAGCACATATAATAATTGGTAATTATGAACCTGTCGTATTAAGATTAAAGGAAGCGATCAGCTTCTAAGTCTTTGAAAGTGAGTTGAAACATCATGAGTAATGAAATGGCGAGTGTGCCGACATCTAAAAAGAAATGGAAAAACCTATTCCATGCTTTAAATATTTCGTCTAGTTTTATTCGATTACCTATTTTTACGATATTAATTTATCTAGCGATGAATCCTGCCTTGGTACCTTATTTAATTGCTTTATCCCCCATTTTTAAACCGGCATTATTAGCAGTTGCTATTATCGGTTGGTCTTTTTCAACCTATGAATTATTCCATGAAAATAAATATGTTGGTTCTAGGGTCGCAGATGTTTTATTTAAAGGCTTTGTGGTTATGATGGCGGGCGTTAGTTTTTTCACGGCGCTTACCGTAGGGGCATCAATGCCGATATTGTCAGTGATTTCGGGTGTCGGTGCGATTTTCTACAGTGCGGGCAAAACCTTTTATCATTCTTATAAACTTCTCTCGAAAGAGGCGTCTGATGAATCAAGGGATTATCACAAAAAACAAGCCAGAATGTTTGCCCTTGCCACCGGTGTTGCTTTAGTATTAGGTGTCGCTGTTGGTTTAAACAAAGTGGCACATCTTGCCATGACGGCTGTGGCGACGGTGACAGCTTTCGTCATAGGTGCAGCGGCCTTTGCAGGTGCATGGAAGAAATACAGTGCCGATAATAAAAAACCAGCGCCCAAGCCAGAGCCAGTACTGCAAGCAGAAGCACCTGTTAGTGAACCCAAAGTGTATCAAACTATAAAAACCACGTTTTACCAGCGACCTATCATCGAAAGCCGTGAACAATTATCCACAATCTTAGACAAAGCCATTATCAAATATAGAAATAAACTTAAAATGTATGGTTTTGTGAAAATCATCGATTTAAAAACCAATGCCTTGGAATGTCTGAAAGTCATGCTGGATAATCCTACGGAGGGCAAAGTGGATTTTTATGATAAAACCTATCAATGGCACAATGCACAAGCATTAAAAATGCAAATGGCAGATATGTATCAAGCAATGGATGAATTAAAATTATTTCAATCCTTTAACAAATTGCAAACCAATCAAATTCAATTTTTGTTTGATCAAGTGATTGAACAATCGTCAAAAGATATGAGACCAGGCCCTGATATAAGCCCTGAAAATCAGCCTTGAGTTTTATTGTTATCTTCGGGGATTAGCCCTGTCAGTAATGACAGTGTGGGAAATCATCGGATAATGCGTGTCGGTGGCGTATGAATGCCTCTTCGAGCTTGTTCTTCGCGTACGCGTAGTACCTCTGCTCCACAACTAGTGGGTGTTGCAAAGGTCGTACCGTGTACTGTGGCAGGATTGGGTGTTGCTGACGGGCGACTCTTACCATTTGCTTCACTAGCAGCTGCTGGGTCTTTTACCGCAACAGTAAGCGGAGATTCATTCTCGTCAACTTCTTCATCACTTGTCTCACTACCCGATAAACTTTCTGACTCGATAGAAGAGTCTACCAACGTGAGTGAGCTTGCGGCAATCGCTACTGAGGGATCTTCATCTTCAGCTAAGGCATCTTTGTGCGCTGCTTTCACATTCTCTTCTTCGACAAGCAGAATGGGATCAGCAGTAACTGCGGGTGCTGTAATCAGCGTTTTTTCAGTCAGCGGTGTTACAGGCGCATTCACCTTCGCTAAAATATGATCATGGGCAAGTCGGCCTTTTGCACCAAACACACCTTTCTTAATTTTTTCAGATTGACCTAATGTAAACACAAAGGCTACCGCATAAGCGAAACCTTTCACTAGGCGCGTGAAAAAGCCATCGCGATGTTTCTCTAAAATAGGTTTAGCAGTTTGCAGTGCGCCTCTGGTATTGATGATAGTGTTATCAAGCGTCTCTTCATTAGGTCCTGTGCGCGTTTCATTCGTGTAACTAACCGCATTTCTGACTCGCTTTAGTTCACCAAGCTTCGCGCAAGCAAGCCTAAAGTCTCTGGAACGACGCGCGACATTGGCTAACCTAGCATGATCAGTTAATTTAACTGTGGGTTGTGTGGACGGATTACGAGGCGCATTTCCAGACACACGGCCATTAGTCAGTATCTCTAGGGTATCTGTGACAATACGGTCGAGATTATATCGCGCTCTTCCTTTTTCAACACCTAGGTTCTTTATATATCCACCATTTTGCATAAAGATATCAAAGTGCTCATCACATGCTTTAACTAAAATCTCTTCCAAATGTTCTTCATAGCGACGAATTTCAGCATTCACCAAGCGAGCTAAATGCAGCTTCTGCTCTTGACGCTCAATTTTTTCAAATACACTAAAAGCAGCAGCACTTAATGTTTTGCCTTCTACCACAGCGCCACCAGTTTCTCTAGGCCACTCGGCAGATAACAACAGTTGCTTAAAGTAAGCAAGGGACGCAAGATCTTCTTTTTCGTTACCAGTATAACGCTCGGTTTCATAGGGTCGCAATACAAGTGCTTGTGCGAGGGCTTGAGTAACTTGTTGAGGCGTACGGTCATGGGTGATTTTATCACAATACTGTTTAATTTCAGCAGCTGTTTTTTGTTCTATGATAGTAGTCGAGTTAATCAATGCTGCATTCACAAAGGCGTGTTCACATACCGCATGGGTGTAATTGTGAATATAGAGTGATAATCTTAGTGTGTCGCTGCGGCCTTTAGATGATAAAAAGCTATGCGGAAGTCTTGATAATACAGTCAGCATGGCATCACTGTTTGATTTAACCCATTCAGGGTAAATTAGTATTGCAGCTTTTAACTTAGCGTCTCTATTGAAACCTGTGCCAGGAGACAACATCCACTCGGCGTTGTCTTCAATGAATCGAGCGGCTTCTAAATCAGCTTTATGCTTATTGACAAACGTAAACTCGAACTGAATCAGGCGCTCCATTACGTGTTGTTTGGCCCAGTTCACATTCAACATAGCTGCTTTTTTTGCAATGACTTTAGTGATCCAGTCTTTGTGTTCATTTAAAAATGCGAGTATTTCATCATTAGTGAATAATTGTTGTAATTGCTCAACAGAGAGTTTAGTGAAAAAATGTTTTTTCAATGCGGTATGGTCTTTAATAGTTGCGCGCTGTGCATTGGTTAGCTTTGCAACGACCAAATCGGCAGTGTTAAAAAATGCTTCTAGTGGAGGCAGTAGTTTTGAATAAATAATGCCTGAGATATCAGCATCATGGTATTGCCTATCTGTAAGATTAGTTAAATCACCCGGTACAGCTTCTTCTAGTGGTTTTCTTAAAATGGCTTCAGTTTTGATGGGGGCGCGGATAATAAGATTATCGTGTCCTGCTAGGAATTCTTCGATACCGTGAAGCCAGCCAGCGTATTGATGAGCCTGCAAGCTATTTAGCCCAAGCCCCACAAGTGTACCAATCATCTCTGCATTGTCGTCCTGCAGCCGGTGATTAAAGGCATGAGACAAATGGAGCCTCATGGAGAGGAATGTATTCACAAGCGCAGTGATAATTGGCGTTAGGTTCTTTAGCGTAAATTTGCCAGCTGTTTGTTTAAGAATTTGTTCAAGAATATTGGTAATGGTTTTGGCATCAGTGAGGGTTTGTTTAAAGTGATTTAAACGCTCGGGCACTACATTGCCATCATCATCTTTTGGCAGTTGGCACATTAAGTCTAGAAAACCAGATAAGTGATCTTTGGGAATATAAAGAGGAAGCACATGACTTTTTTTCAATGTTTCATAGGCCGCAATAACCTTTGGGTCGTAAGCAGCTTTGATTGTGTCAATAGTTTGTCCAATTTTTGTATCTGCCATAAGATACCCCCAATTTACTAACTTTAATACCTGTCTTCTATCATGTTTTAATTATTACCACATACTATAAAAAAACTTGTACAAATACAATCACTTTTTTGTTTCAATCATGTAACATTCAATATAATGAATAGAGTAACTACAGTGTAGGCGTATAAAATTAAGGCAATATTAAGGGAAAATCAAGCCAGCATGAAATTTTTTTCTTAAACTACCTATTGTATTTTGGGAGTATACCCTCTTGACTTCCCCTGCCACTAAAGTAAACTGCTGATTTTTAAGGCAAAAATTAAAATTTGCGAGTGCTACTAAAAACCTAAGGCAAACAAGGACTTAACATGGGCAAACTGATCGGCGGTATTTTATTAATTATCGGAACCTCTATCGGTGCGGGGATTTTAGCCTTGCCGGCCACGGTTGCGCCTACCGGGTTTGTTACCTCATCAATTGCGCTGTTTTTTATCTGGTTATTGATGACCTTCAATGCCTTGTTAATCCTCGAAGTGAATCTGTGGCTCCCTGAAAATAGCAATATCATTTCCATGGCGCGCGTGACCTTAGGCCTCTGGGGCCAGGTCGTTGCTTGGGTTAGTTATTTATTATTACTTTACTCATTGCTTGCGGCGTATATTTCAGGCGGTGCGGACGTCTTAGGGAGCTTATTAGGTCTCGTAGGCTTTCACAGCGTGCCCTGGGCAGATGCCTTAGTCTTTACCTGTATTTTCGGCTTTGTCGTGTATCGCGGTACCCGCTCGATTGATTATGTCAATCGTTTGCTCATGTTGTTAAAACTCAGTTCTTTCTTTTTATTAGTTGCTCTGGTGTTAACTCAAGTCAAGCTGCCACATTTACAAGAAGGTAAACCGCATTATGTATGGTCGACGTTGATGTTGATGGTGACGTCTTTTGGTTATGCCACGGTGTTACCGACCTTGCGTGCTTATTTTAATAGCGATGCTAAAAAGCTACGTTTAGTGATTTTGATGGGTTCGATAGTGCCGTTAATTTGTTATATCTTCTGGGACATGGCAATCTTAGGATCACTGCCCTTAGAAGGCGAACATGGTTTACGCCATGCGTATTTGTCTGGCCATGTCACCAGTGAATTAATGGTGGATATTGCTAGGTTTATTCAGAACACTTGGATTACAGAGATCGCACGCTTTTTCACGTCGATTTGTGTCGCCACCTCTTTCTTAGGCGTGGCCATGAGTTTATCGGACTTTTTCGCCGATGGTTTGCGTACAGCGAAAGTGGGTTGGGGCAGTTTATTGGTCTACAGCGTTACGTTCATACCACCCTTAGTGTTAGTCGTCTTTTGGCCGGGCTTATTTATTCATGCCTTGAATTACGCCGGGACTTTTTGTTTGATACTCTTAGCATTATTGCCAAGCTTGATGGCGTGGCGCGGTCGTTATAGTAAGCAAATTGTGGGAGACTACCGCGTCTTCGGTGGCAAAGCAGCACTGGTGATATCATTTTCGGTGACGTTTATCCTTATTTTCATCGGCTTATACAGCGAATTGTAATGATTGATCGCTAACCTCTATCAACATTCGACTTTTTACCGGGTGTTTCTTGCCTCTTTGAACATTTGACATTGCTGTCTTTTTCCCGTACAGTTTTTCCCAATTGAGTTGGTTGTAACAGAAAATGAGGTAGATACTATGACACCCGCCGCAAAAAGAGCCTTTGAACGAGAAATCTGGAAACAGTTATTAACGGAGTATGATCATCTTAACAATTTAAGAGATGATACGGTAAATAAGCACATTCGTAATCCTGGGCCTGTCCTATCCTATGGACATATACCTCGTGAAAAATCAAAAACCGGTGAAACTTACGTCAAATATTATTTGATGATCTCCTTGGATGAATGTATTCGTAAGGGTTGGGGTTCTGAGGCTGAATTATTAGCATTTATCACGAACTATTATAAAAAGCTGACGGGCCATACCTTAGGTTATGGTACTAGGCGGGATTTACCTGGACATTTTCGTTATATTGATAGTCAAGGGCGTTTTTTAGAAATATTAAAAGTGGGTGGAAAAGTCACGTGGGTGCCTTCTGAAACGAGACGGGGAACTCACCAAGGCGGTGGGACAGTAGGTGAAATGACCATCCTTCCAAAAACAGAGCAACAGAAAAAATCACAATTTATTTTATTTGGGAGTATGTTATATCGCTTGATCTATGCGATGGAATATTTACTTGCACAAGCAGGTACGCCTATCAACTCACTCATCCGCAAGAGGAGTGATAGAGTGTTTAAGCCTTGCCCTCAGGATGTCGAGGCATTGACCCAATTAGTGGATGACATTAGCGGAACGTATAAATCAACATCATCGCCTTCTAGCGCCTCTTCTTCCTCATCAGACACAGATACAAAGACAGACACGGAGCATTCTGATTCATCACATCCCTCTTCTTCTAGCGTATCGACAGCGCGTGGAGGGGACACCCAAGAAGTGGAAGAGATTGCGATTACTGCGTTAGCCGGTATGAGCCCTAGTCATTCTACCCACGGTTCTGACTCTGAATCGGGTTCTACTGAGCCAGAAGAACATAGTGTGTCAGCAACGGATGATGATGAACAGCAAGATCAAGAAACGCCAGAGCCAGCGAGTAAGCGACAAAGACAAGCAGATAAGCACACCACCGCAGAAGATGGTAGCGTAATAACAGCAACGGCGTTGAGTCGTCATCAAGGCTTAGCGCCAGTGGATGATGATGCACCAACGGATTCATCATCAAGCATGCCAGTGCCTAGGCTTCCTAGCATTGTAACCTTATTTGGTCGCTCAAGTTCATCTTCCGCCCCATCATCTTCTTCTTCAAACATTGCACCTCAGTCTCTATCACTTTTTGCAAGACTGCCTGCACCGGTTGAAGAAAGACGCTTGCTAGCGACCACCCCTTCTTCGTCAAGCTCATCTTCTAGCACTTCCAGTAGTGCCGTTGCTGTTGGCACAAGCAACTTGAAAAGAGCGCGGGATGAGTATGGCGTATATGCAAGACAACACGCCGAGTTGATTAATGAGCTAGTGGATGGCTATCAACAGAAAACACGACTGGTGGAGGAAGAGAGTGCACATTTGCGCCAAGAATGGAAAGCATTGACGGGTGATGATTGGCCTGGGCCAGAAAGCGCCGCAGCTAGGTTTAGCCCTGGATCAGCATAGGGCCGTTTGAGAACGATAGATGAGGAGAGAGAAAGATGTTTCGCAAAAAAGAATTTGAAGATTATTTATGGCAACAATTACAGCGTGAATATCAACGATTAAAAGAAGTCTGTAAGCTTAATAAAGTTCAGTTGAGAGATCGTCTTAATCTAGTGACGCGAGAAGATAAGCTGCATTTAAGATTAACACTGAATGTGCCTCTGCAATCTCGGATGCCTGGTGATGGTAAAGAGCAGCAACTGTACAAGTACACATTACGTTATTTAACAGAATTAACAAGCTTCAGAATTTATAGTTCTGCTTCACAAGAACAGTGGCGCTACGTTGATAGTGATGGGGAAATCTATAAGAATAAGGACACGACTTATAGCTACAGGCTTTCACGTAGAGATGAAGCTAGTAGAAAGAATGTTCATATATTTGAAGAGGATGATAACTTACCAAAAGCTACCTTCGTGTTTTTTGGTAATCCTCTTATGAAAATAATTCACGGCATTGAAAGAAAATTGCAACTGGAAGACAGTCTTCTGAGTGCTTATTTAAAAAAAATGCTTGACGAAGAAGTCAGCAAAAAATCAACCGTTGGAGAACGCACCATGCATAAATCACCTTCTACAAGTTCAACCTCTTCGTCCACGTCCACATCCACATCTTCGAGTCACGCTGTGTCAGTTCAAAGAGAAAAACGAACACGAGATGAATCCCCCGCATTAGTACAACGTGAAGGAGGCACCCAAAAGGGTGCTTCGAGTAGTAGTACTAGCAGAAAAAAACAAAGAACATTACCATCTCAATCAAGCGCATCGCCACGAGCTAGCTTACCACCACCTTTTATAAAAAATGTGGTGAGCACAAATACAGAGAAAACAGCGACTACCTCTCGTCAACAAAGACACGAATCTACTTTAGCGACCTTAGCGGCAAGTAGAGAAAGAATAGCAGCACTTAGGCGGCAAAGTCTTTCTCCAGCACCACAAGCTAGCACACATTCTACGAGCACGAGCCAAGCAAGATCAGATACACCACCAGCCCAGTCGGCACTAAGATCACCTTTAACAATACTCCCAAGTGAGAGATTAGCTGAGTCTGAATCGCGTCAGCAAGCACCAACTCGTGTATCAACCGCGGCATTGTTCCAGTCTAGCAGTGCTTCATCATCAAGTTCTACTAGTAGCGTAAGCGATCCAATAGCGCTGTCATCGTCGAGTTCTACTAGCAGCAGTAGCGCGAGCGATCCGGTAGCCCAGGCGCGTGAGCGATATGAAGAAGCATTGGCAGAAAAAGCACGGTTAAAACAGGCTTTAGTACAACGATACCGTGAGGAAAGTGCAAGCAAACAACGTAAAAGTAATGCCATGCGAGCAGAACTAGCGCGCTTACGACAAGGACCTGGTTTTCATGAGACTGCCGATGATGAGGCGGAACAAGAAAACTCATCCTCAAGAAGACAGTCAAATCCATAGTGTTAACACGATGCGAGAGTTAGGAGTTATGATACATCATGAATATACCAGAATTTGAACTAGACTTAATGGAACAATTGTCCAACGGCTTAACCGAGCTTGAAAACGCGTTAGAAGCAGCTGGGCCGGGTGCAAAATTAAGGCGGTATGGTGTTCCTTATATGAGAAAGGCGAGGGAGATTTATATAAGGTATCGCTTAATTTTCTCGCTCGAAAATAGCCTTAATGCCGGTTATGGTACAGAAGAAGAGTTACGTAATCATGTATTACATTTTTACAAAAAAATCACTGGTGTCGCACTCAATTATAGCGGGTCAGTCGGACAATTTCGCTATGTAGATAGTAACGGCAAATTTTTGGAAACCGTTGCTAAGACGGGAGGATGGCGAACGTCAGAAAAACGTGGAGCTACACATCCTTGTGGTAATGGTAACAAGGCGCAAGTGTTTCATCCGGGTGAAAGTCAGCGCTTAAAATTTGTTTTTTTTGGAAATAAGATGTCTCTATTGATACTTGCTTATGAAAGCTTACTGAGAAAAGCGGGCTATGATGTAACATCGATTGTTGATTCTAAGCTGTTTAAGCAAACAAACTTTTCTTATCATAGCAAACAGCTTGAGAGAGCATTAATCGCGTTGGTTAAAGAAGCAAGTGATAGTGAAGTTTACTCTCCTACGTCATCCTATTCCTCATCTTCTTACTCAGAATTATCTGATGATTGTCTAACTAGGGAATTAGTTGAGCTGGGAAAAGAGTTGAAAGAGCAAGTGGTTTCTGTTGCATCAGAGGCACCCGTCAAAAAACCCACAACGCCTCCCTCTAGCAAACGGCGATGCGTTAGTACCACAACAAGTCCGGACACTGCCACTTTGCCACCCAGTAGTGTCGTTGAGGAAGCTGGTTCAATCACACTTTTTGGTCGCTCATCTTCATCAAGTCATTCTGCAAGAAAGCGAAAGAGATCTGCTGACTCTTCATTGAGTACATCTACTCGTCCTTCTTCACATTTTTCTTCAAGCAATTCTTCGCAGAACATAAATCAAGCCTTAGAAGAAGCGCGTGATGCATACCGTGAATCATCACTAACGCATGATCACGTGCAAACGGTACTTGTTGCTAAATACAACAAAATGGCGCAAGTGGTACGAACGAAGAATGAGCGATTACTACAAGAGTTGCAAAGACTAAAGGAGGACACATCGCCGAGTGCCTCAAGTAGTGAGAATGTACTTTCTTTTGGAAAACGTTCTTAGTATCAACTAGGTTTACCAGTCGGTGTAAAGCGATGCAGTAAGTTTTGTTTGGGTAACCCAGGATACGTGCTCTGCAAGTTTGTGATATTAGGCACATTCATTGATTTTTGCACTGCTGGTAAGTGCTCGCCATTAATCACTTTCGTCAGGTCTTGTACCACGAAATAAGTTTGACTACCGCTACTGGTTTTTTGCCGTACGACAGAGACGGTTTTTTTCTGTAGTGCTTGCACCACTTCGCCAATATTGGCTTTGATGTTGGCATCGCGCATGAATTGTTGAATGAGTTCCTGGCCGCGGATGAAAATACCTTGGTGATTAACGATGACATTTGAATTCGCATTATTGATACTAAAATAGGGGTTTTTAAAGACGGCAATGCGCAGCCAATTAAGGAAGAGTTGCAGCATCAGTTCACCACCTTGCGCGCCGATGATACTATTGGCTGTGATTTCTGCGCCAGGTGAGACACCAGGGATGACTAATTTAGAACCTACACTTTCTTTGTGTTCGACATCAGCATTTTTTGTTTTTTCTTCAGCGGTTTCATCGAGTGTTTGAGTCTCTTCTTTTTCTGCACCAAGCTCAGCATTTTCATCCATTTGATGCATATGTACCGAGGCTTGTGCTAAGGCGGCATAGTTTTCAATGGCTTCGCGCTGAGCGATTAAAATCATTTTCGCAAATAAGCCACCATGGGCTTCGTCATTTTGCAGGATTGCCAGCCAGTAATCGAAAACATTAATATCACTGGCAAGCCAATCAAAGCCAATTTTCGGCATGAGTAACTGTGCTAAAACAGAAGCCGCGCGAGCTGCTAAGGCATCACGATTAACGGAATCGAATACAAAACGGTAATGGGTATATTTGGTTTTTGTCATTGGGCCTGTGGTAGCAACCCAACGCTCTCCTTGTACGCCGCGCTTATCAGAAAGGTAAACAATATAGGTCGCTAACACTTGGCCGACACCATAAAATAAAGCCGCGGTGAAAATACCATAGGTATAAAGCGCCCAGCGGCGAGACATATCATCTGGTTTAATGCCTTTGAGTGGAAATTCTTTACGATATAAAATCAAAGCATTCAATGCTCGCTCTAAACCAAGCACTAATAAACCGCGGGAATGATTAAAGCCCCTGACATGGCTTGCTGGTAATTCTTGCACGAACTCGGCATAGTTATGGATGGTTTTGATGTAGAGCGCTTGGAAATGATCGGCGGGCACATTGGCAACTTTTTCTAACCGCGCTAGAATGCGTTCGATTTTCTTGTCATTTAACAAGACACCGGCTTTTAAAATGGGAAATGGTTGCGGATTCAGTGTGAATGTTTGATTAGGCCGCGTCCCTTGCTCTGTTGATTTCGATTCTCGTTTCATCATCATAACTCAAAAATTGATCCATGCCTTTAACTGTTGACCAATTGTACACTTTTCTCCGAGTAAATGGAAGTATACGCGGTCTTATATTAAGTATATACTTTATTTGCTATTTGCTCCCCTAAGGCTAATTAGGAGATTTGCTGGGACTGAATGAGATCCTGGGTCCTCGTGTCAAGCACGAGGATGACGGCAAAGGTGGCAAGATGGCTGAGAAGGGAAATAAAAAAAGGTAAACGCATGGAATTGTGGGTAGAATTAATTGGTTACATAGGATCATTCCTGGTGGCTTTGTCCTTGTTTATGGGAAATATTCTCAAGTTACGTTGGATTAATTTAGCAGGAGCTCTTAGCTTTATTGTTTATGGTTCTATTATTCATGCCTACCCTATTGTTGTGCTAAATGCTGTCCTCGCTTTTGCTAATAGTTATCATCTCTGGCGTCTTAATCATGAGCGTGTTGTGTTTGAGATAGTGAAAGTGAATTCAGAAGAAGATTTAGTCACGTTATTTTTAAAACAATACTTATCCGTCATTCAAAAAGAATACCCTCATTTTAACGCTGAACAATTGGCTGATGCAGATAGCTTCATGGTTTTAAAAAAATTACAGCCCATTGGATTATACGTTTACCACAAGGAACGAGGAGAAGAAGGGCAGTTAATAATCGATTACATGACCCCGGCCTTTCACAATATCCAATACATTGCTCGCCTTTATCGCCGTCATGTCAGAGCGATGCTGGATCATCAAGTGCACTTGCTAACAATACCAATAGATCATATCACGCAGAAAAAACGTTACCGCAAATTAGGCTTTACAGAAAATAAAACAAAACAACGACTGGAATATCGATTTTAATCTTTTAGCTTGTAAGCTTTTTTCAGGGCTTGATATAACTCTTTTTCGCTATAACTATCATGCCAATAGTTTAAATAAATTTCTTGGGGTAACATTAATAATTCAATGCTATCACGCGCTACCGCCGTAGCATTGCGCTCGGTGCCGGCAATGACGCTACTGTTTCCAATGAAAGAATAAATAGGAATTTTAAAACTACCATAGCCTCCCAAAGGTATACCCGCCAAGCCATCAGTTAGTGTAATATAAACAAAGCCAGGGGGTGTTTTCGATTCTAATAAAACTTCACCATTAGCAAGCGATATTTTTTTTACATCATTAAAACACTTTTCAATATTAATTCTTTCTGTTTTATAGCCACGCTTAGCTAACTTTTTAAGAAGTTGCTTTTTCTGGGTTTTATTCCAGCTAATCGTTTTTGCATTTAAGAAGCGCTGTTTTTCTTTGACGGGGATATTAGCTAAGGGTGTTGTATATTTAATTCTTTTAAGTAATGAACTTTTAATTTTAACAAGCTCTCTGGCGACTAAGCGACTATACTTCCAGTTGTCATGCGCATTTTCCAAAATAATGTTAACGGGCGTTTTTTTAGAAATTTTGTTTTTACCACGATAATTTTTCGGTAAGATTAAGCTATCAATAACATCACACATAATGTCATAAATAATCATGGTTACACCTTTCACTGAGAGGTCTAAACCACTTTTACTCTTAAAAGCACCCGTATAAAATGAAATGGTCAAGTCACCTTCTGGCGTATATTCACAGTTGGCGATATTTGATTCGCCAACAGCATGCGGCACGTCACTTTCTAACATAAACATTTGTTTGTGCTTATTCGTTAAGGCAAACACGGCATTACCCGTATATTGATCCACAAAAATTTGATAGCCGCCAGAGGTTTTAAAACTGGTGCCACGCTGTCTAAAGGCATCGGCGCAGCGCAGCGCTCGTAATGTATCCGTAATATCATCGACAAAATCAAGGATTTCAGGTTCTTTGCTCAGTAGCCAGCGGTAGGGGCGAGTCATGTCATCATTATATAACCTTTTGAGTACAGATTGCGTTTTAGGCGTTTTTTCTTTGCCTTTAAAGGGTAAAAGTTTTCGTTTCAATGACCGTATTTCTCTGTTGATAGACGGATCTTTATTCCTAAGCGTCGAGTCAATGTCTAATTTTTTTAATTGTTTTTTGTAGTACAAATAATTTAGGTCATATTGTAGTACTTCAATGATTCTATCTCGCAAGACTTTTTTATTATTTAAAACGTCGATTGCGAATTTACTTTTACTGTGTGCAGGGACCAAGGCTAAACATTCTCTGAGAATGGTTTTAGGATCTTCTTGAAAAAAGCCTCGCTGATGTAAATCACTAATACGCCATGCTAAGTTGCCACAATTTTCATTCCAAATAATATCCAGGTATTTATCTAGCGCAACGGTATAAATTTCTTGTGCTGCAAATTCTGAATGAACCGCGCGACCCATTTCGGTGAAATTTACCATACCAATATCATGAAAATATGCCGTCA
>JAJFKI010000069.1 GCA_021773295.1 Gammaproteobacteria bacterium | reverse complement strand
CGCCACACTCCAAAATGCGAGATTAATGCTATTGCTTTTTGCCCCCTTTGAACGTTCGAAATTTGCCAATAGACTGGCTATTACCTGCATTTCGAACGCTCAAAGGGAACAAAAATCAAATTGCCTAAATCTCGCATTTTGAAGTGTGACGGGTATATTATCACCTGCAATTTATATATAGTAAACACAAAGGCTGGGCTACACTTGGGAATATCCTCGCGTCGCTTACAGTTTTTGTCTACGCTATCTTGATAATTGTAATGTTAGTGAGGTTCGTAATACAATTTTAAGATTGCTAAATGCCTAGGTTCCCTCTAAAATAGCTCCTTAGTAAGCAATGAAAATACACTAAGGAGCTATCTATGCAGGGAACACTGGCAAAAATTATTATCAGCTTAACAGCATTAGTAATTTCAAATCTGTGTATAGCCGACACACAAAACACGCCCCTACCAGCCGCCATCCAAACCATCATGCAAAAGCCTGCCTATCAACATGCACTGTGGGCTTTTTATGTAAAGGATCTTAATAGCGACAAAGTGTTGTATCAATACAATGGCGAACAAATGGTAATGCCGGCGTCTAACACGAAGTTATTTACCGTTTCTGCTTTATTAGATACCTATGGCTTAGATTATCGCTTTAAAACTCCTGTCTATGCCGATGGGAAAATCAATAAAGGCACGCTTCATGGCAACTTGGTTTTAGTGGCTAAGGGTGACTTGACCATGGGTGGGCGGCGCACCAAGGATGACAGGATTGCTTTTACTAATTTCGATCATGTGGATGCCAATGAAATCCCCGGCGCAACACTTACCAAACAAGATCCGCTGGCAGGCTTAACCCAACTGGCTAAACAAGTGAAGCAAGCAGGTGTGACTAGGATTACTGGCCATGTGCTGGTGGATGATCGTCTGTTTGAAACCATTCAAAAACGCGCTAACATCATAAGCCCGATTTTTATCAATGATAATTTACTCGATGTCAGTATTACGCCTAATACGGTTGGCAAGTTAGCTAATTTAACCTGGCGGCCTCATATTCCACAAGTCAACGTTAATAATCACGTCAAAACTGTGGCAAAAGGGCAGGGTAAAGGCATTGAAATAAGTACTAATGATGATCAGAGTGAGATAACGGTTACTGGCAGTATTGGTGTTGATGAAACATCCATCGTCAATGTCACAACCATAAAACACCCAAAACAATTCGCACAATATGCACTGCAACAAGCCTTAGAAAAACAAGGCATCAAAGTTTTAAATCAGGGTGCCGCAGCTTTACCACAGGCCTCGGATTATCAAAATATGAAAACCTTAGCCGAGTTAAATTCAGCGCCACTCATTGAGTATGCCAAATTAATTTTAAAAGTGAGTCATAATGCAGGTGCCAACCTTATTCCCTTACTACTAGCCGTTAAACATGGCGAGACGACGTATGATCAAGGCATGATATACTTAGGCAAGTATTTAAGAGACACCGTCAAAATCCCGGCAAACCAATTCGTCATCGCCGAAGCTGCAGGTGCCGATAAAAATCGTGTGACCCCAGCAGCAACAGAAAAACTATTGCACTATTGGTATAACAAACCAAAAACGGATTTCAAACAATTTGTAGCAGCCTTACCCACACTAGGAGTCGATGGGTCACTCGCTACGGTTGAAAAGAACTCTTCAGCGAAAGGTCATGTCTTCGCTAAAACAGGAACCAGTATGGGTTTCGATACCGCCAATGATAATTTATTTCTATATACAAAAGCACTTGCCGGCTATATCCAAGCCCCCAATGGTCACTGGCTTGCTTTCATGTTTACCGCGAATAATGTTACTTCGCCCACCATTAATGACTTATTCGGTGTGCTCGCAGATACGGGTGCAGTGACGACGGCATTGTATGAGAGTACTGGTGAGACTAATTAGAAAAGATGTTGTAATGAACGAAAAAGTGCTTTTAAGTTATCTTTAATAAAAATTCAGATATTATCGCTTATTCAAATATCTCTTAACTGTTTATTAATAAAACTTTGCTATCATTAGTGCTCATCGAACGTCCAGAGATATATGAGAGTTAATTGTGGTTCGAAGACCTGGAAAAGGTAAGGGCAAAGGCAAACGTCGAATTGCTTCACCTGTTACACATGTAAAAGTAGGAAAGAAATTTTCTAAAGAGAATGATTCAATTCATATTGAAGCATTGCAGCTGCGAGATCCATACAAGCATAAACCACGAAAGAGCAATGGAAGGGCAACTAAAATACTTACCGAAGAAAAGCAGCGTCAAGAATACTTCCAAACAGCTATTAAATATATGGCAGAAGTAGATGCAATTCAAAAGGATACTTATGCTGTTACTGCTCGAATGGGGAACCTGACCGCAGTAGAAGGTTTAGAGGAGCAAGCCTTAATCATCCTTAATGCAGCAATTCATGGACGGGTAAGAGATGGGTTTTTATCGATACTGGCTTATTACCAAGCCGCATTGAGTTGCTTTGTCCTAGCAGATGCGCCTTTACAGGCTTTTGATGTCAATAAAAAAATCATATCACTTATTAAGAATAATCCTGAAAATGGCAAGGAGTTAGTACCAACATTGCGAGCCTTATTTAGATATCTAGCGGTCCTAACAATCCAGAGAAATGAAGATATCGCATGGCAGTGCTTTGAGAGAGTGAAAGACATTATAAATGATATTAAAGAAAATGAGAATAACTGGGCATTACTACTGGTTGTCATCGACGAGATTATTAATGAGTTTAACCAAAGATGCTCGCCACATTTGATCATTCTTGAAAAGATGAAAAACCAAGCACTAAAAAATATTACAGATGAAGTAAGAAGTATGGTGGACAATCTACGAGGCATCAAGCATCAAATTAAGTCATTAGCAACGGGTATTGCTAGCTCTCCCGATGATGCATTTTATAAGCTGGGTGTTGCAGATAGATATCTAAATGAGACGTTATCAGCGGAAGAGCCGTTTAAAAATTTGCGCGCTATTACCTATTTTTTGTTTGATACGGTTGAAGATGAAGTTGATGAAAGCGAAGTAGTAAAGCAGATCACTAGTAGTGAAGAAGCTATTGCTGATAGTAGTACAAGTGTCGCATCAAGCTCATCATCTGAAGAATCCTTGTTAATGGCAAGTAGTAGCGCTTCTAGTCCAGAAAGGTTTTTGCATGATAAAGCTGATTTTGTGGATTATTTAATGATAATTGCCAAGCTGAAGCCATTAAATATGGCCATTGATGTGTTGATATTTCTTTTTCCAGAGCTATTTGGTGACTTTGTTAATGCACTTGCTAAATGCTCTGAGCATACAATTTCTTTGCAAATAAAGGCATTGGCTGATGTGAATGCAAGACCGGACGTTGCTAAAATTGACCTACGTTTTTTAATAAACATATTAGAACGTTATGATGTATATCCACACGCTCATGATGCAATAGAGAAGAAGAGAAGACAAGCCATTAGAGAGCAAGTCATCATCGTCATTGACAGGTTACAGTTACTTGACTGTAAGCCTGATGAGCAAATGAAACGATTAATAAATTTTGAAGAAGAGTTTGATGGGTTGGTTTTGGAATTTAATAAAGAATATGGTTTGTGCACAAAAGAAAATAAAGTAACAGAAAAATACATTGTGCTCATGATAAGATTACAAAACTTAGAAGCAAAATTACTACTACTTAAAAAACAAAAGTCAGAAGGTTTCACGCATATTTTTCAGACAAAAATAAATCAAATATTAGGGGACTTATGTGATGTTTTTTCAGAGCATTATGAGAATAGCGCACTTTTCTATGAAAATTTAGCAGCCATTTATGAAAAAAAAGCACTAGAAGACAAAGATGTCGAACAAAAAATAGCACTTTCTAAATTATCAGAACAGAGTAAGCAACAATGTGCAAAAGATTCGCTGGCATCTGAAAGATGTAAAGAAAATAGAGTGATTTTTTATGCAAATGCTTGCGAATATTATAAGTTTTTAATGTTAAAGGCACTTCATGTAGCGCTAAGAGACGGTGATGCGAGTGATTATAAAAGTGCATATCAATACGCTTTAAAAAGGTTTGAACTAATTGGTAAAGTGCGCACACAGTCTGATGTTGTCTCGACAACTATTTTAGAGCAACGACTTGATGCTGCTGTATGTCTTTTAAGGGTTCTCGATAACTATAAGGGAGGAACTCCGCTGCCAGAAAAAGTTACACAATTAAAAGCTACAGCACTAGATGCCACCATTGAAATTTTCGCTAGTTCAAAACAAACAGGTAATTATTCTAGATTTTTGCAATTTTTCGCAACGAGTGAAGCTGATTTTATTTGCTTAATAAACATACTCTCAGACAGCGGCGTAATGGTATTGATCAATGCTAATAAATTTGAAGAACTGATAGAAGATTTAGTGTTAAGTGGCCCAAAGTTATGTTCAGTTTATTTTGAAAGACAACTAATCAAAGAATCAATTAATACAACACCTATAGTGAAGCTGCATTTGAAAAAACAAACTAAACTCATGGCAAAAACATTTAATAGGCGTATTAATAATATGCTGATTGAGTGGAATGAACAGCAAGGCTCAACATTGAGTCGCATGATTACCAGCTCCTTATTAGACTATATAGATAAGGTAAGTAAACGATTTTATCTTAAAGGAGAAACCCCAAAAGAAGTGTTGGGTTATCCAGGTGTGGTATCACGATTATGTAAAACCTCACGTCGTATCTGCGGACTACTGTCTGAGATCAACCAAGAATATGCAATTTTAAGAAAACGTCTAGAAGAGTTAGCTGAGCTAGCAGAAGAACATTTGAAAGACCTAGAGCAGGTTATTAAAGAAGGTGATATAGTTTCTGTCGCTGCATCCTCCTCGACTTCTTCCAAGCCGGGTAACCCAAGAAGCTCTGACGAAAGCGAAAGTGCGCTCGATGCTTCAGCTAGCTATATCCCCCCAACGCCGAACTAATCATTCCCTTTTACAAAAAAATTGCTTATAATCACGCTTCGAAAACTTAATAGATATACGAGGTGTCCCATGCTACAACCCAAAAAACAAGAAATAACTTGGCGTAACAATTGGTTTATCGTTAATTGGGTCATGGCCATTTTACTGCTGCGCAGCCTATTTAAACCCACCTTACTAGAAGCCGTAGATAGCTTCTTAGATGATGCAGCCATGCTGTCTATGGGCATTCTTTTTATGTTGTTAAATGTGCTCGATATGGAAATGGATGATGATTTAGGCATTAAAGTCGGGAAAAGTTTAGCAACCATGGTGATGGGGATGACGACTGGAATGGCGGCCTATAATACGCTTAAGTCAGGTTCGGTGTATACCTACCAGCGCTTTTTCAAAAAAGAGGAAGAGGTGGCTGATGATAAGGTGCCTTTAGCAACAATGGGTGATGGTAAAGAATATTTTACTGCTTAGCGTCTTTAATCATCCAAGCAATGCCACTCGTTAAAAGACTTATTATGATATAAAGACACATTAATACCATAAACGCTTGCAAAAAACTTTGTGCTGCTAATGACTTTAAAATACTAGCGTAGTCACTATGAGTATCAAAGGTAAATTTCGATAAATTTCTCACCCCAGTGCTGGCAACGCTTAGCATCTGTTCCACAGAATGAGTCAAATGCACGCCACTTTGTTGCAGTTTGTTTTGTAGGAACTGTGGGGCAAAATAAGCAATAATACTACCCGCTACCGTCGCACCAATGGAGCCACCCGCAAACAACATGGCGTAGACCGTGCCACTCACCATACCGCGTTTGCTAGGCGGAGATAATTCCATCGACGTGTGTAACAGGGATGGAAAGCCAATGCCGCTGCCAATCCCATACAATGAAAAGTACAGCAAGAGTTGCCAATCAGGCGTTTTCATTGAGATAGTAGCAAAGCCTAAAAAGCAAAGAATGTAAAATGAAAATGAAGTAATAATCAGTGTGCGAGTTTTGTAGTGTTCGCAGAGTGTGCCTCCAAAAGGTGAAATGATAGCAAATATTGTCGTCGATACTAAAAAGAAAAAACTAGTTTTTAAAGCAGAAAACCCGAAAATATTTTGTAACATCAAGCTTAACGCTAAGAACAGACCAATCCAAATAACTTGCCACAAAAACCTCACTGCAAAACAACTACTCAGCGCATAGTTTTTAAAAATGGATAAATCAATTAAAGGCGTGTCAATGATTTTTTGTAAATAGACAAACAATGCCAGAGAACCAAAGCCAACAATAAGGCCAGCAATGATAATGGGTGAACTAATACCTAGCGTTTGCATTTCATTCAGTGCATAAATGATTAAGAGTAAGCTGATAATTAAAAGCGATGAACTTGGAATGTGTAATTTTTGTGGATTGTCCGGCTTTATGTTTTTTAAATAAAGGATCCCTAATAACATCGCAATTGCGCCTAGCGGCAAATTAATAAAAAAGATCCAACGCCAGCCTAAGTAATGCAAGATAACACCACCTAAAGGCGGCCCTACTGACATAGAAGCGCCCATCACGGCTACTATTAAGCCCATGGCCAAAGCTTCCTTGTCAGCAAACGTGTCCCGAACAATCACGATAGCTAAAGGCCATGCGAGTGCAGCACCAAGACCTTGAGCGAGTCTGAACATAATGATTTGCCATTCATTGATTGCTAGGCCAACACCTAAAGAGGCAATGGTGAAAATGGCAGCGCCTAATAAGAAAATTCGTTTGTGGCCATAGTTATCACCCAGAATCCCGCCAAACATCACAAAGGCTGCGCCACCTAATAGGTAAGCACTAATAATCCACTGCACATTCACCATGTGTAATTTTAAATCTCTGGCAATTTGTGCCAGAGCTAGATTCACCGCCGTCATGTCGATATTCATTAATAGCAGTAAAATACTCGTGCTAGTAAAAATTAGCCATTTATGTTTCATTTTGAATGCCCTTTTGTTTGGGTCAATGCCGGTGGTACTTTCATTGGAGTAAAGTGATCCGCTAACTGGCGTTTGCCATTGTTAATATGAATAACCCAGACCGTTTTCTTCGGCACATGCTGGGTTTTACTATAGGAGATATCCCCTGTAAGACCTTCGAAAGATTGAGTACCTTCTAACGCATTAATGATCGCTAATGGTGTCGTTGAGGCAGCGCGATTAATCACATTAACGATTAAATTAGCCGTATCATAACCAAGTGCGGCGAAGGCATCACTGGGTAGTTGTCCGTACTGATTGCTATAGGCTTTTAAAAATTGTTGCATCGATGGTGACTTGTTTTTCTCTGATATCCAAGCATGTGTTGTGAACCAAACATCATTAATACTGCCATTAGCATTTTGCCAAAGATTAGGTGTGTCTAAACCATCTCCGCCAATGATTGGTTGTTTGATGTCGGCTTGACGCAAAGAATTAATTGTTTTACCAATACAGCTTGGCAAGCCGGCTAAATAAATAAATTTAGGTTGCGTTTTTACTGCTTTAATTTTTTTAGCAAGAGTACTAAGGTTGCAACCACCATCGTAAGACTCATCAAGCAATACTTTCCCACCTAATTCTTCAAAACGCGTTTTAAAATACTTAGGCAATGTTGTTGTATATTCAGCGCTTGAATCCCACAATATCGCTACCGTATCACCAAGTTTCGGGTAACTAAATTCAGCTGCTGCAGCCGCTTGTGCGTTATCACCGAAGGGCACTAAAAACACCATATTCCCGAAGCGTTGTGGTAATGAGGGATCAGTTGCTCCGATGGATAAGAAGGGAATTTTAGCGTGTTGGAATAATGAGCCAATAGCAATCACGGCATTATTATCAGTAAAGCCCGCGCCAATGTTAATAACATTGATGAGATCCTCAGAGATAGTCTTGGCAACCTTAAGATCTGATTGCGTATTATTAAGCGAGAAAAAGGCTTTGACGCTATCACTACCTTGCAATTGCTGCAGTGCTAACAAAAAACCATTCATAGCTTGTTGCCCTAAGGTACTTTGCGCACCGCTTAAATCAAGCATCACGGCAACTTGATTACTCTTAGGCACCACAGATTTTTTCACAGCGCCGAATGCTGAATAAGTAAAAAAAGTAATACAAAAAAAGGCCAACACCATGGCTGAAAGGACATAACTCCTGTTAAGATTCTGACTCATTCCTTGAGCTCCTAATGATTGAGTAAGTGATTAGAGTAACAGTTTAATCTTATGGGCTTTAAAATGGAAGCAGGCGGACATTAAAAAAACAAGTGTTTTATTTTGCAAACGTGTTAATAAAGCTGATGAGTGCTCATTGTTATACAATGGAAGTTGTTAATGATAAAGCGGTAAATTGCGAAGATGATGCTCAATAGCATGTATAATTTTCTGATCTAAGCCTATTTCACTAACACTTGGCCAATATTGGGCAAATTTCTCAAGAGTTTCATTAACTGTATCAATCACTAAATTTTCTTGCAGACCAACTTTCACAGCAAAACGCTTAAACTGCGCCATGGTCATATCCTTAAACGCTCTGCTATCGACAAAGCTCAGCGCCATTTCATCGTCATGAATATAAGGAATAGTCGACACAAAATCATAAGCAGGTGCTAATGCGGCATTACGCCCATCAGGATAAATCAAAGACCAGTTTTTTACGTGCATGTCAGCGTTACCAATCAGCGTATTGAAAACCAAGCGCTTAATAAACTCAATGATCCCAACTTCCCCAGTTTCACGCCAAATGACTTCCGCAATATTCCTATAGCTGGCTATTTTATATTTTTTATCAGGATAAATTCCAAAAATTTGCGCAAAATCTTCAATATGGACAGCCGTGCCATCGTCTCTTCTATCAAATCGCTTGATGGCATAGGCATGAGTGTTTAACTGTTGTATATCGCTGGGTAAGCCAGAAATTTTGGTTAAAGGAATTAATATAGTTTTTGGAACATCGATACCAATTTTTCGTGCCAATTCCATCATAGCAAACTCATTTTCAGGCACACCGTGAAAGCGTGTGTCAGGTAATTTAAGAATCCATGATCCACCGACGCCATTAACAGGAATGGTCATATTGCCTTGAGCATTCTTAATGGCAGGAAACTTAAGTTGCACACCAGCCAGTGAAAAATGGAATGTGGTATCCATTTCCTGGGAGCGCTCCTCAGGCTCTATTGTTTTTAGCTGCAAAGCATTGTCATCTGCCGGTATAATTTTGATGGCCCCAGGCAAGTCAAGCCCCAGCGCCCACAGTAAATAAAATTCTCGCTTAGATTTAACCCCAGCATGCTTGGCAAGGTAATCCCGAAGTTTGCCTTCAGGTAATAGATTTGAAAAAAAGGGCGGTAAAGCAGTTTGTGTTGGTTTGACTTGTGTGACTAACTCACCCAGCTTGTCTTTAAATGACAAACTAAGCGTGGGTCGGTTTTCATCTTCAATATACCCTTGACCGAAAACAAATAAATTACGATCACCAGGTAGCTGGCTTAATTGTCCTATTTCACGGTTATGCAAATAAACCTTTAGTACCGCAAGACTTGCCATGAGTTACTCCTCATCCAATTGATACATGGGTTGTTGCTCATGGCTTTGCTGCGGTGAGATGATGGCTTCTACTGTGCTAATGTATTGGCGTGGGACAAGCATAAGCTCTAATTCCAAAGAACGAGCCATCTCAATCAAACTAGAGGTTTTAAGATCTACAGCACCACTTTCAATTTTCGAAAGATGACTCTGTGGCACCCCAACTTTTTTACTCAAGGCGCGCTGGCTTAAACCCTTATTTTCTCGAGCCGCCTTTAATTTGGAAATAATCGGTTCTAATCGGTCTTTCATTGATATGCTCTAATATATAAAAATGCTTATTTGATAGCTTAGAACATATCATTTGTTACGTCAAATTGATATGTCTTAATATATCAATTACATGTTTTGATATGTTTGAATATATCAAAAAAGCATTTTCTCAGGAAATCAGCAAATACACGGATAAAAGAATAAGAAGCGCAAATAAGCCTAATCGCTTCAGAATATGAAGCGATTAGAGCTATTAAACGCTTCATTAGCTGGAATATGAAGCGATTAGGGTCTATAATCGCTTCATATTCTGAAGCGATTAGGAGCCTAAAATGCCTCATTGGATCTGGGAAGACAAAGATTGGCCAAATTTCACCTGGGATCATGGCAAGCTCCAGCCAGCGCTGAGTGAAGCTCGCCAGCTACAAGGCAAATTGCTCGGCATGATGCAATCTTTCAATGAAGACACTCGTGAGCACCAGAGTCTACAAGCCATGATGGATGAAATGATAACGACCTCTGCCATTGAGGGCTCGGTTATCGATAGAGATAGCGTACGTTCGTCAATTTATCAACGTCTAGGTATCAACCATTCTGGTATTCAAAGCAAGCCTGATAGGTATGTGGAAGGCTTATTAGATATCATGCTAGATGCAGCAGATAATTATGAACAAGATTTAGAGTTAAATCGTTTGTCTCGCTGGCATGCAGCATTATTCCCAACGGGATATTCTGGGATCAGTAAAATACTCATCGGACAATTGCGCGGCGAAGGTGATATGGAAATAATTTCAGGACGGGGAAATAAACTAACGGTGCATTACCTGGCACCACCACGTCAAGGCTTAGAAGCAGCATTGGAGGTATTCTTACAATGGTTTAACCACGAATCTTATCATAAAGTTGATGGTATCGTCCGCGCAGCCATCGCTCATTTGTGGTTTGAAAAATTACATCCCTTTGATGATGGTAATGGTCGTATCGGCAGAGCTATCATTGATTTAAGCCTGGCACAAGATGAAAAACTCTCAACGAGATTCTACAGCGTATCGCAAGCTGTCATGCAACAACGCAAAGGCTATTATGATATTTTAGAACAAGTTTCAAAAGGGGATATGGATGTTACTCCATGGGTTCAATGGTTCATTCAATGTTTCACTCAAGCGATTAACACAGCGTTTGAAAATATAGAGTTAGTCTTGCAAAAAAATAAATTCTGGCAAGCCCATGAAGCAACACCCATCAATGAACGCCAGCGAAAGGCGTTAAACAAAATGCTAGATAAGGGGATTGGCGGTTATGAAGGTGGTATGAGTACACGCAAATACCAAGCCATCAACAAAGTTAGCCGCGCCACAGCGTATCGAGAGCTCACCGATCTCGTTAGCAAACAGTGTTTGAAACCTTTAAAAGAAAAAGGCCGCTCGAGTGCTTATGAGATTAATTGGACGGATTCTCTTTAAAGGAAGATTCGCATTCCTTGCTCAGGAATCACAATCCGACAGCCAATATCATTTTCCTGCAGCAATTCCTGCTTAACGGTTTCTACCATGTCTACATCTTCCAAAAAGGATGGTTTGAAATGAACTGGGATTAAGGATAATTGAGAAAAGTCAGTGTCAGGATCGGTTTGTCTGACTAAATTCACAAGGCGTCTAAATTCTTCAAAAGCCAAGTGCGGTGTCAAATGACCAAACAACCTATCATCGGGACGCTGATTTGCAAAAGTTACCTCAAAGATGATGCTTTTTAAATAATTATTTGCCACTAAAGGTGCGATGGCGCGCCAAAGATTTAATAAATTATCACTGTCTTGCACACTGTCTGCACCGGTATCGCCTATATATAAAAGATAATTATTATTTTTGCTGAGCAGAAAAGCGGTGCAAGGATACCCTAAGTAGTGATCCAATAAAAAACTTTTCACTTGCAAGCTAGAGTTTGGAATATCTTGCCATTGCTCCAGTGCTAAGCGTTGATATTGATATTGTCCTAACAAGGGTTGCTCGCCCTCATTACAAAAGTTAGGCCAAATTTTCCAATTGAAGATGTGATCGCGCAAATTCTCAATGGTGGGTTCTATGCCGAGAATGGCTTTTTGAGTGTCCATGTCAGAATGTAGCACCAAGCCATTGATGTGATCCAAATGCGCGTGAGTAATAAGGTAGGAACTGATTTTATGTTTAACGATACGGCCAACCAAGGCACTATCATGTTCGCCTGCTTCTCTAATATGCTCCATCTGTTTCAAGGCCACTGCCCGTTGTACCCCATGCACCACGGTACCCGCATCCAGCATAATAAAGTGTTCATCTCCCGGCACTTCTATGAGTACGGCAGTACAATTACCCTCGATCTCACCCCCATACATGCCCAAAGGGGTAATGATAAACTCAGGCGTATCTGTTTGATTTATATCACTTTCTGTCATCTACAACCTCACGCAGCGATTTCGCTGTATTTGTAAGCTATAGCTCATAATTTGAATTTCGGCGAATTATTTTCTGGTGCTACCATAGCAACACCACTGCCATGGATGAAAGCACTTGAAGAATTATACGATGAGTTTTGTGACTTTTATCTAAAATGGGTTGAGCCTGAAAAATCGACTTGGTTTTTTACTTTCCTTCCAGCAGCAATCGCTCCGCCGCTTCAAGCTTTGGTAATTCACCGTATAAAATTACCACATCATCTTTAGCAAAGCGTGTTTCGGGGTGAGGTAATGCGTGGTGGTTATCCTTTTTGCGAATATATTGGATACTCACTTCCATGGCATCAAAATCGATATCGCTGACTTGTTTGTTAATACAAGCTGCAGTTTCAGGTAAGTACACCGCATGCAAAGCCACTTTGATGGTAGCATCCTCATCAGGGCTATAGGTTTGCTCGCCAGGGAAGACGCGTTTTAATAAGTCATAACGATTATGACGGCTTTCTTCGATGAGTCTATCTACCATTTGTAAAGGGATTTTTAATAACATTAATAAATGTGAAGCGAGCATGATACTGGCTTCGAAAGTTTCTGGAATCACTTCACTGGCGCCCAGCTGATAAAATTGCTCTGTTTCACTATCATAATGACTGCGAACAATGATGGGAATTCTCTTATTATGTAAACGTGTTTGCTGCAGGATTTTCGCAGCAGAATTAGCATGATAAAAAGAAATGATAACGGCTTTGGCGCGTTCTACGCCTACCGCCTCTAACACATGATAGTGACTAGCGTCACCATAACACACAGGCTCGCCTGCAAGCACTGCCGTTTGAATTCGCGCGGGATCTAAATCCAGCGCCACATAGGGCACATCTACTTTTGATAAAAATTTTGCAATGGTTTGCCCAACGCGGCCATAGCCACAGATAATCACATGATGGCTTAATTCACTGGCCACTTGCGTGATGGTTTGATCGATCACTGACGGTGGTTTTTGCCAATGTTTCGGTAACACTGTGTAAGCAATGAGTTTATTAAAACGAATAATAACGGGTGCGATAATTAAACTAATTAACAAGGCACCTAATACCACTTGCCCATAGTCTTGCGGTAATATATTGTAACGATTCGTCAGTATCAACACCGCAAAACCAAATTCACCACCTTGTGCTAACACTAAACCCGTTCGCAATGACGTCAGGGCTGAGTTCTTAAAAAATATGCCCAGCAAACTAATCAGTATAATTTTAAAAACAATCAGTGCCGCCACCAGCAAAGACACCCATACCCAAGCATCTTTTATCAAACTCAAGTTCAATTGACTACCGATGGAGATAAAAAAGATCGCCAATAAAATATCGCGAAAAGGACGAATGTCTACTTCAATCTGGTGACGAAACTCCGTCTCACTTAGCACCAAACCCGCAATAAAGGCACCAAGAATCAATGACAAGCCAAACAAATTCGTCAGCCAAGCAGCGCCCAACGCAGTAAACAATGCGGTTAAGCTAAATAGCTCAATAGAACGCGTTGCTGCAATCCGATAAAACAAGGGCTTTAAAATCCAACGACCAATGCCAAGAATAATTAAAATGGCCACAAAGCCTCTAGCAAAGGCATACATCGAGTCCACTAGCAGCAAATGATGTGTGTTGGCGGTGAAACTAGGAATTAAAATTAACACAGGAATCACGGCCAAGTCTTGCAACAGCAAAATCCCGAGGGCATTGGCACCATGGCTGGTGTTTAATTCCAATTGATCGGTCAATTGCTTAAGCACCAAAGCCGTGGATGACATAGCAACAATACAGCCCACAATAATCCCTTGCGCAAGGGTCATGTCAAACAGTTGGCTTATCAATGCCGTCACCATAATACTCAGCAAAACTTGTAGCAACCCAAAACCAAACACGATTTTTTGCAAAGATTTGAACTTAGTCACCGAGAACCCTAAACCAATGGTAAACAGCAAAAACACAATCCCCAGTTCGGCCAGCGTATGGGTAATGGCGGTATTAGTAACAATATTAAGCATATTAGGCCCAAGGAGTACCCCGATAATAATATACCCAAGAATAGAGGGAAGCCGTAATCGATGAAAAACAGCACTCACTAACACTGCAAGCGCTATTAATATAAGAATACTAGTAATAATGCCGAATTCCATGACAGCCCATTCCAATCATAATAATCCAGACAGAGTAACAATTTTGGTAATAAGAAACCATACCGTTTGGCAATTTATCGCCACCGACCGCTCGATCAAAATCCCATCATTATGCAAGAATCTTTTGTGCCTGCGGTCCTATCGAGGCGATGGTGGTTTACAAGTCGCACCGGTTGGCAGATGCACTAGAAGAGCCAGCATTCGTGGCGGTGTTTGTTTGTTGAAAAAATGATGGTGCTGAAGCGGGTACGGCGCTAGAAGAGCTACTTGCGCTTGAACTACTAGCGACAGGTGGCATGATAGTAACGCGCGGCGTAAACGCCTGGTACTCAAATCCTGCAGCATTAATACTAGCAACCATGCCTTCTAGTACAAGAAAAGAAGTCGCAGGTCGTATCTTTAAAACAGCTTTGGATAAACTGATAAGATTTTCATGGGTTGGGCTACCTTGCGTTCTCCAATGAGCAATGTGATAGGAGTAAGGTTGAGCCATATTCTTTTCTACCCGCTCTTTTAACCCTTGCCATGCTAGGACTTTCTTATGGGAGAGCGCATCGCTGCTCTCTTGCAGGCGTTTTATTTCAATTCCTAAGTCCCAGAGAAACTTACTATTAAGATTTTTAATTTGAGTAAAGATGAGTTTGGCAACAGGGTAGCGTTCATCTTCTTGATAACCGAGTGGTGTTTCCTTCGCCGCATTCTCTACCCACAAATTCGCATCATGGCTAATCAGTAACTTAGCAATGTCGTTTTGCTTATGACGCAAGGCTAAATGCAATGCAGTATCGAAGTCTTTATTAGGGACGTTAACATCAATGCCATGCTTTAAAAACATAATAACAGCGTCTTTATTGCCATTGATAACGGCAAGGTGTAACGCAGTGTTGCCATTATTATCCCTGATTGAAATCACATCGACAGCAATGTATGAAGCAATTAGCATAAAAGCGTCAACAAAACTGTTTTTTACGGCGAGCAGCATCGGCGGATAACCTTCAACATTTTGCATGCTTAAATCGGGCATAGGATCCTGTGTCAATAATACTTTTAAGACCGGAAGACGCTTATTAACGATGGCAAGGTGTGTGGGTGTTTGCTTTGAGAGGGTTACTGCGTTGATATCAGCACCATAATGCAATAACTTATTAACAGCTTCAACATGACCCTTTGCAGCCGCTAAGTGTAGCGCGGTTTCATACAGATTGTTTTGAGCCTCTAGCTCAGTAAATCCATATTGCATCAATAGATCAATGGCGCCATCATTATTATTTTTAGCAGCAATCATCATGACAGTTTCATCATTATTCGTTCGTAATCTGAGACTGGCCCCTGTCGTAATGAGTTTTAGTGCGATGTCATTGAGACCATTCACAATGGCATACCACAAGGGTGTCCAACCATTGTAAAGTGAAACTGAGTTGATACTATCAGCGCTAAGGACTTCACTCAAAGCAGTCTTATCGTGTGTTTCATTCGCTAAGCGCAGCATAAACGTCGGGTCAATTATCAAAAGTCGTGCTTTAACTAGGGCTTTATTTTCGTCACTTAACGTATCAATGGCTTTTCGTATCGTTTTAAAAAAATGGATTCGTAGTAAGTCGTTTAAAACGTCATCAAGCATTCCCTGTTTCATAATGAGGGTAAAATGTGCTTGGGGCTGTTTTAAAAATAAAAACTTAATACCCGCTTTGTGTTTTATTTTAACCGCAATCGACATGGGAGAGAGGCCTGTAAAGGGTTTTTTGCGGGCAAGCGTATTTAATCGATTTTTTCCTCTGCGACTGCCATCTTTATCAGTATCATCAACGCAAAGAGCATCTAAGTAGTATTGAGCTGCTTTTGCGAGATCAACCGGTACTCCTTTACCAAGCTCATAATATAGACCACAGTTTACCATTGCTACAGGAGATCCGAGCTTAGCTGCATATTGAAAGCATGACAACGCTTTTGAAACATTTATTTCAGTGCTAAAACCATGGTTATAGCACACACCGAGACGATTGCTAACATATTCATCTGGCTTTTCTGTTTCATACAAGGTTTTAAGCGTAGTAAAGGCCGCGATGCTGCCGTCTTGCTTCTTACTGTTCAATATGGCGGAGTGATAAAAATAATTACTTGCCTTATTATAGTCTTTCTCGTCTTGGTAGCGAAGACCCTGCTGATACAATGCAACATCATCTTTGGAACTCAAAGGAACAATCTCTGACGAACTAGCAGCCATGTGAATTACCTCAATATACTAACCTCAAGAGCCGCAATAGTACTTAAATTGAACCTTAAAGTCAATAATAAGGCTAAGCAAAGAGCATACTCGGATTTTTATGTGTATATTTTTACCCAAATAACTTGACAAATCAACCAGTACCTAACAATAATTGTTAGTTACTGGAGGAAATATGGATAAATGCTTACTCGAACATGCCATTGGTAGCGTCATCGATTATGGCCAAGTCATGTCATGCCTGAGCGCTTATAAAGCACCCCACCGCAAAATCACGGGTTTACTGAAGAAAGCGGAGTTAATTCGGATTAAGAAGGGGTTATACATTTTAGGCGAAGATTTTCGTCAAGAGCCTCTGTCGCTTGAATTCATTGCGAACTTAATTTATGGTCCCTCCTACGTATCGCAAGAATACGCATTACAATACTATGGTTTAATTCCAGAGCGGGTTGAAACCATTACCTCGATGAGCAGTAAGCGCCATAAATACTTCAGCACGCCGCTCGGTCATTTTCAATATACTTATCTCAATCAACAAAGGTTCACTGTGGGAGTTGATTGGTTGCAGATTAGAAAAAACATTACTATATTAATTGCTTCGCCAGAAAAAGCCTTAGTGGATACCTTGGCTAAATACCGAGATGTAACAAGGCAAAAAGAGATGAGAGCACTACTACTTGAAAACTTACGTCTAGAGGAAGATGAACTGGCAGCGTTGGATTTATCTCGTCTTGAAAAGATTTGTGAAAGCTACCGCCACCCAACGGCTTCATTATTTCTAAAAACACTATTAAGAGGTTTGTAATGGATAAAGCAATCATGTCAATGCTCGAAGAATATCAATGCATCACCGACATTGATTACGAAAATGCTCTAAAAGAAATTATGCAACAAATTGCTTTATTAGGTCTATGGCGCGCAAAATTTTTTGAGCATGCCGCTTTTTATGGTGGTACAGCGTTGAGGATTCTTTATCAAATAGACAGATTTAGCGAAGATTTAGACTTTTCATTACTCACTTATAAGGCTGATTTTAAACTTGAACCTTATTTAAATACAATCGCAGCTGAACTAGCAGCCTTTGGTTTTGAAACAAGCATTAGCATGAAAAAGAAAATAGTCGATACAGCCATTCAATCCGCTTTTTTAAAGGCAAATACACAGCAACACTTAATCCAGATTGAAGCGCCACAAGCAATCTTAGACAATTACCATGGTCGCAAACAATTAAAAATAAAATTAGAAATCGATACGGAGCCACCAGCAGGCTTTGAGACAGAAGAAATCCCCATTTTTCGCCCCATTCCTTTTTGGGTAAAGAGTTATACGCTACCATGTCTGTTTGCTGGGAAAATTGGTGCCGTACTGTGTCGGCAGTGGAAGTCTCGCGTCAAAGGACGAGACTGGTATGACTTTTTATGGTTCATCCAACGCGCTACCCCCGTTAATTTAGAACACTTAGAAATAAGGTTGAGATCATATGGTTATTACCAAGATCTCAAGCCATTAACTGAAATGACATTAAAAGCGATGCTGGCAGAGAAAATCAACAGCATCGATTTAACGTTAGCAAAAGAAGACATTATAAAATTCGTCAAAGATCCAAGAGCCATCGAGGCTTGGTCTTTGTCACTGTTCCAAGCAGCTATTGCCAAGATGGATGTTGCTTGAATTGACTGTTAGGAAGGGCTAATTCTTATTTCCCTTCCATTCTCAACAGTAGCTGTTTTTTTATTCGGACACCTAGTGCGAATGGTATAAATGTCCGAATAACTTGGCACTGACCTTCCCCATTAATACAATCACAGCTTTGTTTTGGGTATTTCCTTTAACCAATCCCTCGATCAGCAACAACTTTCCAACACCACACCCCCATCCTAGAGTTTAGATAATAACCTTAGCTGAATTTATTAAGTGAAAAGAAAAAGAATGAGATGCACATTAGAGTCCAGCGCTTGGAGGGAAGGGGTTACGCCCAAATAAAGCGCAGGAGGCTGGAGGCCGACGAGCCATTGGGTGTAACCCTTTCCCTCCAAGCGCTGGACGGCAAAAAAGCACCGATCGTCCCTATTTACAAGCACTATCCCCCTATTTTTACCCCAAAACCCCCATTTTAATCACTAAACTTACCCCTCCACCCCAAAATGCCACAATTCTAGTGCTTATAGCTTGACATTGGTGGGTGGCTCGAGGACAATAGCGAGCTATTTTCCGGAGGGGTTCCCGAGTGGTCAAAGGGATCAGACTGTAAATCTGACGGCTCAGCCTTCGAAGGTTCAAATCCTTCCCCCTCCACCAAGGTTTGCGGGTGTAGTTCAATGGTAGAACTTCAGCCTTCCAAGCTGATAGTGTGGGTTCGATTCCCATCACCCGCTCCAGCAATGGGCCGATGGCACTGGTTGGGGCGGTTCGGGAGACCAAGGGGTCTTTCAGGGATATTGGATTTATCCAGTGGGTAGGTGCCCACATAGCTCAGCGGTAGAGCACTTCCTTGGTAAGGAAGAGGTCACCGGTTCAAGTCCGGTTGTGGGCTCCAGAAGAGTGTATGTTTTAGTTTATTTTATCTAACTTGCGGAGGTTAGGATGTCAAAGGAAAAGTTTACGAGAGATAAGCCACACATTAATGTGGGCACTATTGGTCACGTAGATCATGGTAAGACGACGTTAACAGCGGCGTTGACGAAGGTGTTTGGAGAATTCCAAAGCTATGAAGACATTGATAAAGCGCCAGAAGAAAGAGAGCGTGGGATCACGATTGCGACGGCACACGTTGAATATGAATCACCGAACCGTCACTATGCTCACGTAGACTGCCCCGGCCACGCGGATTATGTGAAGAACATGATAACGGGTGCAGCG
>JAJFKI010000068.1 GCA_021773295.1 Gammaproteobacteria bacterium | reverse complement strand
CGCTGCACCCGTTATCATGTTCTTCACATAATCCGCGTGGCCGGGGCAGTCTACGTGAGCATAGTGACGGTTCGGTGATTCATATTCAACGTGTGCCGTCGCAATCGTGATCCCACGCTCTCTTTCTTCTGGCGCTTTATCGATATCTTCATAGCTTTGGAATTCTCCAAATACCTTCGTCAACGCCGCTGTTAACGTCGTCTTACCATGATCTACGTGACCAATAGTGCCCACATTAATGTGTGGCTTATCTCTAGTAAATTTTTCCTTACTCACGGCAAATACCTCTTAACTAAAAAATTAAACATTAACCTTTATTCTTTTCAATAATTGCTTGTGCAATATTCATTGGTGCTTCAGAATATTTAGAAAACTCCATGCTATATGTAGCACGACCTTGGGACATTGAACGCAAGTCTGTGGCATAGCCAAACATTTCGGCTAATGGCACTTCTGCGCGAATGATTTTTCCGGATGGAGATTCATCCATACCTTGGAGGATACCGCGGCGACGATTTAAGTCACCCATGACATCACCCATGTAATCTTCAGGTGTCACTGATTCCACTTTCATAATAGGCTCAAGAATGACAGCCTTGGCATTTATTGCACCTTCTTTGAAGGCTCTAGAACCCGCCATTTTAAAGGCCATCTCACTCGAATCCACATCATGGTATGAGCCATCATGTAAAGTAACCTTAACATCTACCACTGGGTATCCAGCAAGGACACCATTTTCCATTTGTTCCTGGATGCCTTTATCAACTGCTGGAATGTATTCTCTTGGAATAGCACCCCCAACGATATTATTCACAAATTCATAACCGACGCCTTGTTCTTGCGGCTCCAGTGTAATAACCACATGCCCGTACTGGCCACGACCACCTGATTGTCGAATGAATTTTCCTTCTTGCTCAACGGTATTGCGAATAGTTTCACGGTACGCTACTTGTGGATTACCCACATTAGCCTCAACGCTGAATTCACGTTTCATGCGGTCCACGATAATTTCTAAGTGTAATTCACCCATGCCGGCAATAATGGTTTGGCCGGACTCTTCATCAGAGGACACTCTAAAGGAAGGATCTTCTTGCGCTAATTTACTCAAAGCAATACCCATTTTTTCTTGGTCAGCTTTTGTTTTTGGCTCAACGGCGACAGAAATTACAGGCTCAGGGAATTCCATACGCTCGAGTGTAATGACATTATTTAAATCACACAGCGTATCTCCAGTGGTTACGTTTTTCAAACCAACTGCTGCGGCGATATCACCGGCGTGAACTTCTTTGATTTCTTCACGGCTATTAGAATGCATTTGCAAAATACGGCCAATGCGTTCTTTTTTGCTTTTAACTGGGTTATAAACGCTATCACCAGATTTTAAAACACCTGAATAAACGCGGAAATAAGTGAGCGTTCCTACATAGGGATCCGTTGCAATCTTAAAGGCTAACGCTGCAAAGGGTTTATCGTCTGAGGATTCACGCACATCATCATTACCTTTTTCATCAATACCTTTAATCGCAGGCACATCCATTGGTGCTGGCATGTACTCGACCACTGCGTCTAATAAGGCTTGCACACCTTTATTTTTGAAGGCCGAACCACAGAGTACTGGCACAATTTCGTTAGCGATGGTTTGTATACGTAAACCTTTTTTGATGTCTTCTTCGCTCAAATCACTTTCATTTAGATACTTATCCATTAATTCTTCATTGGCCTCAGCGGCAGACTCTAGCATCGCTTCGCGGTACTGTTGGCATTGCTCCAACATATCTGCTGGGATATCACGGGCTTCATAATTCATGCCCTTGGTGGCGTCATCCCAATAAATGGCTTTCATACGGACTAAATCGATGACGCCTTCAAAATTCTCCTCAGCACCTATCGCTAATTGAATAGGGACAGGGTTTGCACCTAAGCGTGTTTTTAATTGGTCGGCAACCCGTAAGAAATTTGCGCCAGCACGATCCATTTTATTCACAAAGGCAAGACGAGGTACGCCATATTTATTGGCTTGACGCCAGACTGTTTCAGACTGGGGTTCAACACCACCAACAGAACAAAATACAGCAACGGCACCATCGAGTACGCGCAGTGAGCGCTCTACTTCAATGGTAAAGTCAACGTGTCCAGGAGTGTCAATGATGTTAATACGGTGTTCGAGATATTGTCTATCCATACCGGACCAGTAGGTAGTTGTAGCAGCTGAGGTAATCGTGATACCACGTTCACGTTCTTGTTCCATCCAATCCATAACAGCTGCACCTTCATGCACTTCACCAATTTTATGGGAAACGCCCGTATAAAATAATACACGCTCTGTTGTAGTGGTTTTACCCGCATCAATGTGGGCCATAATACCAATGTTTCGAACTCGGTCGAGTGGTGTTGCCTGTGCCACGATTATATCCTCAAAAAACTACCTAAACTGTTAAAGAACAATAGCATCCATCGTTCATTGAGATGGATACCGTTACATATTTACTAACGTTACCAACGATAATGCGCAAACGCTTGGTTTGCTTTCGCCATACGGTGTACGTCTTCTTTCTTTTTAAATGCTTCTCCACGGCCTTCAGCCGCATCAATTAATTCCGCCGCTAATCTTAGCGCCATACCTTTATCGCCACGCTTGCGCGCCGCTTCAATTGCCCAACGCATCGCCAATGTTTTTTGACGATTGGCAGACACTTCAATAGGAATTTGGTAAGTCGCGCCACCCACACGGCGTGATTTTACTTCAACCATTGGGCTTAAGTTTTCAATTGCTTTATAAAAAACGCTGATGCCACTACCACCCTCTGAGCCACCTTCTTCTTCATCCGCAGGTTTCGCTTTGGATTTCATGCGTTCACGAATAATATCCAATGAAGAATAAACAATGTTTTCAGCCAGTGATTTTTTGCCATCTGTCATCACTCGATTGACAAATTGAGCTAATAATTCACTTCCGAACTTAGGATCGGGTATCACTTTACGTTTTTCTGCTGCTCTTCTACGCATAATATGTTCCTAGTATTAATCTTCTTTTGGCTTCTTGGTACCATACTTCGAGCGACCACGACGACGAGAATTTACACCAGCCGTATCCAAGCTACCGCGCACGATATGATAACGAACACCCGGTAAATCTTTTACCCTACCGCCACGAATCAGTACCACGGAGTGTTCTTGTAGGTTATGGCCTTCACCGCCAATATAGGCCGTTACTTCGTAGCCACTGGTCAATTTAACCCTGGCGACCTTACGCAGTGCCGAATTTGGCTTTTTAGGTGTGGTTGTATAGACCCTAGTACAGACACCACGACGCTGTGGGCACCTTTTTAGCGCCGGCACATTGCTTTTATTCACCTTTTTACGCCGTTTAGTACGGCTGGAAGGTCTCACTAATTGACTAATTCTTGCCATTTGTTTAGAACTCCATAGCTGCTCGTATTGGCAGATATCTAACTCAAAAAACCTGTTTCTTTGCAATTACTTACAAAATGAGGCCGGATTGTAAATTTCCCTTACGGAATTGTCAAGGTTTAGGGCTGTAAAAGGTTAAAATCTTTCGGGTTTGGAGGGAAATGGGCTTTTTTTGTTGGAATTGGTGTGTGGGCTGATTTATCCAGGTAAAGTTGAAGCACTTGCAAAGCGCTAGGATTAGGGAAGGGGTGACCCCCAATGGCTCGTCGGCCTCCGGCCTCCTGCGCTTGATTTGGGGGTCACCCCTTCCCTAATCCTAGCGCTTTGCA
>JAJFKI010000067.1 GCA_021773295.1 Gammaproteobacteria bacterium | reverse complement strand
CGAGATTAATGCTATTGCTTTTTGCCCCCTTGGAACCTTTGAAATTTGGCAATAGATCGACTATTACCTGCATTTCAAAGGTTCCAAGGGAACAAAAATCAACTCGCCTAAATCTCGCATTTTGAAGTGTGACGGGTATATTTCGTTATATCTCGGTATTCTGCACTCTACTTCTTCCCAGTAATCCTCACCGTAGCCTGAAAAATGTGGAGAATTTATTTTAGATATCTGTTCCGGCCAATCGGCTCCATTGTATTTATAGATTGTAGGTCCAGAGCCATCTTCAAAAAATGTCATACAAAAATTAGAAATAGCAATAAAGCTAAAACCAGCTGTATTATTTAAATTCCATTCTTCTCTAACTCTACCCTGTATTCCACTAAAGCCTATAAAAAAATCTGTTCCTCGAATCCCTTCAACTTTCCTTAAAAGAAGTGCATGTTTATCGGAGCGAGGTGATCTACCATATGCATCAAATAGTACTTCAATATCAGGGATATTCCAGTCATTTTCTTTAAGAATACCCCATAATTTAACGGCCATGTGATTAAGAGTACTGGGCACACAACCGTAATTGCTTGGCTTTAATAAGCTAGTATTAAAATCAAGTTCGTCAAAAGAACCATCGGCATTTGCTGCAGATATAATAGCAGACCAACTCGCTGACTCAGGAACCTCTATATATCCGAGCCAGCCGAGCCTATTTACAGCTGCCTTGATAGCCAAAACTATGTTATTTTTTGGTATCGCTTTAGTTATAATTTGATTGAGATAGTACATATCCTCCTTGTAACATTCTTTTGATTCTATAAAGTGGTTTTGTAATATTTCTAAAGCACTTTCTAAGTGGTCTGAATCTATATCATGTTTAAGTTTTTCTACATCGTACGTCATTTGGAATTGTTCCTCTAAAAATAATTTGTGATCTTCCATCGGTATAAAGAGATAATCCTTCTTTCTCTTGAGTAGTATAACTAATGTGTTTTAATTAAACTGCCGTAGAGAGTACGGGTGGAAGGTCAACTCAGCAGTCCGATTATCAAACGGCAAGAAAATACTGGAATAAATTAAAACAGCGCCTTGAAATGGAAGGAAATCAGTCGGTGACAGATTGTCACCGACTGAAATTAAAGGCAGCGGACGGCAAAAAATATCTCACAGATGTCGCAGCAGCTGAGACATTGCTACGTTTAATCCAGTCCGTACCCAGCCAAAAAGCTGAACCTATTAAGCTCTGGTTAGCAAAGGTTGGCTATGAGCGCATGCAGGAGATGGTAGATCCTGCTAAATCACTGGAGCGAGCGCGAGAAACTTGGCAAAAACATGGACGTAGCAAAAAATGGATTGAACAGCGGATGATGGGTCAAGAAACGCGAAATAAATTAACCGATTACTGGAAAGATCATGAAGTCAAAGAAGGAAAAGAGTTTGCAATTCTTACTAATATTATTCATCAGGAATGGTCGGAGATTAGTATCAAAAATCATAAAAAACTAAAAGGGTTGGAAACACAAAATTTACGGGATCACATGAGTGAGGCAGAGCTAATTTTTACGGCGTTAGCTGAGTTATCAACTCGGCAAATTGCAGAAAGTACAGATGCTACCGGCATGGGTGAAAATAAGGATGCAAGTAAAAAAGGTGGTTGCATTGCTAAAAAAGCAAGAGTAGAACTAGAAAGTAAAACCAAAAAGAAAGTAGTTTCTTGTGAAAGTTATCTGCCAGGCTTACCGAAGGATGAGATTTCGTAGGGGCTAATTTAAATGCAGTTATTATTACAGCCTGATAACTTTTTAATAGAGGGTGAGCAAGCAATGAACAATGAAATAAATTCATAATCATGCTAAGGCATGGTCGAGCAATATGGTGATAATCACCGTATTGCATAAATAACAAACAACCTTATAATGTATTTACTTTTAAGATTTGATGATGTAGCCGCTTGAGAAGCGGACACATCATATAAAATAGGCTTTGCACACTAATTACATGAAACCATTACACTACAAAACACCAACATTGTATTCAGTGCCTATCAGCCAGCGTCTTAGAAAACATATATGGCTTAAAATGGAGTGCTATCAACCAACGGGCGCGTACAAAATACGCGGGATTGGTCATTTATGCCAGCACTACTTCAAGCAGGGAGTTAGAAATTTTGTGTCTTCAAGTGGCGGGAATGCTGGTATCGCAGTCGCTTATGCTGGCCGAATGTTAGGCGCTAAGGTTGATGTTTTTGTTCCAGAATCCAGTCATCCTATTTTCATTAATGCCATTAACGCTCAAGGGGCAACTGTGCACATTAAAGGAAGTGTCTGGGATGAGGCGCATCAGCATGCTGTGGAGTTTGTAGAGAGTACTGGCGGTAAATATATACCTCCCTTTGACGATCCTCTCATCTGGCAAGGATATACTAGTATGATTGCAGAAGCTGCAGATGAAATGCCTAAACCGGATGCCGTAATTGCGGCTGTCGGTGGAGGAGGCTTAGCTTGTGGTCTATTACAAGGCATGCATCAGCAGGGGTGGCAAAATGTGCCATTTTATACGGTAGAAACAAAAGGCGCAGCCTCATTTGCTGAATCTGTAAAAGCCGGTGAGCTGATTACGCTCGACTTGATTAATACAATTGCCACATCATTAGGCGCTAAGCGAGTGACAAGTGCCTTATGGGACTGGACTAAAAAGCACGAAATCATTGCATTAACAACGACAGATTGTGCCGCTGTTAAAGCAGTGAAGCAGTTCGCAGATGATCATAGAGTGCTGGTTGAGCCTGCTGCTGGTGCAGTTTTATCAATCATATATGATAATGAAATATTGAAATCCTATGACAATGTGCTTGTGATTGTTTGCGGTGGTGTAGGTATTTCGTTAGAGTTGTTAAATAATTTTTAACAACTTTGTGGGGATGATTAGGTTATTACCATCCTTATGAGTAAGACGTTGTGAAAGTTCAGAGAGTTGATTTAAATATAGTTGATCTTAGTTGTTTTAAGGCAGCATATGCTGGATGCGTTATTTTAACTCACGATGATAAGCTGTTACTTCAAGATCGTGGTGAAGCTTGTAAAAGGTATCCTTGCAAAATTTCCATGTTCGGCGGTAGAATTAATTTAGGTGAAACACCAACTATCGGCTTAACTCGTGAGCTTGAAGAAGAGCTAGGTGCCGTAGTACCTAAGACTGAGTTTATATTTTTAGGTGCAATTACCGAAGCTATTAGCCGACATACTGAGATCGTTTATGAGTACTTCTGGCATGATCTAGATGGGAGGATCCAAGGTTGCTATGAAGAGAATCCATGCTATTTTAATGATGTGGGTAGCGTGCTTAAGCAAGAAGATAAATTAATGGATGATGTTATATGGGCGTTGGCAGAGTGCGAGAAGCTAGCTCTATGTTAATGGAGGGTCATGGTTGATGTATGGTGATTTCATTATGACTCCAGTCACACCGTTATAATCAGTTTTATCAATTTTTTCCCACCCCATTCTTTCGTAAAATGATTCACGATCTGGAGTGTAGAGATACCAATGGCCTGCATGAAGTTTTTTAGCAGCTTTCATTACCTCTTGAACTAATAAGGTCCCCATACCTTGGCCTCGATACTGAGGGGAAATAATAACACTAGCAAGCCATGGTGAAACGGAGTCATAGCTTTCAATATCTATAGCAGTTAGGCTTGCCGTACCAACTAGATTATTATTCTTTAATAAGAGATAACAAACAGGTAATCGATCTGTATTTAAGAAAGTAATTAATTCTTCACTCGCTTCTACCATTGTGCGCTCAGGATTTAAATATCCAAACTCTTGATACCACCAATTAGCTATTATAGGAAGAAGGTCTTGGCGTTGTTTGAGTGTAACAAGTTTATATTGGTTCGGTGTTATGTGCACTGTCGGTGTCTCGCAATAGTTTTTATAGTTGATTCGACAAACCGCCCTGGTTTATTAGTAATAAAATCAAGCAGTCGTTAGGATAGTTATCAATTACTTTAATATTTCTTCTGATTATTATCAACATTGCCACAAACATTATCCGGCACTATTTCTCCTTGATGCTGACTATAGCTTTCCCATAGCAAAATCTGTGGTAGAGCATTTAGCTGATCGCCATCGTATATCAAATATGTTCATCTTTGGGATTGCATATGATGGACCATCTAGGTATAAACCAACACTAAGAGGATAGGGATGACAACATTAACAACGTATATTAGTCATAGATTAACCTTGATGTTTTATAACCTTGTTCCATTGCCGATGAAGTTAACTGCGAGAAACTAATCTCAAAGTTATGGAGTTGTTCATCACCAGCACCAGACTTCCTAAGACATTCTTGCATAGCATGGACTGCACTTTCATCAACACGTAATAGCGTGCCTAACGCATTCGTGGGATCACTATCAGGAATAAATCCAGCATACTCATTGAGAGGCCAGTAGTCTGGCACATCACCGATAACTCTTAATTTTGCGGGTATAATGTATCGATCATCAATGCAAGAACCACAAAGATCAGAAATTTCTCGTACTTTCTCCATGTCTCCTGAATATTTTGGAACATATTTAGCAAAGTCTGGAAATAATGTTCTACCAAAGCCAGGAGCAATAAGCTTTGCAAAAAGATAAATAAATTTTTCTGGGTATAAGTGATATAAGGCAACAGCAATACGTTGAAAATTCAAATTAATTAATCCCGCGTTATTATGTCTTTTATCATTAGCGGCTAACTGCGCATGAAATATTTTGTCATCCCCATTATCGAACAGTTCAAAACCAAAAAACGAAGCTAATTCCTCATCATAATGACATAGATCAATGAAAGCTTGCCCTCGGATATTATCAGGAGAAAAAATCGAATCAAAGTAAGCTTGTCGATTTGCTTTCGTATCTTTTTGAATCATTTTGAAGTTAGTCAAAAATAAGTGCTGAATTTGCTCTCTTTCCTCCTCAGTCAAATCATGTACCATTTTAATAGTTGATTGATAACTCTCTGAAGCTAAACCTCTAGGGACGGTTAAAATAGTTTTAAGAGATGATTCTTGCTCATCAAAAAATACTTCGCTGACTCTAGGGCGCACAATTAATCGCTGACGGCGTTTAGTAACTGCATTATTGTGGTTTGATAATAGTTCAGAAATTTCTTCAGTAATATGCTCATCATAGGGGCCCGCAGACACATACTCATCAGGCATGAACCGTAGCAAAATACGTAGCATACCAGCTCGATTTGGCAAATGACAATCAGGGGCCATGAGAACTTCGAGAGGCATTAGATAATTACGATTTGGCTCTATTTTACGACCAAATCGTAACATAACTTCTAGCAATTGTTCCTCACCGAGACGAATTGCTTCATGTAATCTCGATGAATACTCATTGACATCTTTATGATAGTGTAAGATGGTTTGCATAACCTTTGGGGTGGATGCCGTCTCTAGCAAGCTGTAACGCACTTCTACATCTTTTCCTTCTAATGTATGTTTTTGCCATTTTATATTCTGCAAGGAAGCACCTTGCTTAATTAACCATTGTAATAATTCATTGTGGCCATTGGCTGCCACTAATAGCAGAGGAGTCAAGCCCCAAGGATCTTGGGTTTCAAGCAATGAGTTATCAGAAACAATAGCATTTTTAACAAAATCAATATCGCCTTTTGCACAAGCTCTATGAAATGCTGATCGTTTAGGAAGAGCGAGTTGCGCTCGTTGAAAGTAAGCTTCTCTTGTTACTGCAAATAACTCACCAGGATTGTCTACTTTTCCTTCTTTGAGATTCACTTCCTGTATAGACATTACTCCATCGTTATGCTCTAAAACTCTTAAGTCTTCTTCATTCAGATCTTTACTTAAAGACATGCATTCTTTAAAGCGTGTTACAACCCCTTTTGGCGCCAAGGTTATATAATCAATTAATTTATCTCCCCATGGGTCTCGAATATGTACTCTGCTTGGCTCTTCATCCAACAGGGTAAATAACCTATGATATTCTTTTTCAAAAAGTGCTTGAAAGATATCGGGTACTTTAGTTGGAAAATCTCTAGTCTGCTTGCTTACACGGCTAGTTGCTGTGCTACATATAACTCGGTAGGAACTGAATAGACTTATTGGCATATGTACTTTTTTATCAGGGAGTATATAGCTAGGCCGCCAATAGTGCGAAGTTTGACTATCTGGCTCGTAGCTTGCTTGAGCTTTCTGTTCTAGAGTATTTCTTAAATCAATAATCAACTTTGATTCGTGAGTGCTGAATGTGCTAACTTGGCTCATTGCATCAATAAATCGGTCAAAGTTAATAAATGAATCATCACCACCACGTAAGACTAAGGCTGCTGTCGGTGTGATAAGTCCTCCTGGGACACAATGATAGCGAAAATATCTTACTTTCTGTTTTGTTAGATGTTCATGAAAGCTATCATACATGCCAATTCTTCCCCTTGCCAAGATACTGACATAACCATACTCAGTTTCTTGGGTTGCATGACACTGCTTTGAATGTTCTGCGATGATAAAATCATCTATAGGAAGTCGTTGATCTAGGCAAATGAATCTTAGATGACTACTCGTTTCGTTAAGTATCCTATTATCACCATCATAATACCTAGGAATCGTGCTTCTATAACCTGAAAATGGAGATCGAGCTGAATATAGAGTTTCCCACATAGAACTGGAAGATAAAGTA
>JAJFKI010000066.1 GCA_021773295.1 Gammaproteobacteria bacterium | reverse complement strand
CGAGATTAATGCTATTGCTTTTTGTCCCCTTGGAACCTTTGAAATTTGGCAATAGATCGACTATTACCTGCATTTCAAAGGTTCCAAGGGAACAAAAATCAACTCGCCTAAATCTCGCATTTTGAAGTGTGACGGGTATATATCCTTAATCGTGGCCTGCATCATACATTAGAGTTTATTTTAAGCAATACAGTAATAATTACCCTACCACATCATTTAAAATGAATGATAAAATATGGCCACAAACTATTTTTATAATTGAATGATTAAGATTGTGAGGTATCCTATGAATGAAAATCAAATCAAAGAATCCTTAATAAAACAAGATGATGGCGCTGCTATTAACGCATCTTCAGGCCTTTCATAACCCGAATACTACCATCGCTATGCCGGCAGAACCAAGCCAGGCTGCATCTATACCCATCGTACTTCAAAATGCGAGATTTATGCCGCGGTGATTTTTGCCCCCAGGAGCCGTTTGAAACTTGCCAATAGAATGGCTATTACCTGCGTTTCAAACGGCTCCTGGGGGCAAAAAGCACCCGGCAGAAAATCGTATTTAAGAGACAAGGTAAATCAGTTTGAAGTAACACGCGACTACTCTATCCTGCGGCATGCATTACATGGAAAATAGGAAGCACCTATTTTACAGTGCGCACGATGTCACGACCTAAAAACAACATTATGTCATCCCCATTAGCTCATAGCGCGTAAAAAATGAATTTTTTTTTGCTTTTGAACGGAAGAATCATCAGTCATTACATATTTTATGATTGAAGTAGCTCGCTGCAAAACTACCTATGGCAAAGCCGATGATAAAAAAGAAGGGATCGAAGCTGCCAATGCCTAAAGCAGTAATTCCTGGGCCAGGACAATATCCTGAAATGCCCCAGCCTATACCGAAAATAATAGCACCAGAGATCAAATAACGATCGATAGTATCCGTTTTAGGTAATTGAAAAGATGCACCAAGAGCTGGTTTAGCCTGTTTTAAAACAAAGTAGTAACCCAAAGCAGCGACAACTAACCCAGCGATTAACACTAAAATTAAACTGGGATCCCATTGGCCGGTTATGTCTAAAAAATTTAATACTTTTTTGGCATTAATCATTTGCGAAACGGTTAAGCCAACCCCAAAAATGAACCCTGATAGAATCGCAACTACATTATACATTATCCAATTCCTAATACATGTCGCACAATATAGACGGTGACCATAGCCGTCCCAATAAAGAGGAAGGTGGCAATGGCTGAACGTTTGGAAAATCGTGCATTACCACATATCCCATGACCACTGGTACAGCCATGACTGATCCCAGTTCCTATACCCACTAGGATCCCTGAGAGAATTAATAAATAAAAGGGAAAGCCAACACGCGGTGTGAAATGTAATGGCGAAAATAAATAGTATGGAATCACGCCCAATAATAAGCCAACGCAAAATAAAACTTGCCAAGTGTGTTGACCTGACGGTGTCAATGCACCTTTAATAATACTACTTGCACCCGCAATGCAACCGTTTAACCATATCAAAAGTACAGCGCTCAAGCCAATTAAAGCGCCTCCAATCAATGCGGTAATAGGTGTAAATTCAGTCATCTAAAAACGTCCTTTTATCTAATCATAGAAATAATACTTGCAAATGTCTATTCTTTTTACACTCCTAAGATTCAATCGCTACGAGTAACTATGATCTTGCCCCATAATTAGAATGAATAATAGCACTTAGAGAAATGCTAGAAGAAGAGCCAGTATACCAGTCAATGTTCACGACTTGAAGTATGATGGCTTCCTGCATGCTTTGTACTGACTCGCTCCAACGACCGGCCTTCACGTTCCTTCTTTAGCCATTTTTGAAGGATTGAATAATCAATGTTGTTTTTTGCGTGAACGCTTACGGCTTAAGAATTCCATCCACTGAAACCAATGCCAAGTGATGTGGATACTCTATATCGGACACAAGCATCAGGACATTTCAGCACATTACTCATCTGCTGGAATGATGGCGCTGATAGAAGCCGCTAACAAGGTCTGTACAAAAATGGATGACCCACCTATTGTCAGATCCGTGCGAAATGACACAGGTAGAAAACGAACAAGTCAGCGAAAGTTTCGAAGACCTCTAACTTGTTGTTTTTAAATAACTTTTTGGGTGCATGTTCGAGTGATTTTATGTCTATTTGGGTAGCATTAGCTGCCCTTTTGACACAAATCTGACACGGACTGCTGCTGTGTAGAATATGCTCTAAAATACATTTCTAGCTATAGTATGCGTTATCCTACATAGATGTTGACAATTTGTAATACATTACTATAATTATTAAATAATACAAAACATACATCAGTCTTTGGAGGTTAATATGACATCTTTAGTTTCTGTTCGCATTAATGAAGAACTATTACAAGCAATGAAAGCTAATGCACACCAGTTACATTTATCTCAAACTGAGTACATTCGTAAAGCCATAGAACTCATGAATGATGAAACCCAGAGGCGCGAACGAAAGAAAAGGCTCAAAAATGCTAGCTTACTTGTACGAAAAGAAAGTATGAAGGTAAATGCAGAATTTAGTGAGATTGAAGATGACCCAGAAGCTTAATCAACGCGAAATATGGCTAGCAAACCTTAATCCAAACAAAGGCTCCGAACCAGGGAAAACGAGACCTGTACTTATCCTTCAAACCCAAGCGCTATTAGATGTTTTACATCCCTCTACTATCGTAATCCCTCTCACTACTAAGATTATTGATAATGCTGAGCCATTGCGAATAAGAATTAAGGCACAAGATAAATTAAAAAAAGATTCGGATTTGCTGATCGATCAAATCCGTGCAATTGATAATAAAAGACTAACTCAAGGACCTATTACGACAATTAGTAAAAAACAAATGGCAATAGTTTACGATGCTGTTTGTGAGGTTATCGGGCTGTAATAATGGCTTCATTTGAATTAAACCTAGCGATGTCTGAGCAGCGGCGATTTCTGTGAGGTTTTTTGTCGTCTGCTACGTCTAATTTCAGAAGAGAAATCCATAAGGGTCGGGTGGTGAATTACCGGATCTATTGGTATAAAAATTTACACCCTCAGGTAATTCACCACCTGACCCCTTAATTCCTTTTTTATGGTATAAGAAATGGAATACAATAAACCCTTCAAACCCATCCAAGAGCAAATCCAATTATTGCGAGATAGGGGCCTCACAATTGATGAAGACGCCGAAGACTATCTTCGTCATTTAAGTTATTATCGCTTATCTGGTTATTGGTTATCATTAAGAGATGAGCATAGCAAACATTCACTGAAGCAACACAACGGATAAATAACAATGACAACTGAACAATCACGTCTTGCAGTAGAAAATATAGTTAAACTTTTTCCACAAGTCAAAAAATTTCTGACCGCTTTTGGACTTCGAATACCTATCATACAGTCACCCATGGCAGGCGCTGATAATAATACATTAGCATGTGACGTTGCTGAATCTGGTGGTATGGGATCGCGTGGCATGGGTTATTTACCTGCGGCAAGGATGCAGCATGAAATACAGGTTCTGAAAGCTCAAACTGACTACTTTACTATAAATTTATTTATACCTGACGCATCGATGAATAATATCTCTAGTAACAATTTTAAAGAAAAATCAGGGCGCTTAATTGAGCATTTAGCACCTTATTATCGGCAATTTGAACTACCCCTGCCCTCTTTATTTGATACAGACTTGCAACAGCTTTTTCTTGAGCAAATAGATATTGTGCTCCGTGAGAAAATTCAGAGTCTAAGTATCACATTTGGTAGATTACCCAAGCATTTATTTACTAAGCTTAAAGCACAAGGAGCAACAATCACTGCGACCGCAACAACACTGGATGAAGCAATGATACTGGATTGTGAAGGCTATGATGCCATTGTTGCACAAGGTCTAGAAGCTGGCGGCCACCGAGGAAGCTTTTCCCCACGCTCTCTTGAGGGACAGATGAAGACAATCCCTCTCGTTAAGACCATGAGATCCTCAGGTATCAAAACTCCTATTATCGCTGCTGGCGGGGTGCGTGATGGTAAAAAGTTCTTTGAGTGCTTGTCTGCAGGGGCAAGTGCAGTTCAAATAGGGACGGGTTTTCTTGCATGCGAAAATTGCACTTCGATTCCTAAAGCATATCAGAAACTGTTAAGAGCACATCTCAACGATATAATTGAAATTACACCAGCGATATCCGGTAGAAATGCTCGCGGTATTCAGAATAAATTATTCTTAACGATGAAGCAATATTACAACCAATATCCTGAAAGCCGCTTGCCATACCCGGTACCGCATTTTATTACTGGGCCATTAAGAGCAGCAGCAGCCAAAAAAAATGACGCTGACTGGATTGCCACTTGGAGTGGCTGTGATTCTGCATCATTACCAACAAATACGATTAGCGCCTATATCCAAAGGTTACTCAATGATGTTGCAGATTTATGTTCGAAAACTTCTCTTTGCTAAAGTAACAATTTAAGAGCATTTTTTCTTCAGCTTGTTTTTCCTGCAACTTGTTGATTTTTAAATGAAGTTTCATGAGCCATGAAGGATTCGAACCTTCGACCAATGGATTAAAAGTCTGCTGTCCTAGCTCAGGATATTCTATTTAATTTCAATAACTTATACTGACTTGCATGTCTAATAAAACTGGCTACAAACACTTAAAAACCCCCGAAATCCCATGCATTTGCTTATAATATTAGACAAAATTGCTAGCGCATATATTTCCCACCACGCTTTGAGAAATAGCCTGACTAAAATTGCAAATTTTTACAATTAAGCCATAATAATCGATAACAAAACCCGCCAAGGCTATGCTTTTCGGAGTATCCTCAAACCGGCGGGTTACTTTTTTATGATATAAGAAATGGAATACAATAATGACATGGCTACACCATCCCGGAAAAAAAAGTTAAAATATTTACTAATTTGATAAATTTCCAATGATCTGCAGTTATACAATTTCTCCAGCCCAAAGCTGTGCAAGAAAATCTTTCCAAAAAACACATTCGATATTGCCACTTAATTTTTTTGGTTCTTCTTCAAATGAAACTATAAGAGCGCGTTTTAATGCATGGCTTTCGGCTAAAGCACGTAACCCTTTTGCATGAGAATTATTAATCCTTTTAGAGGACTTAATTTCTATCGCGATATCCATATCACCCAGAATAAAATCAACCTCGATACCTGTGCTAGTGCGCCAAAAATGCAATTGGAGCTCTGGGTCTTTATAGGCCTGATATGCTTTCAACTCCATTAAGATAAAATGCTCGAATGACATGCCGAATTCAGGTGTGGAAAACGCTGGTTTTCTCCGTGCTAAATAATTTGTTACACCAACATCAAATAAATAAAACTTTTCAGTTTCTATGAGGCGTCTATCAGGCGTTTTTTTCCATGGTTGTAGACGATAACCAAGTAAAGTATCTTCTAAAATCTGATAGTAGCCACGAACAACTTTTGCGCTTACACCTGTATCTCGGGCAATGTTAGTATAATTTATCAGTTCACCACACCCAAGCGCGGCAACCCGTAAAAAATCTGCAAATGCTGGAATGTTTTGTACTGCCGCCTCTACTGCAATCTCTTCTTTCAAATAATCAGCAATATAGGCTCGAAGATCTTGAATTGGATCGGGACTTTGAATATGCGACGGTAGTAATCCAGATATTAATGCTTTACAAATATCGAAATCAAAGGCTCCGTACTCAGGATAACACAGTGGCGCCATAGTATATCGCCACGCTCTTCCCCCTAGCAAATTCGCATGACTTCGTCTTAACTTGCGTGGGCTAGAACCCGTTAGCAAAAATGAAGTTTCACAGTTCTCAATCATCCAATGCACTTCATTTAAAATATCAGGTACCAATTGAACTTCATCTATGACAATCATCGATGTCACCTCAGAGTATCGTTCACGTATTAATGATGGCCTAGATACAAAATCGGCAAAAACCTCGGTTTTCAGGAAGTCGATGACAATGACATCGGGCATATGATTCTTTATCCAATGGCTTTTACCTACTTTACGGGGGCCCCATAAAAATGCGGATTTTCCTTTCGGCAGGTTAATTGCGAGTAATCTTGTAAATATCTCCATACAAGGAAGTATATCCGGATAATCTTACCTGTCAAGGAAATATATCTAGATCGGATGGCATGCAATAGTATGCCAGGAATTACTGCTTAGCTAAACTATCGTACCCGTGTTATGGGTCCAGTGCGCCTGATCAGTGCCCCCGGAAGTGGGAAAGACCCGATTTATTTCAAGTCACTTAATGACACAAAACTGACACAAGGGTATTCCATGTAGATCGTCATAAAACTCGCATAATGTCAGATATTATGCTATTATTTCTGACATTACTGGAGGTTATCCATGACTGTAGCCAAAACCATACGACAAGAAATCAAAACCATACCAGAAGGCAAACCCTTCACCACCAGCCGCTTTCTCAAACTTGGCACTCGCGCCAACATTGACAAAACACTCTCTCGCATGGTCCAAGAAGGATTTATTCAGCGCATCATTAGAGGTATTTTCATCCGCCCTTTGCAAAGCCAATATATTGGCAATGTCATGCCAGAGGCTAAAGACATTGTGAAAGCCATCGCTAAAGAATATGGTGAAACGATTCAAGTCCATGGCGCCGAAGCTGCTCGTCGTTTTAAACTCAGCACTCAAATGCCTGTACAACCTACTTACTACACCAGCGGCACCACGCGTGAACTAAAGATAGGAAATTTAATGATTAAGTTGATACATACAAACAACCACCGTAAGCTACAACATGCTGGTAAAAAAGCTGGGCTTGCGTTGTCTGCCCTCTGGTATTTGGGTAAAGACAATATCAATACAAAAGCTATTGAGCACATACGTAATAGTTTAGGAAATGAATCATTCGAAGCTTTATGCCATTCAACAGACATGCCTGGCTGGATGGAACATGCAATCACACAATACCATAAGGTGAATTAGTCTGGTGAAAAAATTTCTCTTATTTTTTTCGTGGGGTAATAATATACATTTCGCCCACGTTTCTTTTTTTCTAAGAACCCCTTCTCAACCAAGTTTTTTAAGTCATTAATGGCTGTTAATTTAGATACCTCATATAACTTCATATGTGAACTTATATTGGTCCTATTTTCCATTTTACGATTTAAATATTGTAGCAACTTAATTTGTCTTTCATTAAAGTTGTATTTATGCTGCGATATAGAAATAACATTTTGATTCTCTTTTACTTTTCTTGTTATATATGCTTGAAAATCTTTATGTGCTAATTTTATTTTACTTATATTATAGTGGACAAAATAATTCAAATCACATCCATCTTGCTCGCTATAAATATAAACTTTTGCATATTGTTGCGAAGACTTTTTTATTTTTTCAGAAAGCGATAAATAAGCAAAAGCCCAGTAATCATTTTTCAGCATATACCAATAAAATAAAATTCTGGCAAGTCTCCCATTACCATCCTCAAAAGGATGCAGCAAACCTATCCAAAAGTGTATCATAATTGCTTTTACTAAAGGATGAATAAATGGCGCAGATAGTTTTTCTTTATCATTTGCAAAATCTATGAGTCGTGGCAATTCTGACTCCACAAATTCCTTATCAGGTGTAATATAAGCAATGGTCCTATTATCCCAAGGCTTTACAACTAACTTATTTCCTTTTTCATCATAAGTTTCTCGAAAAACACCTTGTTTCTCTTGCGAAATAGTGCCATCCGTTATCATTGAATGTAGTTCTTTTATTAATCCTAATGATAAACTCTCATTGCATAGCTCCTGCTCTATTCGCAACATTGTTCTATGATTATTTACAATCATTTGTTCACTGTGTCCTTCCGGCTTTCTTCCCTCAAGTAACATTTGCCTCGCCACTGCTCGAGATGTATTTGCACCCTCTAATTGCGATGAGGCAATTGATTCCTCAATGATATTTCGAGCAATAAATGTTCTTTTATCATTTTCGGAAAGCCCTTCAACCCCCATTAAATTCCCTGCCATTTCTTTATCAATAATATGCAAATACTGGTTATAAATAGCCGGATTTACTTTAAAAAAATTACCTTTGCTATCCTTAATAGGAGTTTTCATCGCATTAATCATTCTATTAAGTTTAACCAGAGTCCAGAATATTTCTTTATTTGTGCCAAACTGCGATGGAATCCAATCTTTGTATTTTAGCTTCTCCCAATGCAGATAATCTTCATCAGTTTTACTCAAAGCAGCTTTAATATCAGGATCCTCAAAATATTTCCGTAGTTCATCACCCTGCAATTTTTCAGGTGTTAACGGTGGCGTTTCAATTTGATAAATTTTTTCAGTCATTTGATACCCTAACATTACTTAATTACTTTTCTGTTAAAATCAAAAATAGGTATAATTTATACCAATTTCATACCTATACCATACCTGTTTCAGATAGGTATAATTTATACCTATCTTATACTTATAATATACTCATTCTAGCTATTCTGCTAATAAAGTCTGTAGAAAAATGGAGGATACACCTATTGTCAGATTCGTGCGAAATGACACAAATCTGACACAGGTAGAAAATGAAAAAGTATGTGGATGTTTGTGAGACTGATAACTTATTGTTTTTAAAAAGGAATTTTATGGGCCGTGAAGGATTCGAACCTTCGACCAATGGATTAAAAGTCCACTGCTCTACCAGCTGAGCTAACGGCCCACAGAGGCTGCTCATATTACTGAATTTCTGGAAAATATCAAGGCCTTGTGGTGATTTTTTATGGGGCATGGCTAAATATTTTACTGGGTGGGTCCCGAACGGTCCTTACGGGTTAATGTTCGGAGTTGTGCTGGGTTATTTGCGGTAGCCAGCCGTCTTGTGAGATCTCGCTACAATGTTGGTGGGATAGCCCATAATCTATAACTGCTACCAACTCATCGTCCTTATATAATAGAGGTACTCGACCTCTTAACCAGGGTGGAATGCCCCATTCTTGCATCAGTTTTTTTAATGGGTGTGAGCCAACACGGCCTTGCGGATGGAAGCGTTCACCGCCTTGGCGAAAATGTACGGTTAGTTTAGTTCCCTTTTTAAGATTTAAACCACCAGGCACTACTTGCCAAGCTAATGTATCTCTTCTTGTTAATGTTTGTGCTTCACCAACCGTGCATTCAAGCTTATCTTCTACTGTTATTGACTCGATAGGTGCCGATAAATAAAGACTGTTTTGATAACGTCTGGCTTCACCGCCTGGCCATGTTACCAATGGCATTGCATCAGTTTGTGCATGAAACATTACCGCTAAAATTTCATTGATTTTTTCAAAACCACACAAAGGCAACTCCTGCATTGTTATAGCATAACGCAAGACCTGTTGCTGCCTTGATACCGGCAGCCGTTGTAATTGTTTTAAATCGATGCGCTTATTACGAGACACTGCTTTCCAATCAGTGGTTGCTTGTGTCTCTAACTGTATCGTAGCTTCTGCACAAAGCGCCGCACTGCGCGATAATGTCTTCGTTACTGCAGGCCAGCGTTGTTGTAATAAAGGGAGTATTTCAGCACGAATATAGTTTCGATCAAATTTTAAATCCGTATTACTTTCATCATCCACCCATGTTAATTTCTTAGCAATAGCATATTTTTCTAACTGTTGGCGCGAGTTAGTTAATAATGGCCTTAAGTGCCAGCCCTCGTGAAATGATGTTACTTCAGGCATTGCGGCTAAACCCTTTGGCCCTGCCCCGCGAATTAATTGCAATAACAATGTTTCAGCTTGATCGTTTTGATGGTGCGCCGTTAGTAAAATATCATTTTTTGTTACATGCTCAGTAAAACACTGATAACGTGCTATACGAGCAATATGCTCTAAACTCTCGCCGGGTTGTTTTGACAAAGATAAAGTATGACTAATAAAATCAAAGCCATAAGATGTCGCCAGTTGCTGACACTGCTGCTGCCACTCAATAGCGTTGGGGCTTAAACCATGATTGATATGAATGCCTGTGACTTGGTAAGGCTTTATAAAAGACGTATGTGCTAATAAATGCAATAACACCGTTGAATCTAAACCACCGCTAAAACCTAAATAAATATGACTATCCCGTTGATCGTTTAAAAAATCGTTAAGAAGAGCCAAAGATAATGTCATTATTCAATGCGCAGCCTAAGCCGCATCCCCATAGCTTAATAAACGTTTCTCACGTGCAGCTAATAGCTCATCCAAGGACATGCTTTGTAATTGCGTTAAGTTATCCAGCAAGGCTTGTTTTATACGGCTAGCCATTTCGTCATTATCACGGTGAGCACCACCCAAAGGTTCTTCAATCACTTGATCGATAAGTTTCAATTTATAAAGGTTCTGGGCATATAATCCTAAGGCTTGCGCAGCTTCAGAGGCTTTCTCAGCACTCTTCCATAAAATCGATGCACACCCTTCTGGCGAAATAACTGAATAAATACTGTATTGCAACATCATCACTTTATCACCGACGCCTAATGCCAAGGCGCCGCCGGAACCACCCTCGCCTATCACTAAACAAATAATTGGCGTACGAAGGTTCGACATTTCATAAAGGTTACGGGCAATGGCTTCTGATTGATTACGCTCTTCTGCTTCTATGCCAGGATAAGCGCCAGGCGTATCAATAAACGTTATGATGGGTAATTTAAACCGCTCTGCTAACTGCATCATGCGTAATGCTTTGCGATAGCCTTCTGGCTGTGGCATGCCGAAATTACGTACCACTTTTTCTTTGGTCTTGCGCCCTTTTTGATGACCAATAATCATCACTGGCTGTCCATCCAAACGAGCGATACCACCAACAATAGCTTTATCATCCATCATGTGGCGATCACCCTTTAATTCATCAAAATCGGTAAAAATGCGTTGGATATAATCTAAGGTAAAAGGCCGCATGGGATGACGGGCTAATTGAGTGATTTTCCACGGATTTAAGTTGGCAAAGATAGATTTGGTTAAATCTCGGCTCTTTTGCTCTAAGCGTTTGATTTCATCGCTAATATTAATTTCGCCATCATTGCCCACCAGGCGCAATTCGTCAATTTTCGCCTCTAATTCGGCGATAGGTTGTTCAAAATCTAAGAAATTATGTTTCATTCTTGACCTTATTGAGTGTTCACGGTAAGTGGCTAATAATAACCCTCTCCTGCCGCTGGTACAAGGGCTACATGCCATATATGGAATTTATGAGCAACCAGTCTAATATTCCATCGCCACACTAAGTTTAAACTTAGTTTGTAATTCCTCTAACCGTTCATCACTAGGCACTAATCGATATTGCTTGGGCAGCTTTAAACGAGCTTTAGCTTCTTCTCCTTGATATTCAATCACTAAAGGGCAATCAGTCCCTGCTGATTCTGACATTATTGTTTGCGGCAATATTGTTAATAGTGATTGGATGTCGACGTTGTGATCGAGCTTTAATAACACGTGTTTCCCATAGTGCACCCTGGCATCTACCAAAGACATCACATTACGGCAACTCATGCGATGGCCACCGGTATAATCATCAATGCTAACTTCACCTTCGATAACCACGATTTCATCTTTTGCCAGGATGTGGCGGACTTCTTGATAAACGTCAGAAAATACGGCGGCTTCTACTCTTGCTGTGCCATCATCTAAACTAATGATAGCCATCCTGTCGCCGCGTTTTGTGAGCAAGGTTCGCATTGCGACAATTTGGCCTGCTACTGTAACGGTTTGTTCATAAGTAGGCTTGACGTTTGCTAAGGTTGTTCTACAAAATTGACTGATTTCTCCTCGGTAACTGTCTAATGGATGCCCTGAGAGATAATAACCTAAACTATCTTTCTCATTTTGTAATCGCTGTAGTTCGGTCCATGCTTGGGCTTCGCAATAGCCTGTTTCCTGCGGTAATTGTACGGTTTTCGAAAATAAATCCTGTTGGCCGGATAAATTATTTTTAGCATTTTGATCGGATATTTTTAACGCTTTCACGATTGATGCTGACAATTTGGCACGAGTCACCTTTAAGCAGTCAAAAGAACCTGATTTAATCAAAGCTTCTAACACTTTTCTATTCACTTTTTTTAAATCATTACGACAGCAAAATTCAAATAAATCAGAAAATTCACCTTGTTGTTCACGTTCGTTGATGATGGACTCAATCGCTGCCAAGCCTGCACCCTTCACGGCACCTAAGCCATACACAATATTACCCGCATCATCAACCGTAAAATAATATTGGCCTTGATTTATATTGGGTGGCAACACCGTTAATTGCATGCGTTTACATTCTTCAATAAAAATCACAACTTTATCGGTATTGTCCATGTCAGAGGATAATACCGATGCCATAAATTCTGCTGGGTAATGTGCTTTTAACCACGCAGTTTGATAGGCAACCAAAGCATAAGCAGCGGAGTGGGATTTGTTAAAACCATAGCCGGCAAATTTTTCCATTAAGTCGAAAATATAAGTCGCTGTTTTATTTTCAACACCTCTTGCCACGGCACCATCGGTAAATATTTGTCGTTGCTTAGCCATTTCTTCCGGTTTTTTCTTACCCATAGCACGCCGTAATAAATCTGCAGCGCCAAGCGTATAACCTGCTAATACTTGCGCGATTTGCATCACCTGTTCTTGATATAAAATCACGCCATAGGTTGGGCTTAAGATGGGCTCTAATTCAGGATGTGGGTATTCCACTGCGGCAACACCATGTTTACGATCGATAAAGTCATCCACCATGCCAGACTGCAGTGGGCCTGGTCTAAACAAAGCAACTAGTGCAATAATTTCTTCAAAACAATCCGGCTGTAAACGTTTGATCAAATCCTTCATGCCGCGTGATTCAAGCTGAAACACTGCGGTGGTTTCGCAAGCTTGTAACAACACGAATACTGCCGCATCAACGACTGGAATTAAATCAATATCAATGGGTTCTAGCTGTTGTTGTTTACGTTTAGCATTGACCGTTATCACAGCTTTATCAATGATGGTTAAGGTTCTAAGACCCAAAAAGTCAAACTTCACTAAGCCTACGGCTTCATCATCGTCTTTGTCGAATTGGGTCACGATGCTATGACTATGTGGCTCTCGATAAATTGGTGTAAAGTCTGTGATCGCAGAAGGTGCAATGACTACCCCACCAGCATGTTTACCCACATTTCTCGTAATGCCTTCTAATGCGCGTGCCATATCAATGACTTCACGTACTTCATCTTCATCTTTGTAGCGTTGCTGTAATACGTCTTCTTCCACTAAGGCTTTATCCAGTGTCATGCCTAATTCGAAGGGAATGAGTTTGGCAATCTTATCGATAAAACCATAGGGATACCCTTGCACCCTACCAACATCGCGCACTGCGGCTTTTGCCGCCATGGTTCCAAAAGTAATAATTTGCGAGACGCTTTCACGTCCATAGGTATTTGCTACGTATTCAATCACACGATCGCGACCGTCCATGCAAAAGTCAATATCAAAGTCTGGTAAAGAAACCCTTTCTGGGTTTAAGAAACGCTCAAAAAGCAAATCATAGGCTAAAGGATCTAAGCCTGTTATACCTAATGCATAGGCGACTAATGAGCCCGCACCCGAGCCGCGTCCCGGACCCACAGGGATGCCATGATCTTTAGACCATTGAATAAAATCAGCAACAATAAGAAAGTATCCGGCAAACCCCATTTTGCTAATGACATCTAATTCAATTTGCAAGCGCTCTTCATAGATTTTTTTCTGTTGTAAATAATCTTCGCTATGTTCATTTAATAATATCGTTAATCGCTGCCCAAGACCTTGTTGAGATTGTTGGATGAAGTACTCATCTTGTGTCATGCTTTTTGGAATCGGGAAGTCCGGTAAAAAATATTCATACAAGCGTAATTCCACGCTACAGCGTTTTGCAATTTCGATGGTGTTTTCTAAGGCTTGAGGAATATCTGCAAACAATTGCTGCATCTCTAATGGCGTTCGAAGGTATTGCTGCTCGGAGTACAGTTTTTTTCGTTTAGGATTTGCAAGTAAATCGCCATTGTAAATACAGACCCTCGTATCATGAACGGCAAAATCCTCACTTTCTAGGAATCGCACATCATTGCTTGCTACCACCGGTATTTGGTGTTGTTCAGAGAGTTGTAATGCTTGTTGAATGTAAGTTTCTTCTTGCGCACGTCCTGTTCGTTGTAATTCTAAATAATAACGCTCAGGAAAATGCTGTGTCCAAAATTTTAAATGAGATGCTACTAGCTCAGGTTTTTGTTGCAAAAAAGCTTGTCCAATATCACCCTCTCGCCCTCCGGATAAGATAATCAAACCTTCGTTAAACTGTGCTAATTGTTCTCGTTGAATCTGCGCCGAGCCGTTGTAATCATCCGCCTTATAGCCTAGTGAAATTAATTGCATTAAATTGTGATAACCTTGCTGGTTTTGACAAAGGGCTACACAATGATATGGCGTGTTCTTGTCATCGGGATTTGCTAACCATAAATCACTGCCTATAATAGGTTTTATTCCCTTAGCCCGTGCCGCTTTATAAAACTTAACAGCCGCAAATAAATTCATTTGGTCTGTCAAGGCAACGGCTGGCATATCATTTTCAGAAACTTTGTCGATCAGTGGTTTAATCCTGACGATGCCATCAATGATAGAAAATTCTGAATGAACCCGTAAATGTATATATTTCAATTTGCTCATGGAATTTATGCTCCCACGTTTCTATTATGTCTCTAACACTTTTTTCACCGGTGCATAAGAACGGCGGTGATGGGGCGTTACACCATGTTCATTTAATGCAGCAACATGTTGTTTAGTGGGATAACCCTTGTGTTGCTTAAATCCGTACTGGGGATAATCTTCGTCCAGTTCAATTAATAATGTATCACGGTAATGTTTAGCAATAATAGAAGCAGCGCCTATGCTTGGCTCCGTCATATCCCCTTTGATGATAGGTCTGGTTTTACAAACAAGATCTGGGCAAAACTTACCATCAATCAATGCTAATTCTGGCATGATACTCAATTGCTCTACTGCTCGCTTCATCGCTAATAAGCTTGCATGAAAAATATTAAGGTGATCAATTTCTTCAACATCGGCCCAAGCGATTGCCCAGGCTAGCGCATTGTCTTTGATGATTTGTGACAAATCAGTGCGTTTTTTTTCCGTCAAAGCTTTTGAATCTTTAATGCCGGCAATTGGCTTATCATCATTTAAAATCACTGCCGCTGCCACGACAGGCCCTGCCAGAGGCCCGCGTCCAACTTCATCGACTCCTGCGATTATCATTATTATTTCCTTGTGTTCTTCCTGATTAACTAATTAGTTTTGCTAAGATCTTCGCCGTTTTTTCATAACTGTTTTGTTTTAATTGCTGATGTAATTTATCAAAGCTTGCTAAGCGTTGGCTTTGATCTTGTTGCAACATTTGCAGCAATGCCTTGGCTAATGCTGGTGAAACTGCCTCTTCTTGTATAAATTCAGGTACTAATGTTTCGTTGCTCAAAATATTTGGTAATGAAAACGTTCTGATTTTAATGAGCAAACGTCCTAAGATGGCAGAGATAGGCGATGTTTTATAGGCCATCACCATTGGACAACGCAATAACGCAGCTTCAAGCGTCGCCGTGCCTGAGGTTATCAAGGCAACATCAGCTGCTTTTAATACTTCACGAGCCTTGCCGTAACAAAGTATTATCGGCAAATTTGGATACGCTGCTGTTAAAAATTTAAATTGTTCAAAACGAGCTTGATCAACTAATGGCACAATAAATTGTAAGGATTGATCCTGTTGCCAACATTGATTCGCCGTTGCTAAAAAAACAGGCCCCATACGTTCAATCTCACCGGCTCGGCTTCCCGGTAACAAGGCAATGGTTTTTTTCGTTACGTCTAAATTTAACTGTTGTTTATCTGTTTCTTTACTAATACTAGGAATGATTTCATCCGCTAATGGGTGTCCAACATACTCTGCCTTAATCGCAGCAGCATCGTAAATAGTTTTTTCAAAAGGGAATAGCGTCATCATTAAGTCACAAGCTTTGCGAATGGTTTTGATTCTTCCTGCTCGCCATGCCCAAATCGTGGGACTTACATAGTGCGTAGTCATGATGCCTTTGACACGTAACCGTTTTTCCAAATATAAATTTAATTCTGGCGCATCTATACCGATAAAAATATTAGGCTTTAGCGCAGCGATTTGCCAGACCAATTGACGACGTAATTTTAAAATATTAAATAATTGGCTGGAGAGTAATTCAATGAGCCCCATGACTGCGAAGCTATCCATGGGAACTAAACAGTCACAACCTGCTGCTTGCATTTTCGGTCCTGCTACACCAATAAATTCGGCATCAGGATAAATTACTTTGAGCGCAGTAATAATCCCAGAAGCCAACTGATCACCCGATGGCTCACCGGCAACAATCGCTATCCTTGGTGCTTTCATCGAATTTAAGCAACTTCTGCCGCTTCATCAACATGGCGTTCTCTGGCAATACCACGTTCAGAATTGCGTAGACCTTCCACCATTAATTGAATCACCGGATACTCATCTACCATCGCTTCAAGTTTAGTGATTGCATCAGCAACGGTATTACCCTGACGGAAAATCACTTTGTATGCGCGCTTAATTGCCATGATTTGATCGGTGGTAAAACCACGACGTTTTAAACCAACGGAGTTTAAGCCTTTAGGCTTAGCAGGATCACCATAAACCAATAAATAAGGTAATACATCTTGCACAACCATAGTTGTATGAGCCACGTAACAGTGATCACCCACCACCGCAAATTGATGCACTGCAGCGAAACCAGCCAAGCCCACATAATTTTTAATGGTCACATGGCCAGATAAGGCAGAGTTATTGGCAAAGGTATTGTTATCACCAATAATACAATCATGAGCAATGTGTACATAATTCATGAATAAGTTATTGTTACCAATGCGTGTCATACCACCACCAAGCTTAGTGCCACGGTGAACGGTACAAAACTCACGAATAATATTATTATCACCAATTTCGAGGAATGATTTTTCCCCATGGTATTTCATATCTTGCGGTACTTCACCCACAGAACTATATTGATAAATTTGATTATTACGACCAATTTTCGTTGGGCCATTAATCACAACGTGCGATGAAATTTGAGTACCATCACCAATTTCCACATCGGGGCCAATCATTGTAAATGGTCCAATAGAAACATTTTCCCCAATCGTGGCTGAAGGATCTATCATTGCTGTTTTATGAATCACTGTCATCACCTTTTTTTACGCAGCTCCATGCTGCTGTACATACTACGACATCATCAACTAAGGCTCTGCCTTCCATTTTAACTAATTCTCGTTTTGTCCTAACAATCTCTGCTTCTAGAATTACTTGATCACCCGGCTCAACCACTCGTTTAAAACGAGCTTTATCGATACCAGCGAAATAATAAATACTTTGTGAAGTAGGATCATCACCTGTCGTTAGAAAAGCTAACACACCTGAGGCTTGCGCCAATGCTTCTAACAATAAGACGCCTGGCATCACTGGTCTTTGTGGAAAATGCCCCGTGAAAAACGGCTCATTAACCGTGACATTTTTCACGGCTTTTATCCATTTTCCTAATTCGTAATCCAACACCCTATCCACCAATAAAAATGGATAACGATGGGGTAAGTATTGTTGTAATTTATGAATATCTATTACCTTATCATTCATCAGTCAACACCTTCTGTTTTAAAGCCATCCTTAATAGATAGTTCTAGTTTTTTTATCCGCGTCACAATATCACCGAGCTGACGGAAATGGACGGCATGTTTAAGCCAATCTCTGTGTGGCTCAATCACCGTACCAGAACTATAAATCCCAGGTTTTGTAATAGCCTTCGTCACTTTAGTCATACCTGTAATAACGGCACCATCAGCCACATCAAAATGGCCAGCAAAACCAACCAGCCCTGAAATCATGCAATTCTTACCAATCCTCGTACTACCCGCAATGCCTGTGCCTGCAGCTATTGCTGTATTTTCACCAATGTGCACATTGTGCCCTACTTGGATTTGATTATCGAGCTTAACTCCTCTTGCAATGACCGTGTCGTCCAACGCACCCCTGTCAATCGTCACACTCGCGCCAATTTCAACATCGTCATGAATATCCACCGCGCCAAGCTGTGGGATCTTCAGCCATACACCTTGCTTATCACGCGCATTACCAAAACCATCTGAACCTATGACCGTATTCGCGTGGATATGTACACGATTTGCAATGTTGACATCATGATAAAGCGTAACGTTTGGAAAGATAATGCAGTGATTACCAATTGTGACATTATCGGCGATCACAACACCAGGATGAATCTGCGTTTGTTCGCCAATGCGAACACCCTCGCCAATCACGACATTCGCAGCAACTGTAGCCGATGCCGCAATTTGACTAGCCTCACCAATCATTGCGCTAGGATGTATCCCCGCAATCACTGCCGGCGCCCGATCAAACAGTTGTGCCACCTTGGCATAGCCCACATAAGGATCGTCCATCACTAACATCGCAATCGAACATTTTTCTACATACGAAGGCGCTAAAATAACCGCAGCAGCATGGGTCGCAGACAAATACTTTACATATTTTGTGTTATTAAGAAAACTGACATGTTGGCCCGTTGCAGCACTTAAGCTTGCAATGCCACAGATCACCTTGGCGCCATCACCTTTTAGTGTAGCGCCAATGTGTTCTGCAATGTCAGCTAATGTATAATGCGTTTCACCCATTAGATGAAAACCTTATGAAGATTATTTATTTTTTAACCGTTTAATCACTTCAGGCGTAATATTAATTTTTGAACTGGCATAAGCCACATTATCGCGTTGCAAAATAAGATCATAATGCTCTTTTGCTGCAATGCTTTTGACAATGCTATCGACTTTTTTCAGAGTAGCGCGCATGACTTGATTCTGCGCTAATCGTGCCGCTTGCATATACTCTTCCTGCATATTTTTCAATTGACGTCTGCCATCCATAATTTTCATTTGCAAATCATCTAGTTCAGACTGCTTCAAAACAGCACGGTCTCTTTTTAATTTAGCTTCATTATCCGCTAAGGTCTTTTGTGACGCTGCGATCTTATCCTGGCGTGCTTTGAATTTAGCTTTTAGCTTATCAACCGCCGCTTTAACTTGAGGAGATTCTTGCAAAACCTTACCCACATCTAAAACCCCAACTTTAACTCCACCATTTTTGGCAGGTGCAGCAACAGACGCGACACTCACCGTAATGAATAATAGCGAAGCCAATAGAACGATAACTTTTCTCATTTATGTTTCCTCCAATTTGACCGGCTATTGTATATCAAAATAACATGCGTGAAAAGGTTTAAACGGATCATGCATCACAGGCACACCACATCGCTCCAACCAATTGAATTATAACAATAAATATCTTAAGTAGTTCACTAAAATGCGGTCGCGACCGTGAACTGGAAGGCTTGTGTGTTATCACCATCACGCATGACAGGTGTACCATTGCGGAGCAAGGTACTAGACTTACGAGGATTAATCGCTTTGGCAAGGCTGAACTCTAATGGCCCCATGGGTGACTGCCAATCCACAGCAACACCGTAAGAAAAGCGCATATAACCGGCACCCGTCGTCACATTAACACCGGTAGTATTATAAACATTACCAAAATCAAAAAATGCAGAAGTCCTAAAACTATTACCACTAATGGGTTGTGGTAAAATAATACCGAGTGAACCTGCGGCTAAGAAATTGCCGCCCAAAGAATCATCGTTAGAATCTTTAGGCCCAAGGGTAAAGGATTCATAACCACGCACTGCGCCCTGCACCCCGATACCACCCGCATTATAATTTCTAAAGAATGGGAATTCTTTTGAGTCACCAAAGGAAGCGCCATAACCCAGATCAGCTTTAAACGATAAAATAAAGCCCTTGAATAACGGATGATACCAATGAGCCATATAGTCAGTCGTGTAATATTCTAATCGCCGACCACCGCCGGGCACTGCGACATTTGCATCGATAGAATGCCTAAAGCCTCGCGTTGGAAACATGGCTCTATCAAAGCTTCCCATAGAAATACCCGCATTAAACACAACATTGCGATATTTACGTGTCTTTTTCTCATAACGTGCTAATAACTGGTTACGTAAAGATTCAGCAAAGGGCACATTAAAATTACTGCCATTATAAAAATTCAATAACTCATCTGCAGCTCCACCGCCCAAGGTCACATACGTCATTTGATAACCAACACCCGTATTAAATGAACGATACTCGGCAATGGGTATTGAGAAATTCATATTAACGCCATAGTCTTCAGTTATATATTTTGAATTATCCATCTTTGCCGCATTGACAGAGTTAGCATAAATACTAAACCCACGCCCAATACCACTTTCAGTATAGTAAGGATTAAAATAGCCAAATGAAAAACTTGTTTGATATTTGGTGCGCCCTGCGCTGGCACTCACTGAACGCCCTGTCCCCATGAAATTAGGCTGGGTATAACCAAGGTTAACCAAGAAGCCTTCTGAATCTGACCACCCAGCACCCGCTGTCAATGTGGCCGTTGGTTTTTCAGTCACTTTAAAGTTAACGTCGACTAAATCATCTTTACCCGCTACTTTTTCATTATTAACGGTAACGCCTTTAACAAAACCAAATAAATTTAAATTGTGTTCTGAATTTTGAATATCTTTTAAAGACGCTAAGGCGGCTTCTTGTTGCCGCACAGCATTACGCAACACATGATCTAAGGTTTTAGTATTTCCGGTAAAAGTAACATGGCGCACATAGTAACGATTATTAGGCGTAATCAGGAATGTGACAAAAACTGTTTTTGTGTGATCATTCACATCAGGGATCGGCTCAACTTTTGCATAAATATAACCATAATTCCCTAAGTCATTACCAATAGCCATCGTCGATGCTGTAATACGTGCGCGATCAAATACTTCACCCTGCTTAATAAAAATTAATTTATCTAACGCTTGTCGTGGGCGAATTAAAGTCCCTGCAATTTTATAACCACTGATTTTATACTGCGCGCCTTCGGTGATATCAATGACGATATACACTTTACGCTTATCAGGCGTTAAAGTCACATGGCTAGAATTGATTCTGAATTTAATATAGCCATGGTTTTGATAAAAAGATTTTAAGGATTCCAAATCACCATTGAGCTTTTCACGTGAATATTGATCGTCTTTATAAAACACTGATAATAAATTCGTTTTTGATAGTTTAAATTGTTTTAGCAATTCACGGGTTTTAAAGGATTGGTTACCAATAATGCGGATTTCTTTAATCTTTGCGGTCGGACCTTCTGAGATATTAATTTTAATATTGACGCGATTTTCTGGCTGGGGGATAACGGTTGTATCAACTGTCGCATTATAATTACCATGATCATAATACTGTCTAACCAAAGAACGCTTAACGTCATCTAAGGTGGACTGGTTAAACACGAGGCCTTGAGCAATACCGATGCCTTTCATGACTTTCGTTAATTGCTTTTTAGGAATGCTTTTATTGCCTTTGATACTGATATTGCCAATGGTGGGACGCTCGGATACTTTGATAATTAATGTATGACCACGCCTATCAACTTCGATGTCACTAAAAAAACCCGTATCATAAAGCGCTGTTAAAATATTTGCGGATTGTTTCGTTCTTAATGTTTGCCCCACTCGCACCGGTAAGTAATTAAGCACCGTACCACGGGAAATTCGTTGCAAGCCAATGATTTGAATTTTACGTACCACAAAGGAACCTGCAATCACTTGCAAAGAAAAGATTAAGGCAAAGGCAGCCAGGCAACTTGTTGTAATAATTTTTTTAATGTTCATTATTTCTTATAATCGCGACACATCATTGTAGATAGCGAGCAACATTACTGATAACAAAATAATAATGCCAACTCTCATTCCAATTTCTTGCACCCTCTCAGATACAGGCTTTTTCGAAAACAATTCCACTACACAATAGACGAACTGCCCCCCATCCAAAATCGGTATGGGTAAGATATTAATGATGGCTAATCCTATACTCACCAATGCTAAGAAATTTAAGTAATAACTCATTCCCATCCGCGCCGACACGCCAGCTCCTTGTGCAATGCCTATGGGACCACTTAAACCTTTTGTGGAAATCTCACCGATAACCATTTTGGCCAACATCTTACACGTCAAACTAGTCATTTGCCAAGTTTTTTTCATCGCAATCGGTAAAGCTGCGATAAAACCAAAGCGCTGTACGCGCAATAATGCTTTTGGCCACTGCACAGCACTTGAGCTAACCCCCAAATAACCGTAGCGTTTACCTTCTGCCCTTTTTTTTGCGCCAACTTTAACAGCAAGTGTTAACTGCTGTTGTTTGCGTTGCACTGTAATAGTCACTGTTTGATGAGGCTTGTGTAAAATGATAGCAACCACTTGAGCCCAGTTGGTAACTGCTTTGCCATTAACCCCAATCATTTTATCACCTGCTCGTAAACCCGCGTTTGCCGCAGGGCTATCAGGATTCACTCTACCAATCACCGCAGGAATCGCCGGTGAGTAGGGCAAAATGCCCAAGGATGCAATCAAATCAGGTTCACTGCCCTGGTAGCGCCAATGCTTTAAATCCAAACGATGCTGCGCCATATGTTGAGTATTAATATGTTTCGTCTTTAGCTTAACCTTAACCTGCTCCCCAATATGGGGTAGCAAGGCCATTTGCACAGCAGGCCATGAAATAACCGCGGTATCATCTATCATCACAATTTCTTGCAAAGGTTTTAAGTTGGCTTTTGCAGCAATTGATTGTGGTTCTACCGATCCAATGATCGGCGCTACGGTTTTAATACCAATCACAAACATCAGCCAATAAGCAAAAATCGCAAATAAAATATTAAATAACGGACCAGCAACAATCACCGCCATGCGACGCCACACTGATTGACGATTAAAGGCTAAATGCTGTTCTTCGGGTGCTACGTGCGCTTCTCTTTCATCTAGCATGCGCACATAACCACCAAAAGGAATCAACGCCACCACAAACTCAGTGCCTTTCTTATCGCGCAAGGTGAAAATTGGCTTACCAAAGCCGATGGAAAAACGCAGAACTTTTACTCCTGCTAAACGAGCAACCCAAAAATGACCAAACTCATGGATAGCCACCAGAATTGTAATCGCCACTAAAAATCCAAGTAGAGACCATAGTATTAGCATAATTAATAGGGCATTCCTTTTAATTCTATTATTGTAATAATTAATGCAAATATAGGCGCTGCAGCCGTTAGACTATCGATTCTATCTAAAATGCCGCCATGGCCTGGCAAGATGTTACCACTGTCTTTGACGCCTTGATAACGTTTGAACATGCTTTCGACTAAATCACCAATCACCGCCACAATCGCCGTAATCAAACTAATCAATAGTACGAGTCCAATGCGACGCCATGATAATTGAAAACCAAATATGATGAAAATATCCACTACAGCCACGATGGCAAAGCCACCATACAAACCTTGTACTGTTTTTTTAGGGCTGATATTGGGCGCACAAGGTGTTCGCCCCCATTTTTTCCCCACAAAATAAGCACCTGTGTCCATGGCCCAAATGACTAATAACATAAATAAAATATACCAAGGCCCCATGTGACCAAACTCAGCTTGCAAACTAAAGAGTGCAACCCAGGTCGGGATTAAAACTAAGCCACCAATGAGATATTTCACCCAAGTTTTTTGCCACATTTCATTACCACGAGGATAAATGAGTAACCATAAACTCGCTACAATCCACCAAATACAACCGGCGATTAATACCCAAACAAGTGGTAACTGGTAAATGATGACCATCAGAATCGCTAAGACGAATAGATGAAGAGCATTGGCTTTATTGCTTTTGATACCGATTAAGTTACCCCATTCCCAAGCTGCAAGTAAAATAACAGCTGCACTGGCAAGTCCAAACCAAGCCCGCGGCAGAAAAAAGATGGCTAATAGTACCAATGGAATTAATACTAAAGCAGTTATAATCCGTTTAATCATCGTATTCTCCTATTTGTTCTGAAGTAAAACCAAAACGCCGCTCTCGCTTCTGGAAATTGGCTATCGCTTCATCCAAAATGATTTCATTAAAGTCTGGCCAATAAACATCGGTAAAAAATAATTCTGTATAAGATAGTTGCCAAAGATAAAAATTACTGATACGGCTACAGCCACTCGTCCTAATCAATAAATCAGGATCGGGTAAATCATGTGTGACTAAGTGTTGTTTGAAACAGTCGACCGTAATGTCTTGTGACTGCAAGTCTTTTGCAGCAACTTTTACTGCAATCTTTTGGCTAGCCTGTAAGATATCCCATTGACCGCCATAATTAGTTGCGATGACAAAGATCAAGCCTGTGTTATTCTGCGTCAATTTTTCTGCTTTTTTTATTTCTTGCTGTAACTGTTGGTCCAGTTGAGATAAGTCACCAATAAAACGCAATTTGATGTTATTCTCATGCAAGCTTTCAATGTCTTGACTTAATGCCAACAAAAAAAGACTCATGAGATAATTAACTTCCTCAATGGGCCGACGCCAATTTTCACTGCTGAAGGCAAAAACGGATAAGACATTTATTTTCCGCTTGGCGCAAGCTTTCACTATCCGACGACAACTTTCCACACCTGCCTTGTGCCCAGCCGCTCGCTCTAAGCCCCGCTCCTTAGCCCAGCGACCATTGCCATCCATAACGATGGCAACATGTTGTGGCATGTTGTCAGTGGAATTCACTATACTTCCATCAAGTCAGCTTCTTTTTTCTCTAAAATCGTATCCACTTCTTTGATGAATTTATCTGTTATTTGCTGCACTTTATCTTGCGAACGTCGCTCTTCGTCTTCGCTTAATTCTTTGGCCTTCAATAAGTCTTTTAATTGAGTATTCGCGTCACGTCGTAAATTACGAATTGCAATTTTAGCGTTTTCACTAGCGGCTCTCACGAGTTTGATTAAATCTTTACGTCGCTCTTCGGTTAAGGCTGGCAATGGCACGCGAATAGTTTCACCCATACTCGCTGGGTTTAAGCCTAAATCTGCTTGCATGATCGCTTTTTCAATGGCTGCGACTAATGATTTTTCCCATGGCGTTATCACTAACGTTCTTGCATCTCCCACAGTGACATTAGCCACTTGGTTAAGCGGCGTTGGGTTACCGTAATAAGGAACCATTACACTCTCTAACAAACTAGGATTTGCACGACCGGTGCGAATTTTGGCGAGTTCAGTATGCAAGGACTCAATAGATTTATTCATCTTTGACTCAGCATCATTAAAAATCTGGTTAGACATCGTCTGCTCCCTAATTTTATTAACTTGTAATTATCGTCCCTTCATCGAAGCCCGTCACAACTTTCATTAAGGCATCCTCGTGGTTCACATTGAACACACGTAATGGCATATTATGATCGCGACACAAACAGATAGCTGTCAAATCCATCACAGATAATTTCTCAGAGACAACATCATCATAGGTTAACTGCTTATAACGCTTAGCATCAGGATTTTTAAAAGGATCGTCACTATAAACACCATCAACTTTAGTGCCTTTTAAGACAACTTCCGCGTCGATTTCAATACCGCGCAAACTAGCTGCAGAGTCAGTCGTGAAAAAAGGATTACCCGTACCGGCCGCAAAGATAACCACACGACCCACATCTAAGTGATACATTGCTTTTCGTCTATCATATGGATCCACAACACCTGTCATTGTAACCGCAGACATCAAGCGTGCTTGTATATTAGCACGCTCTAATGAATCCCGAATGGCAATAGCATTCATTACCGTGGCCAACATACCCATATGATCAGCAGACACCCTTCCTAAACCAGCGGCAGACAGTGTCGCCCCACGAAAGAGATTACCACCACCAATCACTAGCCCAATCTCCACGCCTAAACTGTGAACTTTAGCAATACCATCGACTAATCTATCTAAGACTTTTGGGTCAATACCAAAACCCTCATCGCCGAGTAATACTTCACCGCTCATCTTGAGCAAAATCCGTTTATAGACAGGTTGAACTTTTTGCGTCATATCTTCACTCACTACTTTTAACTTGCGCCATTACTTCTGCCGCAAAGTTTTGTTCTTGCTTTTCTATCCCTTCGCCTACTTCATAACGAATGAAAGCTGACACATCAGCATTCGCATTTTTCAAGACATCAGCTACTTTTTGGTTTGGATCCTTTACAAAAGGTTGGCCGAACAAGCTCACTTCATCAAGGAATTTTCGAATACGCCCACCGATCATTTTTTCTACTATTTCAGCTGGCTTGCCACTTTCTAATGCTTGTGCAGAGTAGATTTCTTTTTCTTTAGCCACTAACGCTTCAGGCACATCTTCCGGTTTCACCACAACAGGGCTACTTGCTGCAATATGCATGGCAATGTCTTTACTTAACTGGCTACCGCCTTCCTTCATGTCTACTAAAACACCAATGCGATCACCATGGACATAACTCGCTAAATTGCCAGTAGTTTCTATTAATTTCAAACGACGCACATTGATGTTTTCACCAATTTTCGCAATCATTTCTTGTCGTTTTTTCTCAACGGTAACGCCATTTGCGAGGTTTGTATTGATTAATTCATTCAAATCTGAAACTTTATTTGCTAACGCACACTCTGCTACTTCCATAGCAAACTTTCTGAATTCTTCACCACGAGAAACAAAGTCAGTCTCAGAGTTTACTTCCAAAATAACAGCACGTTTAGCATCATTTGATAACGTTATTACAATGATGCCTTCTGCCGTAATGCGACCTTCTTTCTTTGCGGCTTTAGTCGCGCCTGATTTGCGCATATTTTCGATGGCTTTTTCAATATCACCATCAGCTTCGTTTAAAAATTTTTTGCACTCCATCATGCCTGCGCCTGTACGTTCGCGCAATTCCTTCACTTGAGCTGCCGTAATTGCCATTCACTTATTCCTCAATTCAATAATAGGGTTAACATAATCTAATATCCCCTAGCCTTTGCTAAGGGACACATCTTAAATTTTACTCACCAACAGACGCTTGTTGCGGTTTGTCATTTGATGCTGGTGCATCAGCCGCTGGCGCTTTTGCTTCGGGTGCTGGTGCCTCAGGAGCAGCTTCTGCGGGTGTTTTAAGCTCAGCTTTGGCTGCTGGCTTTGCCGCATCAACCTTAGCGTTTGATTCTGCAGCTTCTTCAGGTGCTGTCATAATCGTTGCTTTAGCTTCTATGACGGAATCAGCAACTGCACCTACATAGAGTTGTATCGCACGTATCGCATCATCATTACCAGGAATAACATAATCCACGTTATCCGGGCTGTTATTAGTGTCAACGATTGCAAACACGGGGATGCCTAAACGATTTGCTTCAGTAATAGCAATATTTTCTTGACCCACATCAATCACAAACAACGCATCAGGTAAACCACCCATAGCTTTAATACCACCTAAGCTACGCTCTAATTTTTCTAATTGACGCATTACATTTAAAGCTTCTTTCTTAGAAAGACGACGCAGCGTACCGTCAAAACTCATTTTTTCTAATTCACGTAATTTTTTGATGGAACGTCGCACAGTTTTCCAGTTAGTTAACATGCCGCCCAACCAACGATGATTAACATAGGGCATGCCACAACGCTCTGCTTCTTGCTTAATCACTTCTTGCGCCGCGTACTTTGTACCAACAAATAAAATCTTGCCTCGATTCGCAGCAATACTGCCAAGCGCATTCAACGCATCATTAAATAAAGGAAGGGTTTGTTCTAGATCAACAATGTGAACCTTGTTGCGAACCCCGAAAATGTACTGTTTCATTCTAGGGTTCCAATAGCGAGCCTGGTGTCCAAAATGCACGCCGGCTTCTAACATATCACGCATACTGACAGCTGTCATAATAGTCTCCAATTAGGTTAAAACGCCCACATACCCTCAATATTCGACCCCTTTTTAAACTCGGGCACCCAGAATACCGTGTCGATATGTGTGAAAATTTGCGCAAAAGCGCTAACTACCCCCTAAATCAAGCGATCAAGAAAAATAGCCGTCGTGCGTTATACCATATAACCAACAAAATAGCTATGCCCATCGTACTGCAAAATGCGAGATTTGGGCGATTTGATAATAAGGCTTATTTCATTGATAATTACCTCATATTAAAACGCTTAGGACTACAATGACTGTCACTATAAAAACCAAGGAAGAAATCGAAAAAATGCGGGTTGCCGGCAAATTAGCTGCTAGCGTGTTAGAAATGATTGAGCCCTATGTCAAAATTGGTGTCACTACCGATGAATTAAATACCATTTGTCATGATTACATCACACAGGAATTAGAGGCTATTCCCGCACCTCTCAATTATAAAGGGTTTCCTAAGTCTATTTGTACCTCATTAAATCATGTTGTTTGCCATGGCATTCCTAGCGATCGTAAGCTCAAAGATGGCGATATTATTAACATCGACGTCACTGTGATCAAAGACGCCTATCATGGCGATACCAGTAAAATGTATTTTGTGGGTAAGCCAAAAATATTAGCCGAACGCCTTTGTCGTGTGACGCGAGAAAGTATGATCTTAGGCATCGACATTGTAAAACCTGGCACACGTTTGGGCGATATTGGTAACGTAATCCAGCGCCATGCCGAAAAAAATCACTATTCCATCGTCAAAGAATTTTGTGGCCATGGGATTGGAGCCGTGTTTCATGAAGATCCACAAGTCTTGCATTACGGCACCCCAGGCACCGGTATGATCTTAAAAGAGGGCATGACCTTTACCATTGAGCCAATGCTCAATGCCGGTAAAGCCGCCATCAAAGTATTACCCGATAAGTGGACCGCCGTTACTAAAGATAGAAGCTTGTCAGCACAGTGGGAACATACTATTCTGGTGACTAAGACAGGCTATGAAATATTGACGTTACGCAGTGAAGAAACCGACCTTCAATAAAGACACCCTTGCCGCAGACGCTGAGCGTTTGCATGCTTTATTGCGAGAAAAAGGCAATGTCATCGCAGCGCTTAGACGCTATCGCAAACAAAAAGAAGCAGAATTAAAGGATGCTTATTTTGCCAACGAAGAAATCGGCGATCTGATAAAATTGCGCTCTCATCTTGTGGATCATTTAATACAACTCACTTGGGATTATTGTCACCAAGACACTCACCACTGCTGCATTGTTGCCGCTGGCGGTTATGGGCGTCGTGAGTTATTACCCTATTCAGACATCGATCTATTTATTATCATTCCTGAAGCGATTGCTGACACACGTGGCATCGAGCAATTTATCCGTTACCTCTGGGATATTGGTTTAAAAGTCAGCCACAATGTCGTCACCATTAAAACATGCCAAAGCTTAGCAACCGATGACTTATCCATGATTACCAGCCTGTTAGAATGTCGCTTATTATTAGGTGATGATAACTTATTTAACGCGTTACAAATTGCCATTAGTCCTTCTAAAATATGGAATAGCCGCGCCTTTTTGTTAGCAAAACAAGAAGAGCAAAAACAAAGGTATATTAAATACGGAGGCAGTAGTTATAACTTAGAACCTAATGTCAAAGAAGGCCCTGGTGGCCTGCGTGATATCCAAACCATTTTATGGATCGGTAAACGGCATTATTCTAAGCATTACGACAAACATTTAGTGGAAATGGGTTTTCTCACGGAGAGTGAATATGACGCCCTGGTTAAAGGCCAGCACTTTTTGTGGAATATTCGCTGTGCGCTGCACTATCTGTGTAAGCGCCAAGAAGAACGCTTGCTATTTGACTACCAAGTAAAGCTCGCCGAGCAATTTTGCTATGTTAACAAAGACAATGAACTCGCTATTGAGCAATTCATGAAAACTTATTATCGTAACGTAAAAAACTTAAATGAACTCAACGATATGTTAGTACAGTTATTTCGTGAGAATATTTTATATCAACAGCAAACTGACACGCTTGTGAGTATTAACGAAAGATTCCGGGTGCATAATGATTATATCGAAGTCACTCATGATAATGTATTTACCGAAACACCTTCTGCTTTATTAGAAATATTTGTCATTATGGCAAAGCACCGTAAAATAAAAGGTGTGCGGGCCAGCACTATTCGTTTAATCAGACAACACCGGCATTTGATTGATGTCAACTTTCGTGAAAATAAAAAAAATCATAAATTATTTTTAGCGTTGCTCAGCGGCGATCATAACATTGCGAAACAACTAAAGCGCATGAACCGTTACGGCTTATTGGGAATGATGATTCCTGAATACGCTAGTATCATTGGACAAATGCAATATGATTTATTTCACGTCTATACGGTCGATCAGCACTTACTCTCTGTCATTAATCACGTTTACTTAATTTCTCAAGATAAAGAAAAATTTCCTGTCGGCTTTGAGTTAATGCAAAACTTGAAAAAGCGTTATATTTTAAACTTAGCCGCCTTGTTTCATGATATTGGTAAGGGAAAAGGTGGCGATCACTCAGAACTTGGAGAGAAAATTGTTGAAAAATTTTGTCGTGGGCATCATATTACCAAAGAAGATACTGAGCTACTGGCTTGGCTGGTGGCAAATCACTTGCTGATGTCAACCACGGCACAGCAGCAAGACATTCATGATCCACAAGTCATATCACAGTTTACAAAAACCGTGGCCACACAGCAGCGTTTAGATTATCTGTACTTGCTCACTGTTGCAGACATCTGCGGCACTAACCCATCGCTATGGAATAGCTGGAAAGACACGCTATTAAAAAATCTATACCAAGCCTCCAAGTTATTGTTTAGTGCTACTGGCGCAGCCCCAAGTATTAGTGAAATCAAACAACAAGTTTTAGCCATCATCAAAGCTAATGAAGATGAAAAAGAAAAAATCCATGCTTTGTGGCAACAATGGCGTGACTTATACTTCAGACGCAACAATCCAGAAGATATTGCTCGTCACACACTTGCAATTCTTCACCACCCTCATAAAGAGAAACCGCTGGTGACCATTAACAACTATGATCATGGTGCAACAGAAGTTTTTATTTATATAAAAAGCCAAAATTATCACTTCGCCACCACAACCGTTGTCCTAGATCGTTTTAACATGAACATTGTGGAAGCACAAGTCACGACAACTAATGATGATTACAAGTTAGATAATTATTATATTATTAATAAAGCTGGCAAACCACTGGCGGATCAAGAACAAATCCACGTCATCAAACACACGCTAGAAAAATTACTTAGTAAAAGTCTATCGCGTCCGGCACCTATTGCTAGGCGGTTAACGAGGCGACAAAAACATTTTAATTATCCGGCACGCATCACCTTTAAAAACGATAGTTATCGCAATCGTACCAATATGTACATCGTCACTCCTGATAGGCCGGGTTTATTAGCCCGCATCAGTATGGCGCTAGTAGATTGTGAAGTACTCTTGCAAGGGGCAAAAATTGTAACCATGGGTGAGCGTGTGGAAGATGTGTTTTTCATTACAAATATGTCGCATAATCCCTTAACAGCAGAATGCCAAGACGCACTGAAACAACGAATTAGTTATTATTTGGGGCAATACAAATGAGCAAAAAGAAATTATTGATTATTTATACCGGTGGCACTATTGGCATGGAAGCCAGTGATAAAGGTTATGTGCCTTCAAACGGACTCTTAACAAAAGCCATGGCAGAGACACTCACATTTTCCCATCCTGAAATGCCAGGCTATGATATTAAGGAATATAATCCCTTGGTGGATTCATCTGATATGTCACACGCTAACTGGACATTGATTGCAGAAGATATTTTTAACCATTATGAGCAATATGATGGTTTTATCGTATTACACGGCACCGACACAATGGCCTATAGCGCTTGTGCAGTTTCTTTTATGTTGCGCCATTTAGCTAAACCCGTCATTTTCACCGGCTCACAAGTACCACTAGTACAAGCGCACACCGATGCGCGTGAAAATTTAATTAATGCCATGCTGTTTGCTGTTCGTTTTAGTATCCCAGAAGTCTGTGTGTTTTTTAACAATAAGTTGTATCGCGGTAACCGATGCCACAAACTCAATGCCACAAGCTTTGATGCATTCAGTTCACCAAACTATCCTTGGTTAGGTGAAGTTGGCATCAATCTTTGGTTTAATGAAGCATCGTCCTTATCTGCTCCCACTGCTGAGCTGGAATTTAAACCCATTAACTCTGCCAAGTTAATCACTGCTACCCTCTTCCCAGGTTTTCAAGCTGAATTATTAAAAGACTTTATTGATGCTGGCTTACAAGCTATCGTTTTAAGAACGTATGGCATTGGTAATGCGCCTGCCAATCAAGACTTGCTCTTAGCCTTAGAATACGCACAAAAAAATAATGTCATCATCCTTAATTGTAGCCAATGCCAAACGGCCAGTGTGGATATGAATACCTATGCCTCGGGTAAACAGTTATTACAATACGGCGTACTAAGCGGCTACGACATGACCTTAGAAGCGGCTATTACTAAACTGTATTATGCCTTTAGCTGCTATGACGCACTCGATGATATTAAATCATTGATGACTAAGGATATTTCTGGTGAAATGACTGTCTAATGAGACTTTTTTGACCTTCATCATTGCACTTGTTATACTTGTGCAAGTTTTATGATTTATGAGGTAATAGAGTATGGCGGCATCATCATCAGAAGAAGAACGACAAGCTAGCACATCTTCAGCAAACACTGAGTCCACACAAGACAAACACTCACTGAAAAATAAACAAAGAATCGATGCATTCCTCATTCGTAATGTATTAAAATATCCTTTACTACATTTTGTGCGTTATGAAGATGAGAAACCATTTATCCCCGTCGCACAATTAACAAAAATTATCACGATTTTTAGTACCATGAAGCTTTCTAAATCGAAAAAGCTCGACTACATTGATAATGAGTCTGATATTGCTGCCCCAAACAGCCTTGATGTCTGTGGTAAGATCTCCTTCAGGGCATACATGCAAATCCGCTATAAGCGTTTTCTCGAACAATACCATTACAAAAACACTCACACATTACCAACTGAAGAAAAAAAAGCGTATCAATTAGAGCTTGAAACCTATCTTAACTTTGAAATGCTCATTGAACAATTAGAATTGTCCGTCGAATCAAGTAACGTGTCTACCCATGGGGTAGACACTGAACTATGCGCAGCTGACAACGCTTTTTTAGCTGAAACAGTATTACCCCTTTATTTTGTTATTCATAATCCTCGGCATACAAATCTCACTAATCTTGCTAGTTATCTTCATGTATTACGCGAGGCACCCTTAAGCAAGGCAAAGAAACTAGAACTACTTGCTACACCTTTAGATGTTTACTTTACGAATGATGGAAAAATATATCCAATAAGCTTTGGCGCAATGCTAGCGTTACGCTTTTCCGCGCTGAATAAACAATATGGCCATCTGCCTATAAAAAACTACCAGTCATTTTGTAAAACGCTTTCAGCCACCATCATTGATTATATTAAATTTCTGAGCGCTCTTGCGAAAATAGAGGGTATTGACACTGTTCGACAAATTGAAGTTAATCGTATGATTGATGGTGTACCCGTGCTAACGTTAAATAATTTTATTGACAGCTTACCCGTGCACTTTATCTGTTTATGCTTATATCATGGCTTAATTCCGGAAAAACAATATGCGAACATTAATAATAGACGCGACGTTAGAAGCACTTTGTGTAAATTTATTCTCGAATTTGAACCCACTGAAGCTAAGAAAATACTAGTAAACTGCTGTCTTCGCCCTACCGATCCCTTGGGTCGATTTTTCCATTATAAAAAAATGTTTAGCAACACGATGCAACCCCATGCTGAATTGGCTGCCTTGAAACAGGAAGCTGAGACCCTCGGCCTCACCCCCTCTATTATCGATAGGGAACTCGTTGAGCTATATGGAGATGATGAGTCCCCTACACAGACATCAGATCAGTGGATTGAGTTAACATCAGTGTCTAGCAATGTTTTTTAGCGTTTTCATTTTGATTCAAAATCTCTATTTTACCATGTAGCGCGATAAGGAATGTAGGGGCACGTCCGAACGCCCCTACATTTTTTACGCAGTATGAGCCAATACGCATCATAAGCGCAGTAAATCATTAATACTGACTTTACTGCGCGTCTTTTCATCGACGCGTTTGACGATAACGGCGCAATATAAACTGTGGCTACCATCTTTTGCGGGCAAATTGCCTGAGACAACAACCGATCCTGCGGGAATACGGCCGTAGGTGATTTCACCGGTTTCTCTATCATAGATTTTAGTGCTTTGGCCAATGTAAACACCCATGGAAATGACAGAATTTTTTTCAACGATGACGCCTTCCACCACTTCAGAGCGCGCACCGATAAAGCAATTATCTTCAATGATGGTGGGATTCGCTTGTAAAGGTTCTAATACGCCGCCAATGCCTGCGCCTCCGGATACATGCACATGTTTGCCAATTTGCGCGCATGAGCCTACCGTGGCCCAGGTGTCAATCATGCAACCTTCGTCCACATAAGCACCGAAGTTAACGTAGGATGGCATTAAAATTGTTTTCGGTGCGATATATGCACCGCGACGCACACAGGCTGGTGGCACAATCCGCACACCGGTTGCTTGTAACTCACTTGCACTCATGCCCGTAAACTTCATCGGTACTTTATCAAAAAATTGGGTAAAACCTGCATCAAAAGGTTCATTCTCACTGATGGCAAAAGACAATAACACGGCTTTTTTCAGCCATTGATTCACGCGCCAATCACCATTGACGGGTTCTGCCACACGAGCCTCACCTTTATCTAACAACTCAAGCGCTGTTAGCACAGCCTCTTTTGTCGTGGCATCAACTGTCTTAGCGTTAATGTCCGCTCGCCTATCAAAAGCGGTTTCAATGGCATCTGCTAAACCGTGCATTAGTGTTCTTCCTTCAATTGTTGTGCTTTATCGATGGCTTCTGCAATTTTCGCTTCTAATACTTTATCGACGCGTTTTGTTTTCGCCATGTAAACATAGAACGTTGGAACGACAAATAATGAAAATAAAGTACCGATCACCATACCACCCACAATGGTTAAACCTAGCATATTACGCGCTACAGCGCCGGCACCTGAGGCAATAGCTAAAGGAAAGACGCCTAACACCATCGCCGCTGTGGTCATTAAGATAGGACGCAAACGTAATGAAGTGGCTTCTATGACCGCCTCTAACTTACTCATACCCTTTAATTGTAATTGATTTGAAAACTCTACGATTAAAATACCGTGTTTTGCAATCAACCCCACCAAGGTCACTAAACCAATTTGCGAATAAATATTGAGTGTACCACTCGGGTAACTGATGCCTATTTTATTTAATAAATAAGGCACCAGCGTTAATGTTAATAATGCGCCGGCCAAGGTCAGTGGCACTACACACAAAATAATTAACGGATCACGGTAACTTTCAAACTGCGCGGCCAAGACTAAGAAGATAAAAATGACAGCAAAGATCATTACCAAGGTCATAGCACCCTGCGCTTCAACATATTGACGCGCTTGCCCAGAAAAATCATAAGCAACACTCGGATAATTCTTCTTCATGAAGGACTCTAAGAAGTCTAAGGCTTGACCCACAGTATATGAGGAAGCCAAGTTCGCCTGGAATGTTGCAGATGGCAATTGTTGAAAGTGATCAATACTTTGCGCTTCCACTTTTTCTGTCACATCTAACACATTCGATAACGGCACTAACTTTCCACTTTGGGTATGTACATAAATATTGTGAATATCTTTTGGGTTTGCTGCATAGTCAAAGTTATTTTTAAGTTCCGGAATCACATAATAACTACGTCCTTTACGAGAAAAACGGACCCCAAGCGGTTGACCGAACATGGTATTTAATGCATTGGCAATCTCTGCCATGGGGATCCCAAGATCCGCTGCTTTGTTTCTATCAATAACAATATGGATTTGCGGTTTATCTAATTTCAAATCGGTATTCACATAGATAAAGCCAGGGTTCTTGCGCGCCGCATTCTCTAAAGCGCCCATAATAGATTGCAATTTATCAACACCTAATGGATCTTTGAGTACAAATTCTAATTGATAAGCACCTTGAGATCCTGGTAATGGTGGTGGACTCATAGGAGCGACAAAAATGCCCGGTATTGCATTTAATTGCGGGCCCAAACTATCGACTAATTCCATCGCTGTACGTTTACGCTTATCCCAGTCAGTAAGGGTGATAAATGACACCCCCTGGTTAACTGCTGGCACACCATTAATGATGCCATAATGCTCCATTTCCGGTAAGGCTTGATAAATCGGGTTAATCATATCCGTATATTTCTCGGTATATTTTACATTACTTGATGATGGCCCCATGATACCAGTGTAAATAAAGCCTTGATCTTCCATAGGTGCTAACTCTGATTTAGTATGAGTGATCAAGAAGTAAAATAAACCGTAAAAACTTATCGCTACAATCACAATGATCCACTTGTAGTTTAAAACGTTTCGCAGTACGTCTCTGTAAGACAGCATAATGCTATTAAAAAATTTATCGACCAGTTGCGGGAATGTTGCATGCATCGCTTTGATGGTTAAAATCCTGGAACACATCATAGGCGATAAGGTTAAGGCAATAAAACCAGAGATAATGACTGATGCCGCTAAGGTGAATGCAAATTCAGTAAAGAGTATGCCCGTTAATCCACCGGTAAAACCAATGGGTGCATACACGGCTGCCAGTGTTATGGTCATCGCGATAATAGCAAATCCAATTTCCCTGGCACCAATGATGGCAGCAGGAATAGGCTCCAAGCCTTCTTCCATATGGCGGTGAATATTTTCTAATACGACAATGGCATCATCCACCACTAAACCAATCGCTAATACCCAGGCTAATAAGGTCAAGGTATTAATGGTAAAGTTAAGCGCTAACATCACCCCGCATACACCAATTAGTGATAAAGGTATCGTAACAATGGGGATCAACACTGCGCGAAATGATCCTAAGAATAAAAAGATAACGATCGATACAAAGATGACGGCTAAGACAATTGTTTCATTGACTTCCTCAATAGAAGCATTGATAAAGAGGGTTGAGTCATAATTAATTTGAACATCGAGCCCTTTTGGTAATGTTTCTTGTAATTTTGGTAATGCGGCTTTTACCGCATTCGCCACATTCAAAGGATTAGCATCAGAGGTTGGGATAATCCCCATCATCGTCGTTTTTTTACCTTCAACATAGGCACTTGTATCATAACTTTTCGCACCCAGGATGGCCGTACCCACATCACGTAAGCGAATGATTTTATTGCCCACTGTTTTAATGGCCATTTTATTAAATTGATCAGCCGAGGACATGTCGGTATTGGCCGTTACATTGAAAGATTGCATTTGGCCATCAATCTTACCCGCTGCGGCTTGCAGATTATTCGCACTCAAGGCCTTATAAACATCATTGGCCGTCACATCGTGGGCCGCCATTTTTTGCGGATCTAAATTAATCCGCATGGCATATTCTCGTCTACCATAAATTTTTGCGGAACTCACCCCATCTAAGGATTCAATCTGTGGTTGCACCACCCTGACTAAATAGTCGGTCACCGCTTCTGGAGACATATCATTACTATTGTAAGCAATGTATAAAATGGGCCTGGCATTGGGATCATATTTTCTTATGACAGGATCTTGGATTTCTTTCGGCAATTGCCAACGAATAGATTGGATTTGGTTAGCCACATCGGTAATGGCTTTTTCCATGGGATATCCCAATTTCAAATAAATAGTGATAGCACTGGTTGATTGCGTATTGGATGACTTCATATAATCGATGCCATCCACACTGCCAATCGCATTTTCCATGGGTGTTGTCACAAAACCCGCCATGAGATCAGCACTAGCACCTGGATAATTTGTGGTGACATTAATCGTAGATACATCAATTTTTGGATATTGGCGAACTGACATTTTCGAAAAAGCGGCCAGTCCAATGACTATAATTAACAAGCTCAAGGCGCTGGCAAATACCGGTCGCCTGATAAAAATATCTGTAAAATTCATTCTTCTGATTTCTCCGGCATTTTCTGAGTCGTTGTCGGCGCTTTAGCGGGTGGGTTTTCTATTGTTACCGTAACGCCTTTATGAAGTTTTATTTGCCCTGCAGTGACAATCAAGGTCCCTGCCTTTAAGCCAGAAACAATTTCCACACTATTGCCACGACGTTCACCAATGGTCACGCGCAATTTATTGACTTTATCGCCTTCCACTTTATAGACGGACGTTCCCGACAAATCATAGACTAAAGCTGTTTGCGGCACCACTACAACCGTTCGTGGCTGGCCTGCATACAAACGCACTTCTGCAAAGATACCCGGCACTAAGAGTTGTTCTTTATTAGGAATTTTCGCACGCGCATCAATGGTTCGCGTTTGGACATCCAACGCAGAGTCAAAGGCATAAATTTCACCGGTGAAGGTTTTGTTGGGACTAGAGGCCGGCATAACTGTCACTTTCTGCCCAACATTCAATACACCAAGATACACCTCAGGAATGCTGAATTCAATTCGAATAGGATCCAATTGCTGCAAGTTCACGATAGGCTGCCCAGGTGATACATGATCCCCTAAAGACACCCGACGCAAACCTAAGCGACCGGCAAAAGGAGCAGAAATATTGTGTTGTCTTAATTGCGCTTGTAATTCATCAACTGAGGACTGCGCCTCTTCATACTGCGCGTTGAGTTGATCGAAATTTTGTTGCGACATGACTTTTTTGTCTAAGAGCTTCTTACCGCGATCATATTCCATTTTGGATAATTCCAGCGCCGAGTGTGCCTTTTTCAATTGGGCTTCGAAGATATCTGGATAAATTTGAATGATAGGTTCACCCGCTTTTACCGTTTGACCGGAATCAAAATAAATTTTAGTGATGCGACCCGACACTTCGGGCTTTAACATAATCCCCTGAAACGCAGAAATCGTACCCGTGGTGTCAATCTCGGGCTGCCACTGTTCTTGCTTGGCTTTTTCAGCGGAAATATTGACCGGTGGTTGCGTAAATGTCTTTTTATCCTCTATAAAGTACGACCAAATTAACCATATGACTAAAAGAAAAACAACCGCTGCAGCAACAATGGAAAGATTTCTCTTCGTGACATACTTCGTGATAAGTTCTGACATAAGTAAATGACACCTATATTGTAGTTATTAATTGATTATCGTGTCAAGATATGGACGCTGAGTCAAGCATCCTACCACATTAAAGCTAAAGCGCTAGCCATACCTGCAACTGCTCATTTGTAACCCCTAAGCCTGCAACCGTTTGTGGACTCAACGCTAACAGATCTTCATTAACATGATTAATAAAGGCATCTTGATGCTCAACCGGAATCACACATAATACGGCCAAAATTTAAGTTATACGGCCAACTTTACTAAAATACGGCCAAAATTTCATTAGAGAGATTGTCTGTTGAACACGTATTTAGCCTTCTTCAATCTGCGATCTTAAGCTTTTAGTGTTAAATAATGGCTAGCTTTTGTAATATCTCGAATGTTATCTTTTATTTCCTCATAATCTACGTTTGTCATAGGCGTGAAAAATACACCATGTTGTGGTTTGAGTGCCGTGTATTCCATCACCTCTTCACGCAAGTTTAATTGGCACACGCACTCTTTTACACGTTCGTATAGACAGCGATCCTCTGTGCGCTCATTAATTAATGGTGGTCTGCTGCGGCTCAGCACGCCAATACCGCTTGGTATAGGATATTTGCGCGTATAAAAGTCTTGTAAACGCGTATTTTCGAATAAAGTTGAGGCATTAATCGTTGGAGCCGATTCCCTAACATCGATGATTAACTTATCTGGTTTTTTACCGTATCGTGTTGGTAATTGTAAGGCTTTAATCACCATCATGGCGATTTTGACACTTTCATCATTGCCTTTGTCTAAACGTATTGGGCCATTTGCAGGATCATAGTTATTAACCGCATCATACATCGCTTTTACAATCGCTAGCATCCTATTGCAATCATGTTTGCACGGTTCGACGTTGTAATTAATATGATCGCTGCGTAAGGTTTTTCGGTATTTATCTTTTTGCTTTGTTTCATTCAAGCGCGGTTGCCATTTTTTCACTGTCGGAGCTGCTCTTAACGAATACTCGGTATCCACCAAATCTAATGCTTTATCCTGCTGTTCTTGGCAAAAATTTTCTAATTGCTTAGCTATTTCATCAACCACCGCTTGCACTCGCTGTGACTGTTCATAAAAAACAACAACCGCCTCATTGCTATCTTGTGCTAACAATTCATTGATGCTTTTCAATTGATGGTAAATATCGCGGTAGCGAGCACGTAATGAATCTATATGCCACACTTTTGCATGGGATAATAGTTTCAATCGTTGTAGCTGTGCTTGCAGCTGTCGTGCTTGCATATCTACCGCAGCCAATTGATCATGGAAGCGATACTGTTGTAATTGAGCTAATAACGCTGATGCTTCCTCTTTTTCTTCATCCCTAACAGATAGGCGTGGAGGTGATGACATTAGTATGGGTGGCAACTCTTCCTTTGGCTCAGCCAACGTTTTTACTGAACCTATCGTGCTGCCGGTTGAATGGCGTTTCGGTGTTTTTGGTTCGCTGTCTTCTTTGGATGAACTGCAGGCACTCACCTCGCTGTGCGCCCGCGGTCTTGCTGGTTCTGCAGTATTTTGGTGCCGTAGTTTCAGTGAATACTTCCTAGCTCGCACCAGACCAACGCCCTTTGGACGTTTCCAAACCTGTGGCATCATTGCTTCTTCTACAACAGCCGCAGGTTCTAATGTCTCATCATGTTTATCCTCTTCAGCGCTATCGCCATATTCAGTGGTTAATGCTACATCATCATAATCAGAATCAGGGCCTTTCTCAAAATAATCCTCTTCAGTATTATCCGATGCCTCGCTCGAATTTAATGAAAAAGACGCAGATGAAGAATCCGGCGACACCTCTGCCATCTCTTCTCTGAATAACTCGGTTAATGGTGTTACAGCTGTACGCTGCGGTACGGGTACACTGATCAATAACGCCGTTGTTTCATCTGTTTCTGAGCTTAATGGTGGTGCAAGCCTATCTTTAGGCATTGCAACAGCTGCTGCAGTTGCTTGCTCTTGACGCAAGCGTTTCGTTGTCCAGGTGTTCAGCCAGTCTTTATCTTTCTCATAATCCCTACCCCGTTCACATTTATCCCACCTTTGTTTTTGAGGATCAAACAGCAGCCTCAGTGTCATTTCACCTTTGTCATAGACTCGACACTCTAACACTTTTTTGTTACTCAGATATGCTCGTCCAGGTGCTTCAGGTTCACTGGATGCTCGTTCGTGATTTTTGTCATAGCGCATCAAATGATACTTGGCATTCACCAAGCCTGCTTCTTGAAACTCACCCTCTTTGTCATAATAATCCAAAGATAACAGGTAAGTTTCCTGTGCGAGAAAAGAAGAATCTACATTTTTTTGAAACCGTTTCCAGAGCTCACCTCGCCTAGCAACTAATGGTAAATAATAAACATCAAACTCAAAATCACTAAAAAGCAATTGCCCCGGCTGCGCCACGGGAATAATTTTAAGGATAAAGCGATAATCTATTGCTGTACCAAGGTTAACATCAACAGCTTGATCCATAAATCGAACTGTCTCTGACTTGGCTCGATTACCACCCATGCTGGCACGCAAAACTGCAGGCACATAAGCCATTGTCATCCTTTTCTTTTTTGAGTGCTTTGGTTTAGTTCTAAGGTTAGGAGCAGAGGTTGTCACTGGTGTAGCCCCTAAAGCTTTTCGCTTGTCTTTGGCCATAATCGCTCTCCCACAAAAGCGTAATGCATGAAATATAGTTTATGTTTTACAAAAAGCAATTCTTTTATACTTCTCCTGAATCAAGCACTGCTTGTGTTTTTCTTGCTAATGCTCTGTTTAATCAGGCATAATGAGGTCTTTAAAACCCCTAGGTAAGTCAATAAAAGCATGTCGAAGGTCATAAGTTTAGCACAAGATTTAATAACCATTGCCTCAGTCACCCCCGAGGACGCCGGTTGCCAAGCAATTCTCATCAAACGTTTAGAGGCGATGGGCTTTGATTGCCACAAAATGCCAAATAAGGAAATCAGTAATTTCTGGGCAAAACGTGGGGCCACGGCGCCACTGTTCGTATTTGCCGGCCATACAGATGTCGTCCCCACCGGGCCGCTACACGCTTGGGAATCTGATCCTTTCGAACCTGAAATTCGCGATGGCATACTCTATGGCCGCGGCGCTGCAGATATGAAAGGCGCATTAGCGGCAATGATTGTGGCGACAGAAAAATTCATCGAACAATACCCCGAACATCAAGGTAGCATTGGCTATTTAATCACGAGTGCCGAAGAAGGCCCCGCCGATGATGGCACCCCTTTCGTCTTAGAGCAATTAAAACAACTGGGTGAAAAAATTGATTGCTGTGTCGTCGGTGAAGCGTCAAGCTCTGAGGTATTAGGCGATGCAATAAAAAATGGCCGCCGTGGTTCTTTAACCGGAAATTTAAAAGTCATCGGCAAACAAGGCCATGTGGCGTATCCTCATTTAGCGCTCAACCCTATTCATCATGCTATGCCCTCTTTAGTTGAATTAACGCGAACGCAATGGGATCAAGGCAATGAGTTCTTCCCTCCCACCAGTTTGCAAATTTCAAATATTCAGAGTGGGACGGGCGCCGGCAATGTTATCCCCGGGGAAAAAGACATTTTATTTAATCTTCGTTTTTCACCTGAGTCCTCGCCAGAATCTTTAATGCACCGGGTTGAAGCCATTTTTAATAACCATGATTTAAATTATCAATTAGATTGGACCTTGTTCGGAGAACCTTTCCTCACTACAGATAAGCCTTTTTTAGAAGCGTGCCAACAAGCTGTTGAAACAATTTGTGGTATTAAACCGGCGCTCAAAACTGATGGCGGTACCTCTGATGGTCGTTATATTGCAAAAGAGGGTGTGCATGTGATTGAGTTTGGTCCTCCCAATGGCAGCATTCATCAAGTCAATGAACATGTTGGCGTAGCTGACTTAGAAAAACTCGCTGAGGTTTATCTGCAAATTATGATTAACTTGCTCACAAAATAAGGAGGCATCATGCCCGATAAATTACGTATCGCACTGTTCTTCGGAGGAAAATCTGCCGAACATGAAATTTCATTACAGTCAGCTAAAAATGTACTGGATGCGCTTAATAAAGATAAATATGAGATCATCCCTGTTGGCATTACTCGTGAGGGCGATTGGTATTTAGAAAGTGACATTGGTATTCATCCTTGCCCTGCCAAACACATCGTGCTAGATCTCGGTCAATCCAAACAATTAATCGGCGTCAACGATAAACACTTGCGTCAAAGTTTTGATGTGGCACTACCTATTCTGCACGGCCCTAATGGTGAAGATGGAACAATCCAAGGCTTATTCCAATTAGCGAATATTCCCTTTGTAGGCTCAGGCACATTAGCCTCTTCTTTATGTATGGATAAAGTGTTTATGAAACACATATTACAACAAGCTGGGATCCCGATTGCGGATTACGTCACGGTAAATGCTTACCAGTATCCAAGCATCAATCATATGAAAATTTTACAACGCGTTGGATTACCCTGCTTTGTGAAACCCGCCAACATGGGATCCTCTGTCGGCATTAGCAAAGTAAAGATTGCTGAGGATTTAAATGCGGCGATTGAATTAGCATTGCGTTATGATACTAAAGTCATTATTGAAGCCTTTATCCAAGGCCGAGAAATTGAATGCGCCATCTTAGGCAATGAGCAACCTAAAGCCTCACTCCCTGGTGAAATTATTCCACACCATGAATTTTATTCTTACGAAGCAAAATACTTAGATGATAATGGTGCCGAGTTATCACTCCCAGCAGCTGTAACGGCTGAACAACAAACGTTGATTCAAGACACTGCCATCAAAGCTTTTAAAGCCTTAGCGTGCGCTGGCATGGCTCGCGTTGATATGTTTTTAACAGCGGATGGCCAAGCCATTCTCAATGAAGTCAATACCATTCCCGGCTTCACCCGCATCAGCATGTACCCTAAACTCTGGGACATCAGTGGCTTACCCTACCCTAACTTATTGGATGAATTGATTCAATTGGCCTTAGCGCACTTCGACAAACGCCAACAATTGGATACTAAGCACTAAAGTGCTCAAGGTTATTTTTTCTTTCCCTCCTTTACTAAGAAAAGATAATGGGCTATCTTTTCTTAGTGAGCAACCCTAAGAAAAGATAGCCATGAAGCGCAGAATCGGTACATACATTGTTAAAAAAGTCACAGGAGAGTCCTATAACGCCTATGTTCCGGCCAATTTACCACCAATACCACGCATAAACTTAGAAACACTATATAGTCTGCTTGAAAAAGCGACATTAGCACTTGCAGAGTTAAACAGCGTGACAAGCGCTATCCCCAATACATCGGGTGATTTGACATAAGCGCCGGAATCTTTCACTCACGCCATAAGCTAAGCTATTTTAAGAGATAATATTTTGGCTATATTAAAGAGCGATTCATTTGCAGCCTTTCTCTTGAAGTCAAACTCTCCATGCAAATTGACATG